>DWZH01000110.1 GCA_019118275.1 Candidatus Brachybacterium merdavium | reverse complement strand
CGTGAACTGGGCGGATGTCCAGGCGCGGTTCGAGGCTGCTCGCAGCACGGCGCCCGGCCTGGTGGTCCCCACCGCCTGATCGGAGCGCGCAGGCCCATGACGGCCGGTCCCCAGCACCGGGGACCGGCCGTTCTCGTGCCGTCGGGCCCCGCGCTCCTGGCTGCTGTGGCCTCGGCCCCGCGCCGCCGGTTGCGGTGCCGTCGGGCCCACGTCGCCGGCAGCAGCTGCGGCCCTGGTGCCCTCAGCGAGCCGGCCCTCACGGGAAGCGCTGCGGCCCCGGTCCCGCGGTGCCCAGCACGTCGTCGGGGTTGGAGTAGGGACAGGCCTTCAGCGACAGGCAGCCGCAGCCGATGCAGCTGGTGAAGCGGTCGCGCAACGCCGTGAGGTGCTCGATCCGGTCCGTGAGCTCATCACGCCACTTCCGGGAGATGCGCGCCCAGTCCTTGGTGGTGGGCACCCGCTCATCGGGCAGCGAGTCCAGCGCCTCCTTGATCCTCTCCAGGCTGATGCCCACCCGCTGGGAGGCGCGGATGAAGGCGAGGATGCGCAGCGTGTCCCGTCGGTACTCGCGGCGGTTGCCCGCCGTGCGCCGGCTGCGGATCAGTTCGAGGCCCTCGTAGTAGTGCAGCGTCGAGACGGCGACACCGGCGCGTTCGGCGATCTGGCCGGGCTTCAGCCAGACCACGTCGTCATGGACCTGGACCATGGCCGGGCCCTCCTTAGCAGTTCGGCAGGAATGCTTGACGTCAAGCTCACTTGATGTAGTCGACTCTACGGGACCGAGCCACCACGCACGAGAGCCGAGATTCCATGACGCACGGACAGCCGGCCGCCACAGCCGATCAGCTCCCGCCCCGGGAGGTCCCATGAGCATCGCCCATGCCCCGGAGCCGACCCGCCTGTGGACCGCCCGGACCTGGCCCTTCATCGTCAGCACCCTGGTGCTGATGACATCGATCGCCTTCGAGGCGTTCGCGATCACGACCGTCCTGCCCGTGGCCATGGCCGATCTGGGCGGCGTGCAGTGGTACTCGCTGGCCTTCTCGGCCACCATCACCGCGGGCCTGGTGGGCATGGTGGTGGGCGGCAACTGGTCGGACCACAGCGGACCGCGCCGCCCGCTCCTGCTCGGCGGCGGCCTGTTCCTGCTGGGACTGGTGCTGTGCATCGTCGCGCCGAACGCGGCCGTGTTCATCGTCGGACGGTTCCTGCAGGGCCTGGGGGGAGGCATCGACTCGGTGGTGCTGTACGTGCTGATCGCCCGCCAGATCCCCGATGGCGCCCGTCCCAAGATGTTCGGGCTGTTCACCACGGCCTGGTTGCTGCCCTCGGTCGCCGGACCGCTGCTGGCGGGCACACTGTCGAATCAGACCACCTGGAGGACGGTGTTCGCTCTGATCCTGGTCGGATCCGCGATCGCGCTGGCCGGGCTGCTGCGCAACTCCCGCACGGATCCCGCCCCCGCCGCCGACCACGCACCCGATCTGCCGCGCGCCAGGATGGCAGCGATCCTCGGCCGCCGGGGGCTGCTCGCCGTGGTCGCCGCGGGCATCCTGCTGGCGCTGCACTTCGGGGCGCAGCTGCCGGGGGCCTGGGCGCTTGCGGTCGTGCTCCTCGCGATGGCTGCGCTGCTGCGGGCCGCGGGGGCGATCCTGCCCCCGGGAACACTGCGGCTGCGAGGTCCCGCGCAGCGCCTGGTGGCCCTTCGAGCCCTGCTCGGGGCGACTCTCGCGGGGACGGATGTGTACCTGACCCTGTACCTGCAGACGCAGCGGGGGTTCACCCCGACCTCCGCGGGCCTGGTCATCACCGCCGGTGCGGCCGGGTGGGCGATCGGCGCGTGGGTGCAGAGCAGGTTCCCCAGCACCCACGGCGAGCATCGCCGACTCATCTTCCTCGCCACCCCGTTGGTCGCAGCCGCGCCGGTCAACGTCCTGCTGTTCACCCTCGACCTGGTGCCCCTCGCCTTCGTCGTCGCCGGCAGCGTCATCATGGGCACCGGCATGGGGATCTCGAACGCGCGGCTCTCCACGGCCACGCTCGCGCTCGCCCAGGTGGACGAACAGGGCACCTACAGCTCCGCACTCCAAGCGGGCGAGAGCATGGCGGTGGCGGCCACCACCGCGGTCATGGCCTCGATCCTGGCGGCGACCTCCGCAGGGTTCGTGCTGGTCTATGCTCTCCTCGCCGTCGGCGGTCTGGCGACGATCCTGATCGCCGCGCGCGCCCCGGTGGTCCGTCCCATGGCCGTGGCCTGAGCACACAGAGCGGCCGGACCGGGCGCTCAGTCGCCGCCGGTGATGAGATCGGCCGCTCGCCAGGCCAGCGCCGCGACCGGGCCGTTGAGGTTCCCGGAGACCGGGACGGGCAGCACCGAGGCGTCGGCCACGCGCAGACCGGATACTCCCCGCACCCGCAGGCGGGCATCGACCACGTCGTCATCGCGGGGCCCCATCCCGGCCGTCCCGCTGGCGTGGTAACCGCTGCCGCCTTCGACGAGGCCGGCCTCGATGATCTCCTGCTCGGTGCGGACCCCGGGACCCGGCACCGTCTCGTGCTCGATCCGCTGCGCGAGCGGCTCGGTGGCCAGCAACCGGCGCAGACCCCGGAACACCGCCGCGGACGTGGTGCGGTCGTGCGCGGTGGAGAAGTAGCCGGGGTCGATGTCCAGCGGAGCGTGTGGATCACCCGAGGTGATGTGGATGCTGCCTGTGCTCTCGGGACGAAGCTGATAGCCGATGGCGATCAGGCCGGGATCCGACTCGATCTGCATGCTGCCCCCCGCTGCGAGCGGCTGGATCGAGTACGGGGCGATCTGCAGCTGCGCGTCCGGGCGGTCCAGCTCCGGGTGGGTGCGGAAGAAGCCGACGATGTCGAACGAGGGAGCGCCCATCGGCCCGCCCCCGGTGCACTGGTACTCCTGCATCGCCTCCTGCTGCCCCTCGGGGCTGCTGAGCAGGTGGTTGTAGCCGAGCTCCTCGCGGAGGCGGACCTGGAGCATGAACACCCGGTGCTCGCGCATTCGGGCGCCGACATGCGGGCTCTCGACCTGGGGGCGGACCCCGGCGGCGGCGAGGGCGTCATGGTCGCCGATCCCGGACAGCTGGAGGATCCGCGGGGTGGCGATCGCGCCGGCCGACAGGATCACCTCCTGGCCCGCCGCGTGCTCGACCGCGCGTTCGCCCTGGCGGCCGCGGACGCCGACGGCGCGACCGTCCTCGAGCACGACCCGGTCGATCTCGGTGTGCAGGGCGATGCTCAGGTTGGGCCGGCCGCGCACCGGGTGCAGGAAGGCGTCGGCCGCGCTGCAGCGCCGGCCGTCACGAATCGTGGCCATCGCGTAGCCGATACGCTCCTCATCGGTCTCGTTCAGGTCCTGGACCCGCTGCCAGCCGAGCTCGGTGCCGGCGGTGATCACGTCCTCCAGCAGGGGATCACCGGACTCGACCGTGGAGATCTGCAGCGGCCCGTCCGCGCCGCGCACCGGGGAGCCGCCCAGGGAGTTGTCCTCGATGCTGCGGAAGACCGGGAGCATGTCGTCCCAGGACCAGCCCGGATTGCCGGCGGTCGCGAGGGCGTCGTGGTCGGCGCGATGGCCACGGTTGTAGAGCATGCCGTTGACCGAGCTCGAGCCGCCGAGCGTCCTGCCCCGCACCCAGTGCTCGACCTGCTCCGTGGGCCCGAACGGACGGGTGGGGTAATGCCAGGCCATGGCAGGGTCCCCGAGCAGCTCGCCGAAGCCGCGGGGCATGGCGATGCGCGGATCGGTGTCCTCCCCGCCCGCCTCGATCAGCAGCACCTCGGTGGCGGGATCGGCCGACAGCCGGTTCGCCAGGACACAGCCGGCCGAGCCGGCACCGACGATGACGTAGTCGAAACGGGACATAGGGCTGCGCCTGGCCTCCTCGGGCAGGGGTCACAGAGGGGGCGTCGACGGGCCACGCTAGTGCCCGAGGAAGGAGCTGGGAAGGGTGCACCGAAACCAAACCTACCGAGTGCTCGGTGACACGCCGGTCACTTCCCCTGTAAGACAGTCGATCGCACTGGCTGAAACCCGAATGGCGCCGTGAGCGCCCGGGTGCCGCGCATCGTCGGGACGAGGGGGAAGGCCGTGTCCACGCGAGCGGGCCGACGGCGCGCTCGCCCGCAGTGCGGTCAGCGTCTCCGGATGCCTGGACGAGTTGCTGGAGATCGACCTCGAGACCGAGCCGATGGTCGAAGTCCCCAGATTGGGGCGGATCCCTCATCTGCGCGCCGGCAGCAACCGGTCACCACGATCCTCGTGTCGCGGCGTGGGTCCGACGGTGATGGGCACGCTGCCGATCGTGAAATAGAACGGTGCGGGAACCGGCGGGCGCTTGCCGGTGCAGAGTCGTCGAAGGGCAGTCCGGGGCCAGTTGAGCGGCGTGTGCGCCCCGGTGAAGAAGACGAATCGTTCGCCGGGATCGGGCGAGCATCCGTCGGCTACGCACAGGCTCGAGCCGAAGAATCCGCCCCGGTACCACGCGGGTCCGGATTCGGCGTCGAGCACGGGAGTGGGCGTCGACCAGTCCGAGATCTCACCGCTCGCCCGGGCCGAGCTGCTGATCCAGAGCTTCTGCTCCGGATAGGAATCGTCGCCGAAGAGATTCGGGCTCTTGCTCAGAAGCATCTCGAAGCCCTCGGGCGTGCGGTGCACGAAGGCGTGGGCGAACCCCTCGGCCCGCGTATAGAAAGGCCGCGGCGTGCTCCAGGCATCGATGCCGTTCACGCTCTCCGTGTAGTGGATCTCGGAGACCGGCCGCTCACCCTTCGCAGGCTCTCCGGTGGTCGAGCGGAACCACATCCGCCACATGCCGTCGGAGTACACCACCTTGGGGCCGAGTGCGCTCGGGTTCCGCGCTGTTCCGGTCAGGACGGGCCGGGGATGGCGCTGCCAGCCCACCGGTGTCAGCTCGAGCATGCCGATGGAGTAGGGGGACGTGTTGCCGACCGACGTGGGTGAGCTCCGCCCGGTGTAGTACAGGCGTCGCACGGGCCGACCGGAGCCGTCGGCGCTGAGCCCTTCGACGTAGGAGGGCTCGTGCAGCCCGTACCGGTCCCATGCGGCTCGGCCGGGCTGCGGGACGAGGGGCAGAGCGCGCCGGTGGCTGCTTGGATGCGTGTGAACTCGCCACCGCATCCCCTCATGCAGAGGTTCGCCCGGTGCCAGGGTGGCGGCGAAGATGTTGTTGCGCAGAGTGGTCCGGAAGGCACCGAAGAACATCCACCATCGGCCGTCGATCCAGTGCACGTTCGGATCGCCCGCACCGAGCAGATTGGTCAGCGGCGCGTATCCCGTAGACATGCTGAACAGGACTTCGGGCTGGCTGGTGTTCATTGTGCGTCTCCGATCTGTCAGCCGGTGCCGAAGGAAACTGCATATGGTGTTCGCAGTAGGAACCGAGAATGGCAGTCGCAGTTTTGGGGTGTCAAGACCCGCGTTGCTACTCTTCGCTCATGGCCAGGTCAGCGGGGGACGATTCGCCGCGATCCATGGCCGAACAGCTGGCGGAGGTGCTGTGGGGGCCGGAGCCTTCGGGCACGCGTGGCCCCCGGCCGGTGCTGACCCGAGCGACAGTCATCGAGGCCGCCATCGCCATCGCAGACTCCGAGGGGCTGTCCGCGACGTCCCTGCGTGCGATCGCGGGGCGGCTGGGCGTGAGTGTCGCAGGCCTGTACCGGTATGTGGCCGGCAAGACCGAGCTGATCGCGCTGATGGTCGAGCACGCGCGCAGGGAGGTCGTGGTCGCCAGCCGGGCGTCGACCGGGCGTGAGGGACTCGAGGGTCGAGCGATGGCGGACTGGGATCTGTACCATCGCCATGCCTGGCTGCTGGACGTGCCGATGGGCCGCGTCCCGGCCGGCCCGAGCACAGTGGCCCACTTCGATGCCGGACTCGCGGCGGCTCTGGACGCTGGTCTGACGCCGCCCCGGGCGGTCTCGCTCGTCACCTCGATCGACCACCTCGTGACGGGAGCGGCGCGAGATTCGCTCGATAAACGCGCCTTTGCCCGGGACAGCGGCATGGACCCGCTGCAGTGGTGGAAACTTCAGGGTGAGGTGGTGATCGAGCGACGCATGGCCGAGGGTGAGTTCCCCGCGCTGGCGCAGGTGATCACTGCCGAAGGCTTCGACCGCCCTGTCTCACCGAACCAGCGCGGCGATATCTTCCGCGAGGCTTTCCGGGAGTCGCTGCGCTCGCTCCTCGACGGCGGGGTCCAGCAGGAGATCCGCTGAGACCGACCATCGAAGAGCTCACGACGTCGAGAGCCCGTACGTGTGAGCGCGGGGAACATCCTCGCGGGGGCGACCGACATCACGCCGCCCTGTGCATGAGGGCACTGCGCACCATCAGGCGCTTTGGGGCTGGATCCGCCCGTCGCGCAGACGGATCACCTGATCGGCGTCGTCGGCGAACTCGTCGTCGTGGGTGACCATGATGGTCGCCACCGACAGCTCCCGGGTGATGGCGAGCAGCAGGTCCACGATGGACCGGGCCCGATCGTGGTCCAGGGCGCTGGTCGGCTCATCGACCAGCAGCACGGCCGGGCGGGTGAACAGGGCGCGGGCGATATTGGCCCGCTGGCGCTGACCGCCGGAGAGCTCATGGGGCAGCCGGTTCGCGTACTCGGCCATCCCGACCCGTTCGAGCAGCTCGAGGGCGCTGTCGCGCTGGGCGCGAAGTCGCCTGCCGCGCAGTCCGCTCAGGTGCGCCGTGACCATCAGCTGGTCGATCACCGACAGGGCGGGCAGAAGATTGGGCTGCTGGAAGACGATGCCGACCTGCTCGCGGCGCACCGCGGTGCGGGGCTGCTCCTCGAGACCGGCCAGGTCCACGCCCTCGACCAGGACACGGCCGACATCGGGCACGACCAGGCCGGCCGCCACGCTCAGCAGGGTCGACTTCCCCGATCCGGAGGGGCCCAGCACGACGGTGAACTCGCCGCGGTCGACCGCGATCTGGGCATCGTCCAGGGCGGTGGCGGTGCGGGGGCTGCCATCGGCGTGACGGCCATCGGGGTAGGCCACGCGCACGCCCTCCAGCTGGAGCGCGGCAGGGGCAGCGGTATCGCGGGTAGGGGCTGCGGGTGCAGTGGTGGATGTGGTCATGGCTATCAGTTCCCTCCCAGGGCGAGCAGCGGATCGATACGGGTGACGCGACGGGTGGCGATGACCGAGCCGATCAGGCCGATCACGAGGACCCCGGCCACGGGCAACAGGACGGTCACGGTGGAGGCCTCGAACGGTGCGACGGCGGACAGCGCCGCCCCTCCCAGACCGCCGACGGTTCCTCCGATGGCGGCGCCCACGGCCAGCAGGATCGCCGCCTGGCCGACCGTGTCGCGCAGGACGTAGCGGGCGGTGGCGCCCAGGGCGCGCAGCACGGCGATGTCGCGGGTGCGCTGGATGGTCCATACCGACAGGAAGGCCACGGTCACCAGCGCAGAGATGCCGTACAGGAAGGCCTGGATCAGGGTCAGCGAGCCGTTCTCCGAGGAATACGAGGGCAGGCCCTGCAGCGAGTCGGAGACGGTCACCGCCGTGGTGCCCGATTCAGCGGCGGCCGAGTCCGCGGCGGCCTCCAGATCGCCGCCGTCACCGCGGACCAGCAGGGCGGAGCCGACCGTGTCCTCGGCCTGATGGGCCACGGCGCGGAAGGACTCGAGGGGCACGTACCCGACGGGGGAGTGGGAGTACCAGTCGGTGGGCACGGTCCCGATGACCGTGAGGTCACGGCCGTTGACCGAGACGGTGTCACCGGAGGCGACCTCGAGGTCGGCGGCGATGTCGCCGGGCAGCAGCACCTCGTCCTCGGCCGGGACGGCGGGCAGGCCGGCCGCGACCTGACCGTCGGGATCGACGCCGAACAGGGCCAGCGAGGTGACCGCGGAGTCGGTCTCGATCCGCATCTGGCCGACCGAGACGGGTTCGGTCTCGATCCCGGAGGTGTCATCCCAGATGGCGGCCTGGTCGGTGTCGACCTGCGAGTCGGACCAGGAGATGTCGTCCCCCAGGGTGGGGGTCAGCACGATCCGGTCGGCGGGCAGGGCCTCGATGGCGGAGATGTTCTGGTGGGCGAGGCCCCGGGTGAGGCCGGTCAGCAGCACCAGCAGCAGGGTGAGCAGGGCGATCACGCCGATCATGAGCGTGAATCGTCCCTTGGCGTGGACGATGTCTTTCAGGGCTACGAACATGACTCCATGTCACCGGGTCCCAGCGCCGTGCACATCGGCCCCCGAGGACCGGCTTCGGGACCGGGAGGACGACGCCGACCGGTCCGTTCGGACGATGGCCCGGGCCGCCTGCTCCACCTACAGTGTCGGCGTGGAGACCGACCGTGCCCCGGAGCTGACCGGACCCTTCGTCGATTCCGACGGCGACGCCGCGGGCACCGCGACCGCTCTGGCCGCGACCCTGCGCGGCGCCATGCACCTGGCGTTCGTGGTGCTGCCGAGCGTGGGGGCGCTGCGCGCGATCAGCGTCGACGCGGTTCCGCCGGCGATGGCGGTCGGCACGGCCGTGCTGATCGTGGCGATCTACGTGGCCGGCTCCCGATCCGCCCTGCGGCGAGGGGCCGCGGACCGCTCCGCCGAGACCGACCTGCTGCTGCCCGGCCGCGGCTGGGTGCTCGCGCTGACCGTCACCTGGATGGCCGCCACCCTCGTCTCCGCGGCCTTCGTGTGGATCGCCTTCCCGCTGTTCTTCCTGGTCCTGTTCGCCCGCGGACGGGTCACGGGACCGCTCTCCCTGGCGGTGGTGGCCTCCTGGGCGGTACTCGCACCCCTGCTGGTCGGAGAACAGCAGTCGCTGGGGATCGGGGAGATCCTGGGTCCGCTGGTCGGCGCCGTGTTCTCCCTGATCGCCCACGCCGTCTACCGCCGGCTGTTGCTGGAGACCGACCGCAAACGGCAGCTGGTCCGGCAGCTGCGCGCCGCGCAGACCGGCCTCGCCGACTCCGAACGGCGCAAGGGCATCGCCGAGGAGCGCCAGCGGCTCGCACAGGACATCCACGACACCCTCGCTCAGGGCCTGAACTCGATCGTGCTGATGGGACGCACCGCCCGGGCCGCCCACCCGGAGGCCACCGAGGAGTTCCTGCGCATCGAGGACACCGCCCGCGCGAACCTCGCCGACGCCCGCCGCCTGGTGCGCGACCTCACCGATAGAGCGCCGCAGACCACCCTCGAACAGGCGCTGCGCTCGGTGATCTCCCGGGCGCAGCAGCTGGGAACGCCCCCCGACCTGGAGCTGCGCATCGACGGCACCCCGCGCGAGCTCGACCCCCAGTCGGTGGAGACGCTGCACCGCGCCGCCCAGTCGCTGGTCGCCAACGTGCAGCGGCACGCCGAGGCGCAGCGCTGCGTTCTCACCCTGGCCTGGTGGCCGGACCGGGTGAGCCTGGACGTGGTCGACGACGGGCGCGGATTCGATCCGTCGGCCCCGACCAGCGGCCGCGAGGGCGGGGACGGCCTGCGGTTGCTGCGCTCCCGGATGTCCCGGGCGGGCGGTACCGTGGCGATCGACTCGGCCCCCGGGGAGGGCACCACCGTCGGCATCAGCCTGCCGACCGGCCCGCAGGAGGTGGCAGGATGAGCAACCGGATCATGATGGTCGACGACCACCCGGTGGTCCGGGCCGGGCTGCGCGCCCTGCTGGAGGCCGACGAGGGGATCGAGGTGATCGCCGAGGTCGGCACCGGCGATGAGGCGCTGCGCGTGCTCGACGAGCTCGCCGCCTCCTCCCCGGGCCTGCCGGACCTGGTGCTGATGGACCTGAACCTCGGGGACGGGATCGGCGGCATCGAGACCACGCGCACCCTGCGCGAGCGCCATCCAGGCGTGCAGGTGCTCGCGGTGACCACCTTCGACGCGGAGGCCGACATCGTCGGCGCGCTCGAGGCCGGCGCCACCGGCTATGTGCTCAAGGATTCGCCCACCGAGGCCCTGATCGACGCCGTCTCCGAGGCCGCCGCCGGGCGCAGCATCCTGTCCCCCGAGGTGCAGCAGAGGCTGGTGCGTCGGATGACCTCCCCGCACAGCGCCCTGTCCCCCCGGGAGAGCGAGATCCTCGAGGCCCTGGCCACCGGTGCCACCAACCGCGAGGTCGCCAAGCGCCTGTTCATCTCCGAGTCGACCGTCAAGACCCACCTGGTGCACCTGTACGACAAGCTCGGCGTCGACAGTCGCACTGCCGCGATCCGCGTGGCCCGCGAGCGCCGCCTGATCCGCTGACCGCCACGGCAGCAGTCTGTGCTGATCAGCCGCTGACCGCGCGTGGCCGATGGTCCGCCGACCCCCTCTCGGAGGAGGAGGACCGATGAGCGCCATCCCCGATCCGGGCCCCGCATGATCCGTACCAGAGTCGACGCCGAGGACGTGCAGATGTTGCCTGAGCTACGCTGGTGGGACTGGCCGATCGCGATGATCACCGAGCACGCCGCCGAGGTCATGGGCGGGACGCTTGAGCAGCTGCGGCAGGTGGCGCCGGATCCGTCGTGACCAGATCTGTTCGGAGGAACCGGTGAACGCAGCTGATCTCTGGGGCCTGCTGGGCGTGTTCCTCGGTGGCGCCATCCCCTGGCTCGAGGCCGTGGTCGTCATCCCCGCCGGGATCATCGCCGGCCTGCCGGTCGCGCCCGTCATCCTCGCCGGGGCCGCCGGCAACCTGCTCACGGTCGCCGTCGCGGCCTTCGCCTGGGAATGGGTGAGACAGAAGTGGTCCGCCTGGAGGCGGCGACGCCGGCAGGCGACCGGGAAGGCCGATGACCCCGAGGCCGAGGCGCGCAGAGCAGCCACGGCGCAGAAGCGGCGCTCCCGCGTCGAACGCATCATGAACCGCGGCGGACTGCCCCTGCTCGCGCTGGTCGGCCCGCTGGGCGTCGGCACCCAGCTCTCCGCGATCGTCGCCGTGGCAGCCGGGGCGAGAGCGTGGCCCGCGTTCCTGTGGATCGGTGGCGCCACTCTCGGGTGGTGCATCGTGGCCGGGGTGGCCGCGGTCCAGGGCATCGAACTGCTGGGTCTCATCGGTTGAGCGACCCGTGGCCCCGCGGGCCATCGGTCCCGCTGCGGGCGGGGCCGACGGTGCGACCATGAACCCATGACCGTTCTCGTCGCCTACGCGACCCACTCCGGAGCCACGACGACCCTCGCCGAGACCATCGTGGCGACGCTGACCGAGGCCGGCACGCCGGCCGAGCTGGTCGACGTGACCATCGAACCCGACCCCTCCGCCTACGACGCGGTGGTGCTGGGCTCAGGGATCCGTATCGAATCGATCGAGAAGACCGCCGTGCAGTGGGCCAGGGACCACCGCGCCGCCCTGCTCGAGCGGCCCCTGGCCTTCTTCACCTGCTCCGGCTCCGCCGCCGACCCCGCCAAGGGCGGCAGGCAGAAGGCGACCGACGCCTTCCTCGACGACATCGGCTTCTCCCCGGTCGCGGTGAAGAACTTCCCCGGCTGGGTGCTGATGGACAGGATCCCGCTGCACGAACGGGTGCTGCTGAAGTCCATGCGGAC
>DWZH01000109.1 GCA_019118275.1 Candidatus Brachybacterium merdavium | reverse complement strand
GGTCAGCCCTTGACGGAGCCCTCGGTGAGGCCGCCGCGCCAGAAGCGCTGCAGGACCAGGATCAAGATCGCCAGCGGGATCACCGACAGCAGCGCGCCGCCGGTGGTCAGCTGGTAGAACTCGGGCAGGCGATCGGTCTGGGCCCTCCAGTTGTCCAGGCCCAGCGTGATCGGGTACAGCTCCTCATCGGCCAGCATCACCAGCGGGAGCATGTAGTTGTTCCAGATCGCCACGAACTGGAACAGCACCACGGTCACGATCGCCGGGGTCAGCTGCGGCAGGGCGAGGCGGTGGAACAGACCCAGCTCCCCCACTCCGTCGATCCGGCCGGCCTCGAGCATCTCGTCGGAGACCGCGGCACCGGCGTAGATGGAGGACAGGAACAGCCCGAAAGGGCTGACCAGGGAGGGGATCAGCACCGACCAGTAGGTGTTGGTGATCCCGATCGAGCTGAACAGGAAGAACAGCGGCAGCGCCACCGCGGTGCCGGGCACCAGCACCCCGCCCAGCACCAGCACATACACGAAGCGCCGCCCGGGGAAGCGGTACTTGGCCAGCGCATACCCGGCAGCGACCGCGAAATAGGTGGCCACCACGGAGCCGATGCCGGCGTAGATCACCGAGTTCAGCGCCCAGCGGGGGAAGATGCCGCCGTTGGCCGACAGCACCGCCTTCAGGTTGTCCAGCAGCTGGAAGTTCTCCCCGAACCAGAAGCCGTTGGTGCCGAACAGGTCCTCGGTGGACTTGGTGGCGTTGACCACCACCCAGTACACCGGCACCAGGAAGTAGATCGCCACGATCGCCAGGATCGCGGTGATGATGATGGTCGAGGTGGCTTTGCGGCCCGCCTCCCGGGTGCCCGTACGGCCGTCGGAGACGGCGGCTCGTCCCGTGCCCGAGGCACGGGTGCTCGTAGCGTCGGGGCCGGTGGTGTCCTTGGTGTCGGTGGTGTTCATCGACGCTTCTCCGTCCACGAGGAGACTCCCAGCGCGACCGCCGAGAGAGTGAAGGCCGCGACCGCGATGATCACGGCCTGTGCGGCGGCCATGCCGATGTCGTTGTACTGGAACGCAAACGCATAGGCCGACATGTTCGGGGTGTACTCCGAGGTGATCCCCGCACTCATCGTCTGCAGCAGCCGCGGCTCCGCGAACAGCTGCAGCGTCCCGATGATCGAGAAGATCACCGTCAGCAGCAGCGCCGGCCGGATCAACGGCAGCTGGATCGAGGTCGCCACCCGGAAGGTGCTGGCCCCGTCGATCTTCGCCGCCTCGTACAGCTCACCTGGGATCGATTTCAGCTGCGCGATGATGATCAGCATGTTGTAGCCGGTGTAGGTCCAGGTCACGATGTTCGCGATCGACCACAGCACCATGTCCGGTCCCAGGAAATCGATGTTGATCCCCACCAGCTGCAGCACATCCACGACCGGGCTCAGCCCCGGGATGTACAGGAACGACCACAGGATCGTGGCGATCACCCCGGGGATCCCGTAGGGCAGGAAGTAGGCGGCACGGAAGAAGCCGGGCCACTTCGCGCTCGCCGTCTCCAGCAGCAGCGCCAAGATCGTGGCGGCCACGATCATCACGGTCACCTGCACGACACCGAACAGCACCATCCGCCCGATCGAGGCGACGAAATTGGCGTTGCTCAGCGCCTGGACGTAGTTGTCGAAACCAGCGAACATGCTCTCGACACCTCCCTCGCCCAGCAGCCCGGAGCGCTCCACCCGCGTGAAGCTGTACCCGATGGCCATGATGATCGGCACGATCATGGTGCCGATGAACACCACCAGGAAGGGTGCCAGCAGCACCCACGGAGCAGTCTTGGACCTCATCGCGCCTCCTCCGCATTCAGGCCGATCTCACGCATGATCTCGACGATCTCGGTCTGCGCATCGGCGAACATGTCCACCAGCGGGACCTCACCGGTGACCGCATCGGTCATCCCGTCCCCGATCAGGTTCTGCACTCGCTGCATCAATGGCGCCCAGGTCCACTCCAGGTTCTGCCCCTCGGCCATGGGCACGATGACCTCCTCGTTGTAGTTCTGACCGGAGAAGAACTCCGAGGGCTCCTGCCGGCTCTCTCCGATGTAGTCGGCGGCCGGGGACCAGCCGATGCCGGAGAACTCGATCATCGCGTCGATCCCGGCCGGATCGGTGCACATCCAGGTCAGGAACTCCAGAGATTCGGCGGGGTGGGTGCTGTTGGCCAGGATCGCAGCCGCCGAACCGCCGTGCCCGCCCGAGGCGTAGCCCATCCCGTCATCCCAGACAGGCATGGGGGCCACGGCCCATTTGCCCTCGCCGCCGGGAACTGTCTCATTCAGCGCGTCGGACCAGGAGCCGCCGATGTTGGCCAGCACGTCGCCGTCGGCCGCGGCCGCGTACCAGGGGGTGGTGTAGGAGCCGTAACCGGTGCCGACGAGCTGCTCGGCGAAGATCTGGTCCCAGAACTCCGCCACCCGCATGGAGGCGTCATCGGTCATATCCACGATCCACCCCTCGCCCTCAGGACGGAACCAGGTGGCTCCGGACTGCATCACCCAGGCGATGGGGTGCGAGCCGTCGGAAGGGTCGAGGCTGATCAGGTTCTTGCCGGCCTCGGAGACGATCCCCGCGGTCTCGTAGAACTCCTCCCAGGTGGCAGGCGGATCGAGCCCGAGTTCATCCTCGAGGACCTCACGGTTATAGAACGTGGCCACCGGGCCGGTGTCCTGGGGAACGCCCCAGACCGTGTCGTCGACCTTGGCCTGACTGAGGGCGCCGGGATCGAACTTGTCCTCCTGGTCGTCGAAGCCATAGCGGCTCAGGTCCACCAGCGCGCCCGCCAGGGCGAACTCGGGGACCTGCCGCAGCTCGACCTGGGCGATGTCGGGACCGCCACCAGCCGCCACGGCGGAGAGGATCTTGGCGTAGCCGCCGGTATTGCCGCCGGGGATCCAGGTGGCCTCCACCCGGATCCGGTCCTGGCTCTCGTTGAAGACGTCGGCCACCTTCTGCAGGTCCTTGAGCCAGGCCCAGTAGGTGATGGTGACCGGCCCCTCCGAGGGCGGAATGGTGGGTTCGGCGTTGACCTCCCCCGGGTTGGGTGGGGCGCAGGCGGCGAGGGCTGCGGCGGTCAGTCCCGCGCCGGAGCCCATCAGCGCGGTGCGCCGCGAGAATCTGCTCATCAGTGCTGTGTCCTCTCCTCATCCTCGAGGCCTGGGGGTGTGCCGAGCGCCGCGATGGCGTCCGCCCGAGCTGTGCCCGTCGTGCCGGATCCACACACTAACGCGCAGATCAGCCCGCACTACACGAGAACCGCTTCGCACGGATCAGTCTAGGGGGAGCACGGTCCGCGAACGTTCACGTGAACGTGCACGCAAATCGGCACGTGAGCCCGCACTTAGGGTGGATGGAGACCATCGAGCCCCACCGCGCCATCAGTGACGGACGTCACACAGAGGAGAACATGTGAACACCGAGTCCACTGCCCCCGCCGCTGCCGAGCAGGGTGCCGCTCCCCGAGCATCGGCCCAGGAGCAGCGACCCGAGGATCGCCTGGTCACCACGGTCCACTCCCTCACGCTGCCGGAGGGGGCGCTGGACTACACCGCGACCACCGGCACCGTGGTGCTGCGCGAAGAGCCGGAAGGGGAGGAGTACGGACGCGCGGCCGCCTACGCCGAGATGTTCTCCGTCAGCTACGTGGCGCAGGGGGTCGCGGCGGAGCGTCCGGTGGTCTTCGCCTTCAACGGCGGCCCGGGCGCCTCGACGGTGTGGCTGCACCTGGGCCTGTTCGGTCCGCGCCGGGTCGACACGGCCGATGCCGGCTCGCCGGTCGCCCCGCCCTACCGCCTGCTGGACAACCACGAGACCCTGCTGCGCCACGCCGATCTGGTGATGGTCGATGCGATGACCACCGGCTACTCGCGCCCCACGCCGGGAGCGAAGCCGGATCGCCACCACGGGCTGGAGGCGGACCGGGATCTGATCGCCGCCTTCGTGATCGACTGGCTGACCCGCAACGACCGTTGGACCTCGCCCATCCACCTGGCCGGGGAGTCCTACGGCACCACCCGGGCCTCGGCGGTGGCCGCGCGTCTGATGGACCGCTACTACGTGGCGGTGGCCGGTATCGCGCTGATCTCCCCGGTGCTGGACTTCGGCACGCTGCGCTTCACCGCCGGCAATGACCGTCCCTATGTCCACTACCTGCCCACCTACGCGGCCATCGCCCATGCGCACGGTAAGCACTCCGGTCGCCTGCTGCAGGACGTGGTCGACGAGGCCGAGGCCTTCGCGGAGCAGGAGTACCCCGGGCTGCTGGCGGCGGGGCTGCGCCTGTCCCCGGAGCAGAAGCAGGAGGCGGCCGCTCGGATCGGCGCCCTCATCGGCGTGGACCCCGAGTGGGTGGAGCGGGCCGACCTGCGCATCGAGCACCTGGCCTTCCTGGCCGAGCTGCTGCGCAAGGAGGGCCTGGTGACCGGGCGCATCGACGGGCGCTTCACGGCACCGGCCGGTGATGGCAACGCCGAGAAGATGGACAGCGATCCCTCGATCGATCAGCTGGCCCCGGCCTACACCGCGACCATCAATCAGTATCTGCGCACCGAGCTCGACTACTCCACCGACGTGGTGTACGAGATCTTGTCCGGTCGCGTGCACCCGTGGAGCTACAAGGAGTTCGAGGGCCGGGCGGTCGAGGTCGCCTCCGATCTGGCGCGGGTGCTGCGCAAGTCCCCGCACACCCGGGTGTTCGTGGCCCATGGCTACCACGATGCCGCCACTCCGTTCCACGCCAGCGAGTACGTGCTCGCCCAGCTCGCGATCCCGCGCGAGGACTACGCCGAGCGGATCCGCATCGAGTACTACGAGGCCGGGCACATGATGTACTGCCACGAGCCCAGTCGGGTCGCGATCAGCCGCCATCTCGAGGAGTTCGTCGCCGGCGCGGAGCCCACCGCGGAGGCGGAGACCGAGGCCGGGACAGCGGGGACGCCCGACGCCGAGCCAGGCTCCCCGGAGAGCGACGCCGAGGACGCCTGATCGCCCTGGCGCGGTCCGGGGCCCCAGCGCGGGGCCGACCCGGGACGCCAGCGCAGGGGCGGACTGCGGCGCCAGCGCGGGGCCGGTCCGTGGTGTCAGGTCGCGTGCGCACGTGCCGCCACGTGTCCAGGGCGGCCCGGTCGGCGGATGGCCCGACAGGGCAGATGGGCCGATCGGTAGGCATTCCTCGGCCCTTCAGGTGCCTCTGTGATGGACTGGGGTGATGGCGAGCACTCTGATCGAGGACCACGCCCTGCTCTCGGACCAGCGCGCCACCGCGCTGGTCACCCGCGGGGGGACGATCGATTGGCTGTGCATGCCGCGCTTCGACGCGGCGGCCGTGTTCTGCTCCCTGCTGGGCGATGAGTCCCACGGCCACTGGACCCTGCGGATCGCCGATGGCGAGATCATGGGGCGCCGCTACCTTCCCTCGACCATGGTGCTGGAGACGACCTGGCGCTCCCCCACCGGGACGGCGACGGTCACCGATTTCATGTCGGTCGAGCCCGACGACCCCTCCTCGCTGCGCGGCGACATCGGCGCGTACAGCAACCTGATCCGCACGGTGACCTGCACCGAGGGTGAGGTCGACGTGGTCCAGGAGCTGAAGATCCGCTTCGAATACGGAGCGATGGTGCCGTGGGTGCGCAAGGACCACGACGCCGACGGGGTGAGCGTGCTGACTGCGGTCGCCGGCGGGGACGCTCTGGCGCTGCACGGGCCGGAGCTCTCCGCTGGCGACCGCACCCACCTCGGCCGGCACACGGTGCGGGCCGAGCAGAGCCTGTCCTGGGCGCTGACCTGGTTCCCCTCGTGGCTGGAGGTGCCGTCGGCCCCGGACCCGCAGCAGGCGCTGGCTCGCACCACCGGGGAATGGGCCGGATGGCTGGGCAAGGTGCACGTCCATGACCGGTACGCCGAGGAGGTGGCGCGCTCACTGCTGGTGCTGCGGGGGCTGACCCACCGCCACACCGGAGGGATCATCGCCGCCGCGACCACCAGCCTGCCCGAGGACTTCGGCGGCGTGCGGAACTGGGACTACCGCTACTGCTGGCTGCGCGATGCCGCCCTGTCGCTCGAGACGCTGCTGACCCACGGCCATGTCGACGCCGCCGTGGGCTGGCGGGAGTGGCTGCTGCGGGCGATCGCCGGCGATCCCGAGCAGCTGCAGATCATGTACTCGATCGTCGGCAGCCGGAACCTGCCGGAGCAGCAGCTCGCACATCTGCCCGGCTACGAGGGCTCCCGGCCGGTGCGGACCGGCAACGGTGCGGTGGCCCAGTTCCAGGCCGATGTGATCGGTGAGGTGATGATCGCGCTGGCCATGATGCGGGACGCGGGCGTCGAGGAGTCCGCCTGGTCGTGGCCCCTGCAGAAGTCGCTGGTGCGTTACACCGCCGCCCGGATCGACCTGCCCGATCAGGGCATCTGGGAGATGCGCGGTGAGCCCGCCTACTTCACCCACGGGCGGGTGATGATCTGGGCGGTCTTCGACCGGGCCCTGGCGGCGGTCGAGCACCACGGGCTGCCGGCCGACGAGGAGGAGCTCTCCAGTTGGCGTGCGTTGCGGGAGCAGATGCGTGAGGAGGTCATGAGCCGCGGCGTCGACTCCTCGGGCTCGTTCACCCAGGCCTACGGGCGCTCCGAGGTCGATGCCTCCCTGCTGCAGATCCCCCAGACCGGGTTCCTGCCGGCCGACGATCCGCACATGGTGGCGACCGTTGCGCGCATCGAGCAGGAGCTGCTCACCGACGACGGCCTCGTGCTGCGCTACCTCACCCAGGGCCAGGACGGCCTGCCGGGTGATGAGCACCCGTTCCTGGTCTGCTGCTTCTGGCTGGTCGAGCAGTACGTGGGCATGGGCCGCGAGGACGATGCGGTCGAGATGATGCAGCGCACCCTGGACTGCGCCAACGATCTGCAGCTGATGGCCGAGGAGTACGACGGGCGGGCCTGCCGCATGGCCGGCAATTTCCCGCAGGCCTTCAGCCATCTCGGGCTGATCGGGGCGGTCGACGCCCTCACCGGAGGGCCACAGCAATGACCGCTCGCGAGACGCCGTCCGCAACCGCCACGCCTCCTGCGATCACCATGCCGCCCGCCGTGAGCGCCCCGGCCTCGTCCGCCCTCTCCACCCCGTCCCGTCCCACCGTCACGAGGAGCACCCGATGACCCCCACCATCACCCCCGCCACGATCGAGGACCTGCTCTCCCGGGTCCCCCGCAGCTCATACGTCGACGGGGCCTTCCTCGGCGGCACCCCGGAGCTGGATGTCGTCGACCCCGCCACCGGCGAAGCGCTCACCCAGGTGGTCGACGCCGATGCCGCGAGCGTCGGGATGTCAGCCCTGGACGCAGCGGTCGCCGCGCAGGACGAGTGGGCGCAGACGCTGCCGCGCGAGCGCTCGGAGATCCTGCGACGCGCCTACGAGCTATGCCACGAACGGGCCGACGACCTCGCCGCTCTGATGACCCTGGAGATGGGCAAGCCGCTGGCCGAGTCCTACGGCGAGGTCACCTACGGCGCGGAGTTCCTGCGCTGGTTCGCGGAGGAGGCCGTGCGCCAACCCGGCCGGTTCCGGCACGCCCCGTCGGCGGAGGAGGCGGTGCTCACGGTGGCGCGACCCGTCGGCCCCTCGCTGCTGATCACCCCGTGGAACTTCCCGCTGTCGATGGGCACGCGCAAAATCGGTCCGGCGCTCGCGGCCGGCTGCACGGTGGTGCTCAAGCCCGCCCAGAAGACGCCGCTGACGTCCCTGGCCCTGATGTCGATCCTGGCTGAGGCCGGCCTGCCGCGCGGCGTGGTCAACTGTGTGGTCACCTCGGACTCCAAGACTCTCAGCTCGACCCTGATGGCCGATGCGCGGCTGCGGAAGGTCTCCTTCACCGGATCGACGGGCGTGGGCCGGACCCTGCTCGCCCAGGCCTCGGAGCACGTGCTGCGCACCTCGATGGAGTTGGGCGGCAACGCCCCCTTCCTGGTGCTGCCCTCGGCGGACATCGACACCGCGGTCGACGCGGCGATGCTCGGCAAGTTCCGCAACAACGGCGAGGCCTGCACCGCGGCGAATCGCTTCTACGTGCACTCCTCGGTCGCCGACGAGTTCACGCGGGGCCTGGTCGAGCGCACCCGTGGGCTGGTGGTGGGGCCCGGGATCGACTCGGGCACCACGCTGGGCCCGTTGATCGACGAGGACGCGGTGGCGAAGGTCGAGGAGCTGGTGGCCGACGCCGTCGAGCGCGGGGCCCGCGTGGTCACCGGCGGAGAGCGGGGTACAGGCGGCTCGGGTGACAGGGCGGGCGGCGGGTTCTTCTACTCCCCCACCGTGCTGGCCGACGTCCCCCGCGAGGCGCGCGTGAACCACGAGGAGATCTTCGGGCCGGTCGCCCCGGTCGTCGTCCTCGATGACATCGACGAGATGGTCAGCGCGGCCAACGACACCGAGTTCGGGCTGATGGCCTACGTGGCCGGAGAGGACCTCGGCGAGGTCACCGCCGTCACCCAGCGCCTGCAGGCAGGGATCGTGTCGGTGAACATCGGGGTCGCCTCGGACCCGTCGGCCCCCTTCGGCGGCGTGAAGGAGTCCGGGATGGGTCGCGAGGGCTCCCACGAGGGCCTGGCGGAGTTCCTCGAGACCACCTACGTGCGGTTGCCGCTGTGATGGTGGGGCGGCGGGGGCGCCCGCCCTGGTGATGGCCGGAGGCTGCCGAAGGCGTGGCCCGCGGGGATGGCCGGGGCCGCCGAAGGCCCCCGCCCTGGTGACGGCCGAAGGCTGCCGAAGGTGCCCACCGTGGTGACGCCCGAAGGGCTGCCAGCGTGCTGCTGGTTCCACGTGCACTGCGCACAGTTCCTGCACGTCGGGCCGACTCCGCGGTCACCGGGCTCCGGCCCCCGATCCGGGCAATCGGTTGCGAGCTCGGTCACACCCCGCTACGGTCGTCCTGCACCATTTTTCTTTCCCCTACCAGCCGTCGACGCCCGATGATCGTGCGGACGGCATCAGGAGTTCATCGTGCGCACCCCCTCCCGTCCTCTGATCGCCCTGTCCACCATGGCTCTCGCCTCCGCCGGGTTCGCTCTCGGCGCCGGGTCCGCCTCCGCGGACCTGACCACGCACTGCGACGGTGAAGCCTCCGATGTGACCGTGCCCGGCGACCTCGTGGTCGGCAAGGACAATTCCTGCGTCCTCGACGGCGTCACCATCGAGGGAGAAGTCCACGTGCGGGCCGGCGCGGATCTCGTGATGAGCGACTCCTCGGTCGCCGAGCGCGTGGTGGTCGCCCCGGACGCCTACCTGGATGCGAGCGATTCCGAGGTGGGCGGCAACGTGGTCAGCCGGAGCGGCTACGGCGTGTACCTCGAGGACAGCAGCGTCGGCGGCGCCTTCCAGGGTCGCCTGGCGGAAGAGGACGCCTCCCCCTTCCTGTACTCCTATGACACCTCCATCGACGGTCGCGTCAATGTCGAGCAGGGCCTGGTGCACCTGCAGACCGTGACGGTCGGCGGCCCGGTGACCACCTCCGGCACCAGCTACACCGACGTCCTGGACTCGACCTTCTCCCGCGATCTCTCCGTGGCCGACAGCCCTGAGGGCACCGCGGTGTGCGCGAGCGAGATCGACGGTGCAACCACGTTCACCGGCAATGAGAACGTCCAGCTGGGCACCGGAGCGGGCATCATCGACTGCGAGGACGGCAACTACTTCGGTGACGACGTGACCGTCTCCGACAACACCGGCGCGGTCGACGTCTCCGGCAACATCATCCGCGGGGACCTCACCGGCGAGGGCAATGATCCGGCCCCGACCGGCTCCGACAACCGCGTGCGCGGCGAGGCGGGCGGCCAGTTCACCGACCTCGAGCCGGCCGCTCAGGCCCTGTCCGCACAGGCCACCCCCGCCGACCATGCGGAGGAGCTCGACAACCAGCGCGAGGAGCGCCGGGCCAGCGCTGAGGCATCCGCTGAGCTGGCGGGCCCCGCCAACCTGGGCTGATCTGCCCCTGACCCCTGGATGTGTCGGCCCGGGCCGGGTTCGTGAACCTGGCCCGGGCCGAACTCTTGAGCCGTGCGGGCCGTGGAGCCGGGGGCGGGCGGGGCGCTGGACCTGGCTGTCGGGCGAGCCTGCGGTGCCTCGTCAGCGAACCGGACCCTCGAGGATCGCGAGGAGATCAGCGTTCCGGAAGCCGAACGCCCTGTTGAGTGCGAGCATCGGCGCGTTGCCGAGGTCCGTGTAGGTCTGGATCCAGCGGGCTCGGGCTGCGAGCGGTTCTGATCGCAGCGCGGCGGATTCGTGCCCCGCGGGCACCACCGCCTCGAGCAGTGCCGTGGAGAGGTTCTCCAGGTTGGCGAGCTTGAGCGCCCTGCCCACGCCGTGCCCGCGGTGCGCTCGATCGACCAGGGTGTCATCCTGAGTGATGATCTCGGGATCGTGGCGGGAGAGGAACATCTGGGTATAGCCCACGCTCACTCCATCGAGCTGGGCGATGCTGCGCACCAGGAGCCAGCCCTGCTCCTCCATCCGCCGCTCGTCCAGGCGGACACTGTCCAGGTCAGTGCGGGGTGCGGGCCGGGTGAGGTCGCCCATCGGGACGTCCGCCTCCATCTGCATCGACAACCGGGTCCAGTCCTCGAGCACCTCTTCCGGGCAGGCCCCGACCCACGATTGCACCTCGACTCCCCGGGCGCGGTCACCCGGGGCACGGTCACCCCGGGCGCGGCCATGCTTCGCGCGCAGCTTCTGCAGATCGACGGGCAGCTCGAGCAGCAGGCGCTGTTCGGTGTTACCGACCTGCATCCCGAGTGCTCGGCCGAACTCGACGCCCGCCTCCGAGTACGTCTCGGCCTGCGCCGCCTCAGCTCGTCCTGTCAGGCGCTCCCGCACGGCCCGAGACAGCGCCCGGCCGACGCCGCGCCGACGATACTGCGGCAGTACCGAGATCTCGACCTCGGCCGGCTCTCCGGGGTCGGCCTCCGCCCCCGCTGCCCCAGCTGGCCGGCCGTCCAGAGACGCGGTGAGCAGCACGGAGTGGCGTCCCGGCCGCGGGTTCTCGAAACGAGCCAGAGTCGTTTCCCCACTTGCCCACCACGCAGCCTCCCGGCCGGCGTTGAAGCCGTCTCTGAGCAGGGCGTTCCAGGCCAGGAGCTGATCGGACGCAGTGGGATCGACCTCGGTGACACGCACATGACCCATCGCGTCATTTGACCACGGCACGATGGTCGCGCCTACTGATTTATCGCCCAGGCGGTCCTCAATCACCGGCCCCAGTGCGATCAGCTCCGACCGAAGAGGTCGGTGCAGCTCATACCGAAGAACTCCCCCAGCTCATACCGAAGAGGTCGATCGTCGAGGTTGAGCTGATGTGCTCGGTTCGATCCACCACCCCTGCGACGCCCCACTTGTCGAGGACCGCGACGACTCTGAAGCCGACATATCCACATTCTGGATTGTGATTGTGGGCCAGCAGGAGGTGGGGAGGAGAGAACGAGTCGAAATCGGGTCTTCTTTCCTCCTGGTATCCACATTTTTCCTCTTGGTATCCATATTGTGTGGACAGATCGGCAGTGTCCAGGACCGGTCACCCACCTGTCTTCGAGCTTTTATCCACAGCTTTCGAACAGGTGTTCCATTGGTGGGTTGTGGTGTCTACGGTGGTGCGCAATGAAGTCATCCGAGATGGATGCATGGGATATCGGAAGGGAGGGCCGTAGCGGTGGAGGATC
>DWZH01000108.1 GCA_019118275.1 Candidatus Brachybacterium merdavium | reverse complement strand
GCGACGTCGACCTCCGCGGGCGAAGGAGTCTCGATGACCCTCAACGGCACCCTCCACCTGCATCCCGCCCACCGCGTGGGCCCGGTGCGCCGGCGCACCTTCGGCAGCTTCGTCGAGCACATGGCGCGTTGCGTGTACACCGGCATCTACGAACCGGACCATCCCTCGGCCGACGAGCACGGCCTGCGCACCGACGTCCTGGAACTCACCCGCGCGCTGGGCGTGAGTTCGGTGCGCTATCCCGGCGGGAATTTCGTCTCCGGATACCGGTGGGAGGACGGCGTCGGCCCCGTCGGGCGAAGGCCCCGCCGTCCGGACCTGGCCTGGCATTCCACCGAGACCAATGCCTTCGGTCTCGACGAGTTCATGATCTGGGCACGGAAGGCGGGGGTCGAGCCGATGTATGCCGTCAACCTCGGCACCCGCGGGGTCCAGGAGGCCCTGGACGTGCTGGAGTACGCGAACGCTCCGGTCGGCACCGCACTCGCCGACCAGCGGGCGGCGAACGGCCACCCCGACCCCCATGGCATCCGTATGTGGTGCCTGGGCAACGAGATGGACGGTCCCTGGCAGATCGGCCACCGGCCCGCCGCGGAGTACGGTCAGCTGGCCGCCGAGACCGCGCGGGCCATGCGCCGGGCGCACCCCGATCTCGAGCTCGTGGCCTGCGGCTCCTCACACTCCTCGATGCCCACCTTCCCGGCCTGGGAGCAGGCGGTGCTGGAGGCCGGGTACGAGGCGTTCGACATGGTCTCGGCGCATGTGTACTACCGCGAGGAGGAGGGCGATCAGGCCTCCTACCTCGCATCGGCCGACGACATGGATGCCTACATCGTGGACGTCGCGGCCACCTGCGACCACGTGCGGGCACTGGGCGGGCACGACAAGCGCATCATGATCAGCTTCGACGAGTGGAACGTGACCACCAATGGCCACGGCGATCCCGGCACGGAACCCAGCGGTGAGGACTGGCCCGTCGCACCCCGCTTCGCGGAATCGACCTACACCGCGCAGGACGCAGTCGTGGTGGGGTCGCTGCTGATCAGCCTGCTGCGCCACACCGATCGTGTCGCCTCGGCCTCACAGGCTCAGCTGGTCAATGTGCTCGGCCCGATCCGCACCTCCCCCGACGGTCCCGCCTGGCGGCAGACCATCTTCCACCCCTTCGCCCTGACCTCCCGGCACGCGGCCGGACAGGTGCTGCGCACACAGGTCGACTCCCCCACCTACGAGAACCCGAGATTCGGCCGCAGCAAGGTCCTGGACTCGGTGGTGACCTGGGACGAAGAGGCCGGACAGCTGGTGGTGTTCGCCGTCAGCCGCTCCCGGACCGAGCCCCTCGCACTGTCCGTGCCGCTGGCCGGCTTCGGTCCGCTCGAGGTCACCGAGGCGGTGATGCTCCACGAGGACGATCCCTACACGGTCAACACCGCCGAGGACCCCGACCGGGTGGTGCCCCGCCCGCTCGAGGGGGTGCACCTGGCGGCCGACGACGCGGGCACCGACGGTCCTGCCACCCTGACCGCGACCCTGCCCCCGATCAGCTGGGCGATGATCCGGCTGCACACCGCCTCCTGACCCGACCCCACCTGGAAAGCGACGGATCGACGATGCGACGACGCACGATGACCACCGCCCTGACCGCAGCACTGACCACGTCCGTGGCCGCCCCCGCGCTGGCGGACGACGCCGGGGGTCCAGATCCCTCCGGCGATGCCCGTCGGCCCGGAGGACCGCCGGGACCCGAGGATCGACCACCCCAGCTGCTGTTCGACGGCACCGGCCTGTACCCGCGCGTGGTGCGCCTGGCCCACAACGCCGAGGCCGACGACCGTCTGCTGGCCTCAGTGGTCTCCTTCGACGGGACCTCCGGCTTCGGCAGCATCTGGGAATCCACCGACGACGGCGCCACCTTCTCGCAGATCAGCACCGTGCTCGACGAGGCCACGGAGACCGGCGAGGGATTGTGCTGCGCCACCTTGTTCGAGCTGCCGCGCGCGGTGGGGGACCTGCCGGAGGGGACCCTGCTGTGGAGCGCCTCGGTCGGCCAGGACGAGGGAGAGGACCGTCGGATGTCGATCCGGATCTGGGCGAGCACGGATGTGGGCCGCAGCTGGGAGCGCATCGCGATCACGGCGGTCGCCGAGAACGAGGGCGGCCTCTGGGAGCCGGAGTTCGCCGTCGCCGACGACGGTGAACTGGTGCTCTGGTTCTGCGACGAGACCGACGGCGAGAACCACTCCCAGCGGATCGTGCAGCAGACCTCGACCGACGCCCTGACCTGGACGGACCCCGTGCCGATCATCGAGCTCGAGGATCCGACGGCGCGGCCGGGGATGCCCAACGTGCGCAGGTTGCGCACCGGCCGCTGGGCGATGACCTACGAGATCTGCGGACCACAGGACCACTGCCGCAGTTACGTGCGCACCTCCGACGACCCACGCGAATGGGGCCCGGCGACCTCCCGGGATCGCGTGATCCGGGCCGTCGACGGCACCGAGCCGCGTCACACCCCCACGCTCCTGGTCGACGAGGACGGGTCCGTGCTGCTCGGGGCGCAGATGCACTACACCGCCGACGGCGAGCTCTCCGAGCACAACGGTCAGGTGGTGCTACGCGCCCGCAACCGCTCCCTGGAGGGCCGGATCCGGTGGGTCGTGGAGACCGCGCCGGTGCCGGTCCAGGACCCCTGGGACAACTACTGCCCCAACTACTCGCCGACCTTCGTGCGCACCGACTCCGGCCACCTGCTGGAGATCACCACGGCGCCGACCGATGAGGGCG
>DWZH01000107.1 GCA_019118275.1 Candidatus Brachybacterium merdavium | reverse complement strand
GACGGCGGCGGCCATGATCAGCGCGTCCACCTCCGGGAGACGCTCGGCGACGGTCTCGGCGAGCTCGGCGGCGTCACCCACGTCGAGGCGCTCGGCTCCCGGCGGTGTCTCCAGGTCGACGTTGGCGGCGGCCAGGGTGACCCGGGCCCCGCGGGACAGGGCCGCGTGGGCCAGGGCCCATCCCTGGCGACCCGAGGAGTGGTTGGCCAGGAAGCGCACCGGATCGAGCTCCTCGCGTGTGCCGCCGGCGCTGATCAGCAGGTGCCGCCCGGCCAGGTCGCGGCGCACCAGCCCGTCCTCGGCACGGGGCGCGGTGATCGCCGCGCGGGCCGCGTCGAGGATCGCGTCGGGCTCAGGGAGCCGACCGGAGCCGGAGTCGGGCCCGGTCAGGCGGCCCACAGCGGGTTCGAGCACGGTGATGCCGCGCTCGCGGAGCACCCGGACGTTGTCGACCGTGGCGGGATGCTCCCACATCTCGGTGTGCATCGCCGGGGCCACCAGCACGGGGGCCCGGGTGACCAGGAGCGAGGCCGTGAGCAGGTCGTCGGCACGGCCCATCCTCTGGCGGGCCAGCAGATCGGCCGTCGCCGGAGCGATCACCATCAGGTCCGCCTCCTGGCCCATGCGCACATGGGCCACCTGGTCGATGTCCTCGAAAACCGAGGTCAGGACCGGGTGGTGGCTGAGCGCTTCCCAGGTGGCCGGGCCCACGAACTCGAGGGAGGCCTCGGTGGGCAGCACCCGCACATCCGCCCCCTCGGCGACCAGGCCGCGCACCAGGTGGGCGATCTTGTAGGCGGCGATGCCGCCGCCGACGCCGACCAGGACTCGTGCGCCGTCCAGGGGGCGGGAAGTGGTGCTCATCATGGTTCCCCGGGCTCTGGGCTGCCGAGGCGGGGCCCGCCCCGGCCGTGGGTCAGAAGGAGAAGTCCGTCGGCGGCACCTCGGGGGCGTCGTCGCCGAGCTGCAGCGGGGCCGGAGCGTTCGGATCGGGCTCCTGCGCCGCGTTGTACTCGTCCTCGTCGATCTCGCGGACGGTCAGCAACCCCTCGTCGATCTCGCGCAGCGCGATCGACAGGGCCTTCTCCTGGTTCTCCACGTCGACCAGGGGGCCGACGAACTCGAGCAACCCCTCGGACAGCTGCGAGTAGTACGCGTTGATCTGCCGGGCGCGCTGGGAGGAGTAGAGCACCAGCGCGTACTTCGAGTCGACGGTCTCCAGGAGACGGTCGATCGGGGGGTTGGTGATGCCTTCGGGCTGAGCGGCGGTTCCTGCCACGGAAGTCCCTTCATCGAGTGGTGCGTGCGACGCCCCAGGATACGCCCTCCGCAGAGGGGCATGCCAGGATGCAGGTCACAGGGTCAGGTGAGGTCATGCACCCCGAGCAGGGCGGCGAGTTCGTCGGTGGCGCGCTCGACGCGGTCGTTGACGATGGTCACGTCGAACTCGGACTCGGCCGCGAGTTCGACGCGCGCGGTAGCCAGGCGCCGCTCGCGCTCCTCGGCCGTCTCGGTGCCGCGGCCCAGCAGTCTGCTGACCAGGGTGTCCCAGTCGGGCGGCGCGAGGAAGACGAAACGGGCCTCGGGAAGGGTCTCGCGCACCTGCCGCGCTCCGGCGAGATCGATCTCCAGCAGCACCGGATGCCCTTCCTCGACGGCCCGGATCACCGGGGCGCGGGGGGTGCCATAGCGGTGCCGGCCGTGGACGACGGCCCATTCCAGCATCTGGTCGGTCTCGACCAGGCGGGTGAACTCGTCCTCGCTCACGAAGTGGTAGTGGACGCCGTCGACCTCACCGCGCCGCGGAAGGCGCGTGGTGGCCGAGACGGACAGCCAGATCTGCGGGTAGCGCGCCCGGATCGAGGCGGAGACCGTCCCCTTGCCGACCGCGGTGGGACCGGCCAGGACCGTCACCGAGGCCGGTGCCGCAGCGGCACCGGCCTCGATGGGAGCGCTCACTCCGAGAAGTGTGCGACGAGCTTCTGCGCCTGGTGCGAGCCCAGACCCCGGATCTTGCGGGAGGGGGAGATACCGATCTCCTCCATGATCTGCTGGGCCTTCACCTTGCCGACGCCCGGGAGGGCCTCGAGGAGGGCCGAGACGCGCAGACGGCCGACGATCTCGTTGGTCTCTGCTTCCTCGAGCACCTTGGAGATCTCCTCGCCGCGACGACCGGCACTGTCCTTCAGGCGGGCCTTGATGGCGGCGCGCTCGCGACGAGCCTCGGCCGCCTTCTTCAGGGCCTCGGCGCGCTGCTCAGGGGTGAGGGGAGGGAGAGCCACTGTACTTACCTCTTGTTCTGTTGCTCGGCGGTCGGGGCCCGGCAGGACCCCAGGTGTGGGACGAGCGTAACCCCAATAAGGTGGTCGAGCGCACCTTTCCCGCATCTTCTCCCAGGTCCGGCCCATTCCGGGCCCGTTCCCGCAGGGGCCCCGATGGGCCTCCGGCACCGGCTCCGCACCGGGTCGGTGGCCCGCCGGGATCAGCTGTAGTGCATGCGCAGGGCTGCGGCCGCCTGCCGCAGCCGCTGCGGGTCCGGCCCTGCGGCGAGCAGGCCACGGGAGAGCGAAACAAGCGTTCTACCTGCACTTTCACCGAAGACCTCGGTGAGCTGCGCGGGTCCCGCCCCCTGCGCACCGAAGCCCGGCGCGAGGATCGGGGCGCTGGTGGTGGCCTCGGCCAGGCCCAGGCGCGTGAAGGCGTCCCCGACGGTCGCGCCGACCACCAGTCCCACGCTCCCCCAGCGATTCTCGGTTCCAGCCCCCACGTCCTCGGCGTGTCGCGCGACATGCAGGGCCACCGGCGTGTCGTGGAAGTCACGCGCGTGCTGGATGCGGGGGCCGTCCGGATTGGAGGTCAGGGCCAGCATGAACAGGCCCTTGCCGCTGTCCAGGGCCAGCTCCACGGCCGGATCGAGGGAGCCGGCTCCCAGGTAGGGGCTGACGGTGATGGCGTCGGCCTCCAGCGGTGCGCCCGGCCGCAGGTGCGCCTGGGCGTAGGCGGCCATCGTCGAGCCGATGTCGCCCCGCTTGACGTCCAGGATGGTCAGCACCGAGGCGGACCGGGCCTCGGCCAGCAGCTCCTCGAGGACCGCGACCCCAGCCGAGCCGTGGCGCTCGAAGAAGGCCGACTGCGGCTTGATCGCGGCGACCTGCCCGGCGACCGCCTCCAGGCCCACGCGGGAGAACTCCGCGAGCCCGGCGGGCGTGTCGGGCAGGCCCCAGGCCTCCAGCAGGGCGGCGTGGGGGTCGATGCCGGCCACGATCGGTCCGCGGTCGGCGACGGCCTGCTGCAGGCGCGTCCCGAAGCTCTGCGCGCTCATGCCGGCAGGCCGGACCGCGTGTCCTTCAGGCGCCGGGTGTGGTCCTGGAGGCTGGTGACCGCGAAGGGCTCCTCGGGCAGCGCCTCGATCGCCTGCACGGCCGCGGAGAACTCCTGCAGCGTAGTGATCATCGGCACGTCCATGCTGGTCGCCGCGGCACGGATGGCGTAGCCGTCGGCGCGCGCATCCGATCCCGAGGGGGTGTTCAGCACCAGGTCCACGTCGCCGGACTCGATCAGGTCGATCACGCTGGCGCCGTCACCGGGCTGAGAGGCCTTGCGCAGGCTCCGGCAGGGGATGCCGGAGCGGCGCAGTACCTTCCCGGTGCCCTCGGTGGTGAGGATCTCGAAACCGAGCGCCGCGAGCCGCGCCACGGGCAGCACCACGGAGCGCTTGTCGCTGTCAGCGACGGAGACGAACACCGAGCCCGAGGTGGGCAGGCCCTGACCGGCGATCGCCAGCTGGGACTTGGCGAAGGCCAGCGGGAAGGTGGCATCCAGTCCCATCACCTCGCCGGTCGAGCGCATCTCCGGGCCCAGCACGGAGTCCACCGCCCGCCCCTCCCGGGTGCGGAACCGTTTGAAGGGCAGCACCGCCTCCTTGACCGCGATCGGGAAGTCGTCGGGCAGGTCGGCGCCGTCTCCCTCGGCGGGCAGCACTCCCCCGTCCCGCAGCTCGGCCACCGTGGACCCGGCCATCACCAGGGCGGCGGCCTGGGCGAGGTGCACCCCGGTGGCCTTGGCGACGAAGGGCACGGTGCGCGAGGCGCGCGGGTTGGCCTCGAGCACGTACAGGATGCCCTGGGCCAGGGCGTACTGGACGTTGAGCAGTCCGCGCACCCCCACGCCCTCGGCGATACCGAGGGTCGATTCGCGGATCCGCTCGATCATCGCGTCGCTCAGCGCGACCGGCGGCAGGGTGCAGGCGGAGTCGCCGGAGTGGATGCCGGCCTCCTCGATGTGCTCCATGATGCCGCCGATGTAGAGGTCGGTGCCGTCGTAGAGCGCGTCGACGTCGATCTCGATGGCGGTGTCCAGGAACCGGTCGATCAGGATCGGGGCCTCGGCACGGCCGCCGTCGGGCAGGTTGCGGCCGACGTAGTCGATCAGGCCCGGCTCGTCGTAGACGATCTCCATGCCGCGCCCGCCCAGCACGTAGCTGGGGCGCACCAGGACCGGATAGCCCACCGCGGCGGCGACCTCGGTGGCGTCGGCGAGGCCCCACGCGGTGCCGTAGGGCGGGGCGGGCAGGTTCGCATCGGCCAGCACCGCCCCGAAGTGGCCCCGGTCCTCGGCGGCGTCGATCGCGCTCGGGCTGGTGCCGATGACCGGCAGCCCGGCCTCCTCGAGGTGGCGGGCCAGCGACAGCGGGGTCTGGCCGCCCAGCTGCACGATGATCCCGGCCACGGGGCCGGCGGCGAGCTCGGCCTCGTACACCTCGACCACGTCCTCGAAGGTGAGCGGCTCGAAGTAGAGGCGATCGGCGATGTCGTAGTCGGTGGAGACCGTCTCCGGGTTGCAGTTGATCATCACGGTCTCGTAGCCGCCGCCGGGCAGGTCGCGGTTGCCCAGGGCGAGGGCCGCGTGGACGCAGGAGTAATCGAACTCGATGCCCTGCCCGATGCGATTGGGGCCCGATCCCAGGATCAGCACGGCGGGCCGCTCCCGCGGTTCGATCTCGGTCTCCTGGTCGTAGGAGGAGTAGTGGTACGGGGTGGCCGAGGCGAATTCCGCGGCGCAGGTGTCGACGGTCTTGTAGACGGGGTTGATGCCGAGCGCCTCGCGCACGCCCTTGATGACATCCCCGTGCTGTCCCCGCAGCCGCCCGATCTGGTCATCGGACAGCCCGTGCCGCTTGGCCAGGGCCAGCAGCTGCGCGTCCAGCACCTTCGAGGTGCGCACCTCGGCGGCGATCTCGGCGACCAGCAGCATCTGATCCAGGAACCAGCGGTCGATCCCGGTCGCCTCCATGAGACGCTCGATGGTCTCGGCCGGTTCGACCTGCCCCTCCGCCGCGGCCCACAGCACCCGCTGGATGGCCACCAGGCGCATGTCGGTGGGGGTGCGGCAGGCGTCGATCAGCGCGGCGACCTCCGTGGCGGCGGGCGGGGTGCCCGCATAGTCGAGCACGGCGCCCTTGACGTCCAGGGAGCGCTGGGCCTTGCCGAGGGCCTCGGTGAAGTTGCGGCCCAGGGCCATCGCCTCGCCGACGCTCTTCATGGTGGTGGTCAGCGTCGGGTCGGCGACCGGGAACTTCTCGAAGGCGAAGCGGGGGGTCTTGACCACGACGTAGTCCAGCGCCGGCTCGAAGCTGGCCGGGGTGGTGCCGGTGATGTCGTTGCGGATCTCGTCGAGGGTGTAGCCGATGGCCAGGCGGGCGGCGAGCTTGGCGATCGGGAAGCCGGTGGCCTTGGAGGCCAGCGCCGAGGAGCGTGACACGCGCGGGTTCATCTCGATGACCACGATGCGGCCGGTCTCGGGGTGGATCGCGAACTGCACGTTGCAGCCTCCGGTGTCCACACCTACCTCGCGGATGATGCCCATGCCGAGATCGCGCAGGATCTGTGTCTCCACATCGCTGAGCGTCAGGGCGGGCGCCACGGTCAGCGAGTCGCCGGTGTGAACGCCCACGGCGTCGACGTTCTCGATCGAGCAGACGACCACGCAGTTGTCATTGCGGTCGCGCATCAGCTCGAGCTCGAACTCCTTCCAGCCCAGGATGGACTCCTCCAGCAGCACCTCGGTGGTGGGCGAGTAGTGGAGCCCGTCGCCCCCGATCCGCAGCAGCTCGGCCTCGTCGTAGGCCATGCCGGAGCCGAGCCCGCCCATGGTGAAGCTGGGTCGGACCACGATCGGGTAGCCCAGCTCCTCGGCCGCCGACAGCAGATCCGCGGTGGAGTGGCAGATCCGCGAGCGGGCGGACTCCCCGCCCACCCGGTCCACGACCTCCTTGAAAAGCTGCCGGTCCTCTGCCTTCTGGATGGACTCGAGGCTGGCGCCGATCATCTCGACCCCGAACTCCTCGAGGGTGCCGCGCTCGGACAGCGCCACCGCCGCGTTCAGCGCGGTCTGGCCGCCCAGGGTGGGCAGGATCGCGTCGGGCCGCTCGGCGGCGATGATCGACCGGATGATGTCGGGGTCGATCGGCTCGATGTAGGTCGCGTCGGCGATGTCGGGGTCGGTCATGATCGTCGCGGGGTTGGAGTTGACGAGGATGACCCGCAGGCCCTCCTCGCGCAGCACCCGGCAGGCCTGGGTGCCGGAGTAGTCGAACTCGGCGGCCTGGCCGATCACGATCGGGCCGGAGCCGATCACCAGGACGGAGGTGAGGTCAGTGCGACGAGGCATCAGGACTCCTTGCCGGTGGCCTGGGCGCGGCGGCTGCGCACCATGTCCACCAGACGGTCGAAGAGATAGGAAGCGTCATGGGGGCCGGAGGCGGCCTCGGGGTGGTACTGGACGGAGTAGGCGGGGATGTCCAGGCAGCGGATCCCCTCGACCACGTCGTCGTTGAGCCCGACGTGGGAGACCACGACCCGGCCGTAACGTCCGTCGCCGTGGGGAGCGGTGGACTCGCCCTGCAGCGGCACGTCGAGGGCGAAGCCATGGTTCTGGGAGGTGATCTCGACCTTCCCGGTCTCGCGGTCCAGCACGGGCTGGTTGATGCCGCGGTGGCCGTACTTGAGCTTGTAGGTGGAGAAGCCCAGGGCCCGGCCCAGCAGCTGGTTGCCCAGGCAGATGCCGAAGAAGGGCAGGCCGGCATCCAGTGCCCCGCGCAGCAGCTCGACCTGGGGATCGGCGGCAGCCGGGTCCCCGGGGCCGTTGGAGAAGAAGACGGCGTCGGGGGCGATGGCCAGCAGGTCCTCGAGCGGGGTGGAGGCCGGCAGCAGGTGCACCCTGAGCCCGCGCTCGGTCATGCGGCGGGGGGTGGCGCCCTTGATGCCGAGGTCCAGCGCCGCCACCGTGCCGATCGGCTCGCCCTCGGGTTCGAGCACGACGGGTTGGGCGATGGTGACCTCGTCGAAGAAGGAGGCGCCGTGCATCGGGGGCTGCTCGCGCACCCGTTCGACGAGCTCTTCCTCGCTCGCGGTGAGGGCGTCACCGGAGAAGACACCGCCGCGCATGGTGCCGCTCTCGCGCAGGCGCCGTGTGAGCATGCGGGTGTCGATGTCGGCGATCCCGACGACGTCCTCGGACTCGAGCAGCTCGTCCAGTGACTGCTCGGCGCGCCAGGAGGAGTGGATCCGGCTGGCGTCGCGCACCGCGTAGCCGCGCACCCAGACCTTGCGGGATTCCATGTCCTGGGAGGTGGCGCCGGTGTTGCCGATGTGCGGGGCGGTCTGCACCACGATCTGGCCGACGTAGGAGGGGTCCGAGAGCGTCTCCTGGTATCCGGTCATGCCGGTGGCGAAGACGACCTCGCCCATCCGGGCACCCCGGGCGCCGTAGGCGCTGCCGCGCAGGACGGTGCCGTCCTCGAGGACCAGCAGGGCCGGATCGGGTCGCGTGAGCAGGGAGCGCGGTCGGGTGGACTCGGCGCGAGTGGTGGGAGAGGTCATGAGTGCTCCTTCCGGGAGAGCAGCAGGTCGTGGTCGGAGCGGTGGTCGAGCCGCAGCCCAGTGTCGAGCAGGTGGTCACCGAGCCGCCAGCGGATGACGAGCACGCCGTCGCCGCCGATGAACTTGCCGACCATGCCGGGGGCCGAGTCGATGGTCTCGACCGTGTCCGCGGCGATGGTCAGGGAGGGGGCGCCGCTGCGCTCCAACCGCCAGGTGCCGGCGCTGCCCACCGTGACCTGCGCCGTGGAACGGGCTCCCAGGCCATGGGCGACGACCCGCTCGAGGGGCTGATCGGCCAGCACCGTGGCCACGTACACCGCCTCCAGCGGGCCGATCTCCGCGGTCTCGCCGATCTCATCGAGCGGGGTGTCGGGCTGGGGCGCGGGCAGGTCTGCCTGGCTGCGGCCGCGCCGGCGCCAGCCGAGACGCATCAGCACCACGATCACCAGGAACAGCGCAACCAGGAGCAGGACGGGCACCAGCTGGTCCATCGGTTCAGCCCTCCGCGATCGCGCCATCGCGCACCGTGATGCGGCCTCCGAGGACCGTCAGGCGGTTGCGTCCCGGCAGCTCGAGCCCCGCGACGGGGCTGTTGACGCTGCGGGAAGCGTGCTCGGTCGGGTCGACGATGCTGAGCGGACGCGGGTCCCACACCAGCACATGGCCGGGCGACCCGGCGGCCAGCGGGCGACCCTGGTCCTCGTCACGGCCGATCAGGGCCGGCGTCTCGGACAGGACCCGGGCCACGTCCCGCCAGGTCAGCGAACCGGTCTCGACCATGGTCCGCTGCACGACGGCCAGGGCAGTCTCGAGCCCGGTCATGCCCATCGCGGACTGGTCCCACTCGCGGTCCTTGGCGTCGCGCGGATGGGGGGCGTGATCGGTGGCGACGATGTCGATGGTGCCATCGGCCAGGCCTGTCCGGACCGCCTCGACGTCGGCTGCGGTGCGCAACGGGGGGTTGACCTTGTAGCGGGAGTCGAAGCCGCGCACGCTCTCATCGGTCAGCAGCAGGTGGTGCGGGGTGACCTCGGCCGTCACGGCGATCCCTCGCTGCTTCGCCCAGCGCACGATGTCGACGCTGCCGGCCGTGGACAGGTGGCACACGTGCAGGCGCGAGCCCACGTGGTGGGCCAGCAGCACGTCCCGCGCGATGATCGACTCCTCGGCGACCGCCGGCCAGCCGGTCAGCCCCAGCTCGGCCGAGACGATCCCCTCGTGCATCTGGGCGCCCTCGGTGAGCCGGGGGTCCTGGGCGTGCTGGGCGATGACCCCGTCGAAGGTCTTGACGTACTCCAGGGCGCGTCGCATCAGGACCGGGTCGTGGACGCACTTGCCGTCGTCGCTGAACACCCGCACCTTCGCCCGGGAGCGGGCCATGGCGTCGAGCTCGGCGAGCCGCTCCCCCTCCAGCCCGACGGTGACCGCGCCGATCGGCCGGACCACGGCCCAGCCGGCGGCCTCGCCGCTGCGGGCCACCTGCTCGACCACGCCCGCGGTATCGGCGACGGGGGTGGTATTGGCCATGGCGTGCACCGCGGTGAAGCCGCCGCGGGCGGCGGCCCGCGTGCCGGTCTCGACGGTCTCGGCGTCCTCACCTCCGGGTTCGCGCAGGTGGGTGTGCAGGTCGACGAGGCCGGGCAGCACGACGCATCCCTCCGCCTCGACGATCTCGGCACCGGGCGGGGAGGCGATGTCCGTCCCGACGGCGTCGATCCGGCCGCCCGAGATCAGCACGTCGGCGATCTCCTCGCCGTAGGGGCGGCCCCCGCGGATCAGCACCGGAGCCGGTGCGGCGACGGGACCGTGGGTGTCGGTGGTGGTCATCGGGTGTCCTCCCGGGCGTCGGTGGCGAGCAGGTGGTAGAGCACGGCCATGCGCACGAACACGCCGGAGGCGACCTGTTCGACGATCACGCTGCGCTCCGAGTCGGCGACGTCCCCGGCGATCTCGAGGCCGCGGTTCATGGGACCGGGGTGCAGGACCAGCGTGTGTGCGGGCAGACGCCCGGCCCGGTCGGCGGTCAGTCCATAGCGGCGCGCGTACTCCCCCACCGTGGGGAAGAATCCCCCGCCGGTCATGCGCTCGCGCTGGACGCGCAGCATCATCACCGCATCGGGCCCGGCGGCCAGGGCCTCGTCGAGGTCGTAGAGGATCTCGCAGGGCCAGGCGGCGGCACCGACGGGCACCAGGGCGGGAGGAGCCACCAGGGTCACGCGGGCACCCAGCAGCGTCAGCAGCGCCACGTTCGAGCGCGCCACGCGGGAGTGGAGCACATCGCCGACGATCACCACATGCAGGCCGTCGAGCCCGGCGCGGTCCTCGCCCGGCCGCAGGTGACGCCGGACGGTGAAGACGTCCAGCATGGCCTGGGTGGGGTGCTCATGGGCGCCGTCCCCGGCGTTGATGATGGGCTGATCGATCCAGCCGGCATGCGCCAGCAGATGGGCCGCCCCGGCGGATCCCGAGCGCACCACGACTGCATCGGCGCCCATCGCCTGCAGGGTCAGCGCGGTGTCCTTGAGGGACTCGCCCTTGGAGACGCTGGAGCCCTTGGCCGCGAAGTTGATGACGTCGGCCGAGAGTCGCTTCGCGGCGGCCTCGAAGCTGATCCGGGTGCGGGTGGAATCCTCGAAGAAGAGGTTGACCACGGTCTGGCCCACCAGGGTGGGCAGCTTGCGGATCGACCGGGACTGCGTGCCGGCCATGTGCTCGGCGGTGGCCAGCACCGAGATCGCCTGCTCGCGCGTCAGGTCGGTGATCGAGATGAAGTGCCTCATGACCGCTCCTGCTCCGCGGCGGGGCGCACGATGTCCACCGCGTCCTGGCCGTCGGACTCGGACAGCTGCACGTGGACCCGCTCGCTGCCGGAGGTGGGCAGGTTCTTACCGACGTGATCGGCGCGGATGGGCAGCTCCCGGTGGCCGCGGTCGACCAGCACGGCCAGCCGCACGGCGGCAGGACGGCCGATGGCGCTCAGCGCGTCGAGCGCGGCGCGCACGGTGCGGCCGGAGAAGAGTACGTCGTCGACCAGCACGATGGTGCGCCCGTCGATGCCGCCCGGCGGGATCCGGGTGGGACCGGGCACGCGAGTGGGGTTCCCCCGCAGGTCGTCGCGGTACAGGGTGATGTCGACGGAGCCGACCAGCGCGGTCAGGGCCTCGGCATCCGCGTCCACGCCCTCCGCGCGCAGGACCTGCTCGCCCAGGCGCTCGGCCAGCGGGACGCCGCGGTGCGGGATGCCCAGCAGCACCAGATCGTCGGGTCCGTGCCCACTCTCGAGGATCTCGTGGGCGATCCGGGTCAGGGCCCGGCGGATCTCCTCGGGCCCCAGCACGCGTTTGCGCTGCGGTTCATCGTTCATGTCTCTCCCTTCCACGCCTCACAGGACGTGTCGTTAAAGGGTCTGCCGTACGGCGAGCCGTGCCGAGTCTAGAGGCGGGCCGTGGGCGGCGCGGTCCCGGCCACCCCTCGGACAGCCGGGCGGACGCGCTCGGGTGCCCGGGTCAGGACAGGAGCCCGCGCACGTCGACCAGGCGCTGCAGGAGGCCGTTGACGAAGCGCGGGGACTCCTCGCCGGACAGCTCCTCGGCGATCTTGGTGTACTCGCCGATGATCATGCCGCGCACGGAGTCCTCGGCCTCGTAGAGCACCTCGGCCGAGCCCAGCCGCAGCACGGCGCGGTCGACGGCGGGCATACGTCGCAGCGGCCAGTCGCGCGAGTGGGTGGCCAGCTGCTCGTCGATCTCGTCGACGTGCCGCGCGTACAGTTCGACCAGCTGACGGGCCCGCGGCGGCAGGGGGCTCTGGGCGGCGGTGCGCACGAGGCGCTCGTCGAGCACCTCGAGTGCCGACAGCTCCCGCGCGTCGGCCTCGAACAGCACGTCCAGCGCCCGGATCCGTTCGCGGGTGCGGGTGGAGAGGCGGTCGGTGCGGGCGGGGATGGTGCGTTCGAAGACGACCTCCTCCCCTTCCCGTGCCGGCAGGGGCAGCCCGGGGTCCCGGGAGGTGCGTGGGGCGCCGGGTTCGGGAGCGCCCGTCACCTCAGGCCCGCTCCTTGTACTCGCCGGTGGCCGTGTTGACGCGGACCAGGTCGCCCTCGTCCACGAACAGCGGGACCTGGATCTCACGGCCGGTCTCCAGGGTGGCGGGCTTGGTCCCGCCGCTGGAGCGGTCGCCCTGCAGGCCAGGCGCGGTCGTGGCCACCGTGACCACGACGTTGGCGGGCAGCTCGACGAACAGCGCGGCATCCTCGTGGAAGGCGACGACGACGTCCTGGTTCTCCGGCATGAAGTCCTTGGCGTCGCCGACCACGTCGCCAGGCAGGCTGATCTGCTCGTAGTTGCCCGTGTCCATGAAGACGTAGTCGGTGCCGTCGTGGTACAGGTACTGCATGTCGCGGCGGTCCACGGTCGCGGTCTCGACCTTGACCCCGGCGTTGAAGGTCTTGTCGACCCCCTTGCCGGTCATCACGTTGCGGAGCTTGGTGCGCACGAAGGCCGGCCCCTTGCCGGGCTTGACGTGCTGGAACTCGACCACGCTCCACAGCTGCTTGTCCAGAACGAGGATCATCCCGTTCTTCAGATCATTCGTCGTCGCCATGAGTCTCCTCGGTAGTCATCGGGGCGGGTCAAGGATAGCGCGCGGCGACGGTCGTCCCGAGGGCGCTCGGCGCGCTCAGCCCGTGGAGGTGAGGTCGATCATGCTCAGCAGCCGCACGGCGAGCGGGTGGGCGGCGCTCTCCTCGCGCCAGCCGCTGGTCTTCAGCGCCCGGGAGACGGTCTGCTGCGTGATCCCGAGGCGCTGGGCGAGTTCAGCCTGCGTGGTGTGCGGGTCCTCGCGCAACGCCCGCACCACCCGCCACTGGCCGCGATTGCGGGTGCGGGCCATCCAGCCGATCAGCCGCAGCACCGCCTCGGCGTCCCCGGCCGTCTCTCGCTGGCGCGGGTCAGCGGCGCGCACGGCCAGCGGGACCTGTGAGGTGGCGCGGGCCGCTCGCACAGCCTCCTCCGCGCTCCGGACGGCCGGGCCGGAGATCTCCCGCACCGAGGACGGAAGCGGCGCCTGCAACGCTCCGATGCCGAGGCCCACCGCGAAGCCGCCGTGCTCGACGGCACGCAGCAACGCGTCCAACGCGCTCTCGGCGCGCCCGGCCAGGACCAGCACATCGGGACCGGCGGTGCGTTCGGCGGGCAGGGCCAGGTCCAGTCCCTCGAGGGCACCGAGCAGGGCGGGCACGGGGTCGCCGACATCCCGGCCATGACCGGGGCGCCCGGAGAGGGACAGCACGAACACAGGAACCTCAATCCACAGCTGATATCAGACGTAGATCATGTTACAGCCTGTACGGACAGAGAGTTCCGGACGGTCCCGCCTGCACTCCTACTCGCCGGCTGTCGCCGCCTCCGCCGTCTCGGCGGCGGCCGCGAGCTCGCGCGCCCGGTCCTCACCCGCCTGGCGGGTCAGCTCCGCGCCCTTCTCGGCGTCCCGGGTGAGGTTCTCCCCGGTGCCGACGTCGAAGACGTGGATCTTGCGGGTGTCGACCCACAGCTGCGCCTCGGTGCCGCCGCGGATGCGGCTGGCCGAGTTCAGGGTGACCACGACCTGGGGAGGCAGCTCGTCCTGGTCGAGGTCCTTCGCCAGCTCGTCCAGCACCTGGGCCACCTGCGGGTCCTTCTCGTAGCCGATGTAGCCGTACTGCTCGTTGCCCAGCCACTCGGTGTGCGAGGGCGTGGCGGTCAGCCGGGACCCGTGCGGGACCAGCGCTTCGTCGACGAACTCCATGTCCTCGAAGTACTCGGGGCGGACGCCCAGCAGCACCAGGTCCTTCCCGCGGGCGGCCGCGAGCACCCCCTCGGGCACCTCGAGCGTCCCGATCGGCGTCTCCAGTCGCCCCTCGGCCTCGCGAGCGGGCAGGAAGTTCATCGACGGCGAGCCGATGAAGCCGGCCACGAAGAGGTTCACGGGCTGCTCGTACAGCTCGCGGGGCGAGGCTACCTGCTGCAGCCTGCCCTTCTTGAGCACCGCCACCCGGTCCCCGAGGGTCATCGCCTCCGTCTGGTCGTGCGTGACATAGACGCTGGTGATGCCGAGCTGACGCTGCAGCTGTGCGATCTGGGTGCGCATCTGGCCGCGCAGCTTGGCGTCGAGGTTCGACAGCGGCTCGTCGAACAGGAAGGCGTCGGCGTTGCGGACGATGGCGCGTCCCATCGCCACCCGCTGCCGCTGCCCGCCCGAGAGGTTGCCGGGCTTGCGCTCGAGATGCTCGTCCAGCCCCAGCATTCGCGAGGCGCGCCGCACCCGCTGCTCCAGCTCCTCCTCGGGCAGCTTGTTCTTCGACAGGCGCATCGGGAAGGCGATGTTCTCGTACACCGTCAAGTGCGGGTAGAGCGCATAGTTCTGGAAGACCATCGAGAGGTTGCGGTCACGCGGCGCCACCTCGTTGACGCGCTTGCCGTCGATGAGCAGCTCCCCCTCGGTGATGTCCTCGAGTCCGACGATCATGCGCAGCAGGGTCGACTTGCCGCAGCCCGAGGGCCCGACCAGGATCACGAACTCCCCGTCGGCGATGTCCAGGCTCACGTCGTTGACGGCGGGGAAGCCGTCGTCGTACTTCTTGACCAGGTTCTGGATCTCGATAGTGGCCATGTAGTTCCTCCTGGATCAGCCCTTGACCGCGCCCTGGGTCAGACCGGAGACGATCTGCCGTTGGAAGAGCACGACGATGATGACGATGGGGATGGTGACGATGATCGCCGCGGCGGAGATCGCCCCGGTGGGCTCCTCGAACTGCGAGGCGCCGGTGAAGAAGGCGAGTGCGGCCGGCACCGGGCGGGCACCGGCGGTGGAGGTCAGCGAGATGCCGTAGACGAAGTCGTTCCAGGCGATGAAGAAGGCGATGATCGCGGTGGTGAACACGCCCGGCATGGCCAGGGGCACGATCACCTTCCGGAACGCTTCGAAGGTCGTCGCGCCGTCGACCTGGGCGGCACGCTCGAGGTCCCAGGGGATCTGCTGGAAGTAGGCCGCCAGGGTGTAGATCGAGATCGGCAGGGTCAGCGACAGGTACGGGATGATCAGGCCCGGCCAGGTGTCGTAGAGGCCGATGGTCCGCCACAGGTTGAACAGCGGGGTGACGATCGAGATCACCGGGAACATCGAGACCCCCAGTGCGCTGACCAGGACGAGGCGCTTCCCGGGGAAGTCCAGCCGGGCGATCGCGTAGGCGCACAGGGTGGCCAGCACGACGGCGATCGCGGTGGCGATCAGGGTGATGCCGATGGAGTTGCGCAGCGCGGGCAGGAAGAGCTCCTGCGCGCTGCCGGCGAAGATCTCCCGATAGTTGTCCAGCACCACGTTGGTGGGCAGGAAGTTGCCGGTGTTGAGGTCACCGGACGCCTTGAAGGAGGTCATCAGGATCGAGAGCAGCGGGCCCAGGGCCCAGAGCAGGACCACGATCGTGATCACGGTCCAGCCGAGCTTCTGCTTGCCGGTCAGGCCTTTCATGTCAGCGTCCCTCCCCGGAGGCCAGATCCACCCTGAACCCTCTGATGGCGAGCACGGCGATGCCGATCACGCACAGGAACAGCACCACCGAGATCGCCGAACCCATGCCGATCTCGAGCCGGCCGATCGAGGTGCGATAGGCCAGCAGCGACAGCACCTCGGTGCCGTAGGCGCCGTTGGTCATGATGAAGACGTTGTCGAAGATGCGGAAGGCGTCCAGGGCCCGGAACAGGACGGCCACCATGATGGCCGCCTTCATGTTCGGCAGGACCACTCTGCGGGTCACCTCCCAGCGGGTGCCGCCGTCCACGCGGGCGGCCTCGGTGAGCTCTCCGGGAACCTGTGCGAGCCCGGCCAGCAGCAGCAGCGAGATGAAGGGAGTGGTCTTCCAGATCTCGCTGGCCATGATCACCACGAGCGCCGGGGCGGCCGAGCCGAACCAGTTGAAGGTCTCGTCGATCCCCGGCAGCCAGCTGAACCAGGAGTTGATGAAACCGGTGTTGATGTCGAAGGCGAAGAACCAGGCGAAGGCGGAGACGACGGTGATCGTGCCGTAGGGCACCAGGATCGCGGTGCGCAGCAGCCCGCGCAGTCGGGTGGCCGCATTGTGCATGACCAGCGCGAGCAGGAATCCCAGCACCAGCTCGACCGCGACCGTCACCACGGTGATCAGGACGGTCACGCCGAGGCCGCGCCAGAACAGGGCGTCGGACAGCAGCACGCCGTAGTTGCCCAGTCCGACGAAGGCGCGCTCATCGGGGGCGGTCAGACGGTAGGAGAACAGCGAGTCGAAGAACGCCTGGACGATGGGATAGACGGTGACGGCGATCATGACCAGGAAGGCCGGTGCGGCCAGCATGATCCCCAGGCGGCGCTCCGAGCGGGTGCGCTCGCTGAGCGGAGGCCTGTCTGCCTTCCTGCGTCCTCGCGCCCTCCCCGGTTCGGCGGGAGGCGACGATGCGGGATCCGAGCTGGTGACGGCATGGCTCATTGCAGTGCATCCCCTCTCAGCACGTCCTGGATGAATTCCTGGGACTCGGCCGGTGTGGACTCCCCGACCGCTCCGATCGGCGTCCAGTGCTCCTGGATCCCCAGGGACACCTCGTTGTAGTAGGGGGTCTGGGGCCTGGGCACCGCCCGCTCGAGGGAGTCGCGGATGTCCGGCGCCATGGGGTAGGTCTCCTCCACCTCGGGATCGTCGTAGGCGACGGTCGAGGCCGGCGGGTTGCCGTCGGACAGGAAGTACTGCGTCTGCCGGTCGGGATCGACGATGCACTGGATCGCCTCGTACGCGAGCTCGGGGTGCTCGCTGGCAGCCCCGACTCCGAGGTTGATGCCGCCCAGCGGCGGCGCGGACTCGGTGTCCTCATCCACGCGCGGATAGCCCGCCCACTGCATGTCGTCCAGGATCTCCTGGTCCACGGTGCCCTGTTCGACGGCGGCCTGGGTCGCGCTGTAGACGAAGGGCCAGTTCACCATGAACGACCCCTGCTCCCCCTGGAACTGGGCCATGGCGACGTTCTCGTCCTGGGTGGTCGCGCCCGGGCCGGCCAGCCCCTCGGAGCCGATGGTGCCGACGATCCGGGCGGCCTCCGCCCCGGCCTCGGTGTCCAGGGACAGCTGCGTCTCAGCGGCCGGCGCCTCGGGATTCTCGATGATCGCCTGGCCCTGCGATTCGTAGAGGGCGTTGATCCACACGGTCATCGACTCCCCGCGGATACCGTGGATGCCCAGGAACTTGTCGCTGTCCTCGGCGGCCTCCATCAGCTGGTCCCAGGTGACGGGCTGGGACATGTCCAGGCCCACCTCGTCGGCCACCGACTGTCGGTACCACAGCAGCTGGGTGTTGGCCCAGAAGGGGATGGCGACCAGTTCGTCCTCCCAGGTGGCACCCTGCAGGGCACCGTCGACGACATCCTCCGTGGTGGCCTCGGCGACGTCGTCGGGGACCGGGGCCAGGAAGCCGGGCTCGGCGAGCTCGGGGATGTAGGGCGGATCCAGGCTCATGACGTCCAGCGAGCGGTCCCCGGCGGCGAGCCGGCGCGCGAGCTGCTCGCGCTGGCTGGCGGCATCGCGCGGCAGCAGGGAGGTGGAGACCGTGTAGTCGCCCCCGGCTTCCTCGGTGCACTCCTGGGCGATGCGCTCCTGGCCCCCGTTGTCGGGGTTGATGTACCAGGTCAGCTCGGGGGTTCCGTCATCAGCCGAGCCGCAGGCCGCCAGCGAGGCGCCCAGGACCAGCACGGCACCGGCTGCGAACAGGCGGGCTGCGGGACCGCGTCGCCGCGGGAGACTGCGGGCAGGACGGAGAGCTCCTTCGTGCACGCTGGTTCCACCTCCTCGTCGAGGGATCCGGGTCCTGCGGGTCGCCCTGCGACCCTGCGACCAGGGGCCGGACCGATCCGGTCACCGGACCGACATCACATCAGGCTCCGAGAGTATGCCGCAGATCACAGATGTCAAGAAGGCGACGGCCGAGCGCCGGCGGCCGGCGCTCGGCACGGGGCTCAGGCCAGCTGCACGAGCTCCTCGTAGGAGGAGTTCCACAGGTCCTCCACGGCGTCGGGCATCAGCAGCACCCGCTCCGGTGACAGGGCGGTGACCGCTCCCGGGTCGTGGGAGACCAGCACCACCGCTCCCTCGAAGGCCGCCAGGGCCCCGAGGATCTCCTCGCGCGAGGCGGGGTCGAGGTTGTTGGTCGGCTCGTCCAGCAGCAGCACGTTGGCGCTGGAGACCACCAGGGTGGCCAGCGCCAAGCGGGTCTTCTCCCCGCCGGAGAGGACCCCGGCGGGCTTGTGCACGTCGTCGCCTGTGAAGAGGAAGGAACCGAGGATCTTGCGGGCCTCGACCTCGGGAAGCTCCACGGCGGCGGTCATCATGTTCTCCAGCACCGTGCGCTCGAGGTCGAGCGTGTCGTGCTCCTGCGCGTAGTAGCCGATGCGCAGGCCATGCCCGGGCTGGATCTCGCCGGTATCGGGGTCGTCCACCCCGGCCAGCAGGCGCAGCAGGGTGGTCTTGCCGGCGCCGTTCAGCCCCAGGACCACCACTCGGGACCCGCGGTCGATCGCCAGTCCCACGTCGGTGAAGATCTCCAGGCTCCCGTAGGACTTCGACAGCCCCTGTGCCATCAGCGGCGTCTTGCCGCACGGAGCCGGCTTGGGGAAACGCAGCGAGGCCACCCGGTCGCGCTGGCGCTCGCCCTCGGTCTCGTCGAGCATCCGCTCTGCGCGGCGCAGCATGTTCTGCGCGGCGACGGCTTTGGAGGCCTTGGCGCGCATCTTGTCCGCCTGGGCGGTCAGCGTCGACGCCTTCTTCTCGGCGTTCTGGCGCTCGCGCCTGCGCCGCTTCTCGTCATCCTCGCGCTGGCGCAGGTACAGCTTCCAGCCCATGTTGTAGATGTCGATGACCGCCCGGTTGGCATCGAGGTAGAAGACCCGGTTGACGACGTGCTCGACGAGCTGCACGTCGTGGCTGATGATGATCAGCCCGCCCCGGTAGCTCTGCAGGTACTCGCGCAGCCAGATCACCGAGTCGGCATCGAGGTGGTTGGTGGGCTCGTCCAGGATCATGGTCGAGGCCTGAGAGAACAGGATGCGGGTGAGCTCGACGCGCCGGCGCTGGCCGCCGGACAGGGTGCCCAGGTCCTGCTCGAGCAGCCGGTTGGGCAGACCCAGGTTCGCCGACATCCGCTTGGCCTCCGCCTCGGCCGCGTAGCCGCCGCGCGAGTCCAGCTCGGCCTCCAGGCGGGGGTAGCGGTTCATCGCCTTCTCCCGGCGCGCCTCGCTCAGGCTCATATCGGCCATCTCCTCCTCGGCGCGGCGCAGCCTGCGCAGCACGTCGTCGAGGCCGCGCGCGGACAGGATCCGGGAGATCACCGTCTCGGAGGTGTCCCCGGCGTGGGTGTCCTGCGGCAGGTAGCCGAGCTCTCCGTGCACCTCGACGCTGCCCTCGCTGGCGGGCAGTGTGCCGGAGAGCACCTTGGTCAGTGTCGTCTTCCCGGCACCATTGCGGCCCACCAGGCCGATCCGGTCGCCCTCCCCCACCCGGAAGGAGACGTCGCTCATGAGCAGCCGGGCACCCACGCGGATGGCGAGGTCCTGGACGGTGATCACGAGGGCACGCTCCTGGTTCTGCGGCAGGCCGGCGGCCGGCTCGCGGGGGTCGAAGGGACCCGGACCTGCTCCGGGCCGGGGACGAGTCTATGGGCGGACAGGGGTGGAGCAGCACCGGATATCTCCGCGCGGTGCGCGGAACCACACCGAGCCCGCGCTTACGATGCAGGGAGAGCCGGTCGCAGTCGGCGGCCGGTGGTCGAGGCCAGGAGGCGCAGCATGATCATCGGGGTCCCCCGCGAGATGAAGAACAGCGAGAACCGGGTCGGTCTGACCGCGGCCGGTGTGCACGAGCTCTCCGGCGCGGGCCATCAGGTGCTGGTCGAGGCCGGCGCCGGAGCGGGGGCGCAGATCACCGACGAGGACTTCCGTGCTGCGGGCGCCGCCGTCGTGGATTCCGCCGACGAGCTGTGGGAGCGCGCCGAGCTGGTGGTCAAGGTCAAGGAGCCGCTGCCGGAGGAGTACGGACGGATGCGACACGGCCAGGTGCTGATGACCTACCTGCACCTGGCCGCCGACCGCGACCTCGCCGAGGCGCTGCTGGCCTCCGGCGTCACCTCGATCGCTTACGAGACGGTCCAGCGTCCCGACCGCTCGCTGCCGCTGCTGGCTCCGATGAGCACCATCGCCGGCCGGCTGGCCGCGCAGGTCGCGGCCTACCATCTGATGAGCCCGCTGGGCGGCTCGGGGGTGCTGATGGGCGGGGTGCCGGGCACGGACGAGGCCAAGGTCCTGGTGGTCGGCGGCGGCGTGGTCGGCGAGCAGGCCGCCATGATGGCCCGGGGGCTCCATGCCGACGTCACCGTCATGGACGTCGACGTCTCCCGTCTGGCGCAGATCTCCACCATGCATCACGGCGAGCTCTTCACCCGCTATTCCACCTCCCTGGACCTGGCCGAGCAGGTCGCGCAGGCCGATGTGGTGATCGGCTCGGTCCTGATCCCCGGCAGGCGTGCGCCCAAGCTGGTCACCGACGAGATGGTGGCGACGATGAAGCCGGGTTCGGTGCTCGTGGACGTGGCGATCGACCAGGGTGGCTGCTTCGAGAACTCCCGGCCCACCACGCATCAGGACCCGACTTTCACGGTCCATGACAGCATCTACTATTGCGTGGCCAACATGCCCGGCTCGGTGCCGGTCACCGCCACCAAGGCGCTGACGAACGCGACCCTGCCCTACGTGATGAAGGTGGCCGGTTCGGGGTGGCACGAGGCGTTGCGCACCGACCCCGCTCTGGCACAGGGCCTGCACACCCATGACGGTCAGCTGCTGCACGCCGGCAGCGCGGAGGCGCACGGCCTCGAGCTCACCTCCGCCGAGCGCGTGCTCGGCTGAAACGCCCCGCCGCCCGGACGGAGACAGGGCCCCGGGATCGTTCCCGGGGCCCTGTCTCCGCTTCTCAGCGCCCGAGGGCGCGCCTGCCGGAGATGGGTCGATCAGAGGTTGAAGCCGATCGCGCGCAGCTGCTCGCGGCCGTCCTCGGTGATCATCTCCATGCCCCACGGCGGCATCCACACCCAATTTATGCGGTGGGACTCGGTGATCGGGTCCAGCGCCGCGAAGGTCTGCTCCTCGAGCAGGTCCGTCAGCGGGCAGGCCGCGGAGGTCAGGGTCATGTCGATCACGGCGTTGCCGTCCTCGACGGTGACCCCGTAGACGAGGCCGAGGTCGACGATGTTGATCCCCAGCTCGGGATCGATCACGTCCTTCATCGCCTCGATGACCTCCTCGGCGCTGACTGTTTCCGAAGTCGTCTGGTCGGTCATGGCGTCCTCCCGGTGAAGTGCGGGCTCAGGTCCCCGGCCCGCTGCAGGGTGGTGCCGGCCCGAGCCCTCTCACGGCCGGGCCGGTCGGTGGCGTCAGTTGGCGCCGACGAGGTAACGGTCGTAGCCCTCGGCCTCGAGACGGGCAGCCAGCTCGGGGCCGCCCTGCTCGGCGATCCTGCCGTCCACGAAGACGTGGACGAAGTCGGGCTCCACGTGCTGCAGGATGCGGGTGTAGTGGGTGATCAGCATGATGCCCACGTCAGTGTTCTCCCTGGCCCGGTTGATGCCGTCGGAGACCACGCGCAGCGCGTCGACGTCGAGGCCGGAGTCGGTCTCGTCGAGGACGGCGATGCCGGGCTTGAGCAACTGCATCTGCAGGATCTCGTGGCGCTTCTTCTCGCCACCGGAGAATCCCTCGTTGACGTTGCGCTCGGCGAAGACCGGGTCCATGCGCAGATCCTCCATGGAGGTCTTCATGTCCTTGACCCAGTGGCGCAGCGAGGGGGCCTCGCCATCGATCGCGGTCTTGGCGGTGCGCAGGAAGTTCGAGACGGTCACACCGGGGACCTCGACCGGGTACTGCATGGCCAGGAAGAGGCCGGCGCGGGCGCGCTCGTCGACGCTCATCTCCAGCACGTCCTCACCGTCGAGGGTGACGGTGCCGCTCGTGATCTCGTACTTGGGGTGGCCGGCGACGGCGTAGGCCAGGGTGGACTTTCCCGAGCCGTTGGGGCCCATGATCGCGTGGATCTCCCCGCCCTTGATGGTCAGGTCGACGCCCTTGAGGATCTCCTTGGTGCCCTCGGGGGTCTCGACGGTGGCATGGAGGTCCTTGATCTCCAGGATCGACATATGTGGTTCTCCTCGGTGTGGATGGCTTGATGGGGTCGTGGAATGTTCAGGGGGTGAGCTGCCCGGTCGGATCGACCGAGATCTCGCCGGTGGCCTCGTCCACCCGCACCGGGTAGACGGGGACGGGCAGCACGGCCGGCAGCTGCAACGGCCTGCCTGTGCGCAGGTCGAACTGGCTGCCGTGCTTCCAGCATTCGATGGTGCAGCCCTCGACATCCCCGTCGGAGAGGGGGATGTCCTGGTGGGAGCAGACGTCCTCGAGGGCGTGGACGTCCCCGTCCTCGTCGCGCACCAGAGCGATCTCGGTGCCGCCGATGACGACATCGATCGCCTCACCCGGCGCTAGCTGGGAGAGAGTGGCGACGGGGACGAAGGAGTCCGACATCAGTTCATGCTCTTGGCGAGCTCGTCCTCGATGGAGGCCGAGAGACGCTCCCGGATCTCGGGGACGTCGATCTGCTGGATGATCTCGGCGAAGAAGCCGCGCACCACCAGACGACGGGCCTCGAGCTCGGGGATGCCGCGAGAGCGCAGGTAGAACAGCTGCTCGTCGTCGAAACGACCCGTCGCAGCGGCGTGGCCCGCACCCTCGATCTCACCGGTCTCGATCTCCAGGTTCGGCACCGAGTCGGCGCGTGCGCCCTCGGTGAGCACCAGGTTGCGGTTGAGCTCGTAGGTGTTGGTGCCCTCGGCCTCCTTGCGGATCAGCACGTCGCCGACCCAGACCGAGCGCGCCTTCCTGCCCTGCAGCGCTCCCTTGTAGGCGACGTTCGAGGTGCAGTGGGGGGCGCTGTGGTCCACGAACAGCCGGTTCTCGAAGAACTGGTCCTCGTCGGAGAAGTACAGGCCGAGCTTCTCGATGTCTCCGCCGGGGGCGGCGTACTCGCCGATCGAGTTCAGCCGCACCGCGCTGCCGCCGAGAGTCACCGCGACGTGCTTGAGCTTGGCGTCACGGCCCACCCGGGCGTGGTGGGTGGCGATGTGCAGCGCGTCGTCCTCCCAGTCGTGCAGGGTGATGACCGTCATCTGCGAGTTGTCGCCGACGAGCATCTCCACGTTCTGCGCGTACTGCACCGAACCGGTGTGGTTGAGCACGAAGATCGCGGAGGAGGACTCCTCGGTCTCCAGCACGATGTGTCCGTTGCCGCGTCGGTCGGCTCCGCGACCGGTGACCTGGACGTGGAACGGGGTCTCGTAGACCGTGTTCTTGCCGGCCACCAGGTGCAGCGCCTGGTCGGTGCGGGCAGAGGCGACGGCGGTGGTCAGATCCTCCGGCACCAGCACGGTGCCGCGGGGGGCCTCGCCGATCGCGAGCGTCGCCGGATCGGCGGCGCCTTCGGGCACCTCGACCTGGTAGTCGACGGCGGGATCGCCATCGCGATCGTCGGTCGCGACGTCCTCGAACAGAGGCGCGAAGCGGCGCAGCGGGGTGAAGCGCCACTCCTCGACATCGCTCTCGGGGACCGAGTGGTCGCCCCGTTCGAAGGAGCGCTTGCGGGCGCCTCGGTTCAACGCCGCCTGGGCCGGGGAGTCCTGGCCCGGCAGGGACAGGTTCTCCTCCTCCTGCTCCGGGGCGGCGGTGGTGCTCTCATCGCCCAGGGCCCCCTGGGCGGCGACCGGTGCGGCTCCGGCCGCATGGCCGACCGCCTCGTTCGCCGTCGGGTCCCCGGCGCTCTCGGCACCCTTCACATCAGTGGACGTCATCAGCCGACTGCTCCTTCCATCTGCAGCTCGATCAGGCGGTTCAGCTCCAGGGCGTACTCCATCGGGAGCTCGCGGGCGATGGGCTCGATGAAGCCCCGCACGATCATGGCCATCGCCTCGGTCTCATCCATGCCGCGGCTCATCAGGTAGAAGAGCTGCTCCTCGGAGACCTTGGAGACGGTGGCCTCGTGGCCCATCTGGACATCGTCGACACGGACGTCGACGTACGGGTAGGTATCGGTGCGGGACATGGTGTCCACCAGCAGCGCATCGCACAGCACCGTCGATGCCGCGTGCTCAGCGCCCGGCATCACCTGGACCAGGCCGCGGTAGGAGCTGCGTCCCCCTCCGCGCGAGACCGACTTGGAGACGATCGAGCTGCTGGTGTGGGGCGCCATGTGGACCATCTTGGATCCGGTGTCCTGCTGCTGGCCCTCGCCGGCGAATGCCACCGAGAGCGTCTCGCCGCGAGCGTGCTCGCCCATCAGCCAGACGGCCGGGTACTTCATGGTGACCTTGGAGCCGATGTTGCCGTCGACCCATTCCATGGAGCCGCCCTGCTCGACCGTGGTGCGCTTGGTGACCAGGTTGTACACGTTGTTCGACCAGTTCTGGATGGTCGTGTACCGCACGTGGGCGTCCTTCTTCACGACGATCTCGACCACCGCTGAGTGCAGCGAGTCGGTCTTGTAGATCGGCGCCGTGCAGCCCTCGACGTAGTGCACCGAGGAGCCCTCGTCGGCGATGATCAGCGTGCGCTCGAACTGGCCCATGTTCTCGGTGTTGATCCGGAAGTAGGCCTGCAGCGGGATCTCGACGTGCACACCCTTGGGGACGTACACGAAGGAGCCTCCCGACCACACGGCGGTGTTCAGCGCCGAGAACTTGTTGTCACCGGCGGGGATGACGGTGCCGAAGTACTCTCGGAAGAGCTCGGGGTGGTCCCGCAGGCCGGTGTCGGTGTCGACGAAGATGACGCCCTGCTCCTCCAGGTCCTCGCGGATCTGGTGGTAGACGACCTCGGACTCGTACTGGGCGGCGACACCGGCGACCAGGCGCTGCTTCTCCGCCTCGGGGATCCCGAGGCGGTCGTAGGTCTCCTTGATGTCGGCGGGCAGATCCTCCCAGCTGGTGACCTGCTCCTCGGTGGAGCGCACGAAGTACTTGATGTCTTCGAAGGCAATCCCCGACACGTCGGGCCCCCATGTGGGCAGGGGCTTTCGGTCGAAGAGCTTGAGCGCCTTCAGGCGGCGCTCCAGCATCCACTCCGGTTCGTCCTTCAGCGAGGAGATGTCGCGCACGACCTCTTCGCTCAGACCACGCCGGGCGGAGGCCCCGGCAGTGTCGTCGTCATGCCATCCATAGGCGTAGTGGCCCATGGAGTCGATGATCTCGTCCTGGGTGAGCTTTTCTGGTGCGCTCGTCATGGTGTCCTTCCCTCGGTGAGCGGAATGTGAGTCGTGCAAGCGTGTGCGCCCTGCGCCAGGGTGGCCAGGCGCTGGACGGGGGCTCCGACGATGCGGGAGATGACGCGGGTCTCGGCCTCGCAAAGCTCCGGATGGTCCGTGGCGACGTCGAGCACCGGGCAGTGTCCGTGGCACAACTGCGCTGTCACGAGCGTACGCGGCCCAGCCCCCGGTGTGGGCAGGGGGACGCTGAGGGGGCGCACGGTGGTGGCGTACCCCCGGTCCGTGAGGAGCTCGGCCAGCAGCTCGACCTTGCGAGCGAGGGTGACCTCCTCGCCGGCGGCCTCCTGCTCGGCGACCCGCTGTGCGAGCCGACTCTCCCAGTCGGCTACGCGCTGGTCGGCCAGGCGCTCGACGGCCGCGTCCCCGCCGGCGCGGGCGAGCTCCTCGATGGCCAGCACCGCGAGCTCGTCATATCCGCCGGGCAGGCGCTCATGAGCGGCCTTCGACAGCACGAAGGCCTTGCTGGGCCGACCACGGCCGCGGTTGCGGACCGGCATCTCGTGCTCGGCGATCACCTCGTCGGCCTCCAGGGAGGCCAGGTGCCGCCGCACAGCAGCGCTGGTGAGACCGAAGCGCTCGGCGAGCTGCCGGGCGGTGATCGGTCCATGCGCCGAGATCGCATCGATCAGGCGTTCCCGGGTCTCGCGCACCTCGGGACTGCGCGGGGGGCGCTCGACGGCCGCCGCGGGGCGATCCACCACTTCTGCCATGACCTCCCCTTCCGTGCCGGTCCGGCCTGGTCAAAGTATTTTACAACCTTCGGCTTGCGTAAAGCCAACATGGGCGCGCCGCGGGTGGATGACACGCATCACGGCGCCTCCGGGAGCGGCCGGATCCATGCCACACCCTGCCTTGCCATTTAATACGGTTTTCAACTATCCTGGGTTCGTGCCCGATGCCCGGGAGCGACGAGCAGGAGTTCAGCGAGATGACCGATCCCACGCAGACCACATCCGAGCCGCACGATCAGACGGGCAGCTATGTCCAGAAGGGCGAGTCCTTCCAGCGGGACATGAACTACATCCCCACCAGGATCACCCGCGAGGGCGAGGAAGGCTACCCCGTCGAAGCGGGCCGTTACCGGCTGGCCGTGGCCCGCGCCTGTCCCTGGGCCAACCGCGCGGTCATCGACCGCCGTCTGCTGGGTCTGGAGGACGCCCTCTCGATGGCCATGGCCGGTCCGACCCACGACAAGCGCTCCTGGACCTTCGACCTCGATGAGGGCGGCCGGGATCCGGTGCTCGGCATCGAGCGCCTCCAGGAGGCCTACTTCCGACGCTTCCCCGACTACGACCGCGGCATCACCGTGCCGGCCGTCGTCGACACGCGCGACGGCGCCGTGGTCACCAACGACTTCCAGCAGATGACCCTGGACCTGATCACCGAGTGGACCGAGCATCATCGCGAGGGGGCACCGGACCTGTACCCCCGGGCTCAGCGTGCCGAGATCGACGCACTGAACAGGTGGATGCTGCACGCGGTCAACAACGGCGTCTACAAGACCGGGTTCGCCGGGTCCCAGGCGGCGTACGAGAAGGAGTACACCGCGCTGTGGGCAGCGCTCGACGAGCTCGAGGAGCGCCTGTCGACCCGCCGCTACCTGATGGGCCCGTCGATCACCGAGGCCGATGTTCGACTGTTCCCGACCCTGATCCGTTTCGATCCCGTGTACTACGGACACTTCAAGGCCAACCGCCAGCCGCTGTCCACCATGCCCAATCTGTGGAACTACACCAAGGACCTGTTCCAGACCCCCGGCTTCGGCGACACGATCGACTTCGAGCAGATCAAGGAGCACTACTACTGGGTGCACACGGACATCAACCCCACCCAGGTGGTGCCGCTGGGCCCGGACATGAGCCACGTGCTCGAACCACATGACCGCGACCGCTTCGATAGCGACACCTGGGGTCCGGGAGGCACCGCCCCCGACGCGCCCCTCGCGACCGAGGTGGTCGATCCCGCACACACTCCGCTGCAGGTCAGCGGCCGCTGATCCGCGGCTCGTGACCGGTCGCTCACGTCCGGCGACCGGTCACAGGTGCCTCGGCCTACGATGGTGCGCGCCATGGACGACCACTCCCCCGCCCTCGTCGCCGATGAGCTCTCCCTCAGCTACGGACCTGTCCGTGCGCTGGACGGCCTGAGCCTGTCGGCCGAGCGAGGCGCTGTCACCGCCCTGCTCGGCCCCAACGGTGCCGGCAAGACCACCGCCATCTCATGTGCCACCGGCCTGCTGCGCCCCGACGGTGGGACGGTGCGGGTCCTGGGAAGCGACCCCTGGCGGTCCGGACCGGAGCACCGGGCACGCGTGGGAGTGATGATCCAGGACGGCGGATTGACCTCCGGTGCGTCGGCGATGCAGCTGCTGCGCTACGGCGCGAGCCTGCACGCCTCTCCCCTCGCCGTCGACGAGGTGGCCGAGCACCTGGGGATCGACAGTTTCGCCCGCACCCTGGTCCGCCGTCTCTCGGGCGGGCAGCGCCAGCGGCTGGCACTGGCGCTGGCGATCATCGGACGTCCCGACCTGGTCTTCCTCGATGAGCCCACAGCCGGCATGGATCCCTCCATCCGTCGCCGGGTGCGCGAGCTGATCCGCGGCCTGGCACACACCGGCACGGCTGTCGTGCTGACCACCCACCTGATGGACGACGTCGTCGGCCTGGCCGACGCGGTCCGTGTCATCTCCCGCGGCCGGGTGCTCGCCTCCGGATCCGTCCAGGACGTGATCAGCGACCATCGCTCCGCCAGCGGCGCAGTCGTGGTGCAGGCCACCGCGGCAGGAGTCGACCCGGGCGTGGTCCCCGCCCTCGAGGCGGATCTGCGCGCGGCCGCCGCCCGGCACGGGGCACAGCTGGAGATCACCTCGGGCGGCGCAGCCGACCTGGAGACGGTCCTGCTCGATCTGATGGACGAGGACCGTGGGGAAGCGACCGCCGGACCCGGCACCTCGGTCCCGACAGCCGCGACCGAGGGGGACTCCTGATGGCCGCCGCCCGGACCCCGTCGACGTCCACGACCTCGGACCGCAGCCCCCGGCCGGCGCCTCCGTTGCGCCGGATCCTCGCCCACGCCGAGCTGGAGACCCGCATCCTGCTGTCCAACGGCGAGCAGCTGACAGTCGCCGTGGTCCTGCCGGCGATGGTGCTGATCGGGCTGTGGCTGCTGCCGCTGGGTCGCATCGACGGCGTGCCGGCGGTGGACACCGCCGTCGCCGCGACGTTCGCGACCGCGCTGATCTCCACCTCCTTCACCTCCCAGGCGATCCTGACCGGCTTTGACCGGCGCAACGGCGTGCTGCGCTGGGTGGCGACCTCCCCGCTGGGGCGAGGCGGGTACCTCGCCGGCAAGATCCTGGCCACCCTGGCCACGCACGTGCTGCAGGTGATCGCGCTGGGAGCGATCGCCCTGCTCATCGGCTGGCGCCCGGATCTGCTGGGACTGCTGGCCACAGTCCCGGTCTGGCTCACCGGCACGGTCGCCTTCGGCACCCTCGGCCTGGTGATCGCCGGCACCCTGCGCACCGAAGCGGTGCTGGCGGTGTCCAACCTGGTGTTCGTCCTGCTGGTCGGAGCGGGCGGCGTCGCCTTCCCCACCTCCGCCTACCCGCGGATCCTGGGCGGCCTGGTGGATCTGCTGCCCTCCGGGGCGCTCGGCGAGCTGATGCGCGCCTGCTTCGCCTCCGGGACCTTCTCCCTGGGCTCTGCGGTGGTGCTGCTCGCCTGGGCGGTGGCCGGGGTGCTGGCCGTGATGCGCTGGTTCCGCTGGACCGACAGCTGAACTCCGCCGTAGGTGCGCGACCCGCTGTCGAGCTGTGGCTCGTGGAGCGGACCGCGGTGGAGCGGTGGATGAGGCGTCGCTCGCACCTGGGATCCCGGTTCAGGTGGGGTCCTTAGAATCGTGGCCATGCCCACCGGTTCCCTGGCTCCCGCCGCTCCGGGGCGTCTGCCCGAGCGGCACGGTCGCCTCGCCACACTTCCCGATTCCCGTCTGACCTCCTGGGGGCCCCGAAGACGCGCCCGCATCGTGGCATTCGTGTTCTGGGGCAACCTGCTCTGTCAGATGGGCATCATCCTGTCCGGCGGGGCCGTGCGGCTGACCGGAAGCGGCCTGGGCTGCTCGAGCTGGCCGAACTGCGAGCCGGGCCAGTTCACCCCGGTGCTGACCACCGAAGCGGGCATCCACCCCTTCGTCGAGTTCGGCAACCGGACTCTGACCGGCGTGCTCGGATTCTTCGCGATCGCGTTGGTGGTGGTCTCCTGGCGCTGGCTCGGCCATAAGGGACGGGGCTTCCGGCTGCTCAGCCTGGTCCCCCTGATCGGTACCGGCCTGCAGGGTCTGATCGGTGCCTTCGTGGTGTGGCTGCATCTGCATCCGGGCCTGGTCAGTCCTCATTTCCTCATCTCCCCCGTGCTCGTGGCCGTCGCGACCGTGCTGCTGGTGCGGCTGTACGAGGGCAACGGGCCCATCCGCCTCGTGGTGCCGCGCCCGCTGGTAGCGGTCTTCGCGATCATGGCGGCCGCGGGCTTCACGGTCCTGGTGCTGGGGACCCTGGTCACCGGCACCGGCCCCCACTCGGGCGACGCCGGGGACATCGCGCGCATCGCCTTCGATCCGGTCGTGATCTCCCGCTTCCACGCTCTCTCCGTCTACGTCTTCTGCGCCCTGCTGCTGGTCATCCTGGTGACCCTGCACCGTCTGCCCGGACGCCACCAGGCCCTGACGGCGAGCTGGACGTTGCTCGCCGTCACCATCGCCCAGGGTGTGATCGGGTACGTGCAGTACCTCACCGGCCTGCCGGAGCTGCTGGTGTTCTTCCACCTGCTCGGCGCAGCCTGCTTCGCTGCCGGGATCACCTGGGTCGGCACCCGTCTGGTCACCTGGCAGGATCCGGCTGAGATCCGCGATCACGCCACCCGGCCATCGGTCACCGACACCGCCCCCGGGGCAGGAGCGGCGCGATGATCCTGCGCCGTCGCCGACGCCGCGTCGTCACGGAACTGCCCACCCTCGAGCAGGCCCGGCCGGCCGGTGAGTTCGTCGCCTCCGTGCTGTCGCATCTGCGCCGCACGGTCGATGTGGGCTGGAATCTCCTGGACATCGACGCCGAAGCCCATCGGATGATCCGCGAGGTCGGGGGGACCAGCTGCTACATCGACTACCACCCGGCATTCGGGGCGTCCCCCTTCGGGTATGTGATCTGCACCTCGGTCAATGACGGCATATTGCACGGCAGGCCGCACGACCGCGTGCTCGAGGCCGGTGACCTGATCTCCCTGGATTTCGCCGTCGAGGTCGAGGGCTGGGTGGCCGACTCCTGTGTCTCCTTCGTCGTCGGCCGACCGCGTCCGGAGGATCTGCAGCTGATCCGCGACACGGAATCCGTGATGTGGGCGGGGATCGATCAGGTCCGCGCCGGGGCCACGGTCGGGGACATCGGCCATGCGGTAATGAACCAGGCGCACCGCCTGGGCTACACCATCAACGATCGATTCGGAGGGCACGGGGTCGGCCGCACCATGCATGAGGCGCCCTTCGTGCCCAATCACGGAACGCCCGGCAGCGGACCCGAGCTCGTGGCGGGCCAGCTGATCACGGTCGAACCGTTCCTGTCACCCACGACCGACGAACTCGAGGTCGACGAGTCGGATGGCTGGACCCAGCGGTCCGACGACGGCTCCCGCGGAGCGCACGCCGAGCACACGCTCTACGTGACCGAGGGCGAGCCGATCGTGCTCACCGCCCGTCCCGACGACCCGGCGCCCCGCAGCTCGCTGGGCTGAGCACGGCTGGTCGGATCGTCGGCCATCGCCCTGCTGGCCGGATGCTGTTCAGCGGAGAACGGCCTCGATGCTGTCGGCGATCCCCGGCGCGTCCAGGCCCTCGGCGGCCAGGATCGCATCGCGCTTGGCATGCGGGATGAATGTCTGGGAGACCCCCAGGGTGCGGGCCACGGGGGCCGGTGAGGTGACGGTGGCTCGCTGGGCGAGGCCCACCGTGAGCGCTGCCCCGATACCCCGCTCGGCGACGCCGTCCTCCACGGTGACCACGGCGCGTGCGGAACCGGCCAGCTCCAGCAGCGGCTCGGACAGCGGCAGCGCCTGCACGGGGTCGAGGACCACGACGTTGCGGGCCTGCTCGGCCTCCCTCACCGCGCTGGCCGCGTCGACGGCGCGGTGCGCGAGGGCGCCGATGGACACCACGAGCACGTCGATCGGGAGCTGCGGATCACCGGCGAGCACGTCCCCGGCGTCGATCGTCTCCGCCGCGGGCAGCGGCTCGGGGCACGCCCCCTTGGGGAAACGCACGACGGACGCACCTGCCGCTGCCAACGCCGCGGGGACGGCCTCGGCCAGCCTCCGGCCATCGCGCGGGGCCCACAGGGACAGTCCGGGGACTTGGGCAGCGACCGCGAGGTCCCAGATGCCGTGATGACTGGGGCCGTCGTCCCCGGTCACCCCCGCACGATCGAGGGTGATCGTGACGTCCTCGTCATGGAGCGCGACGTCCAGCAGCAGCTGGTCGAAGGCGCGGTTGAGGAAGGTCGAGTAGAGGGCCACCACGGGTTTCGCACCACCGTGTGAGAGACCGGCGGCGGTGTCCAGGGCGAGCTGTTCGGCGATGCCGACGTCCAGGACCCGCTCGGGCATCTCGCGCTGCATGGCGGTCAGGCCCACCGGATCGACCATCGCGGCGCTGAGTGCCAGCACTCGTGGATCCTCGCGCGCGCCCTCGAGGACGGCTTGGCCCAGGACCGCGGTCCACGTGGTCGCCGGGGCGGGAGCATCCAGCGGGGGGAAGACCTCCGCCTCAGTGGGTGGCTCGATCTCGAAGGGCCCGGTGGCGTGCCAGTGGTCGACCGCGTCGGCCTCGGCCCGGTCGTAGCCGGCACCCTTGCGGGTGACGACGTGGACCACGACGCCGGCTCGAGCGGGGTCCTCGGCCGCCTGGCGGGAGGTGCTCAGCGCCTCCGCCAGCGCCGTGTGGTCGTGGCCGTCGATCGGGCCGAGATAGGTCAGTCCGAGGGCGGTGAACATGTCGGCACCGGCGGGAAGCGTTCCTTCCCGCAGCTCTCGGAGGTGGCCTGCGAGGCCGCCGACCGTCGGGGCGTAGGAGCGGGTGTTGTCGTTGAGGACGACCACGGTGCGCGACCCCAGGTCCGCACCGAGCTCGTTGAGGGCCTCCAGGGCCACACCCCCGGTGAGGGCGCCGTCCCCGGTCACGGCGACCGCGAGGGACTCCTGGCCAGCCAACCGACGGGCATGGTCGATGCCGTGGGCCCAGGCGATGGATCCGGAGGCGTGGGAGTTCTCGACCACATCGTGCGCGGACTCGGCCCGGTCCGGGTAGCCGGACACCCCGCCGGCGGTGCGCAGTCCGGCCAGCTCGGCGCGTCCGGTGAGCATCTTGTGGACGTAGGCCTGGTGGCCGGTGTCGAACACGATCGGTTCGCGAGGGGAGTCGAACTCACGGTGCAGGGCGATGGTCAGTTCCACCACCCCGAGGTTCGGACCGAGGTGCCCTCCGCTGCGAGAGGTGATCTCGAGCAGCTGCTTGCGGATCGTGCGGGACAGCCCTGCCAGCTCTTCCCGGGGAAGGGCCCGCAGCTGCTCGAGGGATTCCGGGATCGCCACCGGCGATGGCTGGTGACGAGCAACGGGGGTGTCCGCCTCTGCGGAGGATGCCGAGTGCACGGGGGCGAGCTTCTCGGCGCGGGCCACGGACTGCTCCTGAGTGGTCGACACGCGCGGTCCTCCATCGGTCTACGGGGGCGGGGACTCAACCAGAGTACGACGTCCTGACCTGTGCTGACGTGAAGCATGGTCACGTTTGTGCACATCTTCACCGGGCATTCACGGGTCGTGAGCCCTGTCTGCAACACGGTGCGGAGTCCTCGGGCAGGGGTGCATGTCGGTGGCGACGCGCCGGATTCCCGCACTGCTGCTCGCCCCGTGGGGCGCCGCTCGTCGGTGCGCTTTCCTCCCTCGCTGTCCCGGGGCCACGTGGAGATGGGTGGAGTGGAGATGGGTGGAAGGGCGCGGAATGCGTCCCTTGGTGTGGTGGCGATCCCGAAGCTGCATGTCCGCTCGTTCTATCCCACCCTGCTCCACCTCCACCGCCGAGCCGACGAAGCACTGTGGGCCCTCATCTGCACGGCCTGGATCGACGGGGGCTCGTCGTCCTCCCACAGCCTCCGGTGCTCGCTCTTCGCCCGCATGATCTCGACGGGCTCCTCGCTGGTCAGCCAGGCACGGTTCCTCTCGTCGACCCGGCCTGGGCCAGCCCGCGCCGCACGTGGCCCTGGCCAAGCGCACGCACCTGGGGCGGGAATGCTCCTCAGTCGGTGTGGAGGCTGTGCCGCAGGGCCTGTGCCAGGCCTTCGAGCAAGTCCAGCGTCGGTGCGATTCTGTCCACCTGCTGTGCCCCAGGCAGGATCGTCAGCAGGTAATGCCCCTCCAAGGTGAATTCAGCACGCCCTATCAGCTCCTGTTCCTGGACCATCAGGTCAGCGAACCGGCTGGAAAGGAGATGCTCGATTCTGCCGACGTCGGCGCTCTTCTCGGCGAGGACTCTCCAGCGCTGGTTGAAGGCGGAGTTCTGGGTCGTCACCCGGGTGTACTCGCGGCAGCTGCGATCCTCGGGAGTGGCTCTGAGGATCATCGTGGTGGGCACCGGGAAGCCCAGGTCGAGGCCCACGATCTGCTGGGTCGTGGCAGTGCCGGATGACTGTTGATAGTTCTCCAGGGAAAAGACCTCGCTGCCGGAGACGGTGCCATGCAGCACGTGCTCGCTGACCCCCCGGTTGACCGTAGGGGAGCGCCTTTGCCGCAGGATCAAGTCCTCACTGCGGCGGTAACTCCAACCGTGGCCGGTCGCCCATGCTTCGATGGCACGGCGCCGCTTCCTGCGTGTACGGATCACCGCTGCGATCAAGACGATGAACCCGGCCAATACGACAGTGCCGATGATGGCGTCAGAGTCCATGATTCGCCACCGTATCCGAGGACGAGGGGTAGGTGTGTGGGGTGCCGTGCGAGCCCACGATCTTCTGGGCGAATACCTCCAGCACGAACGCGACCTGCTGGTGCAGAACGTCATGGATCGACTCGACTGCATAGTCCTCGGTGCGCGTCTCGTCGATGAGCACGAGGATCAGCGGTTGCGGGGGCGAGCTCCCCCGCGAAGAATTCGAGGCCCGGCGCAAGGATCTCGTCGTCATCCCGCAGTCGCTCGGTCTCGACCTTGAACGGCTTGACCTCGGCCGATTCTTCGCTCGTGACACCGGCACGGAACCCTCATCGACCTCGGCCGGGACCAGCCGGCGCCGCACGGACCCACGCAAGATGCCCTCCTGGCGGGCGACCGAGGCCGTGGCTGCGGTCAGGGGCGGAGCAGATAGAAACGCACGTGCCCCGGTCCGTTCGGACCGGGGCACGTGCATGAGCTGCGCGAGACGGTCATCTCGCACAGGAACAGATCAGGCTGCGACCAGCGACCGCAGCACGTACTGCAGGATGCCGCCGTTGCGGAAGTACTCGGCCTCGCCGGGGGTATCGATGCGCACCACGGCGTCGAACTCGACCGTCGCACCATCTTCCTTGGTCGCGACGACCTTGACCGTCTTCGGCGTGGTTCCCTCGTTCAGGGCGGTCACACCGGTGATGGAGTAGGTCTCGGAGCCGTCCAGCCCGAGCGATTCGGCGCTCTCGCCACTGGGGTACTCCAGCGGAAGCACGCCCATACCGATCAGGTTCGACCGGTGGATACGCTCGAAGCTCTCGGCGATAACAGCCGCCACGCCCAGGAGCTTGGTGCCCTTGGCCGCCCAGTCGCGGGAGGACCCGGAGCCGTACTCCTTGCCGGCCAGGACCACCAGCGGGATGTTCTGCTCGGCGTACGCCTGCGCCGCGTCGTAGATGAACTCCTGCTCACCGGTCAGGAAGTTCTTCGTGTACCCGCCCTCGACGCCGTCGAGCAGCTGGTTCTTGATGCGGATGTTGGCGAAGGTCCCACGGATCATCACTTCATGGTTGCCACGGCGCGAGCCGTAGGAGTTGAAATCCTTGCGCTGCACGCCATGCTCGCGGAGGTAACGGCCCGCCGGGGAGTCGAGCTTGATCGAGCCCGCCGGAGAGATGTGGTCGGTGGTCGTGGAGTCACCGAGCTTGACCAGCACGCGGGCCCCCTCGACGTCCGTGACCGGCTCCGGCTGCAGACCCATGCCCTCGAAGTACGGGGGCTTGCGCACGTAGGTGGACTCAGAGTCCCATTCGAAGGTCGCACCCTCGGGGGTCTCCAGGCTCCGCCAGCGCTCATCGCCGGTGAAGACGTCCTTGTAGTCATCGGTGAACATCTCCTGGTTGATGTTCTCGGCGATGACCTTCTCGACCTCGGTGGGGCTGGGCCAGATGTCGCGGAGGTAGACCTCAGCACCATCCTTGTCGGTGCCCAGCGGATCGTTCTCGAAGTCGAAATCCATGGTCCCGGCCAGCGCATAGGCGATCACCAGCGGCGGGGAGGCCAGGTAGTTCATCTTCACATCGGGGTTGATCCGCCCCTCGAAGTTGCGGTTGCCCGACAGCACCGCGGTGACCGCGAGGTCCTTCTCCGCGATCGCCTCGGAGATCTCCTGGTCCAGCGGACCGGAGTTGCCGATGCAGGTGGTGCAGCCGTACCCGACCAGGTGGAAGCCGAGCTCCTCCAGAGCAGGCCACAGGCCCGCTTTGGTGTAGTAGTTCGTGACCACCTGGGAGCCCGGCGCCATCGAGGTCTTCACCCAGGGCTTCGAGGACAGGCCGCGGTCGGCGGCGTTGCGGGCCAGCAGCCCGGCCGCCATCATCACCGAGGGGTTGGAGGTGTTCGTGCAGGAGGTGATCGAGGCGATCGACACGATGCCGTGATCGATGTCGAACTCCCGGCCCTTCACCGCAACCGGGTTCGAGGCGCGCCCGAGCACGTCCTGATGCTCCGGGGCCTTGCCACCCGACTCGTTGTCAGAAGTCGGCGCAGCAGGATCGGAGGCGGGGAACGAACCGGCGGTGTCGGCCCCATTGGTCATGGTGTCACCCGCTGCCGCGTAGGACGGCAGGACCTGACGGAAGGACTCCTTGGCCTGCGACAGCACGATGCGGTCCTGCGGCCGCTTCGGGCCTGCGATCGAGGGGACCACGGTGGACAGATCCAGCTCGAGGTACTCGGAGTAGGCGGCCTCGTTCGAGGGATCGTGCCACAGGCCCTGGCGCTTGGCGTACGCCTCGACCAGCGCGATCTGCTCCTCGCTGCGGCCGGTCATGCGCAGGTAGTCGGTGGTGACCTCGTCGACCGGGAAGATCGCGACGGTGGAACCGAACTCCGGGCTCATATTGCCGATGGTCGCGCGGTTGGCCAGCGGCACCTGGCTGACGCCTTCGCCGTAGAACTCGACGAACTTGCCGACCGCGCCGTGCTCGCGGAGCATCTCGGTGATGGTCAGCACCACGTCCGTGGCGGTGGCGGCAGCGGGGATCTCGCCGGTCAGCTTGAAGCCGACCACACGCGGGATCAGCATCGACACGGGCTGGCCGAGCATCGCGGCCTCCGCCTCGATGCCCCCGACGCCCCAGCCCAGCACGCCCAGGCCGTTGACCATGGTGGTGTGGGAGTCGGTGCCGACGCAGGAGTCGGGGTAGGCGCGCAGCACCGGTGCGCCGCCGTCCACCGAGACCTCACGGGTCATCACGGTGCGGGCCAGGTACTCGATGTTGACCTGGTGGACGATGCCGGTGCCCGGGGGGACGACCTTGAAGTCATCGAAAGCGGTCTGGCCCCAGCGGAGGAACTGGTAGCGCTCACGGTTGCGCTCGTACTCCAGCTCCATGTTCTTCTCGAGCGCGTCGAGACGGCCGGCGACATCGATCATCACCGAATGGTCGATGACCATCTCCGCCGGAGCCAGCGGGTTGATCTTCTCGGGATCGCCGCCCAGCTCCTCCATGGCCTCGCGCATGGTAGCCAGGTCCACGACGCAGGGAACACCGGTGAAGTCCTGCATGATCACACGGGCCGGAGTGAACTGGATCTCGGTGGCCGGATCAGCCGTGGGCTCCCAGGAGGCCAGGGCGCGCACGTGATCGGCGGTGATGTTCGCACCGTCCTCGGTGCGCAGCAGGTTCTCCAGCAGGATCTTCAAGCTGTAGGGAAGCTTCTCGGCCCCCTCGACGGCATCGAGGGCGAAGATCTCATAGTCGGTCCCGCCGACCTCGAGATTCTGTTTCGCGGCGAATGAGTCGACTGTGCTCATTGGCGAACTCCTTTGTGTGTGGGGGAACACGTCCATGGTAGTCAGCCTCGGGCTCTTCTCACGCCCGTCGCCGGGGTCGGCTGGCCGCAAGGCGGCCGTGACCTCGATTCACGACTCATGGAGCGGATGTCTTGAAGTCAAGATAATTCTATCACGACGAGATTCCACAGGAAGGCGGACACTTCGAGGGCTGCGGTGAGATACGACGCTGAGGCGCGCCTCACCGAATTACGGATCACCGTGCGCGCGTAAACATTCCCGGGGTCGGAATCATCGTCGCCGCAAACGGACACCGCCGGATTCCGTCACGTGGTCGCTCGCTCCAGCACGGTCACCGACTCCACGTGATGCGTGTGGGGGAACAGATCGAAGGCGCGCAGGTCCACGATCTTCCAGCCCTCGCTCTCGATGGCGGCCAGGTCGCGGGCGAGTGTCGAGGGCTCGCAGGAGACGTAGACGATCCGCTGGCGGACCTGCGCGGCGAGCAGGCGCATCAGCTCGGGACCGGCGCCGTTGCGCGGAGGATCCAGAACCACCACGTCGACCCCGCCGCGGCGGGCTCGCACCCAGTCGGTGACGTCGGCGGTCGCCGTCGTGACCTGGGGCAGGTCCTCCAGGTTCTCGGCGGCGTGCTGGGAGGCTCGGCGGTTGCCCTCGACGGTGACCACGGTGCCCTCGGGCCCGACCTGCTCGGCGGCGGTGGCCGCGAACAAGCCCACCCCTCCGTACAGGTCCCAGGCGCTTCCGCTCTCGGCAGCCCCCAGCACTCCCTCGACCACCTCGGTCAGGAGCTCGGCGGCGCGACGATGACTCTGCCAGAAACCGGTGGCACCGACTGTGAACAGGCGCTCCCCGACCCGCTCTCGCACCGTGCCGTCCCCGCGCAGCGGGACCAGTCCGCGGGCCGTGCGCACTGCGACGTCCGCATCGCCCCAACTCTCGGGGATCTCGACAGAGGCGGGGTCCAGTCCCCGGCCGATCAGCACGACCGAGGCGGGTCCTGCCGAGGGGGCGATCACATCGACCGCCTCGGTCCCGGCAGGTGCCGTCCACTCCCCCAGAGCCAGCTCGCGGATCGGCTGGGCCGCCAGGGGGTTCTCCCCGACATCGCGCACGTCGTGGGAGCGCCAGCCGCGCATCCCGACCTTCCCGTCGGTGTCGACGGCGAAGCGCACACGAGTGCGCCATCCCAGGCCGTCAACGTCATGAGGGGCGGGCTCGACCTGGACCTGCTCGAGAGGATACGAGGTCACCCCGGCGCGGCGGAGCAGTTCCTGCATGACCTCGGAGGCGATCCGACGCTGGGCCGGCAGAGCGATGTGGGCCCATTCCGCGCCGCCGACCCCGTCGACGCCCGCCTCGGGCCAGATGGTGGGGACGCGATCCACGCCGGCCTCGAGGACGTCGATGGTCTCAGCGCGCCAGAACCGGGCGTCGGCCTTCTCCGCAGGGTCCTCGAGCAGACGGGCCGTGATCGTCTCGCCGGGCGTGGTCCCGCGGACGAACACCACGCGGCCCTCATGGCGCGAGACGAAGGTGCCACCGGCGGCCGGAGGGCCTGCGGTGAGTGTCAGGAGACGGCGGCCGCTCGCGGCTGCGGCTGCTTGGGCCATCCGGTCGGCGTCCTGACTCATCGCGGTTCTTCCTCTCCTCTCCGGGGCGTGCTGCGCCCCGGCCTACGCCTTGTGGCGGTCATCCGATGATCCCCTCCGTCTGGTGGCCGACGGCTGCTGGCCGATGGTGGGGACCGTCCATCATTCTCCCACTTCAGTCGGAACGGTCGGCGGGGGCCGGTCCGCGGCGCGCTAGCAGGGCGCGGTGCATCAGCCACACCAGGTAGGCGATGACGGCGAAGGCCGGCAGACCCATGGCGAGCTTGGCCACCCCGAGCGCGGCCACTCGCCCGGTGAGCAGCAAGGGCACCTGCACCGCGAGTTTGGAGGCGTAGAGCGCGATGAACAGCCAGGTGGCTCGTCCATAGACGCGGCGGGCGTCCGGGTCCGTGGCCCAGTCCTGGACCCGCGGGTCCAGGAGGCCGATGAACAGGCCCACGAGCGGGCGTCGGGCCAGCAGCGAGACCAGCAGCACCAGCAGGCTGATGGCATTGATCACGATCCCCGGGGCGTAGAAGTCGCTTCCCTCCCCGGAACGGATCGCCAGCACCGCGCCGAGGGCCACGCCGATCAGTCCGCCCAGTACGGTGGCCGGGCTCTGCCGCTGCACGATGCGCAGGATCAGCGCCACGGCCACCGCAGCCACCGCGGTCGACGAGGAGAGCAGCACGGAGCCGGTCGCGACGTACAGGACGATGAACAGCAGGGTCGGCACCACCGATTCGGCGACACCGCGGGGCCCGCCGATCGCCTCCGCCACGGAGAACTCCTCCCCCTGCAGCACCGCGCCCAGCCCGCTCGACGGAGCCGGGTCCTCCCGGCTCGTCCCCGCGTGCTCGGTGGGGCTCTGCTCCCGGGGCGCGGGCCTCATCCGACCTCGGTGATCTCGGGACCGCGCTCGAGCGGGTCGATGGCTGAGGCCCTCTGGGGGATCAGGCCGGGCCGCTGGCCGGGCAGATGCAGCGGGATCAGCTCCTGCGGGGCCATCGCCTCGCTGCCGCGCACCACGGTCAGCCTCGAGACCAGCGTCTCGAAGCGCTGCGACTGCTCCTTGTCGCCGAGTGCCTTGCCGGTCAGGATCGCCCGCAGGAACCAGCGCGGCCCGTCCACCCCGATGAACCGGGCGGGCCGGTACCCGGTGCGCCCATCGGCACGCTTGACCGGCAGGCGGGTGATCAGTTCGGTGCCGAACACGCCGGGGCGGGTCTCCGCGGTGCCTCCCTGCTTGACCACGGAATCACGCAGCGAGGAGCGCACCTCATCCCACAGTCCGCGGGACTTCGGGGCCGCGAAGGCCTGGACCTGGAGGGACGAGCCCGCGATGACCAGGTTGGCTCCGGTCACCGAACCGCTGCGCTGATCGACCTCCATGCGCAGCTCCAGGCCGTCGACGGTCGGCACCTCGATGCCGCCCAGATCGATGCGGTCCTCCTCGGGGGCGTCGGCCTCGTCATAGGGGCCGTCGGCCAGGTGCTCGGGGCGCTCGGCCGGTTCCTCGGGTGAGTCGGGCGAGGGCGCTTCGGAGCTGCCGGTGTCGTGGTCCTCCCCGTTATCCGGCTGCTCGTCGGCGCCCTCGAGCTCGAGGGCCTTCTCCTGCTGCCGACGCTTTCGGCGTGAGAACAGTGCCATGGTCAGGCCTCCTTCGACTGCGCAGGATCGCGCGTAGCCGGCCCGGCGGTGAACCCGCCGCTCGAGCCGAAGCCCGCATCGGCGCGCTGGGTGTCATCGAGCTCATCGACCTGTTCCAGAACGGGTGCGAGGAAGGGCACCACCACGAGCTGTGCGATGCGGTCGCCGCGCTGCAGGGCGAAGGACTCGATGGGGTCGGTGTTATGCAGGGCCACCTTGACCGGGCCGCGGTATCCGGCATCGACGATACCGGGGCCGTTCAGCACGGTGATGCCGTGCTTGGCGGCCAGCCCGGAGCGGGGGCAGACCATGCCCACGGTGCCGGGCGGCAGAGCGACGGCGAGACCGGTGTCCACGAGCGCGCGGCCGCCGGGCGGGATCTCGAGGTCCTCGGCGCTGGCCAGATCCAGCCCGGCGTCGTCGGTGTGCGCACGGGTGGGCATGGACGCGCCGGGGGCGACCTGGATCCGCAGGTCGGGGGCGGCCTGCGCGGATGCCGAGTCCGCAGCGGTAGTGGTCGAGGTGTCAGCTGGCATGCGCCCAGGGTATGTCTTCGTGCCCTTCCAGTCGCTCAGCCTGTGCGTGAGACGATGGCGGCATGTCCGCCGCAGCCGACTCAGATTCCCCTGCTCCCGCTCCCGAGCCGTCCTCCGCCCCGTGCGCGACGTCCCCGGACAGCGCCGTCTCCGCACGCCCCCTGTTCGAGGAGCGCCTGTTGCCCGGCGTGGGCGGCTGGATCGTGGTGGTCGTGGTCGGTCTCACCATCGCGGTGGCGCTGATCCCGCTCTCGCTCGTCCTGGCGATCGTGGTCGGGGCGGTGGCTGCGCTCCTCGGCTGCACGCTCGCCTATGTGAGCTCACCGGTGCTGCGGATCACCGGCACACACTTCTCCATGGGGCGGGCGCGGATCGAGGTGGAGCTGCTCGGGGACCCGACCGTGCTCGAGGGGGAGGACTGGGCGACCACCATGAGCACCGGCTTCGAGCCGCTGGCCCATCACTGCACTCGCGGCTGGATCCATTCCGGCATCCGCGCCGAGGTGCTCGATGAGCAGGATCCCACCACTGCCTGGGTCGCCTCCTCGCGCCGCCCCCAGGACCTCGCCCTGGCGCTGCGCACCGCTCAGCAGTCGGCACCGCACACCTGATCCGGGCCTCGAACGCCAGACGGCGCCTGCTCCGAGCATTCTCCGGGGCAGGCGCCGTCTGGTTGCGCTGATGCCGTTCAGGCCGCGGCGCACTCCTTGCAGATGATGAGGGTTCCCTCGACATGGTTGATCTGGCTGCGGTGCTTCACGAGGAAGCAGCTGGCGCAGGTGAACTCGTCCGCCTGTCGCGGCAGGACCCGCACCGAGAGCTCCTCACCGGAGAGATCGGCCCCCGGCAGCTCGTAGGTGTCCGCGGCCTCGGCCTCGTCCTCATCGACCGTCGGGGCCGCAGCTTCGCTCCGGCGTCCCTTCAGCTCCTCGATCGAGTCGTCACCCGACTCGTCGTCATTCTTGCGGGGGGCATCGTAATCTGTGGCCATCTACGGTCCGTTCTCTGATTCGTCTGGGTCGTCTTGCGATCGTCCGACCTGGGCGGGGGCTGGTACGTGCCGACGAGACCGCCCTCGTACCACCGGTCCGGTCCGAGTCGCAACGCCGAACGCGGCGGCATTATTGCAGAGCGGACTGCGATCGACAACCAGATTGCGCACCGTCGACCGTGACACGTGATCCGAGGTCCCGGCGAAGATGAACTTGCAGGATATGGTCGCCGCTAGACTCTTCCCACGTTCCGACCACGTTCCGACCACGCCCCGACGGAGAGGACGACGATGCGAGAGCTCGAACTCGATGGGATCCATGACGATGCCGAGCATGTGATCCTCGTCGACTCCGACGGTGAGCGCTACACGCTGCGCATCGACGAGGCCCTGCGTGCAGCCGTACGCCGGGATCGTCCCGCACTGGGCATGATCCAGGCCGCCGACGCCGCACCGCTGCGCCCCCGGGAGATCCAGGCCATGCTGCGGTCCGGTCGCAGCGCCGAGGACATCGCGGAGGTCTCGCAGGTTCCGCTGGATCACGTCCGCCGGTACGAGGGGCCGGTTCTCGCCGAGCGCGAATGGGCCGCACAGCGTGCCCGCGCCTTCCCCGTCGGTCGTGGCGGGCCGTCGCTGGACGAGGTGGTCACCGAGCGTCTGGCCGCCCGTCAGGCCACGGAGGACACGGCCTGGGACGCCTGGCGCCGGCCGGACGGCAGCTGGACCCTGGAGCTGAGCTTCTCGGCTGCCGGTCGCACCCGGCAGGCCCACTGGATGGCTGATCTCGACAACCGGACGGTCTCGGCGCTGGACGACGAGGCCCGTTGGATCACCGATGAGGAGGCTCCGCCGGAGCCCCTGCGCGGACGGGCGCGGCTGATGGCGGTCAAGAGCTCCGTCTACGACCTGGAGGCCGACGGCTCCTTCGACGACGAGAGCCGCGGCCGCGGTGCCCGGGGGCCGCAGCGAGGCTCGGGTCCGGTCTCCAGCGAGCACCCGGCCGCCCTCGGCGACCGCGAGCTGGATGCGCTCAATGCACGGCGCGGCCTGCGGTCGGTGCCTCCGCCGGAGGACTCGACGACCGACTCGGCAACCGTCTGGTCGAGCCTGGACGAGGACAGCACCACCGATCCCGTCGACCCCGCCCGGTCACAGCCCCACGAGCCCGCCTGGGGATCCCTGGTCGAGCCGCCGGGCACGCCCGCCGATCCGGAGCAGGAGGCGGATCAGGAGGCGCTGCTGGAGCACGCGCGCTCCGAGGACAGGGCGGCCGGCCTCGAGACAGACCCCGCGGCCGACGTCGAGGAGTCCGACGGCCGGGAGCCCGCGGGCGCCGAGGCCGACGACACCACGATCCGCCACCAGGACACGGTCGATCTCACCCCGTTGCCCGGATTCGATGAGCCACCCGCCCCGAGGGGCGAGCAGGGGACCTCCTCGCCGGAGACACCGCAGGAGCCCCAGGAGCGCCAGCCGCGCAAGCCCGCCAAGTCCGCGAAGAACAAGCGGGCCGCTATGCCCAGCTGGGACGAGATCGTCTTCGGGTCGAAGAACGACTGAGCTCACACCTGGGTCCGCAGCAGCGGCACCCACGCCTCGGCCGAGGTCAGGGAGCCGTGCACGCCCACCATCTGCCGGGCGGACTCGGGCCGCCGGGAGAAGTCATCGACCGTCCAACAGCCCCGCCCGAGCACCAGCACGTCGGGGATCCGGTCCCGCACCCGTGCGGGCACAGCCATCCCGGCAGGCCCCAGCAGGGCCGATCCCAGCAGCTGCTGCCGGCTGAGCACCAGCGCCCGCTCCCCCATCAGCTCGTCCAACCCGTGCGCGAGCTCTTCGGCGGCCCCTTGACCGGAGACCGCCGTCAGCGCCAGCGCCCGGGCCTCCCCCGCGACCACCGCGGCCAGGCGCTGCAGGGAGGGATGCTCGGTCAGGTCCACGGTCAGCTCGGGGCTGGTGTCGACCATGCCGTGATCAGCGGTGACGTGGATCCTGGTGCCAGCCGGCAACCGGCGCAGCATCGTCCCCAGCAGGGAATCGACCTCGGCCAGCGCCGTGCGCCAGGGATCACTGTCGACTCCGAAGCGGTGCCCGGCGTGATCGACGTCGTCGACATGCAGGTGGACCAGCCCGTCGGGCCCCACCCGGTGGAGGGCCGTGCGCACCGCCTCGACGCGGTCACCGCGGCCGTGGGCCAGGAACTCCCATCCCCGGTAGGCCACCCGGCTGAGGTGGGAGCCGGCGTGCTTTCCCGGCGCGACCTGCACAGCCCGGCGCCGGGTCCTCTCGCCCAGTCCGGGTTCGGGCATCCACTGCTCCGGGACGACGTCCGGGTCACCGATGAGCTGGTTGAGCGGCTGACCGTGCTCCGGATCGTGGGTGAGGTAGCCCAGCACCCCGTGCTGCAGGGGCGGCAGGCCCGTGTGCAGCGACACCATCGCGGTCGCCGTGGTCGAGGGGGCCACCGTCCGGACCCGAGCGGTCTCGCCCTCCAGCCGGCGCAGGGTGGGGGTGAGCGCGCGGTGCTCGGCCAGCAGGTCCGCTCCCACCCCGTCGAGCAGGACCAGCACATCGCGGCCGGGCTCGGGAGCGGACATCAGCGGCTCGAGGGCGTCGAGCAGGCCCGGTCGTGCACCGTCCGCGAAGGGTGCGGACAGCAGATCCTCGGGCCACGGGGCGATCTTCGGGCCGAGCGGGGCGGTCATCGCGACGGCTAGTCCTCGAGGGCGTCGATGGCATCCACCAGCCGGCTGTGGAAGCGCAGGGCGGCGGCGACGGCCTCGTCCCCGTCCGCCAGCGCGCTGACCCGGACGGCCAGGTCGGCCGGCGCGATGGTGCCGGTGAAGCCGTGGTCGACCTGGCAGTTCGGGTCCTCGCACACGGCGCGCTCGAGATCGACGCGCTGGCTGCCGTTCCAGGTGATGCCGAGAGTCACCTCGGCCTCGCGGCCGGGGATGCGCTGGCCGTCGGTGTCGAACACCTGGGACAGGCCCGTCCCCGTGATCCGCTGCAGGCGGATGCGCTCGGTGGTCGCGACGACCTGGCTGGGGTTCAGCGCATCGGCCGGGTCGTCGTCGAGGTGGGAGGTCAGCAGGTGCGTGCGGGTCAGCACCAGCACCGTGAGGTGCCGTCGCACCTCGGGTCCGTCGAAGGTGGTCTCCGGCCGCACCAGATGGGCGAGCACCTCGGCGTCGCGCAGGGACAGCTGCAGGCTGTGGGCGGCCGTCTGCGGGAAGTACCCCGCGGTCTCAAGATCCGCGATCAGCGGAGCGGGCAGAACGGTGGTCATCGATCCAGTGTCCCACGCACGCGAGGGCACCGTCCGCCCCTTGCAGAGCCGGCTCGCGGTCTCAGCCGTGGATCGGGCCCGCGAGCACCCGACGGTCCCCGTCGGTGCGGTTGGGGGCCTGGGCGAGCCTCACGCGGGCGCCCACCACACTCAGCCCGCGCTGCGCCACGAGCACCGGGTACAGCTCGAGAGTCGCCGTCTCGGGGAGGTCCTCGGCCAGCAGCCCCACCCGCACCACCAGGTCGGCGAGCGCCTCGCGATCGGCCGGCGGGAGCCCGCGGGTGCCTCTCAGCTTCACGGAGGTCGCGGGGGCGTCGACCAGACGGGCCGCAGCGCGCTCACTGAACGGGGGGATCGCGTATGCGATGTCGTCGAGCAGGTCGGTGGCATCGCCCGCCACCGACAGGGACACCACCGGGCCCAGCGAGGGGTCCTCCACGCTGCGCACCACCATGGGGACGCCGGCCGGTGCCATGGCCTGGACCTCCAGGGGCGCACTGGAGTAGGACAGGTCGCGCCGCATCGCCTCGTAGGCGTGTCGCAGCTGGATAGCGTCGGGGATCTCCAGCCGCACCCCACCGAGGTCCGCGCGGTGGCGCAGGACCGGATCGGTGCTCTTCAGCGCCACCGGGAAGCCGGTCGCCGTCGCGGCCGCGACGGCATCCTCGACGGTGCCCACCACCTGCGAGGGCAGGATCTCAATACCGTAGGCCGACAGCAGCTCCGCTGCCGCCGGGGCGGGCAGATCGATCGGGCCCGCCTCCGCGGAGGAGGGGACATGCGTCTGGACCAGAGCGCGGGCGGCGGCACGGTCCACGTCCTCGCGGACGGCGGGCTCCTCGTCATCCGCCGAGGGCCGCAGCGCGGCCCGCAGCATGCCCGAGGCCGTCCGGACCGTCCCGAAGGGGGTGGCGTGCACGGGCGGCAGGGAGGGGTCCTCGCGGACCGCTCGGCGCACCTCGGCCATACGCTCCTCGCTGGTGATCAGGCACACCAGCAGGCTCACCTCGGAGTGGCGGGCCACCACCGCCATCTGCCTGATCACCTCGACCGGGTCGCCGGTCAGCGGATCGAGCATGGCCGCCAGCACGAGATCTGCGTGACCGAGGCCGGCCATGGAGACGAAGGCGCGCTGGATCAGCCGGGGATCGGGAGCCAGCGGGACGCTGCGGTTGTCCACCACGACCTGCATATCGGTCTGATCGGCGGCGCCCCGCAGAGCGGCGCCCAGGGCCGCGGTGTTGGACAGCAGCCCGACCCGGGGGCCTTGCGGCACCCCCTGGCGCCCGATGGCATCCACGATGTCCATCAGGTGGTCGACGCCGCCCGCCTGCACCACCCCGGCACTGTCCAGAACCTGATCCATGGCGCGGCGCGGCAGCGTGGTGGTGCGGACGTCGTGCCCCGGCGGCGCGCTGGTGTCGGTCCCCGGGGGTCGGAGCACGATCAGCGGGGTACGACGGGTCAGCCGTTTGGCGATGCGGGTGAACTTGCGGGGGTTGCCCATGGACTCCAGCGCCAGGGCGATCACCCCCACCCGCTCGTCGTCCTCCCAGTGCTGGAGGGTGTCGTTGAGGGAGACGTCGGCGCGGTTGCCGACACCGACGAACTCGTGGATGCCGGTGCCGCGGCTGTCGGCGCCCGCCAGCAGCATTGCAGACAGGGCGCTGGACTGCCCGGCCAGGGCGACCGGTCCGGGACGCGGCAGCTTCGGCGCCAATGAGATGTGGAGGGGCTCCGCTCCGGTGCGGAAGAACCCGAAGGACCCCGGACCCAGCAGTCGCATCCCGTGCAGTCGGGCCCGGGCCACCAGCTCCCGCTGCAGGCTGCGACCGTCCTCGCTGTCGCTGAATCCCTCGGTGGGGATCAGGACGCTGGAGATGCCGACCTGCGCGCACTCCTCGATGGCCTCGAAGCAGGACTCGGGACTCAGCGCGATCACGGCCAGGTCCACCGGACCGGGGACATCTCGGATATGGGCGTGGGCAGCGTGGCCGCGGATCTCGAACACGTCCCGGGACACCAGGTGGATGCCGCCTTCGAAGCCGGAGCGCTCCAAGGCGGTCAGGAAGCGGCCCCCGGCGGAGTCGACCCGGGAGGAGACGCCCACCAGCAGCACGGAGGAGGGATTCAGAAGCCGCTCCATGGCCCGGGCCTCGGCACGGTGCTCCCGCTCGGCCATCACGGCCAGGGAGCGGGCGGTGGGATCGATGCGGAAGGACACCAGCACCACACCGTCGTCCAACGTGCGCTCGACGTCGAAGCCCGCGTCGGTGAACACATTGATCATCCGCACGTTCTGGGGCAGCACCTCGGCGGTGAAGGTGCTGATGCCGCGCTCGCGGGCAGCAGCTGCCAGATGCTCGAGCAGGACGGAACCCAGCCCGCTCCCTTGCCGGGCATCAGCGACGTTGAAGGCGACCTCCGCCTCCGACGGCCCGGTGCGGTCGTAGCGACCCACCGCGATGATGTCGGACCCGGCCATCACCACGAAGGCCACCCGGTCCTGGTGGTCGACGATCGTGAAGCGCTCCAGATCCCGCCGGGACAGGCGCGGCATGGGAGCGAAGAAGCGCAGGTACCGCGACTGCTCGGACTGGCGGACGTGGAAGTCCTGCAGGGCCTCGGCGTCCTCCGGTCGGATCGGCCTCAGATGGGCCGCCGACCCGTCGCTGAGGGCGATGTCGGCCTCCCAGTGGGACGGGTACGAGGGCGCGGTCGGGGCCGATCGTCGACGTTTCGCTCGCGGTCCTTCACGCCTGTCCTCCATGGTCGGATCCTATCCTCGCCGCGCCCGGGTTGACGGGATTCACGTCCCGCACGCGGTCCTGATGCCGAGCTCGCGGCGGCGGATGCGCCATGATGTCGTGCATGGCCCGTTCACGCAGCACCCAGCCCTCCGGGAGCGAGAAGGTCGACGAGACCATCGTCGACATCGACGTCACCAGCGAGATGGAGGCGTCCTTCCTCGAGTACGCCTACTCGGTGATCTACTCCCGAGCGTTGCCCGATGCGCGCGACGGCCTGAAGCCCGTCCAGCGCCGCATCCTGTACATGATGACGGAGATGGGGTTGCGCCCCGACCGCGGGCACGTGAAGTCCCAGCGTGTGGTCGGCGAGGTGATGGGCAAGCTCCACCCCCACGGTGACGCCGCCATCTACGACGCGCTGGTGCGCATGGCGCAGGACTTCAACATGCGCCTGCCCCTCGTCGACGGTCACGGCAACTTCGGGTCCCTGGACAACGGTCCCGCCGCCGCGCGCTATACGGAGGCCCGCCCGGCACCGGCCGCGCTGCTGATGACCGACTCGCTGGGCGAGGACGTCGTCGACACCGTCCCCAACTACGACAATCAGCTCACCCAGCCGGAGGTGTTGCCCGCGCAGTACCCGAACTTGCTGGTCAATGGAGCGTCCGGGATCGCCGTGGGCATGGCCACCAACATGGCGCCCCACAACCTGGTCGAGACCGTCTCCGCCGCCCGGCATCTGATCGAGCATCCCGATGCGGAGCTCGACGAGCTGATGCGCTTCGTGCCCGGTCCGGACCTGCCCAGCGGCGGTCGCATCGTCGGGCTCGACGGGGTGCGCGATGCCTACCGCACCGGCCGCGGGTCCTTCAAGATCCGGGCCACCACCCGCATCGAGAACATCACCTCCCGCCGCAAGGGCATCGTGGTGACCGAGCTGCCCTACCAGGTGGGTCCGGAGAAGGTCGCCGAGAAGCTGCGGGACGCCGTCCAGTCCAAGCGGGTCCAGGGCATCACCGATTACCAGGACTACACCGACCGCCACCACGGGCTGCGGCTGGTGCTGAGCGTGAAGTCCGGGTACGACCCGGAGGCCGTGCTCGAGCAGCTCTACCGGTACACGCCGCTCGAGGAGTCCTTCGGGATCAACAACGTCGCCCTGGTCGACGGACAGCCCCGCACGCTGGGCCTCAAGCAGCTGCTGGAGGTGTTCATCGCGCACCGGCTGGACGTGGTGCGACGCCGCACCGAGCACCGCCTGGGCAGGCGCAGGGACCGCCTGCACCTGGTGGAGGGCCTGCTGCTGGCGATCGTCGACATCGACGAGGTCATCCAGATCATCCGTTCCAGCGACGACGCCGAGGCGGCCCGCACCCGGCTGATGGCGATCTTCGACCTCACCCACGTCCAGGCCGAGTACATCCTCGAGCTGCGGCTGCGGCGGCTGACGAAGTTCTCCCAGGTCGACCTGGAGGCCGAGCGGGACGAGCTGCGCCGCGAGATCGAGCGGCTCGAGGAGATCCTGGGCTCCGAGGAGGTGCTGCGGCGCCTGGTCTCCGACGAGCTCGCTCAGGTCGCCGCCGAGCACGGCACCTCACGCCGCACGGTGCTGCTGGAGGCCGCGGAGCAGCCCGCCACCACCACGGGCGGTTCCCTCGAGGTTGCCGACGAGCCCTGCGCCGTGCTGCTGACCGGCACCGGCCTGGTCGCCCGGGTCACCGGCGAAGGGCCCCTGCTGCGGGAGGGACCACGCGGCTCGCACGACGTGATCGTCTCCCACGTGCAGACCTCGACCCGCTCCACCGTCGGTGTGGTCACCGACCGCGGCCGTGTGCTGCGGCTGTCGGTGGTGGATCTGCCGTCGCTGGCCCCGACCGCGGGGGCACCGTCTCTGGCGGGCGGCACGCGCCTGGCCGACCTGATCGATCTCGAGCGCGAGGAGCAGGCCCTGGGGCTGATCCGCGTTGCCGAGGCCGATATCGCACGGGGCGGGGCGATCGCCCTGGGGACCCGCAACGGCGTGGTCAAACGCGTCCAGCTGGACTTCCCGCGCTCGGACGGTTTCGAGATCATCTCCCTCAAGGGCGACGACCGCGTCGTCGGAGTGGTGGACCTGGTCGACGACGAGGACCTCGACCTGGTGCTGATCACCTCCGACGCCCAACTGCTGCACTTCCCCTCCGCGGGGGTCCGGCCGCAGGGACGCGGGGCCGGGGGCGTGGCGGGCATCAAGCTCGCCGCCGATGCCCACGTACGCTCCTTCGGGGCCATCGACGTCACCGCCGCGGCCGACGTGGTGACTGTCGCGGGCTCCGCCGCCACCCCGCCGCTGCTGCAGACCGGCTCTCTGAAGGTCTCGCCCCTGACGGACTTCCCGGCCAAGGGCCGAGCCACCGCGGGGATGCGCTGCCACCGCTTCCTGCGCGGCGAGGACACCCTGATCGGTGCCTGGGTGGTGCCCCATCCGGCCCGGGCCTCCTCGGAGGCCGGGCAGCCCATCGAGCTGCCCGAGCCCGTCGGCCGCCGCGACGGGTCGGGCACCCCGGTGTCCGTGCCGATCGCGGCCGTCGGCTGATCCCGCGCAATGCCGGCTTCGACCGGGCGGGACCCCGCGATGGCACGATGTCCCCATGAGCTCTCCTGCTGATCAGCCCGCCCTGCCCGCCGGGGCCCGGGTTCGGCCGGGAGGCGGCCGGGACGTCCTGGTGGTCGACACCCAGACGGTACGGGCGGAGGTGAGCCTGGACGGCGGGCAGCTCATCAGCTGGTCACCGAGCGGGCAGGAGGACCTGCTGTGGCTGAGCCCGCTGGCCCGCAGCGGTGCCGGTGAGGCGGTCCGCGGCGGCATCCCCCTGGTGGCCCCGTGGTTCGGGCCCGGACGCCACGGGGACCGCAGCATCTCGCACGGCTGGCTGCGCACTGCCGCCTGGTCAGTGCTGGCGGCCGGCTCCGAGGGCGAGGAGATCCTGCTGGAGCTGGTACCGGCCCGCCCCTCCGCCGAGCTCGGCGCGCATCTGACTCTGCGCCTGGGCACCGAGCTGTCAGTGGACCTGACGATCACGGCCCACGACGCACCGCTCGAGCTCGAGGCGGCGCTGCACACCTATCTCGCGGTCGCAGACGTGCGCGAGATCGCGATCAACGGGCTCGGCGGGGCCGCCTTCCTCGACAACACCCGAGAGCTGGCCGCCGACGTCCAGGGCGAGCAGACCCTGCGCCTGACCGGGCCGACCGATCGGATCTACGACTCCGCCGCCCAGGTCACCATCACCGATCCCGCCACCGGCCGGCGGATCGTCTCCACCCCGCGCGGCACCGCCCAGACCGTGGTCTGGAACCCCTGGGAGCGGCAGGCCGCCCAGATGGACGACATCCCCGATGGGGCCTGGCCGCAGTTCGTGTGCATCGAACCCGCCCTGGCCAAGGACCGGTTCCTGCCGCTGGCGCCCGGGCAGTCCCACACCATCGGCGTCACCTATCGCCTCGAGAGCTGAACCAGCGGGAGCGGGCGCGTAAGAATTCTTTCGAATAATCATTTGCGCCCTCCCGGGACCGGTGGTCGAATAGCCACATGGAAAAGCGCACAGCCCCTCAGGGCATCTCGACCCGACCGGCACCGAAGGTGCTCGCGGGCAGCGCTGCCTCCGCGCGGGTTCGCGGGACCACCATCCGGGTCACCGCCTAGGCCCCAGTCCCAGCATCGACTGCGGCGCTGCAGATGACCTGCATCGAGACGGACTGACCTGCCGCCGGGAGGCACGCACCCGCGGTGCAGCGGCGGTGCCCGCCTCCCCCTGACGGAGATCGATCCTGTCTCTGTCCGGATCCATGGCGTGACGCCCTCGACCTTCTTTTTCCGGCATGACCTGAGCGGAATTCCTCAGCCCCTCCATGCCCCATTCCATGACGCCTTCTTCTGGAGCCCTTCCATGTCTGATCGCCCCACCGTCCTCGATTCATCCACCACCGACGAGACGCCCAGGAGCCCTGTGACGACCACCGTCCAGCGAACCGCCGATCCGCCCTCCGACACCTCCCGCCGCGAACGAGCGGCCGAGCAGGCGCGCCAGGAGCAGCAGGCGGCCCACGAGCAGCTGCTGCTGACCGCCGGACTGCTGCACATGCGCTGAGCCGGGCCCACCGTGCTCAGGACGCCCCCGGGGCGATCAGGTCCACGACCACCAGTTCCCGGGGGTTGCCCGCGCGCACCCCGACCTGGCTGTTGCCCAGGCCCCGGCTGATCACCATGGTCGTCCCGGCGACGGTGTGCAGCCCCTCGGTCCGGTCCGGCAACCAGCCCTGATTCGGGGCGTACAGCCCGCCCCACCACGGCAGCCGGACCTGGCCGCCATGGGCGTGCCCGGACAGCACCACGTCCACCGGGGCCGCCGCATAGCGGTCCAGCAGCTCGGGGCGGTGGGCCAGCAGCACCACGGGCGGGCCGACCGGGAGCTCGAGCCCTTCCAGCACGGCCCCGGGGTCCCGGGGCTCCCCGCCCGCCAGATGGGCGACGTGCGGATCGTCGAGGCCGGCCAGCGTGATCTCGGTCCCCCGGACCGTCACCGAGCGCGCCTGGTCACGCAGCACCTCGACCCCGACGGTCGCCAGCCCCTCGAGCAGCTCATCGGCGACGGGAGACTCCGCCTCATGGTTGCCCAGCACCAGGTGCACGGGCGCGATCCGGTCCAAGCGGGCCATCAGCTCCAGCACCGGAGCGAGGTCGCGGGTGTGCAGGTCCACCAGGTCCCCGGTCACCGCCATCAGATCCGGCTCGGCAGCCCTGACCTGATCGACCAGTCGCTGCGTGAAGTCCCCGAAGTCCACGGCGTGCAGGTCGGAGAGCTGGACGATCCGCAGGCCCTCCGTGCTCCCGGCCAGCCCCGTCACCTCGACCTGGTAGGTCGTCACCTCCAGGCGGCGGTTGTCCCACAGCAGCCAGCCCGCCAGGAGGGCCAGCATCACCACCGTGGCGACCGCGGCCCGCGCTCGCCACCGGGCTCCCCGGACCGTCCCCGCCGGTTCCAGGGGGCTGGCGGCCAGCGGGGCACTCACCGCACGGTGATCCCGTCGGCAGCCATGGCGGCCTTGGCTTCGGCGATGGTCATCTGCTGGAAGTGGAAGACGCTCGCGGCCAGCACCGCGTCCGCGCCCGCGTGCACGGCCGGGGGGAAGTGCTCCGGCACGCCGGCTCCTCCGGAGGCGATCAGCGGCAGCGTGGTCGCCTCGCGGGCCAGACCGATCAGCTCCAGGTCGAAGCCTGCTTCGGTGCCGTCGGCGTCCATGGAGTTCAGCAGGATCTCCCCGGCGCCCCGTCCGGTGACCTCCCGGATCCACTCGATCGCGTCGATCCCGGTGCCGCGGCGGCCGCCATGGGTGGTCACCTCGAAGCCCGAGCCGCTGCGGGCGGTGCCCTGCGGGGTGTCGTCCGTCACGCGGCGCGCGTCGATGGACAGCACCAGCACCTGGTTGCCGAAGCGCTGTGCGACCTCGTCGATCAGCTCCGGTCGGCCGATCGCGGCCGTGTTGACGCCGCACTTGTCGGCTCCGGCCCGCAGCAGCTGGTCGACGTCGTCGACCGTCCGGACCCCGCCGCCGACGGTCAGGGGGATGAAGATCTGCTCCGCGGCCGCGCGGACCACGTCGAGCATGGTGCCACGGCCGGAGGAGGACGCGGTCACGTCCAGGAAGGTGAGCTCATCGGCGCCCTCGACCCCGTAGCGGGCGGCCAGCTCGACGGGATCGCCGGCGTCGCGCAGGCCCTGGAAGTTCACGCCCTTGACGACGCGGCCGGCGTCGACGTCCAGGCAGGGGATGACTCGGACGGCGACACTCATGCGTCGATCCTCTCGCGATCGAGCTCCTCGGCTCCTTCGATGATGAACTGCTTGCGCGGTGCGACCTCGGAGCCCATCAGCAGCTCGAACATGGCGCTGGCGGCCTCGGCGTCCTCGATCCGAACCCGGCGGAGGGTGCGGTGGCCGGGGTCCATCGTGGTTTCGGCCAGCTGGTCGGCGTCCATCTCCCCCAGGCCCTTGTACCGCTGGATCGGCTCCTTGTACCGCTTGCCGCGCCGTTCGAGGCTCTTCAGCAGTTTGAGCAGCTCGGCCTCCGAGTAGGTGTAGACCAGCTCGTTCTTCTTCGAGCCGCCGTGGATCACCTCGACCCGGTGCAGCGGGGGCACGGCGGCGTAGACCCGCCCCTCCTCGACCAGGGGGCGCATGTAGCGGTGGAACAGGGTCAGCAGCAGGGTGCGGATGTGGGCGCCGTCGACGTCGGCGTCGGTCATCATGATGATCTTGCCGTATCGGGCCGTCTCGAGATCGAAGCTGCGTCCCGAACCGGCGCCGATCACCTGGATGATCGCCGCGCACTCGGAGTTCCTGAGCATGTCCGTGATGGAGGCCTTCTGCACGTTGAGGATCTTGCCGCGGATGGGCAGCAGGGCCTGGAACTCGGAGTCGCGTGCACTCTTGGCGGTGCCCAGGGCGCTGTCACCCTCGACGATGAACAGCTCGGAGCGCTCCATGTCGGTCGAGCGGCAGTCGGCCAGCTTGGTGGGCATGGTGGAGGACTCCAGGGCGTTCTTGCGGCGGGAGACCTCCTTGTGCATGCGTGCGGCGATGCGGGCTCGCATCTCGGAGACGACCTTGTCGACGACCAGGGCCGCCTGCTCCTTCTCCGCCCGCTTCGTGGAGGTGAGGAAGCTGGTGAGCTGCTGCTCGACCACCTTCGCGACGATCGCGCGGATCGGCGGGGTGCCCAGCACCTCCTTGGTCTGGCCCTCGAACTGTGGCTCGTCGATGCGCACGCTGACCACGGCGGTCAGCCCGGCCAGGGTGTCGTCCTTCTCGATCTTCTCTTTCTTGGTGTTGAACTTGACCCGCCGAGCATGGTTCTCGACCTGCTTGCGCAGGGTCTTGACCAGCGCCTGCTCGAAACCTGCCAGATGGGTGCCGCCCTTGGGGGTGGCGACGATGTTGACGAAGGAGCGCAGGGTCGGCTCGTAGTCCGCGCCCCAGCGCAGGGCGATGTCGACCTCGCAGGTGCGGTCCACCTCGGTGGAGACCATGTGGCCGTTCTTGTCGAGCACCGGCACGGTCTCGGTGTAGTCACCGGTGCCCTGCAGGCGGATCACGTCGGTGATCTTCTCGTCCTGGGCGAGGTACTCGACGAACTCGCTGATGCCACCGTCGTACTTGTAGGTGCGGGTGGCCGGTTGGTCCGGCAGCCGCTCGGGTCGCTCATCGGTGACCGACAGCTGGAGGCCCGGCACCAGGAAGGCCGTCTGGCGGGCACGGCGGTGCAGCTCGTCCAGCGCGAAATGGGAGCCCTTGATGAAGATCTGCGGATCGGCCCAGTAGCGCACGCGGGTTCCCGTCACGCCCCGCTTCGCCTTTCCGACGACGCGAAGCTCGGCCGGCCCGTCAGCGGGTGTGAAGGGCGCCTCGGGGTCGGGTTCGCCGTCGTCGTCGAAGACACCCGCCTGACCGCGCCGGAAGCTCATGGCGTACGTCTTGCCGGCCCGGTCCACCTCGACGTCCAGACGCCCCGACAGCGCGTTGACCACGCTCGCGCCCACCCCGTGCAGGCCTCCGACCGCCGCGTAGGAGCCGCCGCCGAACTTCCCGCCCGCGTGCAGCTTCGTGTAGACCACCTCGACGCCGGTCAGGCCCGTGCGGCTCTCCACGTCGACCGGGACGCCGCGGCCGGTGTCGCGCACCTCGACCGAGCCGTCGCCGTGCAGCACCACGGTGATGGAGGACCCGTAGCCCCCGAGCGCTTCGTCGACCGCGTTGTCGAGGATCTCCCACAGGCAGTGCATGAGGCCGCGGGAGTCGGTGGAGCCGATGTACATGCCGGGGCGCTTGCGCACGGCCTCCAGGCCTTCGAGGACCTGGAGGTGCTGTGCGTCGTAGTTGGGCTGTCTGGATGTGGTGCTGGAGGTGGACACGCTGTCGATCCTACGGCGTACAGACCCTGCGAGTCGGTATTGGGGCCTCGTTCACAGGTTCGTTGCGCCCCCAGCGAACCGCCGTCCACATCCGCCCTCGACCCGGCGCCAGGGTGCTACAAAAGGACCATGAACATGACTCTCGAAGCCCCTCGGCTGACCGCGCACGACCGCTGCGACCGCTGCGGAGCACAGGCGTACGTCAAGGTGCTCCTGCAGGCCGGTGGCGAGCTGATGTTCTGCGCCCACCATGCCCGCGCCCACGGCGATGCCATCCAGTCGATCGCCGCTGAGGTCATCGACGAGACCGAACGCCTCCACGCCAAGCCGGAGCCGGTCGAGGACTGATCGGCCTGAGGCGAGCTCACCGGCTCGCTCCGACCCTGAGCTGCGCGAACCCCGCAACGCCTCTGAGCGTTGCGGGGTTCGTCGTGTCCGGTCAAGGGCCCGGCCTCAGCGCAGCAGGTCCCGGGCCGTGATGGTGTACTCGACCCAGGCACCGCCGCCGGCCTGCCGAGGATGGCGCACGCCGGTCTCCACGAAGCCCAGGCGCTCGTAGAGACCGCGAGCGGGCTCGTTGCCGTCGTCGACCTCGAGCAGCACCGTGGGCCGCCCCAGGTCCAGCGACAGCCGGGCGGCGGCGTCGAGCAGTGCCCGTGAGACGCCACTGCCCCGGACGGCCGGGCGCACCCACAGCGAGGCCAGGATGATCTCGTGGTCCGCGATGGGATGCTCCGGGGTGTAGCCCTCGGGCAGCACCGCGATCCCTCCCAGCACCTCTGTGCCGCGGCGAGCCTGGAGATGGATGCGCGGCCCACGGAGCTCCTGGCGCCACTGCTGCTCCGTGCGGGCGCGGACCTCCTCGAGGCTCGCCCAGAACGCCTCCGGGGCATCGCGGAGCATGTCCAGCCGCAGGTCGCGGTGGGCGGCCCACTCCTCGGGCCCGACCCGCACCACCGATACGGCGACGGCGCCGGGGTCCTCGTGAGGGGATCCGGCGCCGTCGGTGGTGTGGAGCGTCCCCACGATCAGTCGAGGTAGTCCCGCAGCACCTGGGAGCGCGAGGGGTGACGCAGCTTGCTCATGGTCTTCGACTCGATCTGACGGATCCGTTCCCGGGTGACGCCGTAGACCTTGCCGATCTCGTCGAGGGTCTTGGGCTGGCCATCCTCCAGACCGAAGCGCATCGAGACCACACCGGCCTCCCGCTCGGACAGGGTGTCCAGCACCGAGTGCAGCTGCTCCTGCAGCAACGTGAAGCTGACGGCGTCGGCGGGCACCACGGCTTCGGAGTCCTCGATCAGGTCGCCGAACTCGCTGTCGCCGTCCTCACCCAGCGGGGTGTGCAGGGAGATGGGCTCCCGGCCGTACTTCTGGACTTCGACCACCTTCTCCGGGGTCATGTCCAGCTCCTTGGCGAGCTCCTCGGGAGTGGGCTCGCGGCCCAGGTCCTGCAGCATCTGACGCTGCACACGGGCGAGCTTGTTGATGACCTCGACCATGTGCACCGGGATGCGGATGGTGCGGGCCTGGTCGGCCATGGCACGGGTGATGGCCTGACGGATCCACCAGGTCGCATAGGTGGAGAACTTGTAGCCCTTGGAGTAGTCGAACTTCTCGACCGCACGGATCAGGCCCAGGTTGCCCTCCTGAATCAGGTCCAGGAACAGCATGCCGCGACCGGTGTAGCGCTTGGCCAGGGAGACCACCAGGCGCAGGTTCGCCTCCAGCAGGTGGTCCTTGGCGGCCCGGCCGTCCTGGACGATGATCGCGAGCTCGCGGCCGGCCTTGGTGTTGACGATCGATTCGTCGCGTTTGAGCTTCTGCTCGGCGAACAGACCGGCCTCGATGCGCTCGGCGAGCTCGACCTCCTGGGCCGCGTTCAGCAGCGCGACCTTTCCGATCTGCTTGAGGTAGTCCTTGACCGGGTCCGCGGTCGCACCGGCGGTGACGACCTGCTGGGCCGGGGCGTCGTCCTCGGCGGCGTTGAACACGAACCCGCCGGAGTCCTCGACCTTGGCCTTGACCTCCTCGGTCTCCTTCCGGGTCTCGGTCTCCTCGGCCTCCTCTTCCGTGGCCTCCTCGTCCTCGACCGCGTCCTCGTCGGTAGCGACGGCCTCCTCGGCCTCGGCAGGGGCGGCCTCCGCGGTGGCCCGCTTCGACGCGGCGGTCTTGGCCGCGGTGGTCTTCACGGCGGGCTTGCGGGTGCTCCGCTTCGCAGGGGTCTTGGTCTCCGCGGCACGCTTGGTGCCGGTTGCACGCTTCGTGCCGGCCGACGACTCGGACTCGGCCGTGACGGCGGTCTCATCGGTCGTGGTGTCAGCGGTCTTGGAGGAGGTCACAGAGTTCCTTCTTCCGGCGGAGCGCCTCGCGGGGCTCCGTCACACTCGGGTGATCAGTCATCTCGGCGTGGCTCTCGGCTCCTGACCCTGCCCGCGGATCATCGGTTTCGCGGCGCACGAAGGCACGGTGCCGTCAAGCTCATCGAGTATAACGCGCTGTGGCTCCACTTATTCCCACGGCGCGGGACGCTCTGCCAACACGACCGTCTCCGGTCGGCCCTGACTCAGACACGGACGTGACTGCTGTCACGCAGTGGGGTGTGCTCGTCCTTGACGGCCAGCACCGGACAGGGCGCCCCGAGCACCACACGACGGGCGGATGCACCCAGGTTCAGCTTGCCGATCGGGGACTTCCGGCGCAGACCGATCACCAGGAGCGTGGCCTCGCTGGACTCCACCACCCCGAGCAGGAACTCGCCGATGTCGGCCTCGGAGCTGGTGCACACCTCGACGTCCAGCTCCTGTGCACCGACCTCGTCCAGCGCGGCTCTCACGGCATCCGCCGTGGCCGCGGTGGGCCCGTGCTCCGGATCGTTGTACAGATGGGAGGCGACCATCAGCTTCGATCGGGATCGCTGCGCATAGCGCACCGCGGCCTGCAGGGCGGCCATGCCCTGACCGGATGGTGAGTACCCCACGACGATCGTCATGATCTGCTCCCCCTCGGACCGTGCTCGCGTCGTGACCCCGGCGGCCGCCGACTGGTCGGGTCAGCTTATCTGTCCATCAGCTCGCTGATCCACTTGTCAAGATCGTGGTGCGCCACCAGGAAGGCGTCGTGACCGATCGGGGAGGTGGCCAGCTCCCAGCGTGCGCCCGGGATGTGCTCGGCCAGCTCGGCCACCAGGTGCGGCGGGAACAGTCGGTCGGAGTCGATGGCCACGATCAGCGAGCGCGCGCGGACCCGCTCCAGGGCTGCCGCCACGCCGCCGCGGCCCCTCCCCACGTCGTGGGTGTTCATCGACTGCACCAGCACCAGGTAGGAGTTGGCGTCGAAACGCCGGGAGAGCTTGTCCGCATGGTGGTCGAGATAGCTGGTCACCTGGTGGCGGCCGTCCCCGCGCAGGGGGTCCTCGCTGTCTTGGGGACGGTTGGAGAACCTGCTCTCCAGCTCCTCGGCGGTGCGATAGGTGGTGTGGGCGATACGGCGGGCCGCCCCGAGCCCCTGCCGGGGGCCTCGACCGGAGGGATGGTCGTAGTAGTCGCCGCCATGGAAGGCGGCATCGGCACGGATCGAGGCGATCTGGGCGCTGTTCCAGGCGATCTGGTCGGCGCTGGCGCGCGCGGAGGCGGCGATCACCACGAGCCGCTCGACCTCCTCCGGGTAGGACACCGCCCATTCGACGGCGCGCATCCCACCCATGGATCCCCCGACCACCAGCGCCCAGTGCCCGATGCCCAGCTGCTGCCGCAGTGCCCGTTCGGCGAGCACCTGGTCCCGGATCGTCAGCCGCGGGAACCGGGAACCCCACGGTCGCGCGCCGGGCTCGGCGGAACGAGGGGTGCTGGGACCGGTGCTGCCCTGACATCCACCCAGGACGTTCGGTGCGATGACGAAGTAGCGATCGGTGTCCAGCGGGAGCCCGGGCCCGACCATGGTCTCCCACCAGCCGGGGCTGGGATGCGCGGCACCGGCGGGGCCCCGCACATGGGAGTCCCCGGTCAGCGCGTGCAGGACCAGCACGGCGTTGCTCGCATCGGGGTCCAGCTCGCCCCAGGTCTCGTAGGCGAGGGTGACCTCCTCGAGAGTGTCCCCGCTCTCCAGCTGCAGCGGCCCGACCTCGGCGAAGAGCCGGTCGCCGGGACCGTCCTGCGGGCTCCAGGCACCGCTGATCGCCCGACGGCTCGGCACGGCCCCCGAGCTCGGCGTGGCCCCAGGGGCGAGCCGGGACCAGGCGTTGCCGGCGTCATGTCGTGCACCGAGCAGCGTCATCAGCGGTTCCTCCTCCCCCGTGCCGCCGCACCTCGGCGCTGCGCGCCGTCAGTCACTCGTGCGGCCACCAGGCCGGGGCGATCGGTTCATCGGTCAGGCGTGCCAGCAAGGGTGCCAGAGTCGACCCCGGATCTCTCGTCCACAGCTGGTCGACGAGCTCCCCGGCCGTCGCGTATCGGTGGTTCCACCACGACAGCAGCGCCAGCAGCACCGTCAGGCCCCGCCAGGCGGACTCGGCCAGCATCTCCTGCTCACCGCTCGTGGCCGCAGCGCACACCTGAGCCACCACGCGCAGCTTCTCGAGGGTCGAATACCAGCTGCCACCAGCACAGACATCGACATGTGGACGCCAGCTCCCGTCTGTGGTCAGCTCCTGGAGGAGACGGTCGCGATCCACCGTCCGATCCTGGCCGCGATCGATGCACTGCGCCAACAGTTCCCAGTGGAAGCTGTCGACCGCCACGGCCGACAGCAGCAGCGCCAGATGTTCACAGTCCGTCACATAGCGCTCATGGTCGCGGACGCGGCCGGCTCCCAGCCGGGAGACCGCCGCCCGCGCCGCGCCGAACAGGACCCTGGGATCGGTGCAGTCCGGGTCGAGCCCGCGCAGGCGCAGATCGGTGCCCGCGGCCGCCAGCGGCCCGTCCAGGGGCAGGTCCCGCGGGGTCTGGTGCCCGGTCAGCACCGCATGGGTCGCCGAGTGCGTCTCGGAGAACTCGCGCAGCGGACGGGGCGGCGAGACCCACAGCCGGATCTCCTCATCCGTCGAGCCCTGACCGAGCACCAGCTCCCGCCCGATGCCGCCTCCAACCACCCAGAGACGGTCGATCACGAACGGCTCGACCAGTCCGAAGCGAGCGGTGGTGAGCAGCATCGCCCCGGCACGGTCCGCAGCCTCGATCATCAGCTCCTCGGGGACGCTCTCGTACCCGTCCCCGACCAGGATCAGGGAGAAGGCGCCGCGGCAGCCCCGTCGCCGCATCAGCTCCAGATGATTCTCCAGGTGCTCCCTCCCCTCGGGTGCCAGCAGGTGGCGGCGGTCGGAACGGGTCACCAGGGGGCTGGTGCGGCGCCCGTCGTGGCCGAACAGCACCAGGCTGTCGCGCGGGATCAGGCCCAGGCAGATCCGGGCTTCGGCGATCAGCTCGGCAGGGTCGTGGGCACGCAGGAGTCTGGGGTCGGGGTCCGCGGAGGAGATGTCGGTCGTCATGGGACGAGGGTCGCGGAAGAGGAGCGCTCATGACCCGGAACATCGCGCTGTGTGGACGGGGCCCGTCTGGGGAGGAGCCGCGTTCGGGATCCTCCCCAGACGCCCGTGCGAGGATCGTGGGTGTCGATATGGAGGGATTCCCGATGGTTTCAGCCGGCACCGCTGCTGATCGCGACCACCTGCGCGATCTCGATGCCCACGTGGTCGACCGCGTCGGCCGGGTGCTCCGCACCGAGCTCGCCGCACGACGGGAGGAGCTGCGCACCGTCGCCCCCGAGACGGCCCTGCTCGTCGACGGCGTCCAGGGCTATCTCGAGGGCGGCAAGCTGCTGCGTCCCCGGTTCTGCTTCTGGGGCGGGGTGGCCGCTCTGGGGAGGCACCCCGAGGACGAGGAGACCGAGGCCCTGGCCCGCTACGGCGCCGCCATCGAGCTGGTGCAGGCCGCAGCCCTCATGCACGACGACGTCATCGATCACTCCCCCACCCGCCGCGGCCGGCCCGCGATGCACGTCGCCGCGGCCGAGCGCCATCGGCGCGAGGCCCTGTCCGGCGATCCCGAGGACTTCGGGGTCGCCGTGGCGATCGTGCTGGGCGACCTGGCGCTCAGCTGGTCCGAGCAGCTGGCCTCCGGGATCGACGGAGAGTCGCTGGACACCTCCCGCGCCCGCGGCGAGTTCGACCGGCTGCGCACGGAGGTGATGTCGGGGCAGTACCTGGACATCCTCCATCAGGCCGGGGGCTTCACCTCCACCGCCGACGCCGAGCGGGCGGCGCTGGAGGTGATCCACTGGAAGACGGTGCCGTACACGGTCCTGCGACCGGTGCGCATCGGGGCCGCCCTGCTGGGTGCCGGGCCCGGCGCGCTCGAGGCGCTGTCGCGGTGGTCGATCGAGATCGGGACCGCCTTCCAGCTGCGCGACGACCTGCTCAGCGTGGTCGGCGACACCGATCAGACCGGCAAGCCGATCGGCGGGGACATCGAGGAGGGCAAGCGCACAGTGCTGCTGGCCCGCACCCTGGCCGGCGCCGACCGGGCGCAGCGCGAGCTGCTGGAACGGACTGTCGGGCGCACCGATGCCCCGGCCTCGGACGTCGCCGCGGTCCACGAGCTCATGCTGCGGACCGGGGCCGTGGCCTCGGTCTCCGAGGAGGTGCAGGAGCGGGCAGCGCGTGCCGCACAGATCCTGGACCGGGCCGAGGGCCTCGGGGAAGAGGGCCGGGCAGGGCTGGCGGCCCTGGCGGCTCAGGCCACCGAGGTGGCCTCGCTGCCGTCCTGAGCGGCGGAAGTCACAGGGCCAAGGTCTGGGCGCGGCGGCGGACCTCGCCGCGCTGACCGCTCCGCAGGAGATCGATCGGGCGCCCGGGCAGGCTCTCGTCCTCGGTGAACAGCCAGGTCAGCAACTCGACATCGTCGAACCCGCCATCGCGCAGCACTGTCACGGTCCCTCCCAGGTAGGGAGCGATCCGACCATCCACCAGCAGCTCCGCCGGCACGGACCGCACCGCCGGGTCGCCGCGGCGGAGGGCCACCAGCTGATCGTCCTCGATCAGGCGGCGCACCCGGGAGACGTCCACGTCCAGGGCGAGGGCCACCTCGGGCAGGGTGAGCCAGTCGGTGATGAGCTTCTCGAGATCTTCCACCGCTCCAGGGTGGCATGAACGCCCTCCCCCGCGCACCCCCGGCCCGGAGCCCGCGTTTTACCACACCTGGGCCCTGATGTGTGTCGCTGCCGCGTCCTCCCTGCACTGCGGTCTAGATTGGCCTTGTGAGCTCGGCGACGTCGACTTCCCCCGGCATGGGCCCGCTCCTCGATGACCGCTACCGGGTCGAGGAGCTCATCGCGCGCGGGGGAATGGCGACCGTCCATCGCGGGCACGACCAGCGTCTGGATCGCGTGGTCGCCCTGAAGATCATGCACCCGCACCTGGCGACGGACGAGGACTTCCGCCGGCGCTTCGGCCGCGAGGCCCGCAGCGCGGCACGTCTCGCCCACCGCAACGTCGTCGGTGTCTTCGACCAGGGAGAGGACGCCGACAGCGTCTACCTGGCCATGGAGCTCATCGAGGGCAGGACTCTGCGGGCCCGCATCAGCGAGCAGCCGCGACAGTCCCTGCGCGAGGTGCTCGATGTGACCGCGCAGGTCCTCGAGGCACTGGTCGCCGCGCATCGCGCCGGCATCGTCCATCGCGACATCAAACCGGAGAACATCCTGATCGACCACAGCGGCGTGGTGAAGGTCGCCGACTTCGGTCTGGCGCGCGCGATCGGCACCTCCAACTCCTCCGCGAGCGCCACGCTGCTGGGCACGGTCGCCTATATCAGCCCGGAGGTGGTCACCCGCGGTCACAGCGACGAGCGCAGTGACCTGTACTCGCTGGGTGTGGTGCTGTTCGAGATGCTGACCGGGACCCAACCGTTCACCGGGGAGCAGCCGGTCCACGTCGCCTTCCAGCACGTCCACGACGACATCCCCGCCCCGTCGACGGTGGTCTCCGGCATTCCCCGCGAGCTGGACTCCCTGGTGACCTGGGCGGCGGCCCGCTCGGTCGAGCAGCGCCCGGCGGGCGCGCTGGACCTGCTGCGGGCCGTGCACGAGCTGCAGCACTCCCTGCCCGACGCTGTCATGGACACCCGGCCCCGGCCGCGGGAGGACGCCGACACCGGGGAGGTACCGCGGCCGACCGTGCTGCTCGAGGAGGTGATCGCCGATCTCGGGGCGGCCCCGCGCGCGTTCCCTCTGCCCGGCCCGGCCGAGGACACGGACGAGGACACGGCCGGCGACGAGGAACCGGCGTCGCGCTCCGTGATCGTGCCCGCCCCGCGCCCACGACAGGGACGCCACCGCGTCCAGGGAGCTCGGCGCCGTTCGCCCATGATGGCCGGGCTGGCGACGCTCAGCGCGGTCGCGGTGCTCGCCCTGGGCGGGTGGGGCGGCGCCGACTGGTACCTGACCGTCGGCCCCGGAGCCGACCGGACCGTGCCCGTTCTGGTGGGCACCCGGCTGTCGGACGCCGAGGCGGCGCTGTCCGCAGCCGATCTGGGCACGCGCACCGAGGAGCGCTTCGACGCCTCCGTCCCGGCGGGGCATGTGATCTCCTCCTCCCCCGCCAGCGGGGAGAGCGTCAAGCGGGGCGCCGACGTGCGCGTGGTCGTCTCACGCGGCGAGGAGACCTTCGAGGTCCCCGACCTCGAGGGGATGAGCGTCGAGGACGCCCGCTCCCGGGTGGAGGAGCAGGGCCTGGTGCTGATCGAGGACGAGGCGGTCTGGTCCGAGACCGTCCCGGCCGGCGAGATCGTCTCCCAATCGCAGGAGGCCGAGGCGCTGCCGGCGGGAGGAGAGGTCCATGTGGTCGCCTCCCAGGGGCGCCAGCCGATCCCGATCCCCGACCAGAGCGGCCGCGAGGGCGAGACCGCCCGCGTCGCGCTGGAGGAGGCCGGGTTCACCGTCACCACCTCCAGCGCCCACTCGGCTTCCGTGCCGGAGGGTTCGGTGATCTCCCAGTCGCCCGGCTCCGGCACCGGTCATCGCGGGGACACCGTGGAGCTGGTCACCTCGCTCGGCCCGGAGATGGTCACCGTTCCGGACGTGTTCCGCATGCCGGAGGACGAGGCCCGCTCCGAGCTGGAGTCGGCGGGCTTCTCGGTCACGGTCGAGCACGATCGCGGAGAACCGGTCTTCGGACTGGTCTACGAGCAGTCCGCGGAGGCCGGCAGCGAGCTGGCCAAGGGCTCGACCGTCACCCTCACCGTCTTCTGACGGCGAGCCATCAGCGGCGCGAGAGCATCTCCGCGACCAGGAAGGCCAGCTCGAGGGACTGCTGGTGGTTCAGGCGCGGATCGACCAGTGTCTCGTAGCGGCGGGTCAGTCCCTCCTCGTCGATCTCCCCGGTTCCGCCGAGCACCTCGGTGACGTCGTCACCGGTCAGCTCCATGTGCAGCCCGGCGGGAACCGTCCCCAGCCCCTGGTGGACCTCGAAGAAGCCCACCACCTCGTCGAGGATGTCCTCGAAGCGGCGGGTCTTGTAGCCGTTGGAGGAGGTGATCGTGTTGCCGTGCATGGGATCGGTGACCCAGGCGACCTGGGCTCCCGCATCGCGCACTCCCTCGACCAGGGCGGGCAGACGATCGCGGATGTTCCCGGCTCCCATGCGGGTGATGAAGGTCAGGCGACCGGGCTCGCGCTCGGGGTCGAGCGTGTCGATCAGCCGCAGCGCGTCGTCGACCGTGGCCGTCGGCCCCAGCTTCACGCCGATCGGGTTGCGCAGCTTCGCCATGAAGTCCACGTGCGCACCGTCCAGCTGCCGGGTGCGCTCGCCGATCCACAGCATGTGACCGGAGGTGCCGTAGATCTCGCCGGTGCGGGAGTCGACCCGGGACATGGCCTCCTCGTAGTCGAGCAGCAGCGCCTCGTGGGAGGCGTAGAACTCGACGACCTTCAGGGCGTCGAAGTCCGCCCCGATCGCGGCCATGAAGCGGATCGCCTTGTCGATCTGACCCGCCAGCTCCTCGTAGCGGTCGTAGCCGCTGCCGGATGTGAACCCACGGTTCCAGGAGTGGACCTCGCGCAGATCCGCGAACCCGCCGCCCGTGAAGGCGCGGAGCAGGTTCAGCGTCGAGGCGCTGGTGGTGTACATCCTCCACAGACGCTGCGGATCGGGGGTGCGCGCCTCCAGGGTGAAGGCGTGGTCGTTGACCGCGTCCCCACGGTAGGTGGGCAGGGTGACGCCGTCGCGAGTCTCCTCGTCGCCCGAGCGGGGCTTGGCGAACTGGCCCGCCATGCGCCCCATCTTCACCACCGGCACGGAGGCCCCGTAGGTCAGCACCGCCGCCATCTGCAGGATGGTGCGGATCTTGTTGCGGATGCGGTCGGCGGTGGCCTCGGCGAATGTCTCCGCGCAGTCGCCTCCCACCAGCAAGAACGCCTCGCCACGAGCGGCGGCGGCCACCCGCTCGCGCAGCACGTCGACCTCGCCGGCGAACACCAGCGGCGGGGCGGCGCGCAGGTCGTCGAAGACGGCGCTGCGCTCGGCCTCGTCCGGCCAGACGGGCTGCTGCACCCGGGGATACCCGCGCCATGCGCTCAGAGCCGCCAGGCCGTCGTCGGCCGAGGACAGCGAGAAGTCATGGGCACGGGCGGGGGCATCAGGACTGAACTGGTTCACGCCACCAGGGTACGCAGTCGTGGCCGGGGGCGGGCCCCGCATCCCGCGGTCCGGGCCCTCAGGAGGCGCGGTGGTCGCGCAGGCGCTTCTTGACGTCCGCGGCGTACTCGTCCACGTATTGCTGGCCCGACAGCTCCTGGATGCGCCGGACCACCTCATCGGTGGCCTCACGCATCACCACGGCCTCCTCCTTGCCCTCCAGCTCGAGGTGCTCGAGTCGGACCGGCTCCCCCACCATCACGTCGATGCGTGGGGAGCGGCGGGGCAGATAGCGGCGTCCGCGCTGGGCCTCGAAGCTGCCCCGCATCGCGACGGGGACGATGGGAGCCCCGGTGGCCAGGGCGAAGCGGGCCACCCCGGTCTTGCCGCGGTAGAGCCGGCCGTCCGGGCTGCGGGTGCCCTCGGGGTAGATGCCCAGGATCTTCCCAGCCTCCAGGACCTCGAGGCCCGCCTCGATCGCCGAGCGGGAGGCGTTGCCCCCGGCACGATCCACCGGCATCACGTGCAGGCCGCGCATGATCGCCGCGAACACTGCGTTCAGCGGCGAGCCGCCGGCGAAGATGTCGGACTTGCCCAGGAAATGCACCGTGCGCCGCAGCGATGCCGGCAGGATCACCGTGTCCGAGTACGCCAGATGGTTCGAGGCCAGGATCACCGGACCCTGGTCGGGGATGTGCTCGGCGCCGCTGATGGTGGGCTTCCAGACCGCTGACATCACCGCTCGGACCGGAGGCTTGGCGATCTCGTACAGCACGTCGGACTCCTCGGGTGGGGACTCGGCGGCACGTGGCCGGGACGGGTCGTCGGGGCGGGTCTGAGGCGCAGGGGATGAACCGAGCGGGCGGGGGTGCGACGATGGACCCATGACCTTCAGCGAACTCTCCCGCTCCTGGCGCGCGCGGGGACACTCTAACCCGCGTGGCGGCCTGCTCCTGTGCCATGGGTTCACCGGTTCGCCGCAATCCCTGCGACCGTGGGCGCAGGACCACGCCGATCGCGGCTGGGATGTGGACCTTCCACTGCTGCCGGGGCACGGGAGCACCTGGCAGCAGATGGCCCGGACCACGTGGCAGGACTGGTACGGGCGGGTGCACGATGCCGCACTCGACCTCTCCCGGGAGCACGGGCCGATCGCGGTCGGAGGGCTGTCGATGGGAGGGGCGCTGACCCTGACGCTGGCCGCCGACCCCGATCTGGAGGGACGCATCGCCGCCGTGGTGCTGGTCAATCCCGGGCTCACCCTGCCGCCGGCAGCACGCCTGGCCCCGCTGATCGCACCGTTCGTCCCGAGTCTGGAGGGCATCGGCTCCGACATCGCTCTGGAGGGCGCCCACGAGGAGGCTTACGACCGGGTGCCGATGAGGGGGGTGGCGAACCTGCGTCGTCTGTTCTCCCGCGCCCGCTCCCAGTTGTCAGCGGTCCGCGTCCCCGTGCTGCTGGCGACCTCCACCGTCGACCACACGGTCCGGCCCAGTGACAGCGACCTCGTCGCCGCCGGGGTGCGCGGCCCGGTCGAGCGTCTGTCGATGACCCGCAGCTATCACCTGGCCACGCTCGACCACGACGCCGACCTGCTGTTCGACACCTCGGCGCGCTTCCTGGACCAGCACGTGCAGCGACCCGCCCGAGGCCCGGCATGAACACCTCGCCCGACGATCGCGAACGCCCCGGCCCCCGCGACATGGACGCCGAGTTCGCGCGCATGCTCGAGCAGGAGGGCCTCGAGCTCGGCCCCGGGCAGCCGCCCCGCGAACCACCGGCCGGCGATCATCCCCCCTCGACGCGGCCCCCTGACGGATCCGCCGGCCCTGACGACGAGCTGTGGGGCCTCGGCCCCGATTCGCCTGCCGACCCGGCCGGAACCGAGTCCCGCGCCCGCTCCCGGGCCGCCCATCCTGCGGCCGGCGGCCCGGGACGGGACCCGCAGCCTCCCGCCGAGCTCGACGAGGACGACTTCCTGAGCGATGACGAGGTCATCTACGGGGATTTCGAGCCCCCGGACCCGGATCTGCCCGAGCCCTCCGGGGGTGCGCTGTGGTCCTGGACAGCGCTGATCGGCGGCTTCCTGCTGATGGTGACGGCGACCGTCACCCCCTCCCTGCCCGGGTTCCTGGGCTGGTTGGGCGGAGCCGCGGCCATCGGCGGTGTCGTGGCGCTGCTGCTGAGGGTGCCGCGCACCCCGCGGGACGACGACGGCGCCCAGGTGTGAGCGCCGGCGGGCCGGCGCGGTCAGCGCGCCAGGTCCGCGGCCCCGACGATGCCGGCCCGGTTACCCAGACCGGCCAGGACGAAGCGGGCCGGCTCCCGGTGGGCACGGCCCGTCAGCGAGGCGGAATAGGCCCGTCGTGCCGGATCGAGCAGCAGATCCCCGGCATCGGCCACCCCGCCGCCGACCACGATCACATCGGGATCCAGCAGCGAGGAGATGGAGGCCATCCCTCGCCCCAGCCAGGTCCCCAGCTCGCCGATCAGCTCCCTCGACCCGGGATCGCCCTGCTGAGCCAGACGCGTGATCAGGGGCCCGTCGATGCCCTTGCGAGTGCCCCCGGAGGCCTCCACCAGCGGGCTCATCGCGGGGTCCCCGACGCCGGCGCGCCGCTTGGCGGTGCGCACCAGGGCGGTCCCGGACGTGTACTGCTCCAGGCACCCGCGCAGACCACAGCCGCACCACTGGCCGTCGGGCACAGCCGTCATGTGCGCGACCTCCCCCGCGAAGCCTCCGCTGCCGCGCACCAGGTTGCCGTCCAGGACGATCGCACCGCCCAGTCCGGTGCCCACGGTGACCATCAGCATGTGCACCGCCTCCGTCGCAGCGCCGAAACGGTATTCGGCCCAGCCTGCGGCGTTGGCGTCATTCTCCACCACCACGGGCAGCCCCAGCAGCTGCTCGAGCTGCTCGGCCAGCGGATGATGGCGCCAGGCCACGTTGGCGGCGAAGTTCACCGTGCGCCGATCGGCGCCGATGAAGCCCGCCGCCCCGACCCCGACACCGGCCACCTCATGCTCGGCCCGCAGCTCCGCGACGGCATCGGCCACGCCCGCCTCGAGCAGCTCCGGATCCGTGGCCGGGGTGCTACGAGTAGTGGTGGCGATGATCCACCCCTGCTCATCGACCACCCCTGCCGCGATCTTGGTCCCGCCGATGTCCACGCCGATGGAGAGCATGCTGTGGTGTTCCTTCCGCCTCGAACCCGCCTGTCGGCACAATCCTAGATCCCCTGCCGTAGAATCCGCGTGACCCCACCAGCGCTTCCGGGCCGCTGCCCCAGACCGGCGGCCGCCCCCGGCCCGGATCGAAGGAGATTCGATGAAGCAGTTCGGCACTGCCGCCCAGCACGTCAGCCGCGAGGACGAGAACACCACGGACATGCTGCTGGAGAGGCTGCGCACCCACCCCTCCATCCCGATCTTCGAGCGCGCTGACGGCTCCGGTTCCTATACGCCCGTGGAGATGGCCGATTTCATCACCGAGGTCAAGGCCGTCGCCAAGGGGCTGATCGCCTCCGGCCTGGAGACCGGGGACGCGGTGGCGATCCTGTCCCGCACCCGCTACGAATGGGCACTGGCCGACTGGGCGATCTGGTGGGTGGGGGGCGTGAGCGTCCCGATCTACGAGACCTCCTCACCCAGCCAGATCCAGTGGATCGCCTCGGACTCCTCCATCCGCTTCGCCCTCGTCGAGGCCGAGCGCCATGCGGAAGACGTCGAGTCCGTACGGGACCAGGTGCCCTCCCTCGAGCACATCGGCGTGATCGAGGACGGCATCCTCGAGGAGCTGAAGAAGCGCGGGGCCGATGTCAGCGACGAGGACCTCGAGGCCCGCCGCACCTCCCGCCGGATGGAGGACATCGCCACTATCATCTACACCTCCGGGACCACTGGCCGCCCCAAGGGCGCCGAGCTCACCCACGCGAACTTCGTCGACACCACCCGCAGCGCCGTCAACCTGCTCGGTCAGCAGGTGCTCCCGCCGGGGTCGCGACTGCTGATGTTCCTGCCGATGGCGCACGTGTTCGCCCGCCTGATCACGGTGGTGGCCGCGGCCTGGCCGGTGACCACCGCCTTCACCCCGGACACCAAGAACCTGCTGCCGGACCTCGCAGCCTTCAAGCCCACGTTCCTGCTCGCCGTGCCCCGGGTGTTCGAGAAGGTCTACAACGGCGCCGAGGCGAAGGCCATCGCCGGCGGACGAGGCAAGATCTTCGCTGCCGCCACGCAGACCGCGATCGACTTCTCGAAGGCGCAGAGCGCGGGGAAGGTCCCGCTGATCCTGAAGGCCAAGCACACGCTGTTCGACAAACTCGTCTACGGAAAGCTGCGCGAGGCGATGGGCGGGCAGATCGGCTGGGCGGTCTCCGGCGGCGCGGCCCTCGGGGAGAGGCTCGCCCACTTCTTCCGCGGGATCGGGGTCACTGTGCTCGAAGGGTACGGCCTGACCGAGACCACCGCACCGGTGTGCGTCAACCTGCCCTGGGCCGTCAAGCCCGGCACCGTCGGCCCGCCGCTGCCCGGCTCGACGATCGCGATCGACGACAACGGCGAGATCCTCGTCAAGGGCGTGATGGTCTTCAAGGGCTACCGCAATAATCCCGAGGCCACCGCAGAATCCCTGCGGGACGGCTGGTTCCGCACCGGCGACATCGGCTCGCTGGACGCCGACGGGTCGCTCACCATCACCGGTCGCTCCAAGGAGGTCCTCGTCACCGCCGGGGGCAAGAACGTCTCCCCGGCCCCGCTGGAGGACGTGCTGCGCTCCCACCCGCTGGTCAGTCAGTGCGTGGTGATCGGCGACCAGCGGCCCTTCGTCGCCGCGATCCTGACCCTGGACGCGGAGATGCTGCCCACCTGGTTGGAGAACAACGGGATGCCGGAGATGACGGTCTCGGAGGCCGCGGCCGACGAGAGGGTCCGCGCCGAGCTGCAGACCGTGGTCGACAAGGCCAACCAGACCGTCTCCCGGGCGGAGTCCATCCGGGTCTTCGAGGTCATCGACGACGACTTCACCGAGGAGAACGGCTACCTCACGCCCTCGATGAAGCTCAAGCGCAACATCGTGGTCAAGGACTTCGCCGAGGTGATCGACAGGATCTACACCCGCTCCAAGCCCGCCGCCTGAGCGTCGGGCCCGTTCGTCAGGGCCTCGTCATAGTCTGCGGTCATGTCCGCCCGCCGCCAGCTGAGCTTCGAGGATCTCGGCACCCCGCTGATCGAGACGACCCTGGTGGTCGTGGATCTGGAGACGACCGGGACCGATCCCGGAGCCGACGCGATCACGGAGATCGGCGCGGTCAAGGTGCGCGGTGGCGAGGTGCTGGGCGAGTTCCGCACCTTCGTCGATCCGCAGCGCCCGATCCCCGCCTACATCGCCTCGCTGACGGGGATCACCGACGCAGCCGTGGCCGGCGCGCCGCCGATCCAGTCCGTGCTGCCCACCTTCCTCGACTTCGTGGGCGACGCCGCGCTGGTGGCTCACAACGCCCGCTTCGACATCTCCTTCCTCTCCGCCCAGGCCGCCCGCTGCCAGGTGACCTGGCCCCGGCCGCAGGTGCTGGACACCCTGGCCCTGGCCAGGACGGTGTTCCGCCGGGATGAGGTGCGCGATCACAAGCTGAGCACCCTGGCCGCCCACGTCGGCGCCACCATCAGCCCGGATCACCGGGCGCTGACCGATGCCCGCGCGACCGTGGACGTGCTGCACGCGATCATCGACCGGCTGGGGCCGACGGGCGCGAGCACCCTGGAGGATCTCGCCTCGGCCCACCGCCGGGCCCGGCCCGTCCAGCTGCGCAAGAAGCACCTGGCCGAGCACATCCCGTCGGTCCCGGGGGTCTACCAGTTCCTCGACGCCCAGGGGAAGCCGCTGTACGTCGGCACGTCACAGAACCTGCGCAGCCGGGTCAGGACGTACTTCACCGCTGCCGAGAGCCGCCGCCGGGTGCTGGACATGCTGCCGCGTGCCGAGCGGATCTCGGTGATCGAGACCACCACCGCCACCGAGGCGGCTGTGCGCGAGCTGCGGATCATCGGCCAGGAGAAGCCCCCCTCCAACCGGCACGGCCTGACCCCCGAGAAGGCTCTGTGGCTGCGTCTGGAGACGGGAGCCTCGGGGCTGCGTGCCGCGCGCCTGGCACGGGACGAGTCGGACGGCTCGGCGCAGATCGGTCCGCTGGCCTCCCGCCACGACGTCGAGCCGCTGCGGGGCCTGCTCACCGATGCGATCATCGGCCGCGGCTCCTCGCTGGAGCGTGCCGGTGGCCGCACGACGCATACGGACGAGGGGCACCGCCGCAGGCTCCACCGGGCGATGACCCAGGATCCGACGGAGGTGCTCGATCACGCGGCCGCCCGGATGCGCGCCCACGCCAGCGCGAACCGCTATGAGGACGCCGAACGGATCCGCCGCCTCGCCCTGACCTACCTGACCGCTGCCCGCCGAGCGTGCCGGCTGCGCGCGATCGGCGGGACCGAGCTGCTGATCGCCGCCCGTCCGAGCACGGAGGGGGTGGTCGACGGGAAGGGCTGGGAGCTGCTGGCCGTGCGGCACGGACGCTTCGCGGGGACGGTCCTGGTGCCCCACCACGCCGATCCGCTGGCCGCGGCGCGCTCGCTCGCCCTGACCGGGACCGGCGAGGGTGACCTGGCAGCTCCTCTGTGCCAGGGCCACCACCAGGAGACCGAGATCCTGTTGAGCTGGCTCGAGGGTCCCGGGGTGCGCACGGTGCTCAGCGACGGCAGCTGGAGCCATCCGGCGCGGGCGCGGTTCGACCAGGACCATCTCACCCGGCGCTTCGCCCGGACAGCGATGCCGACGGAGGCATAGGCTCGGGGGTGAGAGCCAAGGCGCCTCGAGCGCCCTGTCGGAGGAGAGAAGCCATGATCACCGCCATCGTCTCGATTCTCGTCGAGTCGCACCGGATCCCCGAGGTCGCTCAGCGGGTGGTCGACATCGAGGGCGTCGACCAGGTCTACTCGGTGACCGGGGACGTCGACCTGATCGCTGTGGTGCGGGTGCGCCGCCATGAGGACCTCGCCGAGGTGATCGCCGATCAGCTCAGCAAGGTCGACGGGGTCCGGGGCACCACCACCAACATCGCCTTCAAGACCTACTCCAAGCGAGACCTGGACGTCGCCTTCGACCTTGGCATCGACGGCTGAGGACCGCAGCGGCCGGCGTCAGCCCGCCTCCTCCTGCGCCTCCTGAGAGGCCGCGGCCCAGCGGGCGACCAGTTGGGCCGGACGGCCCGAGTCCAGGGCGTCCCGTGCCTCCTCGAAGGCCGCGATGAAGCGACTCTCGAAGTCCCCGGCGGCCGGCTCCCCGATCCCGTCGTAGGCGACCAGGCCCGCCGCGGCGTTCAGCAGCACGGTGTCGCGGACGGCCTGCATCCGGCCCGCCGTCACGCCCCCGAACAGGTCCCGGGCGACCTGGGCGTTGTCCTCGGCGTCGCCGCCGCGCAGCGTCTCGTGCCCGCTCCGCGCGATCCCCAGCAGCGAGTGCGGGTCCAGCACGTGCTCGCGGACCTCGCCGCCCCGCACCTCCCACACGTCGGACGCCGCGGTGACGGTCAGCTCGTCCAGGCCGTCCTGACCGCGGAAGACCAGCGCGCTCGTGGAGCGCGAGGCGAACACCCCGGCGACGATCGGGGCGAGCCCCGGGTCGGCCACGCCGACCGCGCTGGCGCGAGGGCGACCAGGGTTGGTGATCGGGCCCAGGATGTTCATCACAGTGGGGATGCCCAGCCCCTTGCGGGCCTCTGCCGCATACCGCATCGAGGGATGGAACACCTGGGCGAACAGGAATGTCATACCGACGCGGCCGACCAGCTCCTCGACCGCCGGGACCGGGAGGTCGAGCCTGACCCCCAGCGCCTCGAGCACATCGGCCGAACCGGACTTCGAGGAGGAAGCGCGGTTGCCGTGCTTGACCACCGTGCGACCGGTGGAGGCGATGATGATCGAGGCCATCGTGGAGATGTTCACAGTCTGGGCGAGATCCCCGCCGGTGCCGACGATGTCCACCGCCCGCCGTGGCGCCCGGACCGGGCGGGCGTGGGAGACCATCGCGTCGGCCAGGGCCGCCAGCTCCGTGCTCGTCACGCCTTTCGCCTGCAGCGCGACCAGGAACCCGGCCAGCTGCACCGCGGTCGCCTGCCCGGACATCGCCTGGTCCATGGCCCAGGCGGCCGACGGGCCGTCGAGCTCCTGGCCGCGCACCAGGCGCGACGTGATCTGTGACCAGGTCGGGATGTTCTCGTTCATGCCCCGATGATCGCATCCCCGGGGGCAGCGACGGTCGCCTGGATCACGGAGCGCATCACAGAATGATCACGACCACGCATGCGCCGGCCGCCTGGCCGCTCGGATGCGTGTCCTGGTTCGTGACGGCGCGTCAGGAGGGATATGCTGACCTGGTTCGCCCGGGGCCGTGCCCGGCGGTGTGCTCGTACGTCGTGGACTGAGCGCACTGATCCTGACGACACGACATAATGGTGACGTGACTACTGCGACCTTGACTGAGCGCCCTCCGTCCGCTGTCCCAGCGGTCGGCCGCCCCAACCCGACGCAGATCGGCACGATCGTCTGGCTCGCCAGCGAAGTGATGTTCTTCGGCGGCCTGTTCGCGATGTGGTTCACCCTTCGCTCCATGGTTCCTGACAACTTCGGCATCGGTCAGGCCAACTTCACGCACGGCTACGCCATCGTGAACACCACGATCCTGGTGTCGAGCTCCTTCACCTGTCAGTTCGGCGTCTGGGTCGCGGAGGGCAAGATGCCCTTCAGCAAGTCGTTCACGCCGCGTAAACGACGCACCGGATCGATCTTCAACGTCGCCCGCTGGGGTCTGGTCGAGTGGTTCACCGTGACCTTCGTGCTGGGCGCGATCTTCGTCAGCGGCCAGGCCTACGAGTACGCCGAACTGGTCCACGAGGGCGTGACGATGTCGTCCTCGGCCTTCAGCTCGGTCTTCTACCTCGCCACCGGCTTCCACGGCATCCACGTCATCGGCGGGCTGATGGCTTTCCTGATGGTGCTGCTGCGGGCGTTCACCGCCGAGAAGTTCACCGCCCACGAGAAGATCTCCGCGATCTGCGTCTCCTACTACTGGCACTTCGTGGACATCGTCTGGGTGGGGCTGTTCTTCGTCGTCTACCTGCTCGACCCGGTCATGACCGCCCTGGATCCCAGCCACCTGGTCCCGGTCTCCATGGACTGGACCATCTTCTGACCCTCCCGGTCGCAGGAGAGTCACGGCTCCTTCCGACCGCAGTCCCTTCCGTCCCCGCCAGCCCCTTGCACGAATCGAGGTTCGAACCGTGAAGGCACTCGCCGCACGTCGCCATCACCCGATGGCGTTACTCGTGATCCTGCTGCTCGCGCTCGTCGCGACCGGCGGGCTCTATGTCGCGCTCCAGCCGCGCGCGGCCCAGGCCGAGGCCTACTCGCAGGATGACGTCGAGGCCGGCGAGGCCCTGTTCCTCGCCAACTGCGCCAGCTGCCACGGCCCGGCCGGTGAGGGCCAGGTCGACTCCGAGGGCACCCTCGGCCCGTCCCTGATCGGCGTGGGAGCCGCCTCGGTGGACTTCCAGGTCGGCACGGGCCGCATGCCCATGCAGCGTGCAGGAGCCCAGGGGCCGGAGAAGCCCCCGCAGATGAACGAGGAGCAGACCCGCCAGCTGGCCGCCTACGTGGCCTCCCTGGGCCCCGGCCCTGCCGTGCCCGACGAGGAGATGGTCGATCCGGAGCTGGGCGACCCGGTCAACGGTGGCGAGATCTTCCGCATCAACTGCGCCATGTGCCACAACGCCGCCGGCGCCGGCGGCGCGCTGACGCGCGGCAAGTTCGCCCCGCCGGTGATCGGGGTCGAGCCCCAGCACGTGTACGAGGCCATGGACACCGGCCCGCAGAACATGCCGGTCTTCAATGACGCGAACCTCTCCCCCGACGATAAGCGCGACGTCGTCGCCTACCTCCACGCGCTCGACGAGACCGGGTCCCCCGGCGGCATCTCCCTGGGCAACCAGGGGCCCGTGACCGAAGGCCTGTACGTGTGGACCATCGTCCTGTCCCTGCTGGTCGCCTGCGCCGTGTGGCTGGGGGCGAAGGCGAAGTGAATTCGACTATGAACAACAATCTCGACGGCTCCTCCCCCGAGCGCGGCATCAGCGCGATCGCGCCCAAGGAGGGTGGCGGCTTCCCGAACCCCGGGCTGCCCCCTCACGTCCACCGGCAGGCCGACACCGACCCACGGGCGGCCAAGCGGGCCGAACGGGTCGTGGCAGCGCTCTTCCTGCTCTCCGTACTGGGAACCGTGATCTTCATCGCGGCCTACTTCCTGGTCACACCGGAGTACACGAACCTCTTCGCCGACTCCGGCACCTGGGACGCGCTGTGGTGGTCCAACCTGACCATCGGCCTCGGTCTGGCCATCGCGGTCTTCTTCGTCGGCGCGGCCGCGGTCCACTGGGCCAAGACGCTGATGCCCGATGACGAAGCGATCGAGGAGCGGCACCCGATCCGCAGCAGCGAGGAATCGCGCACGGCAGCCGCGGAGATCATCACCGGCGGGCTCGAGGAGACCGGTATCGCTCGGCGCCCCCTGATCGTCACCTCGATGGTGGCGGCGCTGGCCGCCCTGCCCATCGCCGTTCTCGCGCCGCTGTCGACTTTCGGGCCGCTGCCGGGCAACAAGCTCCGCCACACCTTCTGGGGCTCCTCGGACGAGCCCCAGCGCCTCGCTCGCGACCACGACGGCACCCCGATCCGTGCCGCGGATGTGGCCATCAACGCGATCTTCCATGTGATGCCCGAGGGCCTGACCCCGGACACCGAGCACTACCTCGAGGAACGCGCCAAGGCCGCCACCGTGATCGTGCGGGTCGATCCTCGCGACGTGAAGGACGAGGAGAGCCTGGCCAACGGGTACGACGGCATCCTGGCGTTCTCGAAGATCTGCACCCACGTCGGGTGCCCCGTGGCCCTGTACGAGCAGCAGACCCACCACATGCTCTGCCCCTGCCACCAGTCGACCTTCGACGTGACCGACGGCGCCCGGGTCATCTTCGGACCTGCCAAGCGCCCGCTGCCGCAGCTGCCGATCACGGTCGACGACGAGGGCTACCTCGTGGCCGCCGCAGACTTCCCCGAGCCGATCGGTCCCAGCTTCTGGGACATCCACAAGGACCAGTGATCTCGTGACCACCGCGACTCCAGATTCCCGGAACCAGGCCCCGGCCCAGGGACGCGCCATGAAACTCGGCGCGATCGGTGGCGACTGGCTCGACCAGCGCGTCACCGGTGGCGGCTTCGTCAAGTTCTTCGCCCGCAAGATCTTCCCGGACCACTGGTCGTTCATGTTCGGGGAGGTGGCGCTCTACAGCTTCGTCATCCTGGTCCTCTCCGGCACGTTCCTGACGATGTTCTTCGATCCGTCGATGACCGAGGTCACCTACGCCGGCCCGTACGAGCCCTTCCAGGGCTTGCAGATGTCCCGTGCCTACGAGTCGACCCTCGAGATCACCTTCGAGATCACCGGCGGCATGCTCTTCCGCCAGATGCACCACTGGGCGGCGCTGGTCTTCGTCGTCGCGATCTTCGTGCACATGTTCCGCGTGTTCTTCACGGGAGCGTTCCGCAAGCCGCGTGAGCTCAACTGGCTGATCGGCTTCACCCTGCTCGTCCTCGCCATGGCCGCCGGCTTCTCCGGCTACTCCCTGCCGGACGACGTGCTCTCGGGCAACGGTCTGCGCATCGCCGACGGTGTCGCCAAGGCGATCCCGCTCATCGGCGTGTACATCTCGTTCCTGCTCTTCGGCGGCGAGTTCCCGGGCACGGACATCATTCCGCGCCTGTACGCCATCCACATCATGATCATTCCGGCCGCGATCATCGCGATGATCGGCATCCATCTGGTGCTGCTGGTGCTGCACAAGCACACCCACTACCCCGGGCCGGGCCGCACGGACCGCAACGTGGTCGGCTTCCCACTCTTCCCGGTGTACACGGCCAAGGCCGGTGGATTCTTCTTCCTGGTCTTCGGGATCATCACGTTCATCTCCGCGACCACCTCGATCAACGCCATCCATGTCTACGGGCCCTACGACCCCTCCCCGGTCTCCGCGGGCGCCCAGCCCGACTGGTACATCCTGTTCATGGAGGGCGCGTTGCGCCTGATGCCCGGTTGGCCGGAGTTCACGCTGTTCGGGTACACGCTGTCGCTGAACATCCTGATACCGGGAGTGGTCATCCCCGGGATCCTGTTCGGATTCATGGCCCTGTATCCGTTCATCGAATCTTGGATCACCGGTGACGACCGTGAGCACCACGTGCTGGACCTGCCCTACAACGTCCCGGTGCGCACCGGGCTGGGCGTCGCCTGGATCACCGCCTACGTCGTCCTGATGATCTCCGGCGGGAACGACATCCTGGCGCATTCGCTCGAACTGTCGGTCAATGACACGATCTACTTCTTCCGGGTCGGGTTCTTCCTGTTCCCCGTGATCGCGTTCTTCGTGACCAAGCGGCTGTGCCTGTCGATCCAGCGTCTGAAGCGTGCCGAGGTCCTCCACGGTGTGGAGACCTCCCGCATCATCCGCAGCGAGACCGGCGACATGATCGAGATCCATGAGCCGCTGAACGAGTACGACCGCTGGGTGCTGGTGCAGCACGACGACTTCCGACCGCTCAAGGCCGGCAACGGCGTCTCGAAGCTGCGCGCGGCGGCGACCTCGTTCTTCTTCAAGGATCGGATCGAGCCGGTCACGCCCGCCGAGCTGCGGGAGGCCTTCGAGCATGCTGCTCATGAGAAGGAGACCGTCGACCGGGTCACCGATGGTGACTACAGCACACCGGCCGAGCAGCTGCTCGATCACCACGTGTGATGGAGCACTGAGCGCGAATCACAGACGAAGGCCCCGGGGATCGTCCCCGGGGCCTTCGTCGCGTCAAAGGGCTCCTGCACTCCGCAGCGGATCGGTGCGGGAGGTTGCGGCTTCCCTCGCCCCTGGCGCCGACGGTGCTGTACGCAGCCTCTATTCGAGAAGGGGGCTTCGGCGACGGGCTCTTCGACGGGCCGCGGCGCGGCTCCGATCGCTCGCGGCGCGATCCTCTGCCCCCTCGCCGCTGCCGCGCGCCATGGTCAGCAGGTACCGCGCTGCCGGCAGACTGAGGCGACGGTCAGCGCGCCGCAGGGCACGCAAAGCCCGCAGCTGCTGACCCGAGGGATCCACCGACGCGCTCTCCAGCACCTCGCGCGCCCAGGTGGTCGCCCGCCGCGCCGCGTCATCGTCGGCGAACAGGCCGAGAACTTCCCACCGGGCCCTGCCGAGCGGATCCACCTGGTTGCTGATCATCTGGCTGCCTCCTGGTTGCTCGGACGCCGCGGTCCGCACATCGGGGCGTAACCGGCATGGGCCGGCGCCGGCCGGTTCCGGCACACGCTAGCACCTATGACCGCTGCGGCAGACGGCAGGACGGAGGGCCAGCCCGCTTCGGACAGGTCACAGCGTCGTGACGCTGTTATACCTATTACGTACTGTTCGTTCTGTCCCATGGTCCGCCCCGGCACGGACGGCACGGCAGGACATCTCCCCGTCACGCAGCGGCTCGTGGCCGTTGAGCTCTCATGCCGGGTTCATGGTGGTGCTGCGCCACTCCTCTGCATACGCCGCGGATCGAGCCGCACGACAAGGGCCCCGCACCGACTCTCGGTCGATGCGGGGCCCTTGCGCGGTGGAGTCAGTGGGCGTGCTGCCCGCGGGAGAACTCCAGCACCCAGAGCAGAACTCCATAGACGCCGACGATGATGCCGAAGGCGAAGATCCACCAGCCGGCTGCGATGCCGAGGAAGCACAACGATGCCCCCAGGGAGGCCCAGAGCGGTGCCCAGCTGTACGGGGAGAAGCTCCCCTGCACGCCAGGCTCGTCCTCCACCTCGCCATCGAGGCTGTCGGCGGAACCGAAGCTGTGATGGCGGCCCGTCAGCGTCAGGAAGATGGCGATCAGGAAGCCCAGACCGGACAGGGCGATCACGGTGGCCAGACCCACCATCTCGATGCCCCAGGGCTCATAGACCCCGGTGACGGTGCCGTACGCGGCGGCGACCAGCGCGAAGAAGACTCCCAGGATCCAGAAAATTCGGGCGGCTGGTCTCATATCAGTTCGTCCTCACGTTCACGGCAGGTTCCTGCTCCAGCATGTGGTCCTGTGCGGCGACCTCGGGATGGTGCAGGTCGAAGGCAGGCCGCTCGGAGCGGATTCGCGGCAGCGAGTGGAAGTTGTGCCGCGGCGGCGGGCACGAGGTCGCCCACTCCAGGGAGGCACCGAAGCCCCAGGGGTCGTCGACCTCGATCTTCTCGGTGCGGATATGGGTGAGGACCACGTTGAGCAGGAAGGGCAGGGTCGAAGCGCCCATGATGAAGGCACCGACCGTCGAGACCTGGTTCAGCCAGTCGAAGTTGTCCTCCGCGAGATAGTTCACGTACCGGCGCGGTGCTCCGATCACCCCGAGCCAGTGCTGGATCAGGAAGGTCATGTGGAAACCGATGGTCAGCAACCAGAAATGGACCTTGCCGATGCTCTCGGAGAGCTTGTGGCCGAACATCTTCGGCCACCAGAAATAGAAGCCCGCGAACATCCCGAACACGACCGTCCCGGCCATGACGTAGTGGAAGTGGGCGACCACGAAGTAGGTGTCCTGGATGTGGAAGTCCAGCACCGGGGTCGACAGGATCACGCCGGTCAACCCGCCGAAGATGAACGTGGTCAGGAAGCCCAGGGTGAACAGCATCGGGGTCTCGAAGGTGATCGATCCCCTCCACATGGTGCCGATCCAGTTGAAGAACTTCACGCCCGTGGGCACCGCGATCAGCATCGTCATGAAGGCGAAGAACTCCAGCATGACGGTACCGAGGGTGTACATGTGGTGGGCCCACACCGTCACGGACAGGGCGGCGATCGCGATCGTGGCGCCCACCAGGGTCTTGTACCCGAAGATCGGTTTGCGGCTGAAGGCCGGGATGATCTCGGTGACGATGCCGAAGAACGGCAGCGCGAGCACGTATACCTCGGGGTGACCGAAGAACCAGAACAGGTGCTGCCACAGGATCGGGCCCCCGTTCTCAGGGTTGAAGATGTTCGCCTCGAAGCGGCGATCCGCGCCCAGGGCCAGCAAAGCGGAGGCCAGCGGCGGGAAGGCCATCAGCACCAGCACGCCCGTGATCAGGGCGTTCCAGGTGAAGATCGGCATGCGGAACATCGTCATCCCCGGCATGCGCATGGTGATGATCGTGGTGATGATGTTGACCGAGCCCAGGATCGTCCCGAAGCCCTGCAGGGCCAGACCGAACACCCATAGGTCACCGCCCAGCCCGGGCGTGAACGTGGTGTCCGACAGCGGAGCGTAGGCGGTCCATCCGAAGGAGGCCGCCCCCTGCGGGGTCAGGAAGCCGGAGACAGCGATCACCGAGCCGAAGCCCGTCAGCCACAGGGCGAACATGTTCAGGCGCGGGAAAGCCATGTCCACGGCGCCGATCTGCAGCGGCACCAGGAAGTTCGCGAAGCCGTTGAACAGAGGCGTGCCGAACATCAGCAGCATGATCGTGCCGTGCATCGTGAACAGCTGGTTGTACTGGTCCTTGGATACCACGACCTGGAGGCCGGGCTCCCACAGCTCCGCACGGATCCCCAGGGCCAGCAGGCCGCCGAAGGCGAAGAAGGCGAAGGCCAGTGACATGTACAGGATGCCGATCATCTTGTGATCGGTGGTCGTCAGCACATTGAAGATCTGCTTCCCCAGTCCGGTCGAGCCGGACTTCACGAACCGGTCTGGAGCAGCACTCCTGGTAGTGGTGCTCACCGGGGTCTGGGTGCTCACTGGTCGGCCTCCTCACGGACCCGCGGGCCCGCCTCTTCATGAGCTTCGCGCATGCTCCACTCCTCCTGATTACGGTTCAGGTCCACACCGAGCTGGCCCGTGTAGCCGTCGTCCTCCAGCTGCTGCATGTGGGCGTCGAACTCCTCCTGGGAGACGACCTCGAGGTTGAAGAGCATGTCCGAGTGGAACTCTCCGCACAGCTCGGCACACTTGCCGGAGTAAGTGCCCTCGAGGGTGGGAGTCACCTGGAAGGAGTTGGTGAACCCGGGGACCATGTCCTTCTTGTAGAGGAAGTCGACGACCCAGAACGAGTGGACGACGTCGCGGGACTCCAGGCGGATCTCGACGTTCTGGTCGACCGGCAGGTAGAGCACGGGCAGGGATTCCTCAGCTCCCTCCTCGCCGGTGGCGAAGGACTGGACACCGGCCGGCTCATGCACGTCTTCGGACACGTAGTTGAAGTCCCAGCTCCACTGCTTGCCGACGACCTCGACGACCATGTCGGGCTCATTGGCGTGGCGCTCGATCTCACCGACGTCGCGCTGGGTGAAGTAGAACAGCGTCAGCACCATCACCACCGGCAGCAGCGTGAACATCAGCTCCAGCGGCACGTGGTAGCGCAGCTGGATGGGGAAACCGGTGTCGGTCTTGCGCCGCCGGTAGGCGATCGCGCACCAGATGGTCAGGCCCCAGATCATGAGGCCGACGAGCACCAGCACGGACCAGGACCCGACCCAGAAGTTGGTGATCCGCTCCGTCTGGTTGGTGACCTGGCCGGCATCATGGCCGGGCATGAAGCCGCGCTGCTGCTCCGCCGTGCAGCCCGCGAGGAACAGGACTGCCAGAGCTAAGCCGGCCGCCATGCGGCTGTTGCGCCGCGAGCGCTGGGGGGCCTGGGGGATCACAGAGAATGACCTTCCGCTCGTCGTCTCCTGCATCCGTGGTCGGCGCGCCCTCGAGGGGCTGCCGGGCTCCGGACTCGGAATAAGTACTCGGGTGGGCATCACGTGCCCACAGTGCCGCGCCACCTCCGGGGAGGCGGCCGCGCCGGGCGACAGGCACCCAGCGCTTGACGGCACCCTGTCATCATACGTGTTCCGGCGGGCCCGCGAGCCACCGGCACGCTCAGGTGAGGGGCGTCCGCCCGGTCGTGACCGGTCCGTGATGCGGTGCGCGGCCATCCCACGCACGACACGCGGGCCCGACCGGACGACCAGGGGGTCGTCGGGCCGGGCCCTCGTGGTGCGATTCACGCTGCGCTCCGACGGATCGGTCAGCTGGGATCAGCCGAAGGAGTCCCCGCAGGCGCAGGATGCCTGAGCGTTGGGGTTGTCGATCGTGAAGCCCTGCTTCTCGATCGTGTCGGCGAAGTCGATCACCGCTCCGGAGAGGTAGGGGTCGCTCATCTTGTCGACGATCACCTCGACCCCGTCGAACTCGGCGGTGAGGTCACCGTCCATGAGGCGCTCGTCGAAGTACAGCTGGTAGATCAGCCCCGAGCAACCTCCCGGCTGCACGGCGATTCGCAGGCGGAGGTCGTCACGACCCTCCTGCTCCAGAAGTGACGTGACCTTCGCGGCCGCGACCGGGGTCAGGGTGACTCCGTGCACGGCGGCCGGGCGCTCGCTGGTTGCGGTCATGAGGTCCTCCTCGAAACTCGTGTCATCCCAGAGTACGCCTCCGGGCATGTCCATGGTGGAACCGGGTCGGGGCGGTGCCTCACGCCACCTCTCACAGCACGCCGCGGAAGACGGCCAGCAGCAGCACCAGCCCGTATCCGGCGACGGTGCCAAGGATCGCGGCCGTCGCGCCGTCGCGCGAGCGGCCGCTGAAGACCATGGCCGCCGCGGCCAGCACCACGACGCCCACCAGCAGCAACCCCCACCACAGGAAGACGTAGCCGGCGACGAAGCCCAGGATGACCCCTCCCAGCAGCAGCGGGACCGCGAACGGCGACACCTTCGGGCTGCCGCCTCCCTCGCCCTGCCCCGCCCCGGTCATGCCGTCCCCTCGGACGACACCGCCTGATCGGTGCCCAGCTCCCCCGCCCCGCGCAGCAGCAGCGCCTCGGCCAGGCAGACGTGAGCGAACTCGCCCAGGTGCAGGGACTCGTCGATCCCATGGGCCCGCGACTCGGGGTCCTCCACCCCGGTGACCAGCACCTCGGCTTCAGGGAAGACCTCGAGCAGATCCGCGATGAAGGGGATGGATCCGCCCAGCCCGGTGTCGACCGCCTCGGCGCCCCAGGCGGTCTGGAGGGCCTGCCGCGCCAGGGCCATGGCCGGAGCGTCCTGACGGGCCTGGTAGGGCTTTCCCTGCTCGCCCTGGTGGACGGTGACCCGAGCGGTCGCGGGGGCATGGCGCTGCAGGTGCTCGGTCAGAGCCGTCATCGCCGTGGCCGGATCCTGGCCCGGCGGGATGCGCAGGGAGAGCTTCGCCCGCGCCGCGGGCACGATGGTGTTCGAGGCCTCGCGCACGGCGGGGGCGTCGATGCCGATCACCGAGAGGGCGGGACGCGTCCACAGCTGGGCGGTCAGCGGGCCGCTGCCGGCCAGCTCGAGACCCTCGGGAACCCCGGCATCGCGCCGGAAGTCCGCCTCGGGCATGTCCACCGCAGGGTCCTCGGCCCGGGAGAGGCCCTGAACAGCCACCTCTCCGTGCTCGTCGTGCAGGGTGGCAAGCAGCCGCGAGAGCTGCGTGAGCGCATCGAGCACCGGCCCCCCGAAGATGCCGGAGTGGACGGCGTGGTCGAGGGCCCGCACCTCCACCACCACGTCCACGAGCCCGCGCAGGCTGGTGGTCAGCGAGGGGACTCCCACCGCCCAGTTCGCGGAATCGGCGACGATGATCAGGTCCGCGCTCAGCCGCTCCCGGAAGGTCTCGATGAAGGGCCGGAAGGTCGGGGACCCGGCCTCCTCCTCGCCCTCGACGAAGACGGTGACGCCGATCCCCTCGGCAGCGAGCTCGTCGCCGACCAGCCGCAGTGCCGTCACATGCGCCATGACGCCGGCCTTGTCGTCGGCCGCTCCGCGTCCGTAGAGGCGCTCCCCGCGCCGCTGCGGCTCGAAGGGGGCGGATGTCCAGTCCTCCAGCGGCCCGGTCGGCTGGACGTCATGGTGGGCGTAGAGCATCACGGTGGGTCGGCCCTCGCGGGCGGGTGTGCGGCCGATCACCGCCGGTGCCCCGCCGGCGACGGACTCGATGGACACCTCAGCCATCCCCGCCTCCCTCAGCAGGGACGCAACCGCCTCGGCGCTGCTTCGCACCGGCTCGGTGTCATAGCCTTCGAAGGCGATGGATGGGATCCGCACCAGATCCTCGAGGTCGCTGATCGCCTGCGGGAGCAGCTCTTCCAGTCGAGTGCGCAGCCCCTCGACGTCGGATGAGGCGGGGGGACCAGCGGGCGGCGTGGGGTTGCTCATGATCTCACCGTATCGCGAGGAGCCGGCCGACGCCCGGCGGGCCCGACGCAGTCCCGTACGGAGAGATCCCAGGCGGTGATGCCTAGAATGCCTCGGTGATCTTCCGCAAGTCTCAGCGCCATGACGTCCCCGACCTCGACACCTCGCAGCCCGCGCGGCCGGGGTCGAAGGGTCGCCCGACCCGCACCCGCAAAGAGGCCGAGGCCGCGCGGCGCCGACCCCTGGTGGTCGACGACCGCAAGGAGGCCCGGCGCCGGGACCGCGAGCGGGCCAGCCGCGAACGCGCGGAGGCGCAGCAGGCCCTGATGACCGGTGACGAGTCGAAGATGCCGCTGCAGCACCGGGGCAGGGAGCGCCGGCTGGTGCGGGACCTGGTCGACTCCCGCCGCAACGTGGCCGAGTACTTCTTCCCCATCGCTCTGATCTTCATGCTGGTCGCTCTGGTGATGCCGCTGATCCGGCCGAACCTGTACATGGCCATGAGCACCGGGATGATCATCGTGCTGTGGGGCGGCATCGCCCTGTGCGTGATCGACTCCCTCGTCCTGCGCCGCCGGCTGCGTGCCCAGCTGAACGAGGAGTACGGCGAGGTGGGTCGGGGCCTGGTGGGCTACGGCATCATGCGCGCGATCCAGATCCGTCGCTTCCGGCTCCCGCGCGCGCAGATCAAGCACGGTGAGTCGCCGCGGCGCTGAGCGGCCACGCACGTCCCGGACGACGGAGGGCGGCCCGCGCGACGCGGGCCGCCCTCCGTCGGACTCGGGGTGATCAGGCGCCGCTGCTCGTCCTGTCCGAGGACGTCTGCTGCGCCGGCGCGTCACCGGTCCCCTTCTCACGAGACGCCGGCTTGGCATCGACCCCGGCCTCCTTGCGCTGCTGAGGCGTGATGGGCGCGGGGGCCTGGGTGAGGGGATCGTACCCGCCGCCCGACTTCGGGAAGGCGATCACCTCGCGGATCGAATCCTCCCCGGCCAGCAGCGAGACGACCCGGTCCCATCCGAAGGCGATGCCGCCATGGGGCGGCGCCCCGTAGGAGAACGCGTCGAGCAGGAAGCCGAACTTCTCCTGTGCCTCCTGGGCGCCGATGCCCATGACGGAGAGCACGCGCTCCTGGACATCGCGGCGGTGGATGCGGATGGAGCCGCCGGCGATCTCATTGCCGTTGCACACCAGGTCGTAGGCATCGGTCAGGGCCGAGCCGGGATCGGTGTCGAAGGTGTCGGCGAACTCGGGCTTGGGGGCGGTGAAGGCGTGATGGACCGCGGTCCACGCACCGGAGCCGACGGCCACGTCGCCCGCGGCGAGCGCCTCGCCGGTGGGTTCGAACATGGGGGCGTCGACCACCCACACGAAGGACCACGTATCCGGGTCGATCAGCTCCAGGCGCTCGGCGATCTCGCTGCGAGCGGCACCGAGCAGGGCACGGGAGGCCTTCGTCTCCCCTGCCGCGAAGAACACGCAGTCGCCCGGCTGCGCGCCGACCTTCTCCGCCAGACCCTCCTTCTCGGCCTCCGAGAGGTTCTTGGCGACCGGGCCACCGAGCGTGCCGTCCTCGCCGATCAGGACGTAGGCCAGGCCCTTGGCGCCCCGCTGCTTGGCCCACTCCTGCCAGGCGTCCAGTTGACGGCGAGCCTGCGATCCGCCGCCGGCCATCACGATCGCGCCGACGTACGGGGCCTGGAACACCCGGAAGGGAGTGGAGGCGAAATACTCGGTCATCTCGGTGATCTCGAGGTCGAAGCGCAGGTCCGGCTTGTCCGAGCCGTAGCGGCGCATGGCCTCCTCATAGGTGATGCGCGGGAACGAGGCGGGGAGCTCATGACCACCCAGCGCCCACACGTTGCGCGTGATGCGCTCGGCCACAGCCAGCACGTCCTCCTGGTCGGCGAAGGCCAGCTCGACGTCCAGCTGGGAGAACTCCGGCTGACGGTCGGCACGGAAGTCCTCGTCGCGGTAGCAGCGGGCCAGCTGGAAGTACTTCTCGACCCCGCCGACCATGAGCAGCTGCTTGAACAGCTGCGGGGACTGGGGCAGGGCGTACCAGGAGCCGGGGGCCAGCCGCGCCGGCACCAGGAAGTCGCGTGCGCCCTCGGGGGTGGAGCGGGTCAGCGTGGGGGTCTCGACCTCCACGAAGCCCTCGTCGAGGAGGGTCTCGCGAGCGGCACGGTTGGCGTCGGAGCGCAGCCGCAGCGCACGGGCCGGCCCCTGGCGGCGCAGATCCAGGTAGCGATAACGCAGGCGCGTCTCCTCGCCGACCTCAGTGTGCTCGTCCAGCTGGAACGGCAGCGGCGCCGCGGCGCTGAGCACCTCGACCTCCGTGGCCGTGACCTCGATCTCGCCCGTGTCCAGCAGCGGGTTCTCGTTGCCCTCGGGCCGCTGGTCGACGGTGCCGACCACTTTCAGCACGTATTCGTTGCGCAGGTGCATCGCCTCGTCCTCGCGCACCACGACCTGGGCGACACCGCTGGCATCACGCAGGTCGAGGAAGGTCACACCGCCGTGGTCACGACGACGGCCGATCCAGCCGGTGAGGGTGACGGTCTGTCCGATGTGCTCCGAGCGGAGCTCGCCGGCGAGATGGGTGCGCAGCACGAGAATTCCTTTACGTGGGGGCGGATGGGCGGTATGGGCGCGCGATGCGCCAACGGCCCAGCCTACCGCGCAGGGTGAGCGATCTCGCCACCGTGGCCCTGTCGGAGGCGGGACCGCGACCGTAGACTGAGTTCCTGTCCGACCTGCGGCCTTGCGGGTCTGTTCCCGCTCCGTTCCTGTCGTTTCCTGAACGGACCCTGCCCTGCGACCAGCGCGGGCACTTTTTCCCCACCGCTGAAGGACGTCATGACCGACCTTGCCCCTGCCCCCGACACTGCCGATCCGCAGAGTCCCGACACTCCCACCGGACCCGCAGAGGCGGCCCCCGCGGCCCGGAACGGTTTCGACGCCCTGGACCTGCCCGAGGCGCTCCGCAGCGCCGTCGACGCGCTGGGGTTCACCTCCCCCTCCCCGATCCAGGAGCAGGCGATCCCCTCGCTGCTCGAGGGCCGCGACGTGATCGGCGTGGCGCAGACCGGCACCGGCAAGACCGCCGCGTTCGGACTACCGCTGCTGGCCGCGGTCGATCCGTCCGTGCGCGAGGTCCAAGGTCTGGTGCTGGCTCCTACCCGTGAGCTGGCCATGCAGGTGGCCGAGGCCATCTCCTCGTTCGCGGCCTCCGTGGGAGGGCTCGACGTGATCGCCGTCTACGGCGGCTCCCCGTACGGCCCGCAGGAGCGGGCGCTGTCCCGCGGTGCCCAGGTCGTGGTGGGCACTCCGGGCCGCGTGATGGACCACATGCGCCGTGCCACCCTGAAGCTCGACATGGTGCGTTTCGCCGTGCTCGACGAGGCCGACGAGATGCTGCGGATGGGCTTCGCCGAGGACGTGGAGGAGATCCTGTCCCACTCCCCTGCCGCTCGTCAGCTGGCCCTGTTCTCCGCGACCATGCCGCCGGCGATCCGGCGGGTGGCGACCGAGCACATGAAGGACCCGGTGCGTGTGAGCGTCTCGCCCCAGTCCTCCACCGTCTCCAGCGTCAAGCAGAGTTACGCCGTGGTGCCGTTCCGTCATCGCACCGGGGCCCTGGCCCGCGTGCTGGCCACCACCGAGGCGAAGGCCGCGATCGTCTTCGTGCGCACTCGCGCGGCTGCCGAGGAGGTCGGTGCGGCTCTGATCGAGCGGGGCCTGATCGCCGCCTCCATCAGCGGTGACGTCGCCCAGAAGGACCGCGAGCGGATCGTCGGGCGCCTGCGCGATGGTTCTCTGCAGGTGCTCGTGGCCACCGATGTCGCCGCTCGCGGTCTGGACGTGGACCGGATCGGTCTGGTGGTCAACTTCGACGTGCCTCGCGAGCCCGAGGCCTATGTCCACCGCATCGGCCGCACCGGTCGCGCCGGGCGCTCCGGCGAGGCGATCACCTTCATCGGCCCCCATGAGCGGCGAGCATTGAAGAACATCGAGCGCGCCACCAAGCAGACCCTGGCCGAAGCCGAGGTGCCCTCCCCGCGGGACGTCTCCCGGCACCGTCTGCGCACGGTCCTCGCTCAGGTGCCCGAGCGGGCTCAGCGGGGCCGGCTGGAACTCTACCGCGAGCTGATCGCCGAGTTCCTGGCCGAAGGCACCATGGAGGCGAGCGAGCTGGCCGCCGTGCTGGCGGCGATGACCGTCGGCGATGACGGGCCGGGCACGCGCCCGGAGGACGAGGAGTTCACCGGGGCCACCCTGGCCGGAGGCCAGGGCCCCCGGGGCGGCGGCCCGAAGCCCGAGCACGGCTACACCTCGTACCGCATCGGGGTCGGCCACAGCCATGGTGCCCGTCCCCCGTCGATCGTCGGTGCGATCACCGGCGAGGGCGGTCTGGACGGGAAGGACGTCGGCAAGATCTCGATCTTCGGCAACTTCGCGTTGGTGCAGATCCGCGGTGAGCTCACCGAGGACCAGCTGGCGCGCATCGGGCGGGCCCGCGTCGGTGGCCGGGCCCTGCGGATCGCTCCGGACACCGGCCCCCGCGGGGGCGGCAAGGGACCGGCTCAGCGCCGCGACGGCGACCGTTCCCGGCGGCGGGGCGACCGCGTGGATGCCAAGCGCAAGAGCTTCGGCCGTCCCTGACGCCTCCGGGGGTCACAGCGAGGAAGGGCCGCGTCTCCGAGCGGAGACGCGGCCCTTCCTGTTCGTGGTGGGAGCTTGTCAGGCCTTCTCGTCCTGCTGGTCCTGGGCCTCGGCGTACGCCTTGCGCACCTCGTCCATGTCCAGGTTCTTCACCTGGCCGATGAGATCCTCGAGTGCAGACTGCGGGAGCGCGCCGGCCTGGGAGAAGACGGGGATGCCCTCACGGTAGGCGACGAGCGTCGGAATCGAGGTGACCCCGTACCGCATCGCCAGCTGCTGCTGGTCCTCGGTGTCGACCTTGGCGAAGGTGACGTCCTCGTGGGTCTCCGAGGACTCCTCGTAGATGGGGGCAAATCGCTGGCAGGGAACGCACCAGCCCGCCCAGAAGTCGATCAGGACGATGCCGTCCTCGACGGTCTCGTCGTGGTTCTCTGCGGTCAGGGTGACAGTAGCCATGCCCGGTCCAACGCTCATCCCGCCTGCGGCATTCCCGGCAGCGGCGGGGGTGATCCGGCTCACCCCGCCGGTGGGGCAGGTCAGGTGCCGGGCTGGATCTGGACGGTGCGGTCCTGTGCCGGGGGCTCCCAAGCGCCGGGCTCGGCCACGTGCTGTTCGCCGCTGCGGATGTCCTTGACCTCGTCGGCGGCGCCGTCGGTGCCGGGGAACCAGACGAAGGGGACGCCGCGCCGGTCCGCGTAGCGGATCTGTTTGCCCAGCTTCGCCGCAGTGGGGGCGACCTCGCAGGCGATCCCTCGCGACCGCAGGGTGCGGGCCACCTGGTCGCTGAGGGGACGGGACTGCTCATCTGTCACGGCGACCAGCACGCAGGTGGGCACCGGACGGCTGGGGACGGCGAGTCCGGCCGACAGGATCCGGGAGACCAGGCGGGTCAGGCCGATCGACAGCCCCACGCCCGGGTAGCTGTGACGGTTGTCGGCGGCCAGGGAGTCATAACGGCCGCCCGAGCAGATCGACCCCAGGGACTCGTGGCCCTCCAGGAAGGACTCGAACACGGTTCCCGTGTAGTAGTCGAGTCCGCGGGCGATGGACAGGTCCGCGCAGATCACTCCGGGGACGGCCGCCTCGACCCGTTCCAGCACGGCGGTGAGCTCGGCGATGCCCTGCTCGACCATCTCGCCGCCGCCGCCCAGCTCCCGCACCCGCTCGGCGAAGGAGGCGTCCCGGGTGCGGATCCCGGCGAAGTCGAGGCAGGCCTGGGCCTGCTTTGGGCTCGCACCGGTCTCCTCCAGCAGCAGGGCGCGGACCCGCTCCGGCCCGATCTTGGGCAGCTTGTCCAGGCTGCGCAGCACCCCGGTGTGGTCCTCGAGGCCGATCGAGCGGAAGAAGCCCTCGGACAGCCGTCGGGTGTTGGCGTGGATCGTCACCTGGGGCAGCGGCAGGCGGGAGAGGATCTCGGCCATCACCACAGCGACCTCGGCCTCGATGTGCCCCGGGAGCGTGTCCTGCCCGACCACGTCGAGGTCAGCCTGGTAGAACTCGCGGAAACGACCCTCCTGGGGACGTTCTCCGCGCCAGACCTTCTGGATCTGGAAGCGGCGCAGAGGGAAGGCCAGATCGTTCTGGTGCTGGAGGACGTAGCGGGCCAGCGGCACCGTCAGGTCGAAGTGCAGGCCCAGGGTGCGGGCGGGATCGATGCCGTGCGCTCCGGAGCCGTCGCCGTCCTCGGCGTGCAGTCGCCGCAGGACGTAGACCTCCTTGTCGATCTCGCCCTTGCGCAGCAGCTGCTCGAGCGGCTCCACGGAGCGGGTCTCGATGCCCGAGAACCCATGCAGCTCGGCGACCTCACGGAACACGTCGATCACGTGCTGTTCCACGAGGCGCTCTGCGGGGAGCCACTCGGGGAATCCGGACAGACCGGAGGTCTTGGCGGTCTTGGCCATGCGAGGTACATCCTTGTCGAGATCGTCCAATGGGGCGGCGTCCATTATCCACTGCTGACTGCCGGCGGTGGGGGCCCGGAACGGGGGCGAGCTGCGGGCCGGGTCACGGTAGAGTTCCGTCGTGCATGCCCGGCCGCCGTCAGCGCGGCAGTGTCCCGCCCCGCAGCGGATCCCTTTCGAAGGAGCTCAATCGTGAGCGAGTCCGAGACTCCCCTCCCCTCGCCGTCCTCTGCCGATCAGGCGCCGGAGACGACGGAGCAGACGCCCGAGCCGGCCTCGCCGCCTCGTCCCGGGCCGAAGCCCCCGGTGCCCTCTCCCAAGGTGCTCGCCGGGAAGCGGCCGACGGCTGCCCTGCTGCCGGCCGCTCCCCCCGTGGCGGAGTACGACGAGGAATCCCTGGCCGCGGCGAAGACCTTCGGGTCGGTCGCCGAGGACGGCACGGTCACCGTCCAGGACGGCACCCAGGTGCGCACTATCGGCACCACCACCGAATCCGATCACGACCAGGCGCTGGCCCCCTACGCCCGCGCCTACCTCGACCTGGTCGCCTTCCTCGACCTGACCCAGAAGAAGCTCACCGCCCCTCAGCACACCCAGAACGAGCTCAACCGACTCCTGGAGAACCTGCGGAAGAACATGAAGGAGCCGCAGGTCGTCGGGGACATCCCGGCGCTGCGTGCCCGGGCGCACGAGTTGCGCGAGCAGGCCAAGGGCAAGATCCAGGAGCTCGAGGCGCAGCGTGCACAGGCCCGGGCCGAGGCCACACGCCGCCGCACCGAGTTCGTGGAGTCCATCGAGGCTCTGGTGGCCACGGACCCTGAGCAGATCTCCTGGAAGAACGCCGGGGAGACCATGCGCGGCATGGTCCCCACCTGGAAGCAGATGCAGAACGAGGACGTGTCGCTGGATCGTTCCACCGAGGACGCGCTGTGGAAACGGCTGTCGGCCGCCCGCTCGACCTTCGACCGGATGCGCCGGCGCTTCTTCTCTCAGCTCGACCAGAAGCACACCGAGGCGGCCACGATCAAGGAGGAACTGATCACCCGGGCCGAGGCGATGCAGGACTCCACCGACTGGGGCCCGACGGTGCGCGCCTTCAAGGACCTGATGCAGGAATGGCGCGAGGCCCCCCGCGGCAGCCGCAAAAAGGACGATGCGCAGTGGAAACGGTTCAAGTCCGCCCAGGACCGTTTCTTCACGGCTCGCAATGCCGACCTCGAGAAGACCGAGGCTGTTCAGCGCGAGAACCTGGCGGTCAAGGAGGCGTTGCTGGTCGAGGCCGAAAGCATCGATCCCGCCAAGGACATCGAGGCCGCCAAGGAGACGCTGCGCTCGATACAGGAGCGCTGGGAGGCGGCTGGGAAGGTGCCGCGCTCGGACATGCGCCGCATCGAGGAGCGGCTGCGATCGATCGAACGCTCGGTCAAGAAGGCCGAGGAGGACGAGTGGCGGCGTACCGATCCGCGCACGCGTGCCCGGGTGGAGGGAGCCTCCTCGCAGCTGCACTCGGCCATCGCCTCCTATGAGGAGGCCCTGGACAAGGCGCGCGCCGGCGGCGACCCGGAGCGGATCGCCGAGGCCGAGGCCGCGCTCGAGGCCCGCAAGGAGTGGCTGGCGGTCATCGAGCGCTCGGCCCGCGAACTCGGCTGAGCCCTGCGCCGGCCGGACGTCCCTGCGCTGCGCGGCACCGTCCCTCCCCTCACCCCGCCTGTCCACAGCGACCGGCGGGGTGAGCTGTGCTGGGTGAGAGGCTCGCTGCATGCCCACGACCTCGCCGCATCTGATCCCGGTTCCCCGGCACGCAGGCCCCGCTCCCCCGCCGGGAGCACCCTGCACGGCCTGGTCCGTCCACGCGGCCGATCTCGCAGCCGATGTGGCCGGCCTGGTCCACGAATGGGGCTGGACCCCCACCGCGCAGGCCCTTGAGGCCGAGGGCCAGCTGGTCCAGCTGCTGCCGGGCATCTTCGCACCACCCAACCTCCTGGACAGCCCGATCGACCGGGTGATCTCACTGGGCTGTGCGATCGGCTCGCGGCTGCGCCCCCACCATGTCGTCGCCGGGGCATCGGCGGCCTGGGTCAATGTGGGTGGGCCCCCACCGGCACCGGCGGAGCTGCTGTCCATGGCGCATCGCAGCACCGTGGCCGGAGCGGTGATCCGGCACGCGCAGCTACGTGCCGGTGATGTGGAGACCATCGGCGGGGCGCCGGTGACCGTTCCCGCACGCACGGCCGCGGATCTGCTGCGGTTCGAGCGCGCGCCCGATTCCCTCGACCTGGTCGGCCGGCTGCTCGACGAAGGGCATGTCACAGCCGAGCGGGTGAGTGCCCGCCTGGCGGCGATGCACCGGCACCCGGGATCTCGGGCGGCGGGCGCACGGCTGGTGCACGTGCTCGCCGCACGATCGGCCCGGGCAGCCTGAGAGCACCGGTAGGGTCTCGAGGGGTCAGCCGGCGGTCAGCGGCGCCCCGACCCCGACGGCCTTGCCGTCGGCGGTGACCCGGTAGACGTCGTAGACCCCCTCCACCCGCCGGACCTGCCCGAGCACGGACTGCAGGTGCTCGGGGTCGGCCAGCTCGAAGGAGAAGTAGCAGGTGGCCAGACGATCCGTATCGGACTGCGCGGAGGCGGACTGCAGGTTCACCTGCTGATCGGAGATCACCAGAGCGAGATCGGTCAGCAGCCGGGGACGGTCCAGGGCCTCGACCTTGATGTGCACCAGGTAGGCCGCGGAGGAGCGTCCCGACCATGCGACATCCACGATCCGGTCGGCCTGCTGCTCACGAAGCTGGATGGCATTGGTGCAGGTGGCGTGGTGGACGGAGATCCCCGAGCCGCGGGTGACGAAGCCGACGATCGGGTCACCGGGGACGGGCGCGCAGCACTTGGCGAGCTTGACCCACAGGTCGGCCTGACCGTCGACGATCACGCCCTGGTCGGTCTCGGCCGCATGCCGTTCCTCGCGGCTCGCCCGGGGCGACCTCACCCGGGAGGGCAGCGTCATCTCGGCCACGTCCTCCTCGGCGCCCTCCGAACCGCCGAAGACGGCGCGCAGCTTCTCGACCACGTGCTGCGCGCCCGTGTGGCCCTGACCGATCGAGGTGTACAGGGCGTCGACCGACTGCAGGTTCAGATCGGAGGCCACCGTGGCCAGGGTCTCGTGCGTGAGCAGCCGACGCATCGGCAGGTCCTGGCGGCGCAGCAGCTTGGCCAGTTCCTCCTTGCCCCGCTCGAGAGCCTCCTCCCGGCGCTCCTTCGAGAACCACTGGCGGATCTTCGTCCGTGCCCGCGGGGACTTCACGAAACCCAGCCAGTCGCGGCTGGGACCGGCCTCGGAGGACTTGGAGGTGAACACCTCGACGACGTCCCCGGTCGACAGAGCGGTCTCCAGCGAGACGAGCCGTCCGTTGACCCGGGCCCCGATGGTGCGGTGGCCGACATCGGTGTGCACGGTGTAGGCGAAGTCGACGGGGGTGGAGCCCTGCGGAAGGGCCAGCACATCACCCTTCGGGGTGAAGACGTAGACCTCCTGCGTGTTGATCTCGAAGCGCAGCGAGTCCAGGAATTCCCCGGAGTCGGTGGTGTCCTTCTGCCAGTCCATCAGCTGCCGCAGCCAGGCGCTCTCATCGCTGACCGGGCGGGCGAGGCCGCCCTCGGCACTCGAGGAGCCCATCGCCTTGTACTTCCAGTGCGCCGCGACCCCGTATTCGGCGCGGCGGTGCATCTCGCGGGTGCGGATCTGCACCTCCACGGGCTTCCCGGTGGGCCCGATCACGGTGGTGTGCAGGGACTGGTAGAGGTTGAACTTCGGCAGGGCGATGTAGTCCTTGAACCGGCCCTGCACCGGGGACCAGCGGGCGTGCAGGGTGCCCAGCACGCCGTAGCAGTCGCGCACCGTGTCCACCAGCACGCGTAGGCCGACCAGGTCGTAGATGTCGGAGAAGTCGCGGCCGCGCACGATCATCTTCTGGTAGATCGAGTAGTAGTGCTTGGGGCGGCCGGTGACCTCAGCCTTGATGCGGGCCTTCTTGAGGTCCTCGCGGATCTGCGAGGACACGGCCTGCAGATGCTGGTCCCGGGCGGGGGCGTGCTGCGCCACCAACGCCACGATCTCCTCGTACACCTTCGGGTACAGCACCTGGAAGGAGCGGTCCTCCAGCTCCCACTTCATGGTGTTCAGGCCCAGGCGGTGCGCGAGCGGCGCATAGATCTCCAGGGTCTCCTTGGCCTTGCGCTCGGCCGAGGAGGCGGGCACGTACTTCCAGGTGCGCGCGTTGTGGAGACGATCGGCGAGCTTGATCAGCAGCACCCGCACGTCGCGGCTCATGGCCACGATCATCTTGCGGACCGTCTCGGCCTGGGCCGCTTCGCCGTACGTGACCTTGTCCAGCTTGGTGACCCCGTCGACCATCACGGCGATCACTTCGCCGAACTCCTCCCGCAGCATCTCCAGGGAGTAGTCGGTGTCCTCGACGGTGTCGTGCAAAAGCGCGGCGGCGATCACCTCTGCGGGCGAACCCAGCTCGGCCAGGATGGTGGCCACGGAGACGGGGTGGGTGATGTAGGGGTCGCCGCTCCTGCGGGTCTGCCCGCTATGGGCGCGCTCTGCGACGCGGTAGGCGCGCTGGACCAGGCTCAGGCTCTCCTTGGGGCTGACCGAGGAGATGGTCTCCAGCAGGGGCGCCAGCAAGGGATCGGTGGTGCCGGTGCGGGGGCCGAAGAAGGAGCGGCGGGCGCGGGGCCGGCGCGCCGGCGTCCGGGGGGCACCGCGGGCGGAGGGGCTGGCCGGGCTCTCTCCCGAGACCTGCTGCGCGGGGGCCGACGGGCGCGCGGGCGCGGCGACCTCCATCCCGGGCCGGTCGTTCTCGGGACGCTCCTGCACTTCACACCTCCTGGATGAGATGTCCAGTCTACGCGCGGCCAGTCCTGCGGCGATCTCAGTTCGGGATCGACCACACGGTGGTCAGAGGCACGCCGGGCAGCTTCGAGCGACCGGCCAGTCCCTCCAGCTCGATGAGGAAGGAGGCTCCCAGCAGCTGGACGTCGAAGCGGCGGACGAGCTCGACGGTGGCAGCGGCGGTGCCACCCGTGGCCAGCAGGTCGTCGACCACCAGGGTGCGTGCCCCGGGCGGGAGGGAGTCCTGCGGGATCTGCACCACGGCGCTTCCGTACTCGAGTTCGTAGCTGAGGGTGGCCGGGGTGCCGGGGAGCTTGCCGGCCTTGCGCACGGGGATGAAGCCCGCGCCCAGCTCGTAGGCGAGAGGGGCTCCGAGCACGAAACCGCGCGCCTCGGTGCCGACGATGTATTCGATGTCTTCGGGCAGCATCGAGATCCAGTAGCGGATCACGGCGCGCAACGCACACGGATCACGCAGCAGCGGCATGATGTCGCGGAACAGCACGCCGGGTTCCGGGAAGTCGGGGTACTCGGCGATATGGGAGTCCAGCAGGGCTCGGATCTGCACGGAGGTCGGGACGGGCTCGCTCATCGATCTCCTCGTCGTGATGCGGCGCGTCGACGCCGGCTGGAGCGGCGGGGCTGGTTCCGGGGCCGGGGGGAGGTGGTCTCCGCCTCGGGTTCGGGCTCGGGTTCGGGGCTGATGGTCTCGGTTCCCACCGGGCCGTCCGGCTCCTGGTCCGTGGTCTCCTCGGTGTGCTCATCGCGCTCATCGGCTCCGACGCCGGCCGCACCGGCGGGGTGGCGCAGCTGCTCGACCCTGCGGGCGTGCGCGGCGATCTCCGGCTCGCGCCGGCGCAGGTCCACCAGCAGACCGGGGGCCAGTGCGATCGAGGAGTAGGTGCCGGCGATGATGCCCACGAACAGGGCCAGAGAGATGTCCTGCAGAGTGCCGGCGCCCAGGATGAACGCCCCGATCACCAGGATCGAGCCCACGGGCAGCAGCGCGACGACCGAGGTGTTGATGGAGCGGACCAGGGTCTGGTTGGCGGCGAGCTCGACCTTCTCGGCGTAGCTCGCCTGCGTCTGTCCGGTCAGGCCCGCGGTGTTCTCACGGACCTTGTCGAAGACCACGATCGTGTCGTAGAGGGAGTAGCCCATGATCGTGAGGAAGCCGATCACCGTGCCGGGACTGATCTCGAAGCCGACCACGAAGTAGACGGCCGCGGTCAGCACCATGTCGTGGACCAGGGCGATCATCGCCGCGGCCGACGTCTTCAGGTTGCGGAAGTACAGCGCCATGGTGACGGCCACCAGCAGGAGGAACACGAGCACCGCCTGCAGCATGGTCTGGGTGATGTCGGCGCTCCACACCGGCCCCACGTAGGAGGTGGAGACGGCGTCGGCGCCCATCTCGTAGCCCTCGGCGAGCGACTCGGCGAGCTCGGCGGTCTCGGTCGAGTCCAGCTGTTCGGTCTGGACCCGCACGGTGCTCTGTCCGAGCACGGTGACGTTGGGCTCGTTGCCGGGGACCTGGCCCCGCACGATCTCGCGAGCGATGCTCTGGTCGGGCTCGGAGACCCCGGCCACCTGGAACTCGGAGCCGCCGGTGAACTCGATCCCCAGGTTCGGGCCGCGCAGCAGCCCCACGGCGCTGAGGAGCACCAGCACGACCACGCTGAGCAGGTACCAGGTGCGCCGGCGGCGCACGATCGGCAGCGAACGGTGCCCCGAGTGCAGGGAGTTGCCGAACTGGGCGAATGTCGAGCTCATCGGTGCTCCCCCTCGTCGGACTCGTCCGGGGTCGCTGCGGCGTCGGCCCGCTGCCCCTCCCGCTCCGCGGCCTCACGGGCCAGCCGTGCCTTGCGCGCGGCGAGAGGTTCACGCTGCCCGGGGTCTTCCTGGCCGCCGTCGCGTTCGCCGATGGACCGCACACGGCCCCGCCCAGCGTAAGCGGGCAGCGAGCGTCCCAGCATCGCCGGGTCCAGCCCGCTCCAGGGGTGCCCCTTGCCGAAGAAGCGGGTGCGCACCAGCGACTGCAGCAGCGGGTTGGTGAACAGGAACACCACGATCAGGTCGAGGATCGTGGTCACGCCCAGCACGAAGGCGAAGCCTCGCACGCCTCCGGTGGAGAGCACGTACAGCACGACGGCGGCGATCAGGTTCACCGTGTCGGAGGCGAGGATGGTGCGCTTGGCGCGATCCCAGCCATGGTCGACGGAGGCGACGATGCCGCGGCCGTCCCGGATCTCGTCACGGACGCGTTCGAAGTACACGATGAAGGAGTCGGCGGTGAAGGCGATGGCGACCACCAGCCCGACGACTCCCGCCAGGGACAGGCGATAGCCGATCTCGGGGAGGTTCGACAGCACCGTCAGGGTGCCGTAGGCGAGCAGGCCCATCACCACCAGGCTGGAGGTGGTCACGATCGACAGCGCCCGGTACTGAAGGAAGGCGTAGGCGACCACCAGGGCCAGCCCGATCACGCCGGCGATCAGGCCCATCTCCAGCTGGTCGGTGCCGAGCGTGGCGGAGATCTGCTGCTCGGAGGCCACCTCGAACTCGAGCGGGAGCGCCCCGAAGCGCAGCTGATCGGCGAGCTGGGCGGCCTGCTCCTGCGTGAAGTTGCCGGAGATGGAGGCTTCACCGCCGGGCGAGGGCTCCTGAACCTCGGGGGCCGAGATGACCATGCCGTCCAGCACGATGCCGAAGGCGGGGGTGGCGCCCTCGCCGCCGTACAGCGCGGAGGTCATGTCGGAGAAGGACTGCGCCGCCTCGTCGTGGAAGCTCATGTTCACCACGAAGTACCCGGTGGGCTGCCCGGTCGGGGTGACGTCGGAGGCCACGCTGGCGTCCTGGATGGCGGCGCCGGCCACTACCTCCGGGCCGAGCAGGAACTTCTGGCTGCCCTCGGTGTCGCAGGCCACGACGGGCTCGTCCGGGGCCACGGCCGAGACCTCGTCCTGCTGGGCGGTGGGGTCCGTGCAGTCGGCGGCCATCAGCTCGCTCTGCTCCTCCGGGGTCAGCCAGTCCATGGACCAGGCCGGGTAGGGCAGACCCTCGGCGCCGGTGCCGTCATCGCCGCTGGGTGCCGGGGCGAGGGAGGGATCGGTCCCGACCAGCCCCTCGAACTGCTGCTGGGAGGGATCGGCCGCAGCGGTGGAGGTCTCGTCCGTGTCCTCGGTGCCCTCGCCGCCACCATCGGAGGGGTCCTGCTCCTCGGTGCCCTCGGGGGCGACTGCCCCCAGCACCGGCCGGAACGACAGCGCGGCGGTCTGCCGCAGGGCGTCCGAGGTCTCCTGGTCGAGCTCGCCGGGGACGTCGACGACGATGTTGGTTCCGCCCTGGACGGTGATCTCGGTCTCGGCCACCCCCATGGCATTGATGCGTTGGCTCATGATCTGGCGCGCCTGCTCCATCGCGTCTGCGTCGATCGGTGAACCGTCCTGGGAGGTGGCCTGCAGGATGACCTGCGTGCCACCCTCCAGGTCGAGGGCGAGGTGCGGGGCCGGCTGCCAGCCGCCCTTCCAGACGCCGGCGCCGATCCCGCCGCCCAGCAGCAGGATCAGTATCGCGAGGGCCGCCAGGGCGAAGCGACGTGCGGGCATGGAGCAGGGTCCTCAGGGAGCGGGGAGGGGAAGCGGTTCAGCGGTCGCGACGGTCGTCGTCGCGCTCGTCGTCGACGGTCACTCCGGGGATCGCTCCATCGGCGGAGGCGGCTTCGTCCTCGTCGGCCTCATCCAGCTGCGCGAGCTCGGGATCCTCGACCTTCTGGGCGATCGCCTGCCGGGCCCACTTGGTCTGGGCGCCGGACTCCGACTCCAGGATCACCAGGTCATCGAATTCATCGACGATCAGGCCGTAGAAGCCGGAGTGGGTGCGCACCTCGTCGCCGATGCCGAGGGCGGCGACGCGCTCCTGCTGCTGCCTCTGCGCCTTCTTCTGACGGCTGGACATGAACATCAGGGGCAGCATCATGACCGCAAAGATGAGCAGGAGGGGCAGGAGCGATTCCACGAAGTTCCTTTCGGCGCGCACGTCGGCTCCCGCGGACCCGCGGGGCCGAGCCTGCCGCGTACGGCTGACCGGTCCACTGTACCCGTCGCAGCACGCTGCGTCGCTCAGGAAGTGAGTCAGAACCTGCCCAGCATCGGGGCGGTGCCTTCCTGATCCTCGGGCGGCGTCAGCCCCAGGTGGGTCCAGGCGGCGGGAGCAGCGGCCCGACCTCGCGGTGTGCGCAGGAGGAATCCTTCCCGGACCAGGTAGGGCTCGACCATGGTCTCCACCGTCTCGGTCTCCTCGCCCACCGCGACGGCCAGGGTGGACAGCCCCACCGGTCCTCCGGAGAAGCGGCCGCACAGGGCGCTGAGCACGGCGCGGTCCAGGCGGTCCAGGCCGCGATCGTCGACCTCGTACACCCGCAGCGCCTCCCGCGCAGCCCCCAGGTCGAGCCGGCCGCTCCCACGCACCTGGGCCCAGTCGCGCACCCGTCGCAGCAGACGGTTGGCGATCCGAGGCGTCCCGCGGGACCGGCAGGCGATCTCGGCGGCCGAGTCATCGGTCAGCTCGAGCTCCAGCTGGGCCGCGGAGCGGTCGACCACCTCGCGCAGCTCCTCGGGGCTGTAGAAGTCCAGGTGCCCGATGAAGCCGAAGCGGTCGCGCAGCGGGGCGGGCAGCAGCCCGGCCCGGGTGGTGGCGCCGACCACGGTGAACGGCGGCAGCTCGAGGGGGATGGAGGTGGCCCCGACGCCCTTGCCGACGATCACGTCGACCCGGAAGTCCTCCATCGCGATGTACAGCATCTCCTCGGCGGGCCGCGCGACGCGGTGGACCTCGTCGATGAACAGCACCTCGCCCTCCTCGAGGGAGGACAGGATGGCGGCGAGGTCCCCGGCATGCTGGATGGCCGGCCCCGAGGTGATGCGCAGCGGAGCGGAGAGCTCGGAGGCGATGATCATCGCCAGGGTCGTCTTGCCCAGTCCGGGCGGCCCGGACATCAGCATGTGCTCAGGCACGCGCCCGCGAGCGGTGGCGGCCTCCAGCACCAGGGACAGCTGCTCGCGCACCACCTTCTGACCGATGAACTCCCCCAGCCTGCGCGGGCGCAACGCGGCTTCCGCCGCACGCTCGGGGCCCCCGGAGTCAGGACTGGTCAGCGACTCGGAGGGGTGCGCGCGCTCGGGGGTCTGGCCGCCGATGGTCCCCCATTCCATACCGCCCGTGGATCCGCTCATCGGTTGCCGCCCAGGCGTCGCAGGGCGTGCCGCAGCAGCTGGGCGGCGTCGAGCTCCTCGGCGTCCTCGGCCTCACGGTCGGCACGGACCTTCTCAACCGCGGCGAGCGATGCCTTCTCGGCCCAGCCGAGGCCCACCAGCGCGGCGACCACGTCGGTGTCGACCCCGGGAGCCGCCGGGGCGGCGGGAGCGGCGGCCTCCGTGCCGGAGACCGGGAGGCTCCCGCTGGGTGCCGGCAGCTTCCCCCCGAGCTCCAGGAGCATCCTGCTGGCGACCTTGGGGCCGATGCCCGGGGTGCGGGTGATGGTCTTGGCGTCCTGCTCGGCGACCGCGCGCCGCAGCTCCTCGGGATCCAGGACGGCCAGCACCGCCAGAGCGGTGCGCGGCCCGATGCCGGAGACGGACTGCACGATGCGGAAGGTCTCGGCCTCATCGGCGCGCGGGAAGCCGTACAGGGTCATAGAGTCCTCGCGCACCACCAGTTCGGTGTGCAGCATCAGCTCGGCGCCATGGCGGGTGGCGGACAGGGCCTGCGGAGTGGTGCGGACGAGATAGCCCACCCCGCCGACCTCCAGCACCAGGGCGTCCAGGTCGATGCGGGCCACACGGCCGGTCAGGGATGCGATCACCACTCAACTGTAGAACGAGTGTTCGATCAGGTGCGGGAGGTCGAACCCGCCCGGGCGCGTCGAGCGCTGCGCTCGGCCTCCGCCCAGACCGACTGGGCGCTGGTGCGGGCTCCCCCGGTGGCATCCAGCGCGACCGGCCCCGGTCCGCGCCACAGCTGGGTCAGGGCGATGGCCACCGCATCGGCGGCATCGGCCGGTCGCGGGGGCGCCTCCAGCTTCAGCAGCTTGACCAGCATGGCCTGGATCTGCTTCTTGTCGGCGCGGCCGTTACCGGTCACCGCGGCCTTCACCTCGGAGGGCGTGTGCATAGCGATCGGGATGCCGCGCTCGGCGGCCTCCAGGATCGCGATCCCCGAGACCTGGGCGGTCCCCATCACGGTCGAGATGTTGTTCTGGCTGAACACCCGCTCGACCGCGACCACGTCCGGGGAGTGCTCCTCGATCGCCTGGCGCACCCCCCCGACGATGGCCAGCAGCCGCTGATCGATGGGCTCGTCGGCACTGGAGCGCACCACCCCGGCGGCCACCAGGGTGGCGCGCCGGGCTCCGGCGGAGTCGATCACGCCGACCCCGCAGCGGGTCAGCCCGGGGTCCACCCCCATCACGCGCAGGGTCATCCCGCATCCCCCGTCCTCGCCGAGGAGGCCGCCCCTGGGGCGGCGGAGGTCACGGGATCACTCCTGCTCCTGGAGCTGGGCGGCGACGTCCTCGGGGATGTCCAGGTTGGAGTACACGTTCTGGACGTCGTCGCTGTCCTCGAGGGCGTCGATCAGACGCAGCGCCTTCTGGGCGCCGTCGAGGTCGACCGGAGTGCGCATGGTCGGCACGAACTGCACCTCGGCGCTGTCGTACTCGATGCCGGCCTCCTGCAGCGCGGTGCGGACCTCGACCACGTCGGTGGCCTCGCTGAGGATCTCGAAGACCTCGCCCTCGTCGTTGATCTCCTCGGCGCCGGCTTCGAGGACCACCTCGAGCAGCGAGTCCTCGGTGCTGCCCTCCGTGGGGACGGACACCACCCCCTTGCGCTCGAAGAGGTAGGAGACCGACCCGGAGTCGGCCATGTTGCCGCCGTTGCGGTTGAAGGCCAGCCGCACCTCGGAGACGGCGCGGTTCTTGTTGTCGGTCAGGCACTCCACGAGCACGGCGACGCCGCCGGGGGCGTAGCCCTCGTACATGAGGGTCTCGTAGTCGACGCCTCCCCCGTCGAGGCCGCCGCCGCGCTTGACGGCGCGGTCGATGTTGTCATTGGGGACCGAGGTCCGCTTCGCCTTCTGGATGGCGTCGAACAGGGTGGGGTTGCCGGCCGGGTCGGGGCCGCCCATGCGCGCAGCGACCTCGATGTTCTTCACCAGCTTGGCGAACAGTTTGCCTCGCTTGGCATCGAGGGCAGCCTTCTTGTGCTTGGTGGTCGCCCACTTGGAATGCCCGGCCATCTCTCTCCTCCCGACTCGTCCGCGCTGATCGCGGCGGTGTGCCGTCCCATCCTACGGGGAGCGGCTCCAGCCCGGGACGGAGGCGGATCAGCCGGGAGCGTCCGCGGCCCGGGCCGGACCGGCCGGCGGGTGCTCCTGGCGCACCACGGGGGCGGTCAGGGAGCCGATCAGCCGGCGGTCGGCGGTGATGCGCTCGAGCAGCTCGCGCTCGCGGCGGCGGGTCTTGGCGGTCGGCTTCCCGAACAGCACGCTGTGGCGGTCCATGCCGAGCTCGACGGCGGTCTGGATCAGGTCGCGCATCGCCATGCGGGCCAGGGCGCCGTGTCGGGCCGCCCACCTCTCGGCGCGGCGGCGCCGGCGCATGGAGACCAGCAGGTCCACCTCCTGCGGGGAGAACCATCCGGCGCGGCCGTAGGCGGACAGCTGCCGGCGCAGGATGCGTTTCTCCCGCAGGCGCAGGAACAGGGCGATCGCCACCAGCAGCACGAAGATGGGCACCTGCACGGTGAGGTAGTAGCGCAGGAAGCCGGCCAGGGCGTCGTCGGGGTCGACGGGCAGGAAGAAGGTGGAGCCGTTCCACAGGGCGTGCAGGATCATCCCCAGCGAGGTGCCCCCGGCGCCGAGCCCGAAGTAGAGCATCAGCGAACGCCGTTCGGCGGCGATGCCCAGCCCCAGCCCGGCCAGCGCGGTGAAGGAGACGTGCGCGAAGGGCGAGAGGATGCCGCGCAGGAAGAAGGTCTGCCAGAACACGTCGATCTCCCCGGCGGCCTGGGCCTGATGGAAGGAGTTGCCGAAGTACAGGATGTTCTCGGTGAAGGCGAAGCCCCCGCCGATCAGCGCGGCGTAGACGACCCCGTCGATCGGGCCCCCGATGAACCTGCGACCCCAGCACAGCAGCAGCAACAGCCCCAGCACCTTGGTGCCCTCCTCCACCACCGGGGCCTGGATGACCGCCGCCAGGAAGGCGTCGGTGATCGCATGGGGCTCGCCGGGACTGATCCAGCTGGTGAACGGTCGCCCGATCACGAAGGTCAGGCCCACCGATCCGATCGCGCCCCACCCGAAGGCATAGACCAGCGAGATACGCGGCTGTGGGGTGTAGCGGTCCAGCCACCAGATCGCGGCCAGCACCATCGTGACCGGCACCAGGGCCGAGGTGAAGGCGACCAGCGAAGTGCCGAAGCCCAGCGGCCGGATCGCGAAGAACCACACCAGCAGGGCTGCGACCACGAGGGTGAGGAAGGTCCCGATCCAGAACAGCCACTGCACCACTCTGCTGCGGCTGCGCAGGCGCAGCGGACCCATGTCGCCGAGCCGGCCCGGGGCCCGCGGGTCCACCCGGTCGACGTCATAGCCGTAGCCGGCATCGGGGCCGGCGGCGCGGGGCGCGGCCGGGTGCGGCGGCGCCGGCGTGGTGCTCATCGCTGCGCTCTCCTCCCGCTCCCCTGTCGACCTGCGAGGTCATCGGTGCCCGAGCGTGTGGCCCGGCGGCCGCGGTCATCGTAGCTCAGCGCCACGCCTCGGCGTAGAGCCGGCGGGTGTCGGCCAGCAGGATCGGCACCGCTTTGGTGCGTCCGATGATGGGCAGGAAGTTGGCATCACCCATCCAGCGCGGGACCACGTGCTGATGCAGGTGCGCCGCGATCCCGGCCCCCGCGACCGGTCCCTGGTTCATGCCCAGGTTGAACCCGGCCGGCTGGGAGACCTCCCGGATCACCCGCATCGCGGTGCGGGTGAGCTCGGCGACCTCGAGCAGCTCGTCTCGCTCGAGGTCGGTGTAGTCGGCGACGTGCCGGTAGGGGCACACCAGCAGGTGGCCCGCGTTGTACGGGTACAGGTTCAGGATCACGTAGGCGACCTCGCCGCGGTGGACGATCAGGGCGTCCTCGTCGTCGCGCTGCGGAGCGGTGCAGAAAGGGCACTGCTGGTCGTCGTCGGGGTCGGCGGGCTTGTTCTCACCTCCGACGTAGGCCATCCGGTGCGGGGTCCACAGCCGCTCGGTGTCATCGGCGACGCCCGCCAGGTCGCGGGCGTCCTCGAGACGGGGCGGTTCCGGCTGCTGGTCGTGCTGCGTGCTCACACCTGCACCTTCTCGCGGATCGCGGTGACGATGCGCTCCACGGCGGTGTCGACGTCGATGCCGTTGTCCTGGCTGCCGTCGCGCATGCGGAAGGAGACCGCGCCGGCGGCCTGGTCCTCGCCGCCGGCGATGAGCAGGTAGGGCACCTTCTCCTTGGTGTGGGTGCGGATCTTCTTCTGCATCCGGTCATCGGAGGCATCGACCTCCACACGCACCCCGTGGGCGCGTAGCTTCGCCGCGACCTCCTCGAGGTAGGGCACGTACTCGGCGGCCACCGGCACCCCGACCACCTGCACCGGCGACAGCCAGACCGGGAAGGCGCCCGCGTAGTGCTCGAGCAGCACGCCGAAGAAGCGCTCGATCGAGCCGAACAGGGCCCGGTGGATCATCACCGGCCGCTGCCGAGAGCCGTCGGACGCGGTGAACTCGAGCTCGAACAGCTCGGGCTCGAAGAAGTCGAGCTGGATGGTCGACAGCTGCCAGGTGCGGCCGATGGCGTCCTTGGCCTGGACGGAGATCTTGGGCCCGTAGAAGGCGGCACCACCCGGGTCGGGCACCAGGTCCAGACCGGACTCGGTGGCGACCTCCTCGAGCGTGCGGGTGGCCTCCTCCCAAGCGGCCTCGTCACCGACCGACTTCTGGGGGTCGCGGGTGGACAGCTCGAGGTAGAAGTCGTCCAGACCGTAGTCCTTCAGCAGGTCCAGCACGAAGTCCAGGGTCCGGGCGATCTCCTCCTTCATCTGCTCACGGCTGCAGTAGATGTGGGCGTCGTCCTGGGCGAAGCCGCGCGAGCGGGTGAGCCCGTGCACCACCCCCGACTTCTCGTAGCGGTAGACCTGCCCGAACTCGAACAGCCGCAGCGGCAGCTCGCGGTAGGAGCGGCCGCGAGAGGTGTAGACGAGGTTGTGCATCGGGCAGTTCATGGGCTTGAGGTAGTAGTCCTGGCCCTGCCGGGTGATGTGCCCCTCGGAATCCCGCTCCTCGTCCAGGTGCATCGGGGGGTACATGCCCTCGCTGTACCACTCCAGGTGCTTGGAGGTCTCGAACAGCTGCCTCTTGGTGATGTGCGGGGTGGAGACGAAGGAGTATCCGGCCTCGACGTGACGGCGACGTGAGTACTCCTCCATCTCCATCTTGATCATGGCGCCCTTGGGGTGGAAGACGGGCAGGCCCGAGCCGATCTCATCGGGGAAGGAGAACAGGTCCAGCTCGCTGCCGAGCCGGCGGTGGTCGCGCCGCTCGGCCTCGGCGATGCGCTCGGTGTAGGCGCGCAGCTCGTCCTTGCTGGGCCAGGCGGTGCCGTAGACGCGCTGGAGCATCGGGTTCTTCTCGCTGCCGCGCCAGTAGGCCGCGGCCGAGCGGGTCAGGGCGAAGCCCTTTCCGATCAACCGGGTGGTGGGCAGGTGAGGGCCGCGGCACAGGTCGGTCCAGACCACCTCGCCGCGACGGTTGACGTTGTCGTACATGGTCAGCCCACCCTCGCCGACCTCGACGCTGGCGCCCTCGGCGGCATCGTCGGCGTTGGACTTCAGGCCGATCAGCTCGAGCTTGTAGGGCTCGCCGGCCTCCTCGGCGCGGGCCTGGTCATCGCTGATCTCGCGGCGGACGAAGCGCTGGCCCTCCTTGACGATGCGGCCCATCTCCTTCTCGAGCGCCTTGAGCGCCTCGGGGGTGAAGGGCTCGGCGACGTCGAAGTCGTAGTAGAAGCCATCGGTGATGGGCGGGCCGATGCCGAGCTTGGCCTCGGGATCGATCTTCTGCACGGCCTGGGCCAGGACGTGGGCGGCACTGTGGCGCAGGATCGACAGCCCGTCCTCGCTGGCGATGTCGACGCCCTCGACATGCTGTCCGTCCTCGAGCCGCTCGCTGAGATCACGCAGCTCCCCGTCGATGCGCAGGGCGATGATCTCGCTGCGGCCCTCGAACAGCTCGGTGCCCGTGGTGCCCTCCTCGATCCGCTGCTGTGCCTCGTCGAGGGTGATGGCGATCTGGGCCACGGGATGCTCCTTCTGGTCGGGTCGAGCCTGCCGACGATGCCGGCGCGTTTCCGTCGGGGTCGATGGTATCCGTGCCCGGGCCGGGCACGGAACGCGCTCGGCTCCGGGTGCAGCGGGGACCAGAAGAGCCCCGATCCAGACGGGATCGGGGCTCTGCACTGGTGGTGGGCGATACTGGGTTCGAACCAGTGACCTCTTCCGTGTCAGGGAAGCGCGCTACCGCTGCGCCAATCGCCCGTGCACCCGAAGGCGCCAGATCAGGATGGAGCGGACGACCGGATTCGAACCGGCGACCCTCACCTTGGCAAGGTGATGCTCTACCAGCTGAGCTACGTCCGCACTGTGTCAGCGAGGCCGACGAAGAGCCACCCTAGTTCCCCCGCCATCGGCAGCGCAAACCGTCGCCGCTGGTCGTGTCGGACGTCACCGCCGGTCGCTGCGGCCGCAGGCGCGGCCGCCCGGCCACGGCGCCGCCGCCGACGATCACGCCCCGATCGCGCCCCGGTCATGCCTCGCGCCCTCGAAGGCACGTCCGGGAGGCCCGTGATCACGCCGCACCGCTCACGGGGCGCGCCAGCGGGATGCACCTCACACGTTCTCGATGCGGCAACCTGGGCCAGGCTCATGTAAGCTTCTGCGAGTCCGCCGGAGACGGTGGCCAGCATCTTCGGGCGATTGGCGCAGTGGTAGCGCGCTTCCTTCACACGGAAGAGGTCACTGGTTCGAACCCAGTATCGCCCACGACGGGATCCTCGGATCCCCGTCATGCGGACGTAGCTCAGCTGGTAGAGCATCACCTTGCCAAGGTGAGGGTCGCCGGTTCGAATCCGGTCGTCCGCTCCGGGGGAACGGCGCTCCCGACATCTCGTCGGGAGCGCCGTTCCGTATGATGCGAGAGCATCCCCCGGTGGGTTGGCCGAGTGGTTAGGCAACGGCCTGCAAAGCCGTGTACACGGGTTCGAATCCCGTACCCACCTCCACCGCGCACCCCTGGGCTGCGTGGCGAGGGCGATTGGCGCAGCGGTAGCGCGCTTCCCTGACACGGAAGAGGTCACTGGTTCGAACCCAGTATCGCCCACCCCTCCCTTGACGCGCCGACCGAGATCTCTCGTGACCGTCCGTCGGAGCGCTCCGCGCCGGGGCCGTCTACTCTGTGGTCATGCAGATCTGGACCGGACAGTCCTACCCCCTGGGTGCCACCTTCGACGGGAGCGGCACCAACTTCGCCCTCTTCTCCGAGATCGCCGATCGGGTCGAGCTGTGCCTGCTCGACGACGACGGCTCCGAGCGGCGCGTGGAGATCACCGAGGTCGACGCCTACGTGTGGCACGTGTACCTGCCCTCGGTGCAGCCCGGGCAGCGCTACGGCTATCGCGTGCACGGTCCCTACGACCCATCTGTCGGCCACCGCTGCGACCCCTCGAAGCTGCTGCTGGATCCCTACGCGAAGGCGATCGCCGGGATGGCCAGCAACCATCCCTCCCTGTACGCCTACGAGTTCGAGGCCCCCCAGGAGCGCAACAGCGAGGACTCGGCCGCACACACCATGCACTCGGTCGTGGTCTCGCCGTTCTTCGACTGGGGCAACGACCATCCTCCGGCCCACGAGTACCACGACACCGTCATCTACGAGGCCCACATCAAGGGTCTGACCATGCTGCACCCCGACATCGACGAGTCGATCCGCGGCACCTACGTCGCGATGGGGCACCCGGCGATCATCGAGCATCTGCAGTCCCTGGGCGTGACCGCCGTGGAGCTGATGCCGGTCCACCAGTTCGTCCAGGACGGCCACCTGGTCGAGAAGGGCCTGTCCAACTACTGGGGCTACAACACCATCGGCTTCTTCGCGCCTCACAACGAGTACTCCTACACCGGCGACACCGGTCAGCAGGTCCAGGAGTTCAAGCAGATGGTCAAGAACCTCCACGAGGCCGATATCGAGGTGATCCTCGACGTGGTCTACAACCACACCGCCGAGGGCAACCACCTGGGGCCGACCCTGTGCTTCCGCGGCATCGACAACGCCGCCTACTACCGCCTGGTGGAGGAGGACAAGGCCTACTACTACGACACCACGGGCACCGGGAACTCCCTGCTCATGCGCACCCCGCACGTGCTGCAGCTGATCATGGACTCGCTGCGCTACTGGGTGACCGACATGCACGTGGACGGATTCCGTTTCGACCTGGCCTCGACCCTGGCCCGGGAGCTGCACGAGGTGGACCGGCTCTCGGCCTTCTTCGACATCATCCAGCAGGACCCGATCATCTCCCAGGTGAAGTTGATCGCCGAGCCCTGGGACCTGGGCGAGGGTGGCTACCAGGTGGGGGGCTTCCCGCCGCTGTGGTCGGAGTGGAACGGGAGCTACCGCGACACGGTGCGCGACTTCCACCGCTCCGAGCCGAGCGTGATCGGCCAGTTCACCTCACGCCTGGCCGGCAGCTCGGACCTGTACCAGCACACCGGGCGCACCCCGATCGCCTCGATCAACTTCGTCACCGCCCACGACGGGTTCACGATGCGCGACCTGGTCTCCTACGACGAACGCCACAACGAGGCCAACGGGGAGGGCGGCGAGGACGGCGAGAGCCACAACCGCTCCTGGAACTCCGGGGTCGAGGGATCCACCGACGATCCCGAGATCCTGGACCTGCGGCTGCGCCGTGCCAAGAACCTGATGGCCACGCTGCTGCTCAGTCAGGGAGTGCCGATGGTGCTGCACGGCGACGAGATGGGCCGCACCCAGGACGGCAACAACAACACCTACTGCCAGGACAACGAGCTGACCTGGGTGGACTGGGATCTCGATGCCCGTCAGCAGGAGATGCTGCGGTTCACGCGCGAGATGATCGCCCTGCGCCACGAGCATCCCATCTTCCGCCGTCGCCGCTTCCTGCAGGGCGTGGTGCGCGAGAACGCGGACTCCTCCCTCCCCGACGTGGAGTGGATCGGGACCGACGGGAAGCCGATGGGCGATGAGGACTGGGACGAGCCGGAGAACAAGTGCCTGGTGGTGTTCCTCAACGGCTCGGCGATCCCCGAGTCCACCAGCCGCGGCGAGCGCATCATCGACGACTCCGCTCTGATCATGTTCAACGCCTCCGGCAATCCGGTGGACTTCACCCTGCCGGACACCGAGCACGGCAGGGTGTGGACCGTTGTGCTGGGGACCGGGAAGACCATCGACGTCGGCGCCGAGGTCTCCGCCCAGGAGACCATCTCGCGTCCCGCGCATTCCCTGCTGGTGCTGATGCGCCCGGCCGGTCCGGGCCCGGGTGAGGCCGTCGACGAGGAGGCGGAGCAGCCGGCTCGAGCCTGACCCCGCCACGCCACGGACACGCCACGGAAGGGACCCCATGAGCCACGGGAGGGACCCCATGACCAGCCCCCTGCGCCCCGCTGCGGGCCACTCGCCCGCCATCGGTGCCGTGCCCACTTCGACCTACCGTGTGCAGCTGCACCAGGGGTTCACGGCCGATGACGCCGCCGCTCTGGTGCCATACCTGGCCCGGCTGGGGGTCGGCCACCTGTTCTGCTCCCCCGTGTTGCAGGCCGCCCCGGGCTCCACCCACGGCTATGACGTGGTCGACCACAGCCGCATCGCGGCCGAGATCGGCGGGGAGGAGGCGCTGCGCCGGCTGTCCCGGGCCCTCCACGATCACGGCATGGGACTGATCGTCGACGTGGTCCCCAACCACATGGCCATCCCCACCCCGGTATGGCACAACCGGGCACTGTGGTCGGTGCTGCGCGACGGCCCCGGCTCCCCCTTCGCTGACTGGTTCGACCTGGATCCCTCCGGCGAGCGCTCCGTGCTGGTCCCGGTGCTGGGCCGCCCCATCGGAGCGGTCCTGGCCGATGAGGAGATCTCGACCGGCACCGCGGAGATCCCGCAGCCGGACGGGTCGGTGACCACGGAGCCGGTGGTGCGCTACTACGACCACGTGCTCCCGATCGCTGCGGGCACCGAGCACCTGGGCCTGGCCGACCTGCTGGACCGGCAGTTCTACCGTCTGGCCTACTGGAAGGTCTCCGACGAAGAGCTGAACTATCGCCGCTTCTTCGACGTGGACACGCTCGCGGCGGTGCGGGTCGAGCTGCCGCACGTGTTCGAGGCGACCCATGCCACGCTGCTGCGCCTGCAGGGCGAGGGGGTGATCGACGGCTATCGGATCGACCACCCCGACGGGCTGAGCGACCCGCGCGGCTATCTGCGCGACCTCGACGAGGCCACCGGGGGCGCCTGGACCGTGGTGGAGAAGATCCTGGAGGGCGAGGAGCATCTGCCCGGGGACTTCCCCTGCGCCGGCACCACCGGCTACGACGCCCTGTGGCGGGTGGGCGGTCTGTTCCACGACCCCCGCGGCGCGCTGGGGCTGACGCATCTGTGGCAGCGCCGGACCGGGGACCTGCGTCCCTTCGCGGAGGTCGCCGCGGAATCCACGGAGCAGATCATCTCCACCAGCCTGTGGGCGGAGGTCGAGCGGTTGACGGTGCTCATCCACGGCATCTGCCAGGCGGACATCCGGTTGCGCGACACCACGCGGCGCAACATCCAGAAGGTGATCGTGGCGCTGCTGGGCGCCATGGACCGCTACCGCGCCTACCTCGTGCCCGGGGAGCCCGCCCCCGGCTCCGAGCGGGCGGTGATCGAGCAGGCCGCGGCACGGGCCCGCACCGTGCTCGGCGAGGACGAGGACCTGTCGGCCACCCTGGAGACGGTGGTGGCCCTGGTGTGCGGCGACGAGATCGGTTCGGCCGGCCGCACAGCCAGCGCCGAGCGCGCCGAGGTGATGGTGCGCTTCGCGCAGACCTGCGGGCCGGTGCACGCCAAGGCTCTCGAGGACACGGCCTTCTACCGTTACACCCGCTTCCTCGCGGTCAACGAGGTGGGATCGGACCCGGATCGGATCGGCGTCGAGCCCGATGTGCTGCACGACCACGCCGCCACCATGATCCGCACCCGCCCGGACACGATGACCACGCTGTCCACCCATGACACGAAACGCAGCGAGGACGTGCGGGCACGTCTGGCGGCGTTGACGGAGCAACCGCTGGAGTGGGCGCTGACGGTCCAGGCGCTGGACCATGCCACCGCCGCCTCACGCGGCGACCAGGTGGACGGGGCGATCGAGCTGCTGCTGTGGCAGACCCTGGCGGCCTGCTGGGAGCTGCCCGGCTCAGGAGCCGCGCCGATCACCGCCGAGCGCCTCGAGGGGTACCTGAGCAAGGCGATGCGCGAGGCGAAGCTCCACACCACCTGGACCGAGCAGGACCACGAGTACGAGCAGCAGGTGCAGGACCTGGGCCGCGCGGCCCTGGCGAGCTCGGAGGTCTCCCGGATCCTGGAGGAGTGGACCCGGCGCACCCTGGTCTCGCAGCGCTCCGCGATTCTGGGGCAGAAGCTGATCCAGCTGACCATGCCGGGCGTGCCGGACGTGTACCAGGGCAACGAGTCCGTCGACTTCTCCCTGGTGGACCCCGACAACCGTCGCGAGGTCGATCACCGGGCCCATGCCGAGCGGCTGGACCGCATGATCGAGGGCGCGGGCCCCGACGGGATCGGCGACGAGAAGCTGTGGCTGACCCACCGTGCCCTGGTGCTGCGCCGGAAGCGTCCCGAGCTGTTCCAGGGGCGCGGGGCCAGCTACCGCCCACTGCCCACCACCACCGGGCACGCGGTGGCCTTCGGACGCGGCGTCGGCCGGGAGGAGCTGGAGGTGGTGACGGTTGCCACCCGCCTGGCCCAGACCCTGGCCCATCGGGGCGGCTGGGGCGATGCCTGGCTGGCGCTGCCGGAGGGCCGCTGGTGCGAGACCCTGACCGGCCGTGAGCTCGAGGGCGGCCTGGTGGAGCTGGGTGAGCTGCTGGACCACTGGCCGGTGGCGCTGCTGGTGCGATGCCCGCCGGAGGACACCGATCACGCAGGGCCGTCCGCCGCGGCGGCCGCGGACGAGGAGCCCCGATGAGCGAGTCGCCCCGGTCCCCCGAGCCCGTGGCCCCGCGGCGCTACGACCGCTACCGGCTGTGGGCACCGAAGGCCGATGCCGTCACGATCCGCATCGATGGCGCCGAACATGCGATGCAGCCCGGTGCGGGCGGCTGGTTCGAGCTGCCGGGCGTCCCGGCCCGGCCCGGCGAGCGCTACGCCTTCCGGCTCGATGACACACAGCTGTGGATCCCCGATCCGCGCTCCCTCTCGCAGCCGGACGGCGTCCACGCCGACAGCGAGGTGGTCGACCCGCGCCCTCTGCGCTCAGAGGGCGGGTGGTCCGGCCGTGAGCTGCGGGGAGCGGTGATCTACGAGCTGCACGTGGGGACCTTCACCGCGGGGCCCGAGGGCCGCGGAGGCACCTTCGACACGGCGATCGACCGGCTGGACCATCTCGTCGACCTCGGGGTCGAGGCGGTCGAGGTGATGCCGGTGGCGACCTTCCCCGGGGACCGCGGCTGGGGCTACGACGGGGTGGGACTGTACGCCACCCATGCCGCCTACGGGGGGCCGGAGGCCTTCGCCCGCTTCATCGCGGCCGCCCACGGGCGGGGGCTCGCGGTGATCCTGGACGTGGTCCACAACCATCTGGGCCCCTCCGGCAACTACCTGGGGATGCTGGGCCCCTACTTCACCGACCAGCACCACACGCCCTGGGGCGAGGCCATCAATCTCGACCAGGACGGCTCCCGGGAGGTGCGCGACTTCCTGCTGGGCGCGGCACGGCTGTGGCTGGTGGAGCTGGGGCTCGACGGGCTGCGCCTGGACGCCGTGCACGAGCTGCGTGACGACTCCGGCACCCACTTCCTGGCCGAGCTCGCCGAGGCGACCGCGCACTGGTCCCGGCAGACGGGCCGGCCCCTGGCCCTGATGGCCGAATCGGACCGCAACGACCCCGCCACCGTCACCGGCACCTCCGCCGGCGGGCTGGGCATGGACATGCAGTGGGCCGACGACGTCCACCACGGGGTCCATGCCTGGGTCACGGGCGAGCGCCAGGGCTACTACGCCGACTTCGGCACCGCGGAGGTGCTCGGCACGGTCCTGACGCGGATCTTCCTGCATGCCGGCTCCTGGTCCTCCTTCCGCGGGCAGCTGTGGGGGGCACCCGTGGATCCCGGCTCCGAGCACTACGACGGGCACAGCTTCGTGACCTTCCTGCAGAACCACGACCAGGTCGGCAACCGGGCCACCGGCGACCGCATCCACCACCGGATCTCACCGGGCCGGCACGCAGCGGCGATCGCCCTGATCCTGCTGGGGCCGGGCACTCCGATGCTCTTCCAGGGCGAGGAATGGGCAGCCTCGACGCCCTTCACCTACTTCACCGACCACGACGAGCAGCTGGGGCCTCTGGTCAGCGCCGGCCGCGCCGAGGAGTTCGCGAGGATGGGCTGGGACGAGCAGGTTCCCGACCCGCAGGTCCGCTCCACCTTCGAGTCCGCGTTCCTGCGCTGGGACGAGCTCGCCACCAGCGATCACGCCCGCATGCTGGAGTGGTACCGGCAGCTGATCTCGCTGCGCCGGGAGCACGCCGAGCTGTCGAGCCCGGAGCTGTCCGCGACGGCCGTGGAGATGCTGGGCCCCGACACGGTCGCGATGCGCCGCGGCCGCATCGCGGTGCTGTCCCATCGCGGGCAGGGCCCGGTGGCGGTCCCGGACGCCGAGGGGGCGACGCTGCTGGCCTCCAGCCACCGGCTGCTGGACCCCCAGGTCCAGCGGGCGGAGCTGCCCGCGCAGCTGATCGGCCCCGGGGCGCTGATCTACCGCCCCAGGTAGCCTCCGTCGACGGGGAGCACGGCCCCGTGCAGGTAGTCGGCGCCCTCGCTGGTCAAGAACAGCACGGTGCCGGCGATGTCCTCGGCCGCGCCCCAGCGACCGGCCGGGATCCGGCCCAGGATCTCGCTGTTGCGGGCCTCGTCCTCGCGCAGGGAGGTGTTCAGCTCGGTGGCGATGTACCCGGGGGCGACCGCGTTGACGGCGACCCCGTGCCCGGCCCACTCATTGGCCACCGACTTGGTCAGCTGGGTGACGGCGCCCTTGGAGGCCGCGTAGGCCGAGGCGTTGAGCCCGCCGAAGTAGGACAGCATCGAGGCGATGGTGATGATGCGGCCCTCTCCCCGTTCGAGCATCGGGGTGCCCAGGGCCTGCGTCAAGTGCACCACGGCATCCAGATTCACGGCCATCACCTGCGAGAACTCCGCCAGAGGGAAGTCCTCGAAGCGGTGGCGCAGGTTGATCCCGGCGTTGTTGACCAGGATGTCGACGCGGTGGTCGGCCAGGACCCGGTCCACTGCGGCCTGGCGGGCGTCCGCGTCGGCGAGGTCCACGCTCAGGGTGGTGTGGCCCGCGCCGAGGGATCCGGTGCCGCGCTGCAGACCGATCACCTGGGCGCCGGCGTCGAGCAGGCGCCGGGAGATGGCCCGGCCGATGCCGCGGGTGGAACCGGTGACCACGGCGGTGGCCCCGGCGAGGTCGACCTGCAGGGTGCGAGCTGGGGGCATGGCTCTCCTCACGAGGGATGCTGGACGGCCCGCTCCGCGCTGACCGAGCGGGCGCCGTCATGGGCCAGGGACGCCAGCCGGGACAGGGAGCGGAAGTACTTCTTGCGGTAGCCGCTGCCCAGCAGCTCCGGTGTGTACAGCTGCTGGATCGTCATCGCGGCCGGGTCGGAGTCCGCGTCGAGGTCGCAGTCCGCGGCCGAGACCAGCATCGGCACCTGGCGGTCGTAGAGCCGGTCGATGAGGACCACGAACCGCAGCGCATCGTGGTGGTGGCCGATGGTGCGCATCCCGGTCACGTGCGCGGCAGTGACACCGTCGATCATCGCGCCGTACCGGGAGGGGTGGACCCTTGTCAGGTGCCCCAGCAGGCTCTCGAAGTCGTCCAGGGAGGCGGCGTCGGAGCTCTTGGCCCGCTCGCGCACCGTGGTCTCCGGCAGGGCGGTGATGGTTGCCACGCTGTCGCGGCGCCGGTAGTCCTCCCCGTCGACCCGCAGCACCTCGAAGCGCTCGGCCATCGACTGGATCTCGCGCAGGAAGTCCTGGGCGGCGAAGCGGCCCTCCCCCAGCGCCTCGGGCAGGGTGTTGGAGGTCGCCGCCACGGCGACACCGCGGTCGGACAGCTCGCGGATCAGACGGGTCATCAGCAGTGTGTCGCCGGGGTCGTCGAGCTCGAACTCGTCGATGCACACCAGCACCGATCCGCCCAGCAGGTCCACCGCTCTCTGGAAGCCCAGAGCGCCGACCAGGTGGGTGTACTCGACAAAGGTGCCGTAGACGCGGTGGCCGTCGGCCGCGTGGAACAGGGAGGTCAGCAGGTGGGTCTTGCCCACCCCGAAGCCTCCGTCGAGGTAGATCCCGCGGGCCGGGTCGGGTCTGCGTCGCAGCAGGGCGCGCAACCCGCCCCGGGGACGGCCGAGGCGCTCCGCGAACTCGGTGATCGCTTCCTTCGCCTGGGCCTGGGAGGGATGTGCCGGATCGGGGACGTAGTTGTCCAGCCGCGCCTGCGCGAACCGCGGCGGCGGCACCAGATCGGCCAGCAGACGCTCCAGGGTCGGTTCGGGCCGTCGGTCGGCGAGCGCAGTGGTCACGCGGGCCAGTCTAGGGGTCGTGCCCATGCATCCGGGGTTGCGGTCACGGATCACATGCGCGATGATCGGCGGGAGTCGATCCCGAGGAGACTGCTGTGCACCTGCTGCTGCGCGACGGCGCCCCGCTGCCGGCGCCCGAGGCGATCACCCAGGACACGGACGGGGCGATGGCGCTCGCCGAGCTGTATGCCTTCCCGCGGGAGGCGACCTGGGTGCGGGCGATGATGAACACCACTGTCGACGGGGCGGTCACCGGGGCCGACGGCACCAGCGGCTCCCTGCGCAATCCCGACGACTCCCTCGTCTTCGGCGTGCTGCGGGCGCTCGCGGACGTGGTGCTGGTCGGGGCGTCGACGGTGCGGTCCGAGGACTACCGGCGCCCGCAGGGCCGGGCCGATCTGCTGAGCCCCTCACGTCGGCCCGGCGGCGGGCGACGACCCGCGCTCGCGGTCTGGTCCAGCAGCGGGGAGCTGCCGAGCACGCTCGAGGCGGACTGGCCGACCTTCCTGATCGCTCCCGCCCAGGTGGCGGGCGCGGCCGGCAGGCGGGCCGGGATCCCCGCCGCGCAGGTGATCGCGGCCTCCACCGCGGCGGAAGCGGTCTCCGCTCTGGCCGAGCGCGGCTACCGCGGCATCCAGGCGGAGGGAGGGCCTGCCTCGCTGGCTCGGCTGGCCGCCGAGGGCCTGCTGGACGAACTGTGCTTCTCGGTCACCCACCGCAGTGTCGGCGGGCCCTCCCCGCGAGTGATCAACGGGGCCGCCCATGACCTCACCTGGCAGCTGTCCTCGCTGATCACCGGAGAGCACGCCACCATCAGCAGGTACCTGCGGGCCGGCTGAGGAGCGCTCAGAGCCGCAGTCCCACCGATCCTTCCAGCGCGGGGGCGGCGGGGTCGCGCACCGGCAGCTGCAGGGAGCGGGGGTCGACCGGGAGCTCGAGCACCCGGATCAGGTGCTCGGCGACGGCACGCTCCCAGCGTGCCGGGTCCCGGTTCCATTCGCGGGTGTGCGAGGCCCCCTCGACGGGCACGAACTCCACCAGGTCGGGGCGCAGAGCGGCCAGCCGGCGGCTCGGGGCGGGTGGGACCGTGGCATCGTCCAGCGCGTGGAACAGCAGGGTCGGGTGGTCCAGGTGGGCGGCGTGGTACTCGGGTCTCATCTCGTGCAGCGCCAGCGGTTCGTGCAGGCGCACCATCCTCGCGCCGAGCCGGGAGGTCATCATCCACAGGGCCAGCCGGCGCATGGGACGCGGTGCCCGCAGCGCGGTGGCGTGGTAGATCAGGATGTCCTGCCAGTCGACCGCCGGCGAGTCCAGGATCAGACTGCGGATCCGGTCGCGGTGGGCCGAGCGCACGGAGGTGCGCAGCGCGATGCCGCCGCCCATCGACCAGCCCATCAGCACGATCCGGCGGGCCCCGCGGGCCACGGCGTACTCGATGGCCGCCTCGGTGTCCTCCCATTCGGCCAGGCCCAGATGATGCATGCGATCGGCCGAGGCGGGAGCACCGGTGTCATTGCGGTAGGTGATGGTCAGGCTGGTCAGTCCCAGACGGTGCAGCAACGGGATCACCCGCAGCGCCTCACCGCGCATGGCGCCGTGCCCGTGGATGAGGATCGCCCATGTGTCGGCCGAGCTAGGCTCCGCCCCCTCGGCGGGATCGGGCCGCACCAACCAGGCGGGCATGTGTCCGACCGGGGAGTCGACCTCGACCTCCTCGGTCTCCAAGCCGTGGGCGGTGCGGGGCGTGCCCGCCCAAAAGAAGCCGTTGGAGGCGGCCCTGTCCACGCTCAGCCGCTCGGCGGTGTCCGAGGCCAACAGCGGACGGGAGACGGTGGTCGGGGTGGGGCGCCCGTCGACCGGTCCCAGCCTCACGTGGACCGCGCCGCCGGACTGCCGCAGCGCCAGGTAGCCGCCCCGCTCGGACTCGGGCGTGGTGTCGAGATGGACACGGTCGGGATAGACAGCACGCACCGGGAGGCCGGGGCGCTGGCGCACCCCCAGCTGCGGCACCAGCGGCAGGCGGGCCATCACCCGGGCGCCGATGGTCAGCGCGCCTGCGCTGACAGTGAACATCGCGGCCGCACCGACCGCACCGATGCCGACGGCCTCTGCCCATCTGCCCTGGTCGGTGCGAGGCCGGACCCGGTCCAGCCGGTTCCGCACGCCGGTCAGAGGACGGGGCCGAGCTGCGTCACGCTTCATGGTCCGCAGTCTAGACGCGCCGGTAGGATCGGCCTGAGCATTCATCGCGCGGCAACGCGCGCTGCACCCGCCGGACGCGGTCCGCGCCGGATCGCAGCCGCGGACCGCCCGCACAGATCGGAGGGTCCTCATGTCCACCGAACCCATCGGCACCCGTCCCTACCCCGTCGCGATCAGCGAGGAGGAGTGGCGCGAGCGACTGTCCCCCGCCGAGTACCAGGTGCTGCGCCAGGGAGGCACCGAGCGCCCCGGCACCGGGGAGTACGAGGAGGTGCGGCCTGCCGGCACCTATGCCTGCCGCGCCTGCGGTGCGGAGCTGTTCACCGCCTCCACCCAGTTCGACGCGCACTGCGGATGGCCCTCCTTCTGGGCGCCGACGGACTCCGAGTCGGTCGAGCTGCTCGAGGACACCTCGCTGGGAATGCGTCGCATCGAGGTGCGCTGCGCCAGCTGCGGCTCGCACCTGGGCCACGTCTTCGAGGGCGAGGGCTTCGCCACCCCCACCGACCAGCGCTACTGCATCAACTCCATCAGCCTCGTCCACAGCGACGACCACCCCGCACCCTCCCAGGACGACTGACCCGGGCCCGGGCCGGACGGGTCCGGTCCCGGCGCGCCTGCCCGGCGGGCAGGGGCCGCGCCGATACGCTCCCCGCGTGTCCGTCCATCGTTTCCGCACCGGCGACGACACCTTCCGTGTCGCGATCGATGCCATGTCACGCGCCGCGCTGCGCCCTGACTTCACATGGCGCGAGATCCCCGCGCCCTCCCGGATGGCCCCCTCGGCCTGGGCGGCGACGGGCGAGATCGAGAACCAGGACGAGGAGCTGGCCTCCGGTCGCCTCGTGATCCTGCACGATCCCGCCGGTCAGGAGGCCTGGGACGGCACCTTCCGGATGGTCGCGCTGGTCCAGGCGCAGCTGGAGCCGGAGTTCTCCGTCGAGGCGATGCTCGGCGACGTCGCCTGGTCATGGGTGACGGAATCCCTCGAGCTGCATGGCGCCGACTCGAGGGAACTGGGATGCACGGCCACCCGGGTGGTCTCCCAGTCCTACGGCGCGCTGGCCTCGCGCCCCTCCACGGTGGACGTCGAGATGCGGGTGTCGTGGACTCCCGAGGAGGATGAGCTCGCCCCCCACTTCGCGGCATGGACGGCGATGCTGGCCGCCGCCGGGGGCCTGCCGCCCGCTCCCCCACGGGTCGCGCCGATCGCTCCTGCGCACCGGGCGCGAGCCCCCCGACCACAGGATTCCGAGGACACACGGTGACCGAACCATCCCCCGGCGAGGCCGAAGCCTCCCTGGAGAAGCTGACCGCGCCCCGCGATGGGCTGGTGCCGGTGATCGACCGGATCCAGACCCTGCGGGCCTGGTGCGAGGCAGCCGCCTCAGCCCCCGAAGAGCCGGTCGCGGTCGACGCCGAGCGCGCCTCGAGCTATCGCTACACCTCCCGCTCGTACCTGCTGCAGCTGCGCACCGGGACGGCGGGGACCGCACTGGTCGATCCGCTCGCCTTCGCCATGCCGGCCTCGCTGCAGAAGACCCTGTCCGGGCGCGAATGGGTCCTGCATGCCGCGAGCCAGGACCTGCCGAGCCTGGCCGAGCTGGGCCTGGTGCCCGACCGCCTGTTCGACACCGAGCTCGCCGCCCGTCTGCTGGGAATGGAACGAGTGGGCCTGTCCGCGGTCGTGGCCGACACCCTGGGCCTGGCCCTGGCCAAGGAGCACTCCGCAGCGGACTGGTCCAAGCGCCCGCTGCCCCAGAGCTGGCTGGTGTATGCCGCTCTCGATGTCGAGGTCCTGATCGAGGTGCGCGACGTGCTCGCCGCCCGGCTGCAGGAGGCCGGCAAGTCCGAGTGGGCCCGCCAGGAGTTCGAGCACGAGCGGACCCGGCCGCCCTCGCCGTCCCGTTCGGCGGATTGGCGGGGCCTGCACGGTGTGGGGTCGCTGCGGTCACCGCGCCAGCAGGCCGCGGCCCGGGCCATGTGGGCCAAGCGCGATGAGATCGCCGCCCGTGAGGACCTGTCCCCGCACCGGGTGATCCGGGACCGGGAGATCGTGGCCGCCGCCAAGGAGGCCGTCCGGGGACGCGAGGCCTTCGACCGGGCCCTGCCCGCGTCGCTGCGCAAGAAGGACATGTGGTGGAAGGCGGCCCGCTCCGGTGTGGACCTGCCCGCGTCCCACCTGCCCCAGCGCCCGGCGCCCTCCTACCCGCCGCCCCATAAGCTGTGGTCCAAGAAATACCCTCAGGCCTGGACCCGTTACCAGGCCCTCCGCGCGGCGGTCACCGAGCTGTCCGAGCAGCTCGACGTCCCCACCGAGAACCTGCTGCAGCCGTCGCTGCTGCGCCGATGGATCTGGGAGCACGAGGAGGCCGGAGCGGCCGAGACCGTGCGCGAGGAGCTCGAGGCCCTCGGCGCCCGGCCCTGGCAGGCGGAGGTGACCGCGCCGGCGCTGGTCGCGGCGATGGCCCAGCTCCCGGCCGAGGACAGCGCCCGCACCTGAGAGTCACCACCCCGGTAGGCGCCGCTCAGCGGTCGCTCGCGAGCATCGCGAAGATCACGGTGTCGGTCCATTCGCCCTTGGACCACCAGTCCTGGCGCAGTTGCGCCTCACGGTGCATCCCTACCCGCTCGGCCAGACGGGCCGAGGCGGTGTTGCGTGCATCCATCTGCGCTGCCACTCGGTGCGCCCCGTAGCGCTCGAAGGCCAGGTCGAGCATGGCTCGCACGGCCTCGGTGGCCAGCCCCCGACCCCCTTGGCCGGGGTCGACGACCCAGCCGATCTCCGCCAGTCGGTGGTCCCGGCCGGTCCACCACAGGGCCACGTCGCCGATCAGACGATCCTCGTGCTCGATGACCGCGGACAATGCCCCACTCTGCCCCTCGAGTCCGGTGCGGCGCCGGCGTGACGCCACCTGCTCCTCGGCGCCGGCGAGGGTCCAGGGCTCGTCCAGCAGGAATCGGGCCACGTCGGGCCGGGAGTAGATGCGATGCAGCGCAGAGGCATCGTCGACCCCATGGAGCCGCAGCACCAGACGGTCGGTGACCAGCGGCAGATGCGATGTCTGCTCCAGTCGTCGCGACCACGGGACGGTCTGGACCTGCTGCCCGGAGGGGGCGGTGGTGGCGCACGCCTCCCCCTCGGTGAAGCCCGCGCGGCCGAGCACGATCCGCGAGGCGGTGTTCGCGGGAACGGTGCGCGCCGTGAGCGTGGTGAGCCCGCTGCGCGCTGCGAACTCGGCGCTGAGCTCGAGCGCTGCAGCCGACAGCCCCTGGCCCCGATGAGCGGGATGGACCCAGAACCCGACCTCCGCTGATCCTCTCGTCTCATCGACATCGAAGACCACCGCGGATCCCGCGAAGGCGTCGGTCCGCGGATCGGCGATCGCGAGCACCGCGAGATCACCCCGGTCCAGGGCGGGCGCCGCGACCTGGTCGATCACCGCTCGCACGGAGGCGGAGGTGTACCGATCCTCGGGCAGATGCGCGAACTGCCGCACCAACGGGTCCTCGGTCCCGGCGGCGTAGACCTCGGCGTCCGCGTGGCGCAGGGGACGGATCCGAGCGCGGCGGTTCGTCAGCGGCAACAGGTCCTGATCGAGCATGCTGCCTAACCTAACAGCGTTCGGACCATTGTGCGAACACTGTTCGGATAGATTGTCGGGCATGAGCTACTGGACCGATCGTCGACCGGTGCATCGCAGCCGCGCCGTGGACGTGCCCACCCTGGCACGGGCCGCCGTCCGGCTGCTCGACGAAGGAGGGATGTCGGCGCTGACGATGCGCGCGGTGGCGAGCGAGATCGGGGTGGCCGCGGCGAGTCTGTACTCGCGGGTGCGATCAGTCGAGGACATCCTCGACCTCGCGCTGGATACGGCCCTGGGGGATGATCCCGGGCTGCAGCGGGCCCTGTCGACCTCGTCAGGGGCCGACGGCTCCGGGTTGGAGGAGCTGCTGATCCACTACTTCCACCATCTGCGAGGCACCCCGTGGGCCGCACAGGTGATCACCCGGCGGGCACCGCGCGGACCGAACTATCTGCGGCTGTCCGAACGGCTGTGCGTGCTGCTCGAGGAGCAGGGCGCCGCGGATCCGCTCGGGGCCGCCTACGCCCTGTCGAATTTCGTGATCGGCAGCGCGGCCACCTCCTCGATCGACGAGGACGAGCTGTCCGCGCCGGTGGACCCCCAGTTCGCGCCCCGATACGCGCAGCTGCATGCCGGGCATGTCGCCCGCAGCGAGGAGATCGTCGTGCTGGGCATCAGCGCGCTGCGCTCGGCCCTGACCGATCGAGCCCGAACGGCCGACGGCCATAGCGCCAGCTGAGCGGCGTGTCGGCGCTCAGCTGATCCCGTTTCGGATCGACCACGGGCTCGCAGCGTCTTCCGAGTGCGCTCAGGACCTGCCGGATCTCATCGAGGCCCTGCGGTCGGCCGATACCCGCGGCAGGGCGTTCTCAGGGCACGGACGGGGCGGTCGCCTGAGCGACCACGACGACTGGATCCGCCTGTGCCCGGAGCGCAGCCGGGGCCTCCTTCCCGTCCCCGAGCTCTCGCCGCGATGGGCCCGGTGGAGGACCCTCGAGGGCTCGCAGCCTGATGTCACGAGCCACGGCGACCCCATCCCTGCCGATCTGCTCACTGACGGCACCAGGCTGACGGGAGTGATCGACAGCGGAGGATTCACCCCGGCCGATCCGGCGCTCGACCTGGTGTCGGCCTGGCATCTGCTGGACGGTCCCCGGCGCACCATCGTGCGCGAGACGCCGGGGTGCTCCGGGCTGGAGTGGGAGCGAGGCCGAGCGTGGGCGTTCGCACAGGCCATCGGCCTGGTCTGGTACTACGCGGGCTCCAACCCGTCCATGGCAGAGCTGGGGCGCTGCACACTGACTCGCCTGCTGGAGCCGTGGCCTGCGAGGATGGTCATTACCCGTGATGTGGTGCGGTTTCTGTCAGGCGATCCCGAGTCGTCGGCTGCTGTGATCGGGGTTCTAAGTGGCCCGCCGGTCTCGATCGTTGCGTTATCGGGGTGCTGGGGGCTGAGAACCCCGATAACGCAACGGTCGAACCAGTTCACGGCCGTCCCGGGCGCTCCATGAACGGCGCGTCGGCCGCCCGCAGCTCCGACGCCCCGTCACCGGCCCCACGGCCGCGCAGCACCTGCACGGCCAGCAGCGCCGAGACGGTGGTGGCGTTGGTGATGCGGCCCTCGAGCACCGCGGTCACCGCCTCGGCGAGCGGCACCCAGCGGGAGAGCAGTTCGGCCTCCTCGTCGGTCCGCTCGAACTCCTCCTCGCTCTCCCGGACGCCGGTGGCCAGATAGACCCGGACCACTTCATCGCTGCCCCCGGGGCTGGGGCGCAGGTCCACCAGGGTGCGCATGTCCCCCGGGACATACCCGGTCTCCTCGGCGAGCTCACGGGCGGCCGCGACGTGAGGGGGCTCGCCGCCCAGGTCGAGCAGGCCGGCAGGGATCTCCCACAGGCTGTGGCCGACGGGGTGCCGGTACTGGCGGATCAGCAGCACCCGGTCGGCGTCGTCGATGGCGAGCACCGCCACGGCGCCCGTGTGCCAGATGTACTCGCGGTCGAAGCGCACGCCGTCGGCGAAGTCGACGGTGTCGCGCACCAGGTCGAACACCATGCCCTCGTGCAGGGTGCGTCGCCCGGCGAGCGGTCGTTGCCCGGGTTCGTCTCGCAGCGGTGGCTCCTGAGCGGCGCCCTCCGCCGGGTCTGTGTCCTCGATGCTCATGATCTCACTCCTGTTCGGCGGCGACATCGTCGCCCAGCTGCTCGACGCCGGCCGGCCGCGGGGTGACCTCCAGCAGGCGGGTGGACTTCTGCACCTCGAGCGCGGCCCCGATCAGCCCCGCGAACAGCGGGTGCGCGCGGGTGGGGCGTGACTTCAGCTCGGGGTGGGCCTGGGTGCCGATGTAGTACGGGTGGACCTCGGGGTCGAGTTCGACGAACTCGACCAGGGAGCGTCCCTGCCCCAGCCCGGTGACCCCCGAGATCCGCAGGCCCGCCTGCTCGAGCCGATCACGGTAGCCGTTGCTGACCTCGTAGCGGTGCCGGTGGCGCTCGGAGATCGCCGTGGCACCGTAGACGCGGGCGGCCAATGATCCCTCCACCAGGACGTGGTCGTGGGCGCCCAGACGCATGGCGCCGTCCCGGTCCCCGCCCTCGGCGACAACGCCTTCCTGCTCGGCCATGGTGGCGACCACGGGGTGAGCGGTCCCGGGATCGAACTCGGTGGAGTGCGCGCCCGGAAGCCCCAGCACGCTGCGCGCGTACTCGATGACCATCGACTGCATGCCCAGGCACAGGCCCAGGGTCGGAACGCCGCGATCTCGGGCATGCCGCAGGGCGCCGAGCTTGCCGTCGACGCCGCCGATCCCGAAACCCCCCGGGACCACGATCGCGTCGACCCCCTTCAGCTCGCGGCGGGCCCCCTCTGCGGTGGCGCACAGGTCGGACTCGACCCAGCGGATCGCCACACGGGCGCGATGGTGGAAGCCGCCGGCGCGCAGCGCCTCACTGACCGACAGGTACGCGTCAGGCAGGTCGACGTGCTTGCCCACCAGCGCCACCGTGACCTCGTAGGCAGGGCTGTGGACCCGTTCCAGCAGGGAGTTCCACTGGGTCCAGTCGGCATCGTGGCTGAGCAGGTCCAGGCGCCGCAGTGCGTAGGCGTCCAGCCCCTCGGAGTGCAGCACGTGGGGGATGTCGTAGATCGACGGTGCGTCGGGGCAGGTCACCACCGCGTCGAGGTCCACATCGCACATGGAGGAGATCTTCGACTTCACCGCGGCCGGCAGCTGCCGGTCGGTGCGCAGCACGATCGCGTCGGGTTGGATGCCTATCGAGCGCAGCGCGGCCACCGAGTGCTGGGTGGGCTTGGTCTTCAGCTCCTGGGAGGGTCCGATGAACGGCACCAGCGACACATGCACGAAGAACACGGAATCCCGGCCCACGTCCTGGCGGACCTGCCGGGCGGCCTCGAGGAAGGGCTGGGACTCGATGTCGCCGACGGTCCCGCCGATCTCGGTGATGATCACGTCGGTGTCGTCACCGGCCCGGGAGCGCATCCGCTCCTTGATGGCGCCGGTGATGTGCGGGATGACCTGCACGGTGTCGCCGAGGTATTCGCCGCGCCGCTCCTTGGCGATCACGCTGGAGTAGACCTGGCCGGTGGTGATGTTGGCGTCGGCGCCGAGGTTCTCGTCGAGGAAGCGTTCGTAGTGGCCGATGTCCAGGTCGGTCTCGGCGCCGTCCTCGGTGACGAACACCTCGCCGTGCTGGAACGGGTTCATCGTCCCCGGGTCCACGTTCAGGTACGGGTCCAGCTTCTGCATCGTCACCCGCAGGCCCCGGCTGCGTAGCAGCATGCCCAGGGAGGAGGCGGTCAGGCCCTTGCCGAGGCTGGAGACCACTCCCCCGGTGACGAAGATGTGCTTGGTGACCCCGGGGCTGCGGAAGGGCTTGACCGCCGAGGCCTGCCCGAGCCGGGGGATGGGACCGGTGCCCGGGGCCGATGCGCTGACACTGGTATCTGCCACGGGCCCTCAACCTACCATCGGGGGCGGCGGGCCCAGCAGCACCTCACGCAGCTGCGCGGTCATCTCGCGCCTCCCGGGCAGCTGCGCCGCCCGCTGTCGGGAGGCCTGCTCGGCGGCTGCTCGGACCTCGTCGTCGACGTGGTCGGTGATCGCTGCGGCCAGTGCCTGCGCGTCGCCTACCGGCACCAGGCGGGCTGCCTCCCCGGTGACCCAGCGGGTGCCACCGGCATCGGTGGCCACGATCGCCCGGCCGGCACGCAGGGCCTCCTGCAGGGAGACCGGCTGTCCCTCCCACCGGGCCGCGGAGACCACGAGATCCGCACCGGCGAGGAGCTCGCCGACGTCCTCGCGGTGGCCCAGCAGCTGCACCGGCAGGTCCTCGGCGTCGATCCGGGCCCGCAGCCGGCCCAGCAGGGGGCCGTCACCGGCCACCAGGATGCGCAGCGGCGGCTGCTCCACCGCTAGCAACGCGGCGGCGTCCAGCAGGCTCTCGAGTCCCTTCTGGGGAGCCAGGCGGGCGATGACCAGGATGTCGAAGGTGTCGCCGGCGGCCGAGGCTTTGGAGGGCGGGGCAGTGACGCGCGCTGCAGGCCCGCCGGTGCCGTGCGGCGCCGGGATGATCGCGTGCTGGACGTGCTTCGCTCCCGCGTGGCGGGCGTCCTCGGCCAGGTCCGGGGAGACCGCGAGGACGGTCTCGGCACGTCGCGCCAGGATCCGCAGCAGCACCGCCCCCACCGCGCGCACGGCGGGGCCCCCGACGGTGCGGTTGTGCAGGGTGACGACCAGCCGCACGGGGGCGCGCCGCGGAAGGGCCAGGGCGGACAGGGCGCCGGCCCGCAGCCCGTGGGCGTGCACGGCCCGCGGGCACGCGGAGGCGAGCAGGCGCCGCAGCGTGCGCACCGTGGTCAGATCCACCAGCGGACTGGGCCGATCCTGGATCTGCACATCCGCCTCGTGGACCGCGATGCCGTCGGCGGCCAGGGCCTCCAGCTCCTGGTCCACGTGTGCGGCCAGCCCCCCGCTGGCGCGCGGCCTGACCACCAGCACGCTCATTGCTCGTCCTCCGCCGGGGGACGGGCCTCGGCCGCCGGCCCGGGCTCGGGCGTCTCGGGCTCGGGCGGCCCGGGCTCGGGTTCCGCCTGTTCGGGGGGCGTCGGGGCAGGTGCGGGCCGGCGCACCCGACCGATGATCTGCCGCGGCAGCTGCGGGTCGGCAGCGACCATCACCGCCGCGGCCAGCAGCGCCGCGACCAGACCCGCGGCGAGGCCGGAGAGCACCGTTGCGACCTCTGCGCTGTCGGCCCGGACCATCCAGCGGGCCAGCAGCAGTCCGGGGACGCCTCCGGCCACGAGTGCCATCGGGGCGAGGATCACGGTGCGGCGCAGCCGGGGCAGGTCCCCGCCGGGTTCGAGGATGTCGGAGATCCGGCTGAATCCGACCAGGGCGGAGACGGCCATGCCGATCGCGATCGCCAGGCCGAAGCCGGTGGCTGCCTCGGCAGCGGCTCGGGTGGGGCTGGGCAGAATGGTGATCAGCAGCAGGACCGCGGCGATCACCCAGCCGACCGAGCCCACGATCAGGGCGTCGCGGGCGCGCAGCGCGGCCGAGAGCACCCGGGTGCACTGGGTGGTCACCGCGAAGCCGGGCAGACCCAGCGCGAGCGCCGCCGTGGTCGAGCCCACCCCGGCCGCGCCGGCACGGTCCACCAGGCGGAAGAACTGTTCGAGGGCTGGCCCCCCGGCCAGCAGCGTCGCAGCGCCCACCACGGAGACCACGATCACGGTGCGCACCGAGACCGACGAGAGCCGGGCGAAGCCGGTGGCGTCGCCCACCAGGCGCAGCTCGGACAGATGCGGGAACATCGCGGTGATCAGCGGGACCACCAGCACCGCGAAGGGTAGCAGGTACAGGGCCTGGGCGTACTGGAACACCGGCAGGGTGCCGGTGCCGCCGGCCCGCACGGCCAGCACCATGATCAGGGCGAGCACCAGCTGCTGCGCGCCCACCGCTCCGAGCCCGGCACCGCCCAGGGCCAGAGCCCGGCGTCCGACCCCGGGCGGCATCGTCAGCCGGGGCCGCACCCGCAGCCCTGCCCGGAAGGACATGATCAGCACCGGGAGCGTCATCGCGGCGACCGCGCCGGTGGTTCCCCATCCGAGCCAGGCCACGGCGCCGTCGCCGATGGTGCCGATGGTGGCCACAGGAGGCACCAGGTGGGCGTAGATGCGATAGGAGACCATCACCACCAGTGAGGAGATGAGAGGCATCATCGCCGGCCACAGGAAGCGTTTGCGCGCCTGCAGGTAGGCGCCGAGCACCACGGAGATGCCGTACAGCGGCAGCTGGAGGGCGAAGATCCGCAGCAGTGCGGCCCCCAGCGGGGCACCGCTGGCCGCGTCGTCCTCGACGGCCAGCAGCAGCTGGGCGAGCGGTTCGGCCAGGGCGATGACGAGCAGGGCCATCAGGGTCGTGACGGCCAGGGTCCAGGTGAGCAGGCCCGAGATGATGTGGTCGGCCCGCTCCGAGCGGGCCCTGCGTCCGACGGGGACCCCGGTGTGGACGATGGTGGGGCGGGTGTCATCCGAGGAGGCCACGCCGGGATCCGGGTCAACGAGTGCCTCGTCGTCGCCGGCGGAGGGGTGCGGGTCGCGCTCGGGCACCAGGCCGGCGATCAGCGGAACCACCACAGCTGCCAGGGCGCCGCCGGCGACCACTTCGAACAGCACGTTGGGGAGCAGATTGGCGGTGGAATAGGCGGTGCCGACATCACCGGCGCCGACGCTCGCCCCGAACACGAGGTACCTGACGAAGCCGGCGATACGGGCGATCACGGTGATCACCAGGATCAGGCCGGCCCCGCGCACGATGGCCCGGGCGGTGGTGCTGCCGCCCGGGGTGCTGGGAGGGGTGGGGCTCATCGGGTCCCGCCGTGGGTGGGGCCGGGGCGCGGTGCCGGGAGGGGCCGGCGGCCGAGCCGGTCCAGGGCGCGGAGCACGGGGGTGCGCTCGATGACGGTGCTGAAGCTCACGGTCTCGCTGGCGAGGTTCAGCGCGACGACCAGGGCCAGCATGCCCAGCCGTGCGGGAGGTGCGGTGGAGCGGGCGGCGGCGGTGCCCACGGCGGCTCCCAGCACATTGGCCCCGGCATCGCCGAGCATGCCATGCTCGCGCAGGTCCGGTGGGAGGGCGACCAGTGCGGGCAGCAGCGCGGCCCGGCCCAGATGCGTTCTGGTGGCGGCGCGCGCGCTCCCGGCGCCCGCAGGCGCTGCCAGGAGCGCGGCGGCCGGCAGGATGACCTTCAGGGCCCGCCCCGGCCGCAGGTCCAGCAGGTTGGCGAGGTTCGCGCAGCCTGCGGTCAGGGCGGCGTCGGCCAGTACCATCGCCCCACCTCGCGGCGCGGGGGAGGCGGCCGCCCCCGCCAGGGCCAGCAGTGGGATGCCGGCCGCCTTGAGCGCCCCGGTGGTCAGCCGACCGCGACGCAGCGCCCCGAGGTGTCCGCGCAGCCCCTTGGAGACGGGCCGGCCAGCGCGGCGCATATGCGGCTCGAGCAGATCGTCGAGCAGTCCCAGGGCTCCGATGCCGGCCAGGACGGCAGTGTCGGTCGCGCGGCCGGTGCGCAGGGACAGCACGGAGGTGCCGGCGACCACCAGGGCGCCCTCGGCGAGGGTCACGGTGCGGCCGGAGAAGTTCGTGCGCCGCAGTTCGGTCCGGATCGCCTCGAGGGGCGGGACCGGCAAGGGTTCCGGGTCCGCAGCGCTCATTGGTCACCACCGCCGTCGGAGGGCGCCGGTCCCGAGCCCTCGGGGCCGCCCCCGCTCGGCGCCCCGAGCGCGGAGCGGGTCTCGGGAAGCTCGGGCAGTCGCGCTTGGGCATCGGCGGTGGTGCCGTAGGCCCCCGCCCCGCCCCGGGCCTGCTCGATCAGGGCGAGCACGGACAGCACCGGTCCGTCGGCCTCCTCGAGCCGATCGGTGGTCGACAGGGCCTCCAGCTCGCTGTCGCCCCGGACGGTGCGCAGCAGGCTGGTGGTGGAATCGTTGTGGGGTGTGGCTCCGGCCACCACCGCGGGCAGGTCACCGACAGCCAGCTGGTCGACCAGGGCGGTCTGGGAGGCCAGCAGGCCCTGGGCCCGTTCGGTCGCGGCCGTGTCGTCCTCCGACTCCTCGGCGAGGTCCTCCGGAGCGGCGCTGGCGAAGATCACCCCGTCGACCTGCGGGGGCATGTCCCCGGTCAGGGTCACCAGCTGGTGGTCGACCAGAATCTGCCAGATCTGGGCGCGCAGCTCGGGGTCGAGGTCGCTGTCCTCGGCCGCCGGTGCCAGCAGGGTGACGATCACGGCGGAGAGCTGCTCGGATCCCTCCAGCTCGGTGTCGAGCGCGCCCGGGGCGATGGCGGAGATGGCGGAGATCGCCTCGGTGCGGCGGTCGTCCTCGTCCGGCTCCCACAGCGCCGGCTGCAGGTCGACACGGGTGACGGACTGGGCACCGGCCTCCTCCAGCAGCTCCGAGGTGCGCTCGGTCGCGGGGCGGGTCGAGCTGTCGTCGGTCAGGATCGCGATGTCGTTCCCGGGAAGCGTGTCGGCCACCAGGTCGGGACCGATCTCGGTGATGAAGGAGGCCAGCTGATCGTTCTGGATGCCCAGTTCATCGGCCTGGCTGCGCAGCTGGTCCTGCTCGGTGCGCAGCTGCTCGACCTGCCCGGCGAGCTGGTCGCCGAGGTTCTCGCGCAGGGGTCCGGCCCCGAGCACGATGCCGACGGCCAAGGCCAGGAACACCGAGATCAGGGAGACGAGGTGGTAGCGGAAGTCGATCACGTTCTCAGTGCCCTCCTACGACCCGCTGGGCCGGGGTGCGAACAGCGTGGTGAACCAGGACAGCATCCCATCCAGACGGGCACCCAGGATCTGGACCAGGGCCTGCCCTCCCGGGGTGGCCCAGAGGGCCACCGCCAGGGCGGCCAGCCCCGCCAGTGCCAGCAGTGCCAGCTGGAACGTGGAGATCCTCTGACGGTACAGGCGCGAGACGCCCTTGGCATCGACCAGCTTCGAGCCGACCCGCAGACGGGTGAGGAAGGTCGAGCTCATGCCGGCACGACCCTTGTCCAGGAACTCCTCGAGGGTCCCGTGGGTGCCCACGGCCACGATCACCGAGGCGCCCTTCTCGTCGGCCATCAGCATGGCGATGTCCTCGCTGGTCCCCGAGGCCGGGAACAGGATGGTGTCGTCGCCGAGTCCGAGCCTCTCGAGGCGCTCCAGGCCGGGGGCGCGGCCGTCGCGGTAGGCGTGGACCACCAGTTCGGCGCCGCTGCGCAGCGCCCGATCGGAGACGGAGTCCATGTCGCCGATGATCATGTCGGGCCGGAACCCGGCGTCCAGGACCGCGTCGGCGCCGCCGTCGACACCGATGATCACGGGCCTGTTCTCCCGCAGGAACGGCCGCAGGGTGGCCAGGTCCTCCTTGTAGTGGTAGCCGCGCACGACGATCAGCACCGGCCGGCCGGCCAGGTTGGTGCGGATGCCGGGGGCGCCGATGCCGTCGAGCAGCAGGTCGCGTTCGCGCAGCATGTACTCCATGGTGTTCTCGGCGAACTTCTCGAGCTGCTCGGACAGGCCCTCGCGGGCGATCTCCTGGGACGTGTCGATGGTGGCCTGGTCCTGAACGATGCCCTCGCCGATCCAGGTGCCCTCGCGGAGCACGGTCGCCCCGTCCAGGGTGATGATCTCCCCGTCCCGCAGATCCTCGAACAGGACGGGACCGATGGCGTCGATCAGGGCGATCCCGGCATCGACCAGGATCTGAGGGCCGGCGTTGGGGTACCGCCCGGAGGTGGAGGCGGCGACGTTGAGCACCGCCGCGGGACGGCGCTCGACCAGGGCCTCGGCGGCGACACGGTCGATGTCCTCGTGATCGATGACGGCGATGTCGCCCGGCGCGAGGCGCGTGGTCAGGTCCTTGGTGCGCTTTCCCAGGCGGGCCGGTCCGGACAGGTGCGGGTGCGCGGTCGCGGTCACGACGAGGCCCCCTGCTCGGCCGTCGCGCCCACCTGGGGGCGGGCATCGTCCAACAGCTGCTCCGCATGGGCCAGGGCGACCTCGGAGACGTCGTCACCGGACAGCATCCGGGCCAGCTCCCGGATGCGCTCCTCGCGCTCGAGGAACTCCACCGTGGAGCGGGTGGCGCCGTTCTGCGAGGTCTTCACGATCTGCAGGTGAGTGCCGGCATGGGCGGCCACCTGCGGCAGATGGGTGACCACGATCACCTGAGCGTGGCGGGCCAGCCGGGCCAGGCGTTGCCCCACGGCCAGCGCGGCTCGGCCGCCGATCCCGGCGTCGATCTCGTCGAAGACGAACACCGGGGCGGCGCTGCGATCGCTGCGTGAGGCCGACAGCGCCACCTCGAGGGCGAGCATCACGCGGGAGAGCTCACCCCCGGAGGCGGCCCGGGCCACAGGGCGGTGCTGGGCCCCCGGGTGGGGCGCCAGCAGGATCGCGACCGCATCGCGGCCATGGGATCGGGGGGCGTGCTCGGTGACCTCGACGCTGATCTGGGCGTCGGGCATCTCCAGGTGGACCAGCTCGGTCTGGACCGCGGCCGACAGCCGCTGCGCGGCCTCGCGCCGGGCCGCCGACAGCTGCGCGGCGAGGTCCTCGACCTCGGCCTCGGCCTGCTCGAGCTCGCGTGCCGATTCCTCGCGCTCCTGATCGGCGCCGTCGTAGCGGTCGAGGTCGATCGCGGCGGAGCGGGAGGCCTCGAGCAGCTCGGTGACGTCGCCGGCCGGTCCCTCGGGACCGGGCAGCAACGCGCCGAGGTCCCGCACCAGGGAGGTCAGCTCCGCGAGCCGCTCGTTGGCCTCGTCCAGGCGTCCCGGTGAGCCGTCGATGCTGTCGGCATAGCGGGAGAGCTCTGCGGCCAGGTCCGACAGCTCGATGCGGGAGGCATCCAGCCGCTCCCCCAGCGACGCCAGGGTGGGATCGGTGCGAGCCGCGCGGCCGGTGAGCTCGGCGGCCACATCGACCAGGGCGCCCGCGGCCGGCCCCTCGTCCCCGACCAGGGCGAGAGCGGCCTGGGAGGCGGCGGCGCGCAGCTCCTCGGCGTTGCCCAGCCGCTCCAGCTCCGTGCGCAGGGCCTGGTCCTCCCCCGGCTGCGGATCGGACTGCTCGATCCGTTCCAGGGCCTCACGCAGCGCCGTGCCGCGGCGGTCGCGCTCGGTCAGGACCTCCTCGAGCTCGGCCAGCCGTCCGGCGAGCTCGGTGCGCCGCCGCCAGGCCTTCCGGTGGCGGGACAGCAGCGGGCCGATCTCCGCCGCGCCGAAACGATCCAGCGCCTCGCGCTGGGCATCGGGGTCGCGCAGACGCTGCTGATCGGACTGCCCGTGCACTGTGACCGCGGTGCCGACGAGCCGGGACAGGGTGCCGATGGGGACGGGCACCCCTCCGATCTGGGCGCGAGAGCGGCCGTCGCGGGTGATGCGGCGCACCACCAGCACCTCGCCGTCGTCCTCCTCGGCGCCGAGCTCGTCCAGGGCGGCGGTCAGCTCCTCATGCCCGGTCAGCGTCAGCGTGCCGTCGACGGTGCTGGCCTCGCTGGTGCGGCCGCGGTCCAGGCGCCCACCCAGCAGCATGGTCAGGCCCGTCACGATCATGGTCTTGCCTGCGCCGGTCTCCCCGGTCAGTGCCGTGAAGCCGGGCCCGAAATCGAGGGTGGCGTCATCGATCACGCCGATGCGGCGGATGCGCAACGTAGACAGCATCGCGGCCCTCAGCGGGTGCGGGGCCCGCGCCCGCGCCAGCCCACCACCGGCAACTGGAACTTCTCGACGAGCCGGTCGGCGAAGGGGGTGGCGCTCAGTCGCACCAGCCGCACCGATTGCGATGCCAGACGTGCCTCCACCCGCATCCCCGCGCCGAGCTCGACCATGCGACGTCCGTCCAGGGTCAGCACCCCGATCTCGCGGTTGTCCAGGGTCATCTCGATGGCCGCCTCCGAGGAGCGGCCGAGGACTAGCGGGCGGGCGAACAGGGCGTGAGCGGCCAGCGGGATCAGCATCAGCGCGTCCACCTCGGGCCATACCACCGGGCCGCCGGCGCTGAAAGCGTAGGCCGTGGATCCGGTCGAGGTCGACAGCAGCACGCCGTCGCAGCTGAAGGAGGATACGGGACGCCCGTCGATCTCGATCGCGACGGAGATCATCTTCTGGCGGTCCGACTTCTCCAGGGCGGCCTCGTTCAGGGCCCAGTGCTCGGAGACGACCGTGTCGTCCTCGGCCAGCACAGAGATGTCCAGGGCGGAGCGGTTCTCGATCTGGTAGTCGCCCTCCAGCAGCCGGGTGACGGTCGCGGCCAGGCCCTCGACCTCGCTCTCGGCGAGGAAGCCGACGTGTCCGAGGTTGACGCCGTGCACGGGCACATCGGCCTCACGGACGGCTTCGAGGGCGCGCAAGATGGTCCCGTCCCCGCCCAGCACGATGCCCAGCTCCACCAGATCGGCGGCGGAGACCGCGTCGAGGACGTCGACATCGCTGCCGGTCAGGGTCTCGCGCAGCCCCGGCGGGACATCACTGTCGGGCAGGGCCCGGATCTCGTCGACCTGCTCGTCGACGATGACGCCGCGCACCTCGTGCGCCGTGAGCTCGGCCAGGACGGTCTGCAGGGCGTTCAGAGCAGCGCGCCGGCCCGTGTGCACGTACAGCAGGAACCGTCGCATCCTGGTCATCCCTTCCCTGTATGGTCGCCTCGTGGGTGCCGCCCGTGCGGCACGGCCCCACGCACGGCGGACTCGATCATGTCACAGGCGGGGACCTCGAGCGCACAGGTCACGCCGGTGCGGCGCAGATGCAGGAAGTACTCCCGGTTGCCGTCCTGGCCGGTGAGGCCGCTGGCACCGACCGCCAGGGTGACCAGGCCCTCACCCGCCGCGGCCCGCGCCACCTCGCGGACCGCCCGGATGTGCTGCTCCGGATCGGTGACCACACCGGTGCGGGGCAGCGCCGCTCGGCCCACCTCGAACTGGGGTTTGACCATCACCAGCAGCTCGCCGTCATCACGGACGACTCCGCCCAGCGCTGCGACCACGGTGCGCAGGGAGATGAACGAGAGATCTGCGACCAGCAGGTCCGCGGGCCCGCCGAGCAGCTCGGGGGTCAGCACGCGCACGCTGATCCCGTCGTGGACGGTGACGCGCGGGTCCTCGCGCACATGGGCGGCGAGCTGGTCGTGTCCGATGTCGACAGCACTGATGTGGGCCGCGCCGCGGCGCAGCAGCACATCGCTGAACCCGCCGGTGGACGCACCGGCGTCCACACAGCGCAGGCCGCTGGGGTCGATGCCGAGTGTGTCCAAAGCGCTGATCAGCTTGTGGGCGGCGCGGGAGGCGAACTCGACGCCATCGGGGATGTCGACGACGGTCAAGCTCGAACCTGCGGGCACGGGGGCGGAGGGTCGGGTGACGCTGAGGTCGTCCACGCGGGCCCGCCCCTCCTCGATGATGCGGCGGGCGTGGGTGCGGGACCGGGCCAGTCCGGCGGCCGCAAGGGCCACATCGAGCCGCTGCGCGCTCACGAGGTCCGGGCAGCCTGCTTCGCCGCCGCGCCGGCCTCGATCAGCTGGCCGTCCCAGGCCGCCTCGGCGCTGTGGGCCGCGAGCAGGGCCAGCACCGCCCGCAGCACCCGCGGGTCCTGCGCCGGCCCGTTGATGGTGATGTCACCGCCGGACCACGTCGCGCTGACGGCGCCACAGCGGGCCTCGTCCCCGTCCACCACCGGCAGCGCGAAGGGCGCGGCCAGCTGCGCGAGGTCGGGCAGGATGAACGTAGGACGACGCACCGGCTCGGCGCGCAACGCGTCCTCGACGGTGTTCACACCGGTCAGCACCAGCAGCGAGTCCATGCCGGCACGCACCGCTCCCTCGATGTCGGTGTCGAGCCGGTCGCCCACGATCAGCGGGCGCCGGGCTGCGATGTCCTGGGCGGCGACGGTGAACATCCCCGGCTCGGGCTTGCCCGCCACATCCGGCTCGACGCCGGTCGCGTGGCGCAGCGCGGCGACCATGGAGCCGTTGCCCGGGGCCATACCGCGCTCGGTGGGCAGGGTCGCGTCGATGTTGGTGGCCATCCAGTAGGCGCCCCGACGGATGGCGTAGGAGCCCTCGGCCAGGCGCTCCCAGTTCAGGTCCGGGCTCCAGCCCTGCACCACGGCGGCCACCTCCCGCTCATCCTCGAAGGTCGCCTCGAGTCCCTCGAGGCGGATCTGCTCGGCGAGGCTGGGCCCGCCGACGACCAGCACCTTCGCTCCGGGCCCGAGTCGTTCGGCGAGCAGACGCGAGGCCACCTGGGGGGAGGTGACGAACTCGGCGGGCTCGGCGTCGACCCCTACGAGCGCGAGGTGCTCGGCGGCCTGCTGGGGCGTGCGGGAGGCGTTGTTCGTCGCGAAGACGAGCCGGACCCCGGCCGCGCGGGCACGCTCGACGGCGCCGGCGGCGTGCGGGATCGGCACCGTCCCGTGCATGAGCGTGCCGTCGAGATCGAGCAACAGCGCGTCGTACAGGTCGAGCAGGGATGGGTGGGGACGGCGGATCACGAACGCTCCTTCGGGCTCGAGTGCCGGGCGCTGGCCAGGACAGCTTCGCGCGGCCGCTCTCCGGCCGGGTCCTGCGAGACCGTGGCGTGGGCAGACTCCGGTTCCTTCCCGGCGGCGTGCCCCTCCGGGATGTCAACGCCCTCCGAGGTACCGGCGTCCCCGGGAGTGTCGGCGTCCTCCTCGTAGACATCGATGACGGAGAGCTCCTCGTCGCTGTGCCAGGAGACGTCCACCGGCTGCGGCATCGGGCGGCCCAAACGTGCGGCGGCATCGGTGAGCCCCTCGGTGTCAGCGTCGGCGGTCAGGGTCAACCAGCGTTTGGCCTCCTCCTGCCGGCCGGCGCGTGCCAGCAGATCGGAGTAGGCCGCCCAGAGCCGGACCTGCCAGCGCCCGTCGACCTTGTGGCGCAGGGCAGGGATCTCGAGGGTGCCCAGTGCGGTCTCGATGTCCCCGGTGTCCGCGTAGGCGCCGGCGACCACGATCATCAGCTCGATGGCCGCGTCGGCCCCGAGGGCGGAGGCGTCGTCGGAGGAGGCGATGTCCAGGGCCCGCTCAGGCCGCCCCATCCCCCGCTCGGCATCAGCGATCATCGGCAGCACATCGAGGCGGCCGGTGATCCGCAGCGAGGTGCGCAGCTCGCGGACAGCGGTGCGATAGTCGCCGCTGCGGTAGGCGAGGATCCCGTGGGCCTCGCGCACCGCGCCGATGCGCGCACCGATGCGGGCGGCGAACTTGGCGTGAGCCTGGGAGGCCTTCGGATCGCTGTCCTCGAGCACGTAGGCCGCCACGACGTGCTGGGCTACACGCTCCGCGGTCTCACGGCTCAGCCCGCGGAGCTCGTCGAGGAAGTCGCGGTCCAGCTCCTTGCCGGTGACACCGGCGGGCAGCTGCGGTTCGAAGGGGCGCGGTTCACGTTCGGTGCGTGCCGGACGCCCGGACCGGCCGGGACGGGCGCTTCCCTCCGAACGACCGCCTCGGACATTGCGGTCCCGGCGCTCGCCACGCTCGCTGCCGGGCCATCCCCGGTATCCGCGATCAGCGCGCCCCCGGGACTCGTCGCGAGCTGACGAGTTTCCCCCTCCCGGACGTTCGGTCCGCCGGTTGGGCTGGGGGTCGCGGTGCTTGCGCCTGCCGGGATGGTCACCGACCGTGCGCGGACGATCCCCACGCGCCGAGCGGGGACCACGGCGTCCCGCATCGGGGCCTTCGGATCGCTCCGAGCGCGTCGGCCTGCCGGAGCGATCACCTTCCGAGCGTCGTTCGGACGCGCGCGGACCGTACCGCTGGTCGCCTCGGCTGCTATCGCCGTGTACGCGGTCGCCATCCTTCTTGCCTTCGTCAGCCACGTAGCCCGTCCGTCTTCTCTATAGATCGATCTGGTGCGTCAACCTTAGGCGACCGCTCAAATGAGACCGGTAGGTAACCTTGCCTGCGGTGACTCCTCTCACGGGCGACTGGGAGCACCTGCAGTCCGGCTCACACCTGGAGCTATGTCCATCTGGCGCGGCGCACCCCGCACCGATCCCAGCCGAGAGGCGGGCTCACCGTGCGGCGTACCCCGCAACGATCCCAGCCGCGAGACGGGCTCACCGTTGCCCGCGCCGTCACAGGGGGCACATCGAGTGCAGTCTCAGAGCTCCCCATGCCGAGTCGGGCACCGGGTCACGCGGGGCCACTGTTTCTGCCTCAGGGCCGGCGGCCCTTTCTTCCCCAGGGCCGGCGGCCTGCAGCGAGGCCACTGCCCGTTCGATTTTGGGCATGAAAAAAAGAGGGAGCAGGAGAGGCGAGAAACCCCGTACACGGGCTCCTCAGCGACTCTCCCACTCCCCACACAAAGATGTCCGGCGGCGACCTACTCTCCCACACCCTCCCGAGTGCAGTACCATCGGCGCAGTCGAGCTTAGCTACCGGGTTCGGAATGGAACCGGGCGTTTCCT
>DWZH01000106.1 GCA_019118275.1 Candidatus Brachybacterium merdavium | reverse complement strand
CTACAGCGACGTGAAACAGTGGCGTGGCCTGGCCACCCGCTACGACAAACTCGGCCTGACCTACCGCGCCGGAGCCGTCCTCCGCGCCATCGTCCAGTGGCTCAACCACCTGCTTTAGAGACGTGCCCTAGAGAAACGGGGTCGTTGACCTCGTGATCCCACCACTGCAGAGCAGGGTGGTCCGAGGACTTCAGCAGCGTCTTAGACGTCGACGAAGAAGCCTGTCGACGGGTGCGGCGCTGACACGAACACCCCCACGCGATATCGCCGGGCCTCTCTGCCGAGAGGCGCCCACGGTGCAAGCAACGTACATGGTGGGGATCACTCTCCAGTGAGGGAGTAGTGAGCGCGCCGAGGTACTCATAGTCCTTGCTCTCAGCCAGAGTGCGGACGCTGTCGAGGGACACCTCCTCCCGGGCACGCCAGCTCACACTCGCGGCCGCCCAGCCCCGCCAAAAACATGCCCGACAGGTCATCTCCCCTCCCGCGAGGGTGGAGAGGGCGTACTCCAGCTTGTAGTGGGCTCGGCAGCCGCACGAACGACAGCGAGTCAGGGTGAAGGTTGTAGCTTTGTGGATCTCCTCGAGGGGTTCAAGACCGCATTCACGGAACCTCTCCGCAGCGTGCTCATGACACCATGCCGCTTTCGTCCTCGCACCCCATGCAGCAGGCGCTTCGCACCGTGGCTCATCGCACTGACCAGGCTTCACGACAGGAATCCTCCACTCCCCTAGTCCACTGGCAACGCTTGGCGTAAGTATGCGGCACCGCCTGGAATGACGGGCCTGTTCGGGTGACACGGGTGTGCTTCCCCACCGTGCCACAGGGCTTATCGATGGCGTACTTCTGAGCGTTGCGATTTGCGATCATCACGCAGCTCCGAGGCGTCCCTGCAGGTCTTGCCAGGGCGGGAACCGTCTTAGATGTCTGCTTGGCCCGTCCAGTTCGCCAGGCACAACTCCGAGATCCCGAAATCCTTCGTGATCACTGAGAGTTCCCGACCAGTTTCACGGCTTCTTGCGACGGGGACGACATCGTCACGGAACTCCTGGGGATAAGGAGCGCGCATAGTCCACACCCTTCCCTGCAACGCACCCCAGCGCCGCAGATCATGTGACACCTACCCATGCATCAGTCCCCTACCTTCACTCCGCCGTCGACGGGCACACCCGCCTTGCCTATACCGAAGCCCTCGACGACGAGAAGGGCCTCACCGCGACCGGGTTCCTCGAACGCGCGAAAACATGGTTTGCCGCGCACGGCCTCACGTCGATAGAGCGGATCGTCACCGACAACGGCGCGTGCTACCGCTCCCAGGTCTTCGCCGCCGCGGTGCTCCCCGCCCGGCATCAGCGGATCACACCCTACACGCCGCGCCACAACGGGAAGGTAGAACGCTACAACCGGATCCTCGCCGAAGAATTTCTCTACTCCCGTGTGTGGCACTTAGAGCAAGAACGCGCCGACGGGCTCATGCACTGGAACCTGCACTACAACTACCACCGGCCCCACGGCGCACACGATGGACAACCGCCAGCATCGGCGACGCCCGCCACTGTCAACAACGTCTTGGCCTCGTACAACTAAGGATCAAGGGGCGCAACGATGCCTCCGGATGAGTTCGACGGTGTAGTGGAGTCGAGGCTACGGGCCCGCCTCGGACGAGGCACCTGATTACTCTCGACGTCCGGCACTTTCGCCCCACTCCGCGCTGTGCCAGAAACGGTCGTTAAGGGAGATCGTCGCCGCTCACGATGGACCGGATGACCGGCAGTGACTCACGGGCCGCTTGGTTCGCCTCATCCACGATGACCGTAACGTGCACCAGTTCAGCGCCAGATTCTTCAATCAATCGCCGCGCCGCCACCGCCTGGCTCCCGGTCTCCACCCAGTCGTCAACCAGTGCGACCCGGACTCCGGGGCCCAGGTGGTCCGTCCTGGCCGATAGCTTCTGGGTCTTGCCGCGGTAGTCCGGAGCGCTCTCCACGGTGGCCGTCTCCCCCGGGAACATCGCATCGCCCTTGCGGATCGGAGAGAAGCCGACACCGAGTGTCAGAGCAACCATCGGAGCGAACACGAAACCGCGAGCCTCAATCCCGACGATGAGGTCCGGGACATCCCCCACGCAGAGCCTCGCGAGCTCGGCCACGATGGAGCTGAGGGAATCCGCGTCCCGCAGCATGTTCCAGGTGTCAGCGTCACCGTCAACCCAACGGAAATGGCAGAGGACGTTGTCGGCGGCAAGGGCATCGGCAGTCATATGGTGAGGCTAGCGGCAATACCCACTCACCGACGACGGAGTTTCTGAGCCAGAAACGGTCCGTTGCGGTCCGGTTGCTGTCGCGCCCGTGCAACACAGTGCGCACAGTCGCGTTGCTGTCATCGCCCACTTTGGGGCAAAGATCAGAACCACGATCTCGGCTCTGACCAGCAGTGGGCCCGGAGGGGATCGAACCCTCGACCCGCGGATTAAAAGTCCGATGCTCTACCACTGAGCTACAGGCCCTCGCCCTGACGGGCCCGAACAGTCTAGCGCCGCCGAGGCGCTCATCTGTGCCCGGCGCCGGCACTTCCACCCCGCGCCTGGACGATGGCGGTGATCCAGCGTGCGCGGCCGGTGACCACGAAGGAATAGCTGTGCCCGTCGGCCGCGGCGATCTCCAGGGAGTTTGGGGCCAGGGGGATGGCGCCGAGGAACTTCGTCCAGGCCTTGCGCACCCCGCTCACCCGGTCCAGCGGAATCTCGCTGACGTGGCTCTGCAGGTTCAGGGCGTGCGGGAGGAACAGCAGTCGCTGCTCCGTGAGCACCAGTTGTCCGCCCACGGTCTCCAGTCCGCGCTGCATGTTGGCGCGTCCCTGGTGGAGCACCTGCTCGCCAGGGGCAAGATGTTGCTCGAGAGAAGTCACGCGGTCTTCTTCCGGTTCAGCAGCCAGAGGACGATGCCGATGGCCAGCAGCACGAAACCGAGGAAGCCGCCGCCGATGGCGAACAGGATCCCGCCCACGGCGCCCAAGATGCCGCCGACGGACACCGGCGGACCGACAGCCACCGGCATGCCGGCGCAGTCGATCTCGTACTCACCGGAGGAGGGAGCGGTGAAGGAGTCGAAGGACTCCCAGGAGGTGTCCCCCAAGGAGCGGGTGCTGGACTGGTACGTGCCCGGTTCGGGCTGTGCACCGTCCGGGGTGTACAGCGTGCAGGTGGGGGCGGCCGTGCCTTCCTCGGCGTACAGCTGGATCACCTCGCCCTGCTCAGCGGTGAAGGTGCCGCTGCCGCCGGGGAATTCCTCGAAGTCACTGCCCAGGGTGGTCACGACCCCGATCACCGCGATGATCACACCGATGATCACGCTCAGCGCGAGGATGGCGCCGCCGATGATCATCAGGACCTTCGGGGCCCGGGAGGGCTTCGAAGCGGGGGCCGGGGTGAACTGCGGCTCGGGGCCGGAAGCGGGCGTGGCGTACGGGCTGGACATGCGAGCTCCTCCAAGGTCGGCAACGGCCCGATCAGGTTACCGCTCCCCCGGCGCATCGCGCCGAGGACCTCGGCCTAGACTTCCGGCATGCCCGACCCTCTCGTCCTCGCCGCCGACCTGGAGACGGAACTGATCGAGCGCAAGTCCCGTTTCCTCACTCGACTGCACCGGGTCAGCAGCGTCGAGGAGGCCGATGCCCTGATCCGCGCCGCGCGCGCCGATCACCCGGATGCCCGCCACCACTGCACGGCCCTGGTGCTCGCCCCACGCGGGGAGGCGGCCGAGGTAAACCGCTCCAACGACGACGGCGAACCGGCGGGCACCGCTGGTATGCCGATGCTGCAATCGCTGCTGCACGCGGGCCTGGTGGACACTTTGGCGATCGTGATCCGCTACTTCGGAGGCACCCTGCTGGGGGCGGGAGGGCTGGTGCGCGCCTACACCGCCGGAGTGGAGCAGGCGGTGGCGGCGGCTACGCTGCTGCGCCGCACCGAGCTGGTGGTCGCCCAGATCGAGGTGTCAATGGCCGACGTCGGCGTGGCGGAGAACGCGGTGCGGGCCTGGGCCGCAGCTCACGGAGCGCTGGTCGAAGCGACCGACTACGGCATGCGCGGAGCCACCCTGACCGTGCTAGTGGCCCCCGAGCAGCTGGCAGACCTCGCCGCGGACACCTCCCGCTGGTCCTCCGGGCGAGCCGAGGCCCGCGAGGTGTCCCGGCGCAGCGCAGATGTGCCGCTCACCTGAGCCGGAGCCGGCGCCCGGCGCCAGACGTCGGGCATCGGGCGTCGGGCGTCGGGCGTCCGGCGTCGGAGCACATGACAACGGCGCCGCACCGGGCCCGGTGCGGCGCCGTTGCGCAGGTGGCGCTGGCTCAGATCACGGTCAGGCGCGATTCTTGGTGGCCAAGCCGTAGATGAACATGACGATCAGCGCACCGATCACGGAGAGCAGGATCGTCCACAGGCTCCAGGGGTTGTTCATGATGCCGCTGACGCCATCACCGCCGAACAGCCCGCCGATGAACCCGCCGACGACCGCGCCGATCACACCGAGGACGATGGTCAGTCCCAGGCCCATCGCCTGCTTGCCGGGCATGAGGGCCCGGGCGATGAGGCCGATGATGCCGCCGATGATGATCCACGAGATAATGAGTCCGATGAGTCCCATCGTTGTGTCTCCTTTGGGGGAAGAAGGGGTGGTGCTGAGGCCTTGACTCTCCTCTGCGTATCTCCCGTGAACCGACATATCACTGTCACTGCAGGTCAGTGCACCGACCAAGCGGTTCGTCGGGGATGGGCGGCCCGGGAAGACCGGTCGCGAGGCATGGAATTGGATGTTCATCCGGGGCTGCCGCTCAAGCGCGGTCGCTGACCGATTCCGTCCCGGCGGCGTGCCGCGCGCAGTGCGCACAGCAATAGAACGCGGCGTCGACCTGGATCCCGTGCCCGAGGATCCGCACACCGCAGCGCTCGCAGCTGGGGGCCATGACGTGCGCGGCGCACTCGAAGCTGTCGAACACGCCGCTGCGCTGGCCCTGGGTCACGGTGATCGGCTCGTCGTAGTCTTTGCCACAGGCATCGCAGGCAGCCACCGCCTTCACCGCCCCAGGCGTGCGGCCAGCAGCGCCTTACCCTGCTCGGCACCCTTGGTGCTCTCGCGCTGGGCCTTGGCGAAGAGCTCGGCGAGCTCGGTGTCACCGTCGCGCTCGGCGTCCTGGACGTAGCCCTCCAGGCGCAGGGCGTTGCTCAGGCAGGCCTCGGTGAACCACACGAGGTTGTAGTCCTTGTCCTTCGTGCCGGTGACCTGACCGGTTTCCTGGTCCGACATGGTCGGCTCCTTCCATCTCCATCGCGAGACATGTGGTCTCCATCACGCTAGACGGGGGCGCCGACCGTGGGAACCCTCGCAGCCCGACCCGGCCCCCTTGCTGCGCCTACTGCCCCTGCTCACAGGCTTGTGAACCGGTGTCGAGCGGCGCCGAACCGGTCGGTCTTGCCCGCCACTCCCCCGCTCCCGCTGCATGGGCTCCGGTCCGTGCCGGTCACGCGTAGGCTCACCTCATGAACTCCGAAGAACGCATGGCCGTCTTCCTTGATTACGAGAATCTCGCTCTGGGCGCCCGTGACCACCTGGGAGGCACGGACTTCGACTACGGACCGATCGCCGATGCGCTCGCCGTGCGCGGCCGCACCGTGATGCGCCGCGCGTACGCCGACTGGTCCTTCTTCGATGAGGACCGGCGTGCCCTGACCCGTCACCAGGTCGAGCTGATCGAGATGCCCCAGCGGATGGGCGTGGCCCGCAAGAACGCCGCCGACATCAAGATGGTGGTCGATGCGATCGAGGTCGCCTTCGAGCGCGACCACATCACCACCTTCGTGATGTGCACCGGTGACAGCGACTTCTCCCCGCTCGTGCACAAGCTGCGGGAGATGGACAAGCGCGTGATCGGCATCGGGGTGGAGAACTCCACCTCCCGGCTGCTGCCGCCCGCCTGCGACGAGTTCCTCTTCTACGACCGGCTCGAAGGGGTCGAGACCGGGGACGAGCCCGCCCCGTCACGCCGTGGCCGGGGACGGAGCAGGCGCGGTGCCGCCCCAGCACCCACGACGGACGCCGGATCCACCACCGGCTCCCGCACCCCGGCGCCGGAGACCACGGCCGACACCAGCCTGCTCGAGGAGCCCGCCCCGGCCCCGGCACCGGCGCTGGAGCAGGGCGATGAGTCCGATGACGTCGGCCACGACCGCTCCGCCCAGGTGCCGAGCCTCGAGGTGCGGGTCGCTCAGACCCTGGCGGGTCTGGCCGCCGCCGCGGACTCGGTGACCGCCTCCGTGCTCAAGCGGGCCCTGCTGCGCAAGGACCCCACCTTCAGCGAATCCGATCACGGATTCCGCTCCTTCGGTGAGGTGCTGCGCCATCTGGCCGAGCGCAACGTCGTCGAGCTCTCGGAAGGGCCGGCAGCGGGCGATCCGCAGGTGACCCTTCCCGAGCGTGGTGAACGCGAGGACACCTTCGCCCTGTTGGTGGAGATCGTGCGCGAGGCCGGCGGCACGGTGCCCCTGTCTGGCCTGAAGGACCGGGTGCGCAAGCATCGCCCCGAGTTCAGCGAGAAGTCCCTGGGCTACCGCAGCTTCCTGCAGTTCTGCAAGGCGGCCCAGACCGACGGTCACATCCGCCTGGACTGGGACGAGGAGGCCGACGGCTATCTGGTCACCGCCTGACCAGGCAGCTGTGCCTCCGTCTGAGCGAGCGGCCCGGCCACCGGCCCTGAACGGACCGGCTCGGGAGGGTCAGCGGCGGGCACCGGCCGAGCGCTTGTCGAGGTAGTCGGAGACATCGGATTCGTCCCAGACCGCGACGTTCTCGAGCTCCGGCAGGTCCGAGGCCAGGAAGATGGGGTCCAGACCGTCGGCGTGCTGCTGACTGTAGTGGCGCAGCAGCAGGATCGCCTTCGGAGCGAGGATGGTGATCACCACGAGGTTGATCATCGCGATGAACACCATGGAGATGCCCGCGATGGTCCAGGCCAGCTCCACATCGATCACCGAGCCGATCAGCACCAGCACCACCACGGCGGCGCCGAAGACCAGGTGCCAGGTCCGCTTCTCGGTCAAGAAGTGCATATTCGCCTCGCCGTAGGAGTAGTTGCCCAGCACGGAGGTGAAGGCGAGCAGGAACATGATCGCGGCCAGCACGATCACCGCCCAGGAGCCGAGGTTGGTCTGCAGTGCCTGCTGGACCATGACCAGTCCCTCCCCGCCCTCGGTGACGTCGGGGAAGGCCACCAGCACGATGAACGCGGTGATGGAGCAGACCAGCAGCGTGTCGAAGTAGACCCCGAGGGTCTGGACCAGACCCTGCTTGACCGGGTGGGAGACCGAGGCGGTCGCCGCGACGTTGGGGACCGAGCCCATGCCGGCCTCATTGGAGAGCATGCCGCGCTGGACACCGTTGATGATCGCGGCACCGACGCCGCCGCCGAAGACGGCCTGGGGATTGACGGCCCCCACCACGATCTGCTCGATCACGCGGGGCAGCTCGCCGATGTTCATCCCGACCACCACGATGCCGGTGACCAGATAGATCACCGCCATGATCGGCACCATGTTCTGGGCCACCGTGGCGACGCGACGCATCCCCCCGAACACGATCGCGGCGGTCAGCACGGCCAGTGCGATCCCCAGTGCGATGGGCAGCCAGGGCAGCGACTCCGGATCGGTGTATGCGCCGACCGCGCCGGTCACGGCGTCGACGATGGTGTTGGCCTGCAGCGAGGTGAAGGCGAAGGCGAAGCAGAAGATGAACAGGACCGCGAAGAAGGCGCCGAAGCCACGGCTTCCCAGTCCGCGGTAGATGTAGAAGGCGGGACCGCCCTTGTAGGTGTCCTCGGCACGGACCTTGTACAGCTGCGCCAGGGTCGACTCGATGAAGCTCGCGCCGGCGCTGAACATGCACATGATCCACATCCACAGCACAGCCCCCGGACCACCGAGGAAGAGCGCCCCGGCCACGCCGGAGACGTTGCCGGTGCCCACCCGGGCGGCTGCTGAGATCGAGAAGGCCTGGAAGGCGCTGAGCGACTTGGTGCGCCTCCTGCGCCCCCGCGTGCCCGCCTCGCGCTGAGCCCGCTCCACGATGGAACGGATCATCAGCGGGATCATCCGGAACTGCACGCCCTTGGTGCGCCACGTGAAGTACAGCGACAGCAGGAGGACCACGGGGACGCCCGGGAAGATCCACAGCCACCCCTCGACGGGGGCCAGGAAGTCGTTGAGCTGATCGAGGAGGTTCATACCCCTGACCGTAACGGCCATCACAGTCGCAGGGCATACCTGGGCGACCGCATGCGGCCCCGTAGGGGCTCCGCGAGTGCCATCTCATTGTCCGACACAGCTCACATCTTGTGGCCGGGCTCACATCCTGGAAGGTTCGTTGGCGCTGCAGCCGCCTCCGCAACACAGCGGAACGCCGCTATACCACCAGGTCATCAAGGTGGCGGCGCGGAACCGATCCGTGGGCGCCACGCCGAGCGCCTAGGTCACAGCTTTGTTGCGACACGCCGTGACGGCCGGGGTGGTGTGAGCTGGCTGGGTTTCTTTTCCCTGGAATCTCGCTAGCGTTGATCACCGTTATGGCCCAGCAGACGACGCCGACCGATGTTCCATCCTCGACCAGAAGCGCCGATCTCCTCTTCCGTTCCCCTGACCTCAGCGACGGTGGCGGGATGTGGCGAGTGGCCCGCGACTCGCGGACCCTCGACCTGAACTCCTCCTACACCTACCTCCTGTTCGCCCGAGACTTCGCCGCCACCTCCCGCGTGGCGATCAGCGCCGGTGAGGTGGTCGGGTTCGTGATCGGATACCTCCGTCCCGAGGCCGAGGACCGGTTGTTCATCTGGCAGATCGCGGTCGACCAGAGCCAGCGCGGCCAGGGTGTGGCCGCTCGCCTGCTCGAGGCGCTGCTGGCGGATCTGCCGCAGGTGACCCACCTGGAGACCACGATCACCGAGGACAACGCTGCATCCCAGCGCCTGTTCGCCTCCCTGGCCGAGCGCCACGGCGCCGGCCACGAGATCGAGCCCCTGATGGGGGCCGAGGACTTCCCCGACGACCACGATGCCGAGCACCTGCACACCATCGGTGCCCTGAACGCGAGGGTGTGAGAATCGGGCCCGACCATCGCCCTGCACGCCCGAGGTCGCGATCTCATCACGACGTCACGGCGTCGCCCCCTGCCCACCGCCTGTCCTGTGCGCACCCCACCGACTGTTCTGTTCGCACGACGACCCCCAGTGAGAAGGTTCTGTATGACTGCCACGTCCATCCCCACCACCGATCTCGAGTCGAACGTCCGCAGCTACTCCCGCAGCTGGCCGACCGCGTTCACCCGCGCCCAGGGCAGCGTCATGACCGCTGAGGACGGTCGCGAGTACCTCGACTTCTTCGCCGGCGCAGGTGCGCTGAACTACGGTCACAACCACCCGGAGCTGAAGAAGACGGTCATCGAGCACTTCACCGATGACCGCGTCATCCACAGCCTGGACATGTTCACCGACGTGCGCCGCACCTTCCTGGAGACCTTCAAGTCCCAGATCCTGGAGCCGCGCGAGCTCGACTACCGCATGATCTTCCCCGGCCCGGCCGGCAACAATGCGGTCGAGGCCGCCCTGAAGCTGGCCCGCAAGGTCACCGGCCGTGAGTCGGTCGTCAACTTCACCAACGCCTTCCACGGCATGACGCTGGGCGCCCTGTCGGTCACCGGCAACTCCATGAAGCGCGGTGGCGCCGGCATCCCGCTGGTCCACGCCACCCCGATGCCCTACGACGACTACTTCAACCAGGACGTCCCCGACTTCCTGTACCTCGAGCGTCTGCTGACCGACGCCGGCAGCGGTCTGAACAAGCCCGGCGCGATCATCGTGGAGACCGTGCAGGGCGAGGGCGGCATCAACGCGGCCCGCGCCGACTGGTTGCGCTCGCTGTCCGAGCTGTGCAAGAAGCACGACATCCTGCTGATCGTCGACGACATCCAGATGGGCTGCGGCCGCACCGGTGGCTTCTTCAGCTTCGAGGAGGCCGGGATCTACCCGGACATCGTCACGCTGTCGAAGTCCATCAGCGGATACGGCCTGCCGATGGCGCTGACCCTCATCAAGCCGGAGCTGGACATCTGGGAGCCGGGCGAGCACAACGGCACCTTCCGTGGCATCGGTCCGGCCTTCGCCACGGCCACCAAGGCCATCGAGCTGTTCTGGAGCGACGATGAGCTCCAGAAGTCCACCGAGACCAAGGGCGCCTACATCGAGTCCCGCTTCAATCAGATCGTGGCCCGCTACCCCGAGCAGGAGCTGATCGCCAAGGGCCGCGGCCTGGCGCGCGGCCTGCAGCTGCCCAGCGGTGAGCTGGCAGACGCGGTCTCCACCGCCGCCTTCGAGAAGGGCCTGCTGGTGGAGACCTCCGGCCCGGAGGACGAGGTCGTCAAGCTGCTGCCCGCTCTGACGATCTCCCAGGACGAGCTCACCCGCGGTCTGGACATCATCGAGGAGTCGGTCGCCCTCGCGATGGGCGCCTGACCCACCTCCACCGTCGGCGCGAGTCGGGTCATCCCGGCTCGCGCCGCCGTGCGTGCGGCCAGTCCGCATGCTCCCGTATCACCCCTACGACTCGTATCACCCCCGAAAGGACCTTCCATGCTCGTTCGCACGCTCGACCAGGTCACCGACACTGACGACGACATCAAGACGGAGAACTGGCGCTCCAAGCGCATCATCCTGGCCAAGGAAGGTGTGGGCTTCTCGGTGCACGAGACCACGCTGTACGAGGGCACCGAGAACTACTTCTGGTACGCCAATCACATCGAGGCCGTGTTCGTCACCCACGGTGAGGGCGAGATCGAGGACCTGGCCACCGGTGAGGTCCACCAGCTGGCCCCGGGCTCGCTGTACCTGCTGAACGACCATGACAAGCACAAGGTCCGGGTCCGCAAGGAGATCCGGTGCGTGTGCGTGTTCAACCCGCCGGTCACCGGCCGGGAGGTCCACGACGAGAACGGCGTCTACCCGCTGGTCACCGAGGAGGTCTGAGCCTCGCGCACGGAGGCGCCTTCGGCGCCGTCATGAGCGAAGGGCCGACTTCGAGCCGGCCCCAGAGCCCGGCAGGACATCCCCGTCCTGCCGGGCTCTGCGCCGTTCACGGCGCTCATCGCAGCAGACGATCCATCCGCCGGTCGTTCAGCCGGCGGCCGCGGGTCTGGCAGCTCGGGCAGTACTGCAGCGACCTGTCGGCGTAGGAGACCTCGGCGATCGTCTCCCCGCACACCGGGCAGCTGCTGCCGGCGCGTCCGTGGATGGCCAGCAGCTTCTTCTTGGCGGTCTTCAGACGGCCGAGCCCCACCCCAGCGAGCTGCTCGGTCGCCTCGGACAGCACGGTCGTCATCGCCGCGTGCAGCCCCGCCGCCGATCGCCGGTCCTGGCGGTTCGCGGCGGCGAACGGGGAGAGCCGGGCGCGATGGAGGATCTCGTCGGACCAGGCGTTGCCGATGCCGGCCATCACCCGCTGGTCGGTGAGCACGGTCTTCAGTTGGGATCCGGTTCCGGACAGGATCTGCGCGAACGTCTGCCCATCCAGCTCGGACGCCTCGGGTCCCAGGCGGGTGAGGGTCTCCAGCTGATCCGGCTGGTCGCTGACCCACACCCCCACGGACTTGCGGGTGCCCTGCTCGGTCACGTCCACGGCGCTGCCGTCATCCAGCACTATCCGCAGCGCGAGCGGGCCCGCGCGCGGTCCGGGCCGGGGCGCCGGGCTCACGGCGTGGTGACGCAGCCAGCCGGCGAGCGCCAGGTGCACCACCAGGAACTGCCCCTCGACGTCGATCAGCAGGTGCTTGCCCCGGCGCCGGATCGCACCGATGGTCCGGCCGGCCAGGGCGCTGGGCGGTGCGGCGGTCTTCAGCACACTGATCGCGGCGATCTCGACATGCTCGACCCTGCGACCGCGGAGCACCGTGCGCAGGTGCCCGGTCGCGGCATCGAGTTCCGGCTGCTCCGGCATGTCCCCATCACATCACAGGGGCCGACGGATGGGCCGGGTCCCGCTCAGGGGTCCAGCAGCGACAGGGCTGCGCGAGTCGCGGCGCTCGGCGAGAAGCCGTCCCAGACCAGGTACTCGGTGCGGTGCGGCCCGTCCGCGACAGTGCGGGTGGTCACGCCCTCGCCCCGCGCGAAGGTCTGCGGGAGCAGAGCGACCGCGAGGCCGGCGGCGACGACATCCACTATCAAGCCGGGAGTCGCGGCTTCGTAGCGCACATCGCGCGCCAGGCCGGCCGCGCGGAAAGCGAGATCGCTCTGCAGCCTGCCGGGACTGCCGGCAGGGAAGTCGGCGAAGGGCTCCTCGGCCATATCCGCCAGGGTCAGCACCCTGGAAATGCTCGATCCGGTGGCTGCGGAGTGCTCGACGGGCAGCACCGCGACCAAGGCTTCCCGGGCGAGTGCGCGATGCTCCACACGCTGCGGGGTGGTGCCATCGGCCAGGCCCACCAGCGCGAGGTCCAGGTTCCCCTCGCCCACCTCGGAGATCAGCCGGTCGCTGCTGCCCACCCGCAGCTGCGCCGTCACCTGGGGATAGGTCCGATGCAGCCGCCGTAGGAAGTCCGGCACGTCAAGCGCACTGGGGGTGGGGATCAGACCGATGCGCAGAGGGCCGCTGACCACTCCGTCTGCAGCGACGGCCTCTGCCGCGGCCCGGTCCACGGCATCCAGGGTGGTGCGCGCCCAGGGCACGAAGGCCGCTCCCGCCGCCGTCAGCTCGACTCGGCGACTGCTGCGGGAGAACAGCGGCACCCCGAGCTCCCGCTCGAGCTTGCTGATCTGCTGGCTCAGCGCGGATTGGACCACGTGACAGGCCTCCGCGGCGCGGGTGAAGCTGCGAGCGTGGGCCACGGCGAGCACGTACCGCATCTGATGGAGCTCCATCCGATCATCATTGCTGACGATCGGTGTCATCGCAATCATGTGTTGGACCGATCGTGGTGGCTCGGCTCAGGCTGGAGCCATGCCAAGACCACTGCGCACACCTTTTCCGGGCACGGCGTCCGCGACCATCCGTGGCGATACCGTCCTGACCGCTCTCACACCGATCGTCTGGGGCACCACCTACCTGGTGACCTCCGAGCTCCTGCCGCCGGGGCACCCTCTGTTCGCGGCTCTGATGCGGGCGCTGCCGGCCGGACTGCTGGCGCTGTTGCTGGCCCGGACGCTCCCCCGAGGGGCCTGGTGGTGGCGGAGCCTGGTGCTCGGCACGCTCAACATCGGCGCGTTCTTCCCGCTGCTGTTCATCGCGGCCGAGGAGCTTCCCGGCGGTGTCGCGGCGACACTGGCCGCGATCCAGCCGCTGGTCGTTGCTCTGCTCGCCGTCGTGGTGCTCGCCGAACCCCCGTCGTGGGGTCGCATCCTGTGGGGTCTGGCCGGGGTGGCCGGCGTCGCTCTGGTGGTCCTGGGACCGGGGGCGGGTCTCAGCCTGCTCGGCGTCGTGGCCGGTCTGCTGGGCGCGTCGGCCACGGCCCTCGGCATCGTGCTCACCAAGCACTGGGGACAGCCGGTGGGGGTCGGCCCGGTGGGCTTCGCAGGCTGGCAGCTCACTGCCGGTGGGCTGGTGATGCTGTTGCTGACCGCTGCGTTCGAAGGTGCTCCTGCCAGGATCGACGCCCCTGCCATCGGTGGGTACCTATGGCTCGGGCTGCTCGGCGGGCTGCTCGCCTACTCGCTGTGGTTCCGCGGTATCGCACGACTGCCGGTGACTGCCACCGCATTGCTGGTGCTGCTCTCCCCGCTGACCGCGGCGGTACTGGGAATGGTCGTCCTCGGCGAGCGCTTCACCCCGGTCCAGGCACTGGGATTCGCACTGGCACTGATCGCCTTGACGGCCGGTCAGCTGCCCGGTCGCCCGACGGCTCGCGCCAGCACCCTGAAACCCATGCCTGACCGTTCCACTCCCACCGCACAGGAGGTCACCTCATGAGACTGCTGATCATCGGAGCCGGCGGAGACGCCGGGTCCCGCATCCAGGCCGAAGCACACCGACGCGGCCATGACGTCACTCCCGCCTCCCGCCGGCCCCGCGTGTCCTCCTGGATGCGCATCGACGCCGCCGATCCGGACCGGGTGGAGGCTGCATGCCGGGAACATGACGTGCTGATCGCCTCGACCCGGCCCGGTGCCGGCAGGGAGGGCGAGGTCGTCGATGTCGCACGGGGCCTCGCCCGTGGCGCAGGTCGCGCGGCGACGCCCCTGCTGGTCGTCGGCGGAGCATCACCTCTGCGCATCGCTGGGACCGCACACTCCGCACTCGAGGATCCGAGGTTCGTGCCCGAGCACATCCGGCCACTCGCGCGTGCCAGCACTCGGCAGCTCGAGGTCCTGCAGGAGTATCCGGACACCGACTGGACCTACCTCGCTCCCGCCGCTCACTTCGCTCCCGGGCCCCGCACGGCCCGGTACCGGATCACCGATGGCGAGCTGGTGATCGGTGCGGACGGCAGATCCGCCATCTCCATGGAGGATTTCGCGGTCGCCACGCTGGACCTCGCCGAATCCGGGACCCGAGCGCCCCGCGCCGTGGTCGGCATCGGCTGAGCCGCCTGAGCGGGGGCGGACGGAGCGAACCAGCCACGCGGTACCGGGACGAGGGGCGAGGGCAGCGCCCTCGGAACAGCGAGGAGCCCGGCCCCTGCGGCAGGGGCCGGGCTCACACAGCAGCAGCTCAGCTGCGGGCGGGGGTCAGAAGTCCCAGTCGTCGTCCTCGGTCTCGACGGCCTTGCCCATCACGTAGCTGGAACCGGAGCCGGAGAAGAAGTCGTGGTTCTCGTCGGCGTTCGGGGACAGGGAGGCGAGGATCGCGGGGTTGACCTCGACCTGGTCCTGCGGGAACAGGGTCTCGTAGCCGAGGTTCATCAGCGCCTTGTTCGCGTTGTAACGCAGGAAGACCTTGACGTCCTCGGTCCATCCCACCGGGTCGTAGATGTCCTCGGTGTAGTGCTCCTCGTTCTCGTACAGCTCCAGCAGCAGCGAGAAGGTGTAGTCCTTCAGCTCGGCCTGGCGCTCCGCGGACAGCTGCTCGACGGCCTTCTGGTACTTGTAGCCGATGTAGTAGCCGTGGACCGCTTCGTCACGGATGATCAGGCGGATGATGTCGGCGGTGTTGGTCAGCTCGCCGTGGCTGGA
>DWZH01000105.1 GCA_019118275.1 Candidatus Brachybacterium merdavium | reverse complement strand
CTACAGCGACGTGAAACAGTGGCGTGGCCTGGCCACCCGCTACGACAAACTCGGCCTGACCTACCGCGCCGGAGCCGTCCTCCGCGCCATCGTCCAGTGGCTCAACCACCTGCTTTAGAGACGTGCCCTAGGCAACGGCCCGTGTCGGAGGGATCCGACGTTCGTCGGCAGGCTCCTCCGACGTCGGCCGCTGCACCGGGTCCCGGGACGCCCAGCCCCCGCCCACCGAGGCACGTTATGATCGGGCAAAGTGACCCTTAGAGCCCACGGCTCCCGCAACATCGAGGAGAAGCATGCCCATCTACGAGAACGTCTCCGAGCTGGTCGGCCGCACCCCGCTGGTCAAGCTCAACCACCTCGGTGACGAGGTCAAGGCGACCATCGTCGCCAAGCTCGAGTTCTACAACCCCGCCAGCTCGGTCAAGGACCGCATCGGCGTGGCCATGATCGACGCCGCCGAGGCGTCCGGACAGCTGCAGCCCGGCGGCACCATCGTCGAGGCCACCAGCGGAAACACCGGCATCGCCCTGGCCATGATCGGCAGCTCGCGAGGCTACAAGGTCGTGCTGACCATGCCGGAGTCGATGTCCAAGGAGCGGCGGATGCTGCTGCGCGCCTTCGGGGCCGAGCTGGTGCTCACCGAGGCCGCCAAGGGCATGAAGGGCGCCGTCGAGAAGGCCGAGCAGATCGCCGAGGAGACCGGCGCGGTGCAGGTCAAGCAGTTCGACAACCCCGCCAACGTCGATATCCATCGCCGCACCACCGCCGAGGAGATCTGGAACGACACCGAGGGGAGCGTCGACGCCGTGGTCGCCGGCATCGGCACCGGTGGCACCGTCAGTGGTGTCGGCCAGGTGCTCAAGGAGCGCAAGCCCGAGGTCAAGATCTTCGCCGTCGAGCCGGAAGAGTCCGCGATCCTCAACGGCGGCCAGCCCGGCCCCCACAAGATCCAGGGCCTGGGGGCGAACTTCGTGCCCAGCATCCTGGACCGCGAGGCCTACGACGAGGTGATCGACATCGACGCCCCCACCTCGATGGAGCGTGCCCGGGACGTCGCCCGCAGGGAGGGTCTGCTGGTCGGGATCTCCTCCGGAGCGGCCATCGAGGCCGCCGCCCGGGTCGGGGCCCGCGAGGAGTTCGCCGGCAAGACCATCGTCGTGGTGATCCCGTCCTTCGGGGAGCGCTACCTGTCCACCCCGCTGTACGCCGAGTACCAGGACTGACGGGACCGATGATGGAGCGCATCGGCCGTGGCCTGCTGGACCGGGTGATGGAGACGGTCGCGACCGTCCGGGAGGACGTCGCGGCGGCCCACCGCCGCGATCCGGCCGCCACCGATGACCGGATCATCCTGCTCACCTCGCCCGGGCTGCATGCGATCTGGACCTACCGGGCGGCCCATGCCCTGTGGAAGCGCGGGGCGAAGCTGCCGGCGATGGTGCTCGCCCAGGGGGCACGGTCGGTCACCGGGGTGGAGATCCACCCCGGCGCGACCATCGGCAGGCGCTTCTTCATCGACCACGGCATGGGCGTGGTGATCGGTGAGACCGCCGAGGTGGGGGATGACGTGATGCTGTATCACGGCGTCACCCTCGGGGGCCGGTCCATGGAGCGCGTCAAGCGCCATCCCACCGTCGAGGACGAGGTGACCATCGGAGCGGGGGCCCGGGTGATCGGCCCGGTCACCATCGGGCACGGCGCGCAGATCGGCGCGAACGCCGTGGTCGTCAAGGACGTCCCGGCCCTGGCCACGGCCGTCGGTGTCCCCGCCGAGGTGCGGGCGGGCGCCGCCCACCCCGAGGAGCAGGTCGACCCCGCGATGTGGATCTGAACGCGAGCCGCGCCCGGGGGTGCGGTGGCGCCCCGGACCTCAGAACGGATCGAGGAAGGAGCCGCCGGACCGGCCGTTGACTCGGCGCTCCCACTCGGGCAGTACCTCATGGGCGTCGCCCGCGATGACATGATCGAAGGCCGCACGCAGCGCGGGCGACTCCGGGGGCGCGATGTCCACCAGCACGGAGGTGGCCCCCGAGGCACGCGCGGCCGGTGCCAGGTGAGCGGCCGGGAACACGATCCCGCTGGTGCCCACCGCGACGAACAGATCGGCCCGCTGTGCCAGACGCACCGCGAGCTCGAGGGCGGGCTCGGGCAGGGTCTCGTCGAACAGCACCACGTCCGGACGGGTCGGTGCTCCGCAGCGCGGACAGCTCTCGGGCACGCCGTGGTCCTGAGCGCGCGATCCCGTCCCCGGTGTCAGCCGGGCCCGCCACCGGCACTGCGGATCCAGGCAGATGGCGTCCAGCGCAGTGCCGTGCAGTTCGGCGACGATCTCGCTGCCGGCCGCCTGATGCAGTCCGTCGATGTTCTGGGTGATCACCGGGGCGCCCAGGCGCGCGATCGCCCGATGCCCGGGGGTGGGTCCCTTCTCGAGGGCGATCCCTGCCATCCGGCCCCACACCCGCCACAGGTCCGGAAGCGACTCCGGGAGCCGATCGGCGTGCATCGCCGACTCGATCTCCGGGTCCAGCGCCCACAGCCCATCAGGGCCGCGGAAGGTCCCCAGACCGGTCCGGGCGCTGATGCCCGAACCGGTCAGGAAGACGATCTCGTGATGCTCGGGGCCGGGAACGAAGGGGCGCGAGGAGCTCACCACTCCTCGTGGACGCGGGAGTCCCAGGCCGAGTCCTCGCCCAGGTCCAGGGTCGCCAGCAGTGAGCGGTCCTCATCGTCGAGCGCGACGTGGTCGACGGTGGCGTTGTCCAGCTGCCGCTGCGGATCCGAGGACTTCGGGATCACCACGATCCCCTGGTCCAGAGCCCAGCGTAGGGCGATCTGCGAGGTGGTGGCACCGTGCTTCTCGGCGAGCTTGCGCATCACGAACTGCTCGGCGAGCCCCTCGCGCCCGCCCAGCGGCCCCCAGGCCTGGGTGATGATGCCGTGCTCGCGGTGGAAGGCCACCGCCTCGGTGCGTTGGAGAGCCGGGGAGAGCTGGATCTGGTTGACCTCGGGCCACACCCCGGTGGCATCGAACAGCTCCTGCAGCTGCTCGGGCCGGAAGTTCGACACCCCGATATGGGCAGCGAGGCCCTCCTGCTTGAGGTCGATCAGGGTGCGCCAGGTGTCCAGCGCGAGTCCGCGTGAGGGGTTGGGCCAGTGGATCAGCACCAGGTGGGCGCTGCTCGCACCGAGCCGGCGCAGGGACTCGGCGTATCCGGCGCGAGCCGCCTCGCGTCCCTGATCGCCGCCGGCGATCTTCGTGGTCACCAGCACCTGGTCGGCATCGACGCCGCTGGTCCGCACGGCCTCGCCGACCGCCGCCTCATTGCCGTACTGGGCCGCCGTGTCGATCAGCCGGTACCCGGCGCCAAGCGCGGCGGCGATGGCGTCGGCACCTCCGCGGCCCTTGAGCGAACTGGTCCCGAAGCCGATCAGCGGCAGCTCGTCGCCGTCGGCGTAGGTGGTGGTCGGGATCGTCAGCGTGGTCATGGTGACTCCTTCACGAACGACTGGTGATGTCCCCAGGGTAGCCACTGTTGTGACCGCATCCTGTTAGCGTGCACCCACTTGGCAGCGAGGGGAGGAGCGGGGCATGGCGGGAGCGGTCGCCGGCGGGCGGGGGATCTGGGACGAGACCTCGCCGCTGCGACAGGTGATCGTGCACAGGCCGGGCCCGGAGCTGGAACGGCTGACCCCGGAGACTCGCGAGCGGTTCCTCTTCGACGAGGTGCTGTGGCGCGACCGGGCTGCGACCCAGCACGATCTGTTCACCTCCTTGCTGCGCAGCCGGGGCGTCGAGGTGCTCGAGCTGACCGCGCTGCTGATCGACCTGCTCGAGCAGCCGCCGGCACGTCACGAGCTGCTGCGGGCGGCCCTGGAGCCGGCCATCCTGGGCGATATCGCGGTGCAGGACCTCTCCGGAGTGCTGACCGAGATGCCCTCGCAGGCCCTGGTCGACGTGCTCGTGGCAGGGATCACGGTGGCCGAGCTGCGCGAGCTGGGGGTGGCGCCGCGGTCGATCTCCCTGCAGCGCGCCGGTTCGGACGACCTGGTCCTGGACCCCCTGCCCAACCACCTGTTCACCCGGGACCCCTCGGCGTGGATCGGCGACGTGGCGGCCATCAGCCCCATGCGCCACAGGGCCCGGCGCCGTGAAAGCCTGCACCTGGAGACGATCTACCGCCGCCACCCGCTGTTCACCGGCTCCGGCGCCCCTGCTCGGATCCTCGCCCCGGACCTCGGTCAGGCCACCACCGCGACCGTCGAGGGTGGTGACGTGATGATGCTGTCGCCCCGCACGGTGGCCGTCGGCCTGTCCGAGCGCAGCAGCGCGGTGGGCATCGAGCGCCTGGCCGCGGGGCTGCTGGAGCACGGGAGGGCCGAGAAGGTGATCGCCGTGGCGCTGCCTCACCGGCGTTCGATGATGCACCTGGACACCGTCACCACCGTGATCGCCCCCGAGACCATGCTGCGCTACGGCCCGCTGGGGAGGCTGGAGACCTTCGAGATCACGCGGGCGGGCGGCCGCCTGGTGACCCGGGCCCGGGCCGCCGACGAGATGGATACGGTGCTCGCCGAGGGCCTGGGGGTGCCCTCCCTGCGGGTGATCACCCCGCCGCTGGACGCCTACGCCGCCGCCCGCGAGCAATGGGACGACGGATGCAACGTGCTGGCCCTGGCACCCGGCACGGTGGTGGCCTACGAACGCGCCGCCGCCACCAATGACCATCTGCGCAGCGAAGGGGTCGAGGTGCTCGAGTTCGACGGGGACGAGCTGGGGCGCGGGCGCGGCGGCCCACGCTGCCTGACCTGCCCGGTCGCGCGGGGATGAACCGCACGGAGCAGGGGCGCCAGGTGCGAGGCGGGCTCAGCGCCGGGTGGGCGGGGGCGGGTCGGCATTGGTCTGGATCAGCTGTGAGTGCGCGGGCAGAGGATCGGCCAGGGAGCGCTCCAGCAGCAGCTGCTGGGCCCCGAACTCCTCGAGTCCCTTGCGCACCGTGAAGCCCAGCTTGCGCAGCAGGGCCACGCTGCGCTTGTTGCGAGTCTGGGTCACCGCGATGACGTGCTCGTCCTCGAGCTCCTCCCGTGCCCAGCCCAGTAGCGCCAGGCACGATTCGGCCGCGTATCCCTGGCCCGTGTACTCGGGCAGCAGCGCGTAGGACAGCTCCAGCTCACCCCGGTCGTAGCTCAGGGTGATGGAGCCGATCATGGTGTCGTCGTCACCCAGGGCCAGGGCCCACCGTCCCCAGGTCAGACCGAGGGGGGAGAGCTCGAGCGCCTGCCGGGAGGCGTAGTCCACCGTCCCACCCAGGTACTCGCGGGTGACGGGGTCGGTCATCAGCCGGATCATCGCGCTGCGATCAGCGTCGAGCGGTTCACGGATCACCAGCCGCGGGCTGCGGATCCGGATGGGCCATTCCTCGGTGCCTTCCCTTGTCACGGATCCACCGTACAAGTCGTGTCCGGCAGGAGGCAGGCCCTCCGCCCCGGCGGTCGAGGACGCGGGATCGTCACGGGGCGCGGGGCACGCGTGGAGTCCGATCATGGCCCTGTTCGTCCTCGGTGACGGTAAGGTGAGCTGTGGCACGACGGCGTGTGACCGACGCAGGTGAGCCCGTCGTGCCATGCACGAGGGGCGGCAGTGCGTCCCGGGACGAGAAGGAGCGACGGAGCAACATGGCCGAGCAGGCGCTGCGCAGCACACCTCTGGAAGAGGTCCATCAGTCGCTGGGAGCGACCTTCACCGACTTCGCCGGCTGGAACATGCCCGTGCGCTACGGCTCCGATCTCGCCGAGCATGCCGCCGTGCGCGAGCGCGCCGGCCTCTTCGACCTCAGCCACATGGGAGAGATCCACCTGCGCGGCCCCGAGGCGCCGAATGCTCTCGACCACGCCCTGGCGGGCCGGTTCTCAGCGATGTCGGTGGGACGCGCGAAGTACTCGCTGCTGTTGACCGAGGACGGTGGGATCGCCGATGACGTGATCACCTATCGCCTGGCCGAAGACCACTTCCTGGTGGTCGCCAACGCCTCCAATGCCGAGGCCGACGTCGCGGAGCTGACCGCCCGGGCGGCGGGCTTCGACGTCGTCGTCGACGACGCCTCGGCCGGGACCGCCCTGATCGCCGTGCAGGGACCCGCGTCCGCGAAGATCCTGCTGCGTGCCCTGACCGAAGGAGAGCACGGGGTCGCCGGGGTCGGTGCCGAGGAGCTGGAGGCTCTGAAGAACTACCGGGTCCTGCAGGGAAACTACCGCGATCGGGACCTGCTGATCGCACGCACCGGCTACACCGGGGAGGACGGCTTCGAGCTGTATCTTCCCGCCGAGCGGGCCGCCGAGCTGTGGCAGCAGCTGACCGAGGCGGGTGGGCAGGACCTCACGCCCTGCGGGCTGGCCTGCCGCGACACCCTGCGCCTGGAGGCCGGGATGCCGCTGTACGGCCACGAGATCGACCGCGACCTGCACCCCGCCCAGTCCGGGCTGGGACGCGTTGTGGCGCTGAAGTCCAAGCAGGACTTCGTCGGCCGTGCCGCCTTCGAAGGCGCCGACACCTCGCAGCTGCCGGTGCTGGTGGGCCTGGTCGCCGACGGCCGCCGCGCCGCTCGCGCCGGATCCGAGGTGCGCACCGCGGACGGTGAGGCGATCGGCTCCATCTCCTCCGGCGCCCTGTCGCCCACCCTCGGCCATCCCATCGCGATGGCGTTCGTCCGCCCCGACCTGACCGCCGCCGGCACCGAGCTGATCGCCGATGTGCGCGGCAAGGACCTGCCCGTCCGGGTGGTCGACCTGCCGTTCTATTCCCGATCCTGAGCCCTGACTCCGTACCTGGAAGGACCAGACATGACCGATGAGCTCCGCTATAGCAAGGATCACGAGTGGGTGCGCCTCGACGACTCCGGTCACGCCGTGATCGGCGTGACCGATTTCGCGGCCGGCCAGCTCGGCGACGTGGTCTACGTCGACCTGCCCGAGGTGGGGGACGAGATCAAGGCCGGCACCGAGATGGGCGAGATCGAGTCCACCAAGTCTGTCTCCGACCTGTTCTCCCCGGTCGACGGCACCGTGGTCGAGGTGAACCAGGAGGTCGTCGACGCTCCCGAGCTGGTCAACTCCTCACCCTTCGAGGAGGGCTGGCTGCTCAGGGCGAGCATCGAGTCCCTGCCCGACGATCTGCTGTCGGCCGAGGACTATCGGTCGTTCACCGAGTCCTGAGCACGAGTCCTGAGCTTCTGCCCGCGCCCGCGGGCCCGCCGCCCCGATCCCGCAGGAGGCGGGGTCGGGGTCACGGGCTGATCCGGCGCCCGGCAGCATCCACCCGACCCTCCGAGAACCAGGGGCCAGACCTCCATGACCGCATCGCCCGCCTTCGACCACGACTCCTTCGTCCACCGGCACGTGGGCACCGACGCGAGTGCTCAGCGCCACATGCTCGACACCCTCGGCCTGGAGAGCCTGGACGAGCTGATCGAGCGCGCCGTGCCCTCCACGATCCTGCTCGAACCGGACACCGGAACCGCGGTGCCCCCGGGGATCAGCGAGACGGCCGCCCTCGAGGAGCTGCGGACCCTGGCCCAGCGAAACACGGTCCGCCGCTCCCTGCTCGGTCAGGGCTACTACGGCACCCACACTCCGGCCGTGATCCAGCGCAACGTGCTGGAGAACCCGGCCTGGTACACCGCCTACACCCCCTACCAGCCGGAGATCTCCCAGGGCCGCCTGGAAGCGCTGCTGACGTTCCAGACCATGATCTGCGACCTGACCGGGATGGACGTGTCCAACGCGTCCACCCTGGACGAGGCCACCTCCGCGGCGGAGGCCCTGATGCTGGCCCGCCGGGCGGCCCGCCGCAAGGCTCCCGTGTTCCTGGTCGACACGGACACCTTCCCCGCCACCAAGGCGGTGCTGAAGGGACGGGCCGACGGTCTCGGCATCGAGCTGCGCGAGGTCGACTTCGCCGCCGAGGGGACCGGGGGGATCCCTGAGGAGGATTTCTTCGGCGCCCTGGTGCAGTACCCCGGGGCCTCCGGTCGGGTCTGGGATCCGAGCCCCGTCCTCACCGCGATCAAGGAGACCAAGGCGGTGGCCATCGTGGCCGCCGACCTGCTGGCGCTGACCATGCTGGCCTCCCCGGGGACCCTCGGGGCCGATGTGACCATCGGCACCTCCCAGCGCTTCGGGATCCCGCTGGGCTTCGGCGGGCCGCACGCCGGGTACGTCGCCGTCCGCAAGGGATTGGAGAGACAGCTGCCGGGGCGCCTGGTGGGCATCTCGAAGGACACCGACGGCGTCCCCGCCTACCGCCTGTCCCTGCAGACCCGTGAACAGCACATCCGCCGCGAGAGGGCCACCAGCGCCATCACCACCGCGCAGGTGCTGCTGGCGGTGATGGCCGCGATGTACGCCGTCCACCACGGGCCGGAGGGGCTGACCCGGATCGGACGCCAGGTCGCCGACCGCACCGCCGCCCTCGCCGCGCACCTCGTCGACTGCGGCTTCGAGCTCGTCCACGACAGCTTCTACGACACCCTCCAGGTGCGCGCCACGGGACTGGCCGACGACATCGCCGCCACGGCCGCCGAGTCCGGCTTCCTGCTCCACACCGTCGGAGCCGATGTGGTCCAGCTGTCCCTGGACGAGACCGTCACCGCCGCCGATCTGCAGGCGATCGCTGCGGCCTTCGCCCCTCACGCCCCGGACCCGGGCGGTCAGCCCGGCGCGGTCGACTCGGGCGCGAACTGGGGCGGGCTGGTGCGCCGCGACGCCTTTCTGCAGCACCCGGTGTTCGCCTCCTTCCGCTCCGAGACCGCGATGATGCGCTACCTGCGGCGCCTGGCCGACCGCGACTTCGCGCTGGACCGCGGCATGATCCCGCTCGGCTCGTGCACCATGAAGCTCAACGCGGCCACCGAGATGGCGGGCATCACCTGGCGGGAGTTCAACGCCGTCCACCCCTTCGCCCCGCGTCAGGACGTCGAGGGCTACCTGGAGATGATCACCCAGCTGGAGACCTGGCTCGCGGACCTGACCGGCTACGAGACCGTCTCCCTGCAGCCCAATGCCGGTTCCCAGGGGGAGTTCGCCGGGCTGCTGGCCATCCGCGCCTACCACGCCTCCCGCGGTGAGGGCGAGCGTGACGTGTGCCTGGTGCCCTCCTCGGCGCACGGCACCAACGCCGCCTCCGCCGTCAACGCGGGGCTGCGGGTGGTGGTGGTCGACTCCGACGCCCGCGGCAACATCGACCTCGACGACCTGAAGCAGAAGATCAAGGACCACGGCGAGCAGCTCGCCGCGATCATGATCACCTACCCCTCCACGCACGGCGTGTACGAGGAGGAGGTGCGCACCGTCTGCCAGCTGATCCATGACGCCGGCGGCCAGGTCTACGTCGACGGCGCCAACCTCAACGCCCTGCTCCAGGTCGCCAAGCTCGGTGAGTTCGGCGGGGACGTGTCCCACCTGAACCTCCACAAGACGTTCTGCATCCCCCACGGCGGGGGCGGGCCCGGGGTCGGGCCGGTGGCGGCCAAGGCCCACCTGGCCCCCTTCCTGCCGGGCCACCCGGCCATGCAGAAGGCCGAGCACCCGGTGCTCGGCAGCGAAGACCAGGAGCACGCCGGCCCCCCGGTCTCCCAGGCGCCCTACGGCTCCCCGTCGATCCTGCCGATCTCGTGGACCTACATCCGCCTGATGGGCCCGGAGGGGCTGCGCCATGCCACGGAGACCGCAGTGCTGGCCGCCAACTACATGGCCAGCCGTCTCTCACAGGCCTACGAGATCCTCTACACCGGGGAGGAGGGCCTGGTCGCCCATGAGTGCATCGTGGACCTGCGGCCGATGACCGCGCGCACCGGCATCACGGTCGACGACGTCGTCAAGCGCCTGATCGACTACGGCTTCCACGCCCCGACCATGTCCTTCCCGGTGGCCGGCACGCTGATGATCGAGCCCACCGAGTCGGAGGACCTGGAGGAGATGGACCGTTTCGTCGACGCGATGCTGATGATCGCGGCCGAGGCGGAGAAGGTCGCGGCTGGGGAGTGGCCGGCAGAGGACAATCCACTGGTCGGTGCCCCGCACACCGCCGCCTCGATCGCAGCCGCGGACTGGCCCCACCCTTACTCGCGCGAGATCGCGGTCTACCCGGGCACTCGGGCGAGCGACGACGACGCCACCGGATCGCACACCTCCACCGCCATGCGGATCCAGTCCAAGTACTGGCCGCCGGTGCGCCGCATCGACCAGGCCTACGGCGACCGCAACCTGGTGGCGGTGTGGCCGTAGTCAGGAGCTGACCCACATCCGGCACCGGCTGCTGGGCCCGGCCGGGGTCTGCATCCGGCGGCGCTCTACGCGCACGGCGTGCGATGGAGGAACTGGCCGTGTGCTCGGCGCCAGCGGGTGCGGGAGCGCACCGGGAGGCACCGCGCTGGATGCGAACCGGCCGGGCCGCGCCGCGCGGCAGTATGAACCGCCATGACGCCCCGTCTTCGTGCCGGAGGGTCATGTCTTCTACGGTGCTCCCATGACCACGATCCAGACCACCCACGCCGGTTCCCTTCCTCGCAGCCCCGAGTTGATCGAGGCCAACGCAGCCCGCCCCGTCGGTGAGGACGGCCTGACCCCGCAGCCCACAGAGGAGTTCCGGGAGGTGCTGAGGCAGGCCGTCGTCGATGTCGTCGCCAAACAGCGTGAGATCGGGATCTCGGTCCCCAACGACGGCGAGTACGGACACCTGATGGGCTCGGCCGTGAACTACGGGGCCTGGTGGTCCTACATCTTCGACCGTGTCAGCGGCCTGGAGATCACCGGCAGCGACCACTTCTCCAGCGAGCCGGTGCGGTCCGGCCCGGGCGATGTGCGGCTGACCACCTTCCCCGACCGTCGCGACTGGACCCGATTCGCCGCCGCCTATCAGGACCCCACTTCCGGGATCACCGTGGGCAGCCAGCCCACCTTCCCCGCCGCCACCGGTCCGATCGCGTACTCCGAGACCGGCCGTGAGCTGGTCGCGCAGGACATCACCAACTTCCGTGCCGCGCTGGATTCGGCCGGCTACGAGAGTGGCTACCTCGCCGCGCTCTCCCCGGGCTCGGGCAGCCGCATCAACGACGACCACTACGGCGATGAGGACGCCTTCCTCGACGCCTGGGTGGAAGTGATGCGGCCTGAGTACGAGGCAATCGCCGCCGCCGGCCTGACCGTGCAGATCGATGATCCCTCGATCGCCGAGAACTGGGACCAGATCAATCCCGAGCCGAGCGTCGAGGACTATGTGGCCTTCACCCGCAAGCGCGTCGACGCGGTCAACCGGGCGCTGGTGAACGTGCCCACCGAACAGACCCGCTTCCACCTGTGCTGGGGCTCCTGGCACGGGCCCCACACCACCGACATCGAGTTCCGCCACATCGTCGGTCTGCTGCTGGAGATCGACGCGAAGTACTACAGCTTCGAGGCCGCCAATGTGCGCCACGAGCACGAATGGACCGTGTGGCAGGACGTAGCCCTGCCCGAGGGCAAAGTGATCGTCCCCGGCATCGTCTCCCACGCCACCAACGTCGTCGAGCACCCCGAGCTGGTCGCTCAGCGCCTGGAGCGCTTCGCGACCCTGGTCGGCCCCGAGCGGGTGATCGGCTCCACCGACTGCGGTCTGGGCGGGCGCATCCACCCCGACATCGCCTGGGCCAAGCTCGAGTCGCTGGTCGCCGGCGCGGAGATCGCCTCGAAGCGACTCTGACTCCTCTGGCCGTCGCGGCCAAGAATTCACCGGGGCGTCGACGGCAGGCCACGAAGACGTGACTCTCGGATCAACCGGCGCGGTGACCATGGGGGCGTGCGGATCCTCTTCGTCTCCGAGTCCTCCCTGCCCCATGCGAACGAAGTCACCGATTCGGTCCTCCGCGTCGTCGACCACTACGCCACCGGGGGCGATGATCTGGCGATCATCGCCCCCGGCTGGCGCGGTACCGCCCGGCTCCTTCGCACCACCGGCGGACGCGGCGTCCCGGTGCACCGCATCGCCTCGCTGCCGCTGGCCGGCCGCACCGAGGTGCGCATCGCCCCCACCAGCGCCACCGCCCTGCGCCGCCGCATCGCCGCCTTCCAGCCCGATGTTGTCCACCTCGCCTCGCCCACCATCCTCGGGGGCCGCGCGATGGTCGCTGCGCAGAAGGAAGGTGTGCCCACGGTCGCGGTCTACCAGAGCGACGTACCCGGGCACTCCGCCAGGTCCCAGATGCCGTTCCTGGAGAGCGCCTCCTGGCAGCTGCTCAAGGACGTCCATAATCGGGCCACCGTGAACCTGGCCCCCACGACCGCGACCCGCGACCAGCTGATCCAGCACGGGATCGAGAACGTCCACCTGTGGCGGAGGGGCGTGGACACCTCCCTGTTCTCCCGTTCCCTGCGCGATCAGTCCCTGCGCTCGCAGCTCGCCGAGCCCGGTGAGAGGATCGTGCTGTACGTCGGGCATCTCGCCGGAGAGAAGCAGGTGAGCGACCTCGAGGTCATCCACGACCTGCCGGGGGTGCGCCTGGTGATCGTCGGCGACGGGCCCGAACGCTGCGCCCTGCGCCGCGCGATGCCTCGGGCCCGGTTCGTGGGCCACCGCTTCGGCACGGACCTGGCCACCTACTTCGCCAGCGCCGACCTGTTCATCCACCCGGGGGAGCTGGAGACCTGCGGGCAGACAATCTCGCAGGCCATGGCCTCCGGACTGCCGGTCATCGCCCCCCGACGAGGCGTGCCCACCGACCTGATCTCCTCCAGCCGCACCGGGTGGCTGTACACCCCGGGAATGCTCGACGAGATGCGTTCGGCCGCGAGCGACCTGTTGTTCGATGACGCCAAGCGGCGGGCCTTCGGGGAGGCCGCGCAGGAGTCGGTGCGAAAGCGCACCTGGCCGGTGCTGGCCGAACAGCTGCGCGGCTACTACCGCAGTGCCATCGAGCAGGGCTCGACCCTCGCCGCGCGGTGACGTCCATGGAGGATGAGGCCGCCGGGCGCCGAGATCCCTGCGGGCCTCAGCCCGTGAGCACCTGATGCGCGAACGCCTCCAGCAGCGCCCGCCAGGAGTCGCGGGCCGCGGCGGCGTCCTCCACCTGCGCCCTGACCTCCTGCGGCGGCAGATCCGGGTGGCTGAGGGAGGAGTCACGCGCCCAGCCCTCGGCGATCTGCGCGGTCAGCTCCGGATGGAACTGCACCGCCCACAGAGCCGTGCCCGCGCGGAAGGCCTGGATCCCTTCGTCGGCGCCGGTGGCCAGCAGCACCGAGTACGGCGGCAGCTACGTGATCTGGTCCTGATGCCAGTGGAAGACGGTCGGACGTTCCGAGCCGAGCGCCGAGAGGACGGCGTCGGCTTGCCCGGCCTCGGTCAGGGTGATCCCCTGCAGCCCGCGCGAGGGCTCCTCGCGCCGCCCCATACGCCCCTCCAGGACCAGGGCCGCCAGCTGTGCGCCCAGGCAGATGCCCAGCGTCGGCAGATGACGATCGGTGGCCAGGGCCAGCAGCCGACGCACCCGCGCCAGCCAGGGATGGTCGGCATCGTCGAGGGCACCCATCCCCCCGCCCAGCACCACCATTCCCTCGTACCCGGACAGGTCCTCGGGAAGCTGCTGGCCGAGATGCGGCTGGAACAGGTGCATGTCCAGTCCCGACCGCTCCAGCACCGTGGCGACCACTCCCGCCGGGCAGACGCTCTCGTGCTCGATCACCAGGACATCCGAGGCGAGATCCTCCATGGGGCCCTTCCTACCAGAGCCCCGGGTCCCGACGGAGTCCCGGGTCCGACGGGCCGCACCGTCCCATCATCTCCGGTCCGTCACATTCGGACACACTGTTGGCCTCCCGGGGCGGCCACGGCATGGAATAGGGACTGTCGCCGACCGGCGGCTCGATTGCTCGCGGAAAGGACCACTCATGGCGCAGCGCACCACCAGCCGTCGCCCGCTCATCGGAGTCACCGCAGGGACGAGCCGCATGATGTCCGGCGCCTGGGCAGATCATGAGGCTGTGACCGTGACCTCGCATTACGTCGAGGCGATCCGGGCCGCCGGGGCCCGCCCCGTGATCATCGCCGCCCAGGACGACTGGAGCGACGAGGAGGTCGCGGAGCTCGACGCGGTGGTGCTCACCGGCGGCACCGATCTCGACCCGGCCCGGTTCGGCCAGGACGCGCTGGCCACCGATATGACCCCCGATCCAGCACGGGATGCCTTCGAGACCGCGCTGTACCGCGCCGCCCGACGGGTCGGGCTGCCGGTGCTGGGCATCTGCCGCGGCCTGCAGCTCATCGTGATCGCCGAGGGTGGCAGCCTGCACCGCCACCTGCCCGTGGACCTGCCCGAGCACCCCGCCACCGGCGGCGAGCCCACTCGCGTGCAGGCGAAGGTCGACATCGACAGCGACCTCGCCGTGGCCCTGGGCAGCTCCACCGAGGTGACCGCCTACCATCACCAGGGCGTCAAGGACGTGAGAGGAGACCTGCGCGTGGTGGCTCGGCACGCCAGCGGGCTCCCGCTGGCCGTCGAGGCCTCCCGCGGGGCGCCCGTCCTGGGCGTGCAGTGGCATCCTGAGCTGGACGCGGACCAGGCCGGGATCTTCGCGAGCCTGATCACTGCGATCCGTCACCGGGAGGCTGTCCCCGAGCAGGCCGCGGCTGGTCTAGGATGAAGGACAGAATCGGTGAAGCGGAGGAATCGGAAGCATGAGCACTGAGCAGGCCACGCGCGAGGTCGAGGCGCGGGAGTCCAACACCACGTCGCCCGGCAACAGCCTGATCCTGAGCATCGTCCTGTTCCTGGTGCTGTTCGGGCTCTTCGCGGGCGGTCTGTACGTGATGAGCCTGCTCACCCTGTGGTCCTTCGTCGGCGGCTTGGCCATGTGTATCGTCGCGCTGTTCCTGACCTTCGACCTGGTTCCGCGCTTCCTGACCTGATCCCGGAAGCGGCCGGCTCCGGCCGACCGACGCCGGCATCCGCCCTCCTACTGCCCCTCAGCGATGAGGAGTCGGCCGAGGCGTCGGCCGTCATGACGATGTGCGACTGTTCTTCGAACCGTTCGGCATCGACAGGGACCGCTTCCCCTTCTCGGGGCATACTGGGGACATCCTGAGGGAGGTTCTCGATGTGCGGACGATTCACGCTGGCATTCG
>DWZH01000104.1 GCA_019118275.1 Candidatus Brachybacterium merdavium | reverse complement strand
TCCACGCCCTGATCAAAAACGGCGAATACGACCGCCTCGCCCGCGACGCCACCGACATCACCGACTTCCACCACTACCTCACCACCACCGGCGAACTACCCAACCCCGACCCCGAACCACCCTTCTGAGCGATCGGCTCAGGGCGACGAAGCATCCGACCGCGGGCCCAGTCCCGGGATGTCCTGGACCCCGCCGCTGGGTTCCGACGTCGGCCCGGCGGCGGGAGTCTCGAGCACGGGACCGAACCACTCGATCGCACGGGCGCGTCGTGCCACCAGCTCGAGTCGCCGCCCCCGGAGTCTGCCCAGCACCACGGAGAGCAGCAGGGCGAGCGCCGCGCCTACCAAGGAGACCAGGGCGGGGGTGGTCATGGAGGCGTCGTCACGGCTGAGCAGTTCCAGCAGCAGCACCGCGGCGCCGAAGAACATCCCGACGATGCCGATGCCGACCAGGAGCACCGGGGCCAGTGTCGCCACCAGCGCCGGCCCCAGGGACTCACCCTGCAGGGCCCGCGTCACCGGCACACCCCGGCCCAGCTGTCCGGGCCGCTTCACCGCCCATGACAGCAAAGCGCGATCCCGCCGACGCGTCGCCACCCGGCCCACCACCGCAGCCAGTACAGCGGTCATGACGATGCCGCCCATCAGCCACAGCTCCCGCGATGTCGGCACACCGGGCAGACCGTTGGTGACCTCCATCGACATGATCGTCAGCACGAAGAACGTCAGCGCCCCGAGCAGCAACAGCGTCTCCAACAGCCGCAGCGGAAGCTGACGAGCCGCGCGTTCGGCCTCGGCGGCCGATTCCACCTCGTCGGCCACCGTGTCGGCGCCCTCCTCGAGCACCACCCGCCGCTCATCGGCCAGCCGCGCCACGAACTCCTCGGCATCGCTGCCGGCTCTCAGCGTCGGCGCGTACTCCAGACGCTGCGCCGTGGTCAGCCACGCCGTCAGCACCGTCGCATCCGCCATCGCGCGCTCATGGGGCACCAGAGCGGAGCTCGCGATCGCCCGGATCCGGGCCGTCTGCCGCGCCAGTGGCAGCCATGACAAGTACGAGGCGGACGACGCAGCCGCGGTGCGCATCGAATGGCGCGGCGGCGTCGCAGGGCGGTGAGCATCCGACATGGACTCATGGTGACAGAATGCGCACCTCCATCGGTGCCACCGAGGCGAACCGCCTGCGCTTCGTGACCCGCACCCGCGCCATACTGGGGCGATGATCGCCCCCACCGAGCCCACTCGCACCGTCGCCGTCGTCGGAGCCGGACCCCGGGGAACAGCGATCATCGAGCGCCTGGTGGCGGCCTCCACGATCCCCGACTGGCAGGGGCGACTGACCGTCCACCTGATCGATCCCTACGTCGGCCGCGGTGGTTCCGTGTGGCGCCACGACCAGCCCGAGGTGCTGCTGATGAACACCGCCACCTGCCAGACCACCATGTACCCCGACGAGTCCTGTCACCCGCTCCTGCCCGTCACGCGCACCGGCACCCTCTCCGACCATCTCGCCGAGGAGGGATTCGCCGCCTCCGACTTCGCGCCCCGCGCAGCTCACGGTCGCTACCTCGCTCGCGTACTGGCGGACGCCGAGGCCGATGCCGACCCCGACCGGCTGCGCATCGTCCAGCACCGCGCCGAGGTGATCGACGTGACCGGCGGCCCCGATGAGCCCCAACGGGTGCGGCTGTCCGACGGACGCGTGCTGACCGTCGAGGCGGTGGCGCTGGCGCTCGGCCACCTCAGCACCGCCCTCGGTCCCCGCTCCCAGCAGCTCGCCGATGCCGCCGACCACCACGGGCTGATCCACATCGGCCCCGCCAACCCCCTCGAGATCGACTACTCGGTTCTGCTGGGCCGCGAGGCTGTCGCCGTGCAGGGCATGGGCCTGAACTTCTACGACGCCCTGGGCATGCTCACCCAGGTCGCCGGCGGACGGTTCGAGCCCGACGACTCGGCCCCCTCCGGCTTGCGCTACCTGCCCGGCGGGGAAGAGCCGCGTCTGATCGTCGGCTCCCGCTCGGGCATGGTCTACCGGCCCAAACCCGACCTGAGCCCGGAGATGCCCGCTCCCTACACCCCGCAGGTGCTGACCGGCGAGCGAGTGCTCGAGCTCGCGGTCCGCGCCGCCGGAGTCGACCACGAGCGCGAGGTGATGCCGCTGATGCTCGCCGAGCTGCGTCGCGCGCTGCAGGAGATCGGCGCCGACGAGATGGCGGCCGACGCGGAGCTGCTGCACCTGCTGTACCCCTTCGGCCGCAGGGGTGGCGGCATCGACGACGCCCATCGCCGCACCCGTGACGTACTGCGCGACGCACTGGAAGCCGCTACCGCGCCCGACCCCGTCTGGGTGATGGTCTACCGAGTGCTGAACGCGCTGCGCATCCAGGTCAACCGTCTGATCGACCTGGGTGGATACACCACGGACAGCGTGCGCCGAGACATCGACGGACACCTGCGCAACGCCTTCGCCTCCTGGGCCTCGGGCCCTCCCGTGCAGAGGGTGCGCCAGCTGCTCGCCCTCGAAGAGGCCGGGCTGATCGAGTTCACCGGACCCGCGATGCACATCGGCATCGACGAGGACGCCGGGCGCTACACCGCCCATGGGGGTGACAACCCACCGATCCTGTGCGACGGCGTGCTCGAGGCGCACCTGCCGCCGGTGGACCTGCCCGCATACCGCAGCTCGCTGATCGGGGCCTGGCGCGAGCGCGGTGAGGTGCAGAAGGACTCCTGGGCCTCCCGCGGCAGCCGCCGGCGGATGCTCACCGGCTCCATCGCCGTCGACGGCCTGTACGCACCCGTCGGACTGGATGACGTGGTCCACGAGCGCCGGCTGATGGTCGGCGTGCCCGTCTCCACCGCCCAGCCCGGTTCCTCGATCACCGCGGCCCCCGGCACCTCCGCTCAGCTGCTGCGGCACGCCGAGGCGGTCGCCCTGCGGCTGGCCCGCGCCGGAGGGGCCCTGGAGGCGGATCGGTCGACGACCTCGCTGTGAGCGTGCGGTCGACGGGAGAGCAGCCGGCCGGGCAGCGGGGCCTGGTCTGTCGTGCCCGCCGCACGGCTGACGTGGCACGATGGCGCGCATGAACATCCAGGGCGCCCCCGTACTCGATCTCACGGCCGATATCGTCGAGCTGACCACCGCGATCGTCGACATCGAATCCGTCTCGGGGAACGAGAAGCAGCTCGCCGACGCCGTCGAGGCCGCTCTGCGCGGCCAAGCCCCTCATCTCGAGGTGATCCGCGACGGCGACACCGTCATCGCCCGCACCCACCGCGGACTCCCGCAGCGGGTGGTGCTTGCCGGCCACCTGGACACCGTGCCGCTCGCCGGGAACCTCCCCTCCACCCGCCGCTTCCGTGAGGGGCGCGAGGAGCTGGTGGGCCGCGGGACCTGTGACATGAAGGGCGGGGTCGCGGTGATGCTCAAGCTCGCCGCCGAGGCCGACGACGCCCCCATGGACCTGACCTGGATCTTCTACGACCACGAGGAAGTGGCCGCGGCTGACAACTCCCTGACGCGGATCGCCGCCGAGCATCCCGAGTACCTGGTCGGCGACTTCGCGATCCTGGGGGAACCGACCTCCGCCGGGGTCGAGGGAGGCTGCAAGGGCACCATGAAGCTCGACGTCACCGCCCGCGGGATCGCCGCCCACTCCGGCCGTGACTGGGTCGGCGACAACGCCATCCACCACCTGGCCCCGGTCCTCGAGCGGCTCGCCTCCTACCGGGCCCGCCGCGCCGTGATCGACGGACTCGAGTACCGCGAGGGCCTCAACGCTGTCGCCATCTCGGGCGGCATCGCCGGCAACGTGATCCCCGACCGGGCACGGGTGACGCTCAACTACCGTTTCGCGCCGGACACCTCCATCGCCCAGGCCGAGGCCCATGTACGCGAGGTGCTGTCGGGTCTGGACCTGGAGATCGAGGTGACCGACGCCGGCGCCGGCGCCCTGCCCGGACTGGACACCGCCCCGGCCCGGCAGTTCCTGGCCGCCCTCGGGGGCGAGGTGCCGGTGGCCGCCAAACAGGGCTGGACCGACGTCTCCCGCTTCTCCGCCCTGGGCACCCCCGCCGTGAACTTCGGTCCCGGCGACCCGCTGCTGGCCCACACCGACGACGAGCACGTGCCGCTGCCCGACCTGCACCAGGCGCTCGAGGGCCTGCGGCGGTTCCTGACCCGCGAGGGTTCCTGACGCGCGCGGCCCCGTGGCCCGCCGCGGTCCGGGCGCCCGATACCCTCGCCTCATGACACCGGAGGAACGAGACCGTCACCGCAAGGGACCGATCACGCTGCGTGGCAGCCAGCGGCCCACCCGCACCACCGACCAGCGCCTGCTCGAGGAGGACGGTGCCGGGGACTGGGTCCATTCGGACCCGTGGCGGGTCTTGCGCATCCAGTCCGAATTCGTCGAGGGCTTCGGCGCGCTCGCAGAGCTCGGCCCGGCCATCTCCCTGTTCGGCTCCGCCCGGATCGGGGAGGACCAGCCGCAGTACCAGATGGCCGTCGAGATCGCCAAGGGCATCGTGGACATGGGCTATGCGGTGATCACCGGCGGCGGGCCCGGGCTGATGGAGGCGGGCAACCGCGGGGCGAAGGAGGCCGGCGGGGTCTCTGTCGGTCTGGGTATCGAGCTTCCCTACGAGCACGGTCTGAACAAGTACGTCGACCTCGGGGTGGACTTCCGGTACTTCTTCGCCCGCAAGACCATGTTCGTGAAGTACTCCAGCGGTTTCGTGGTCATGCCCGGCGGCTTCGGCACGTTCGACGAGCTGTTCGAGGCGCTGTGCCTGATGCAGACCCACAAGATCGACATGTTCCCGGTGGTGCTGGTCGGTCGTGACTACTGGCAGGGGTTGCTGGACTGGCTGACCTCGTCCGTGCAGCCGTCGGGCGTGATCGGCATCGGCGATGTGGACCTGATGCGCGTGGTCGACACCGCGGAGGAGGCCCTCGACGTGCTGCGCGAGGCGGCCCGGCAGTGACCGCGGTCAGCCCGATGGTGCTCCTTCTGCTACTGGTCGCGGCAGTCGTCGCAGTGGTGTTCGTGCAGGTCGCCCGGGGCCGTGCGGGGGAGGGGATATCGCTTCCGACGCGACGCGGGAGGCGTCATCGTACGAGTCGGTCGCAAGACCTGAGATAATGGCCACCGTACCCGCGTTGCCCGAGGCCCCGTCCGGGGGTGCCAGAGAAGGGCAACGACACCATCAAGGAGGCACGCCATGGCTGCTATGAAGCCGCGCACCGGTGACGGTCCGCTCGAGGTCGTGGAGGAGGGGCGCAGCATCATCATGCGCGTTCCACTGGAGGGGGGCGGCCGTCTGGTCGTCGAGATCGCCGCGGCCGAGGCTGCAGCCCTGCGTGACGCCCTGGAGGGCGTCATCAAGGCCTGAGCGTACGGCTCAGCAGCGACGGCCCCGCACCATCCGGTGCGGGGCCGTCGTCGTGCCTCAGGGCCGCAGGACCGCCGTCAGCACGCCGTCGCCGCTGCCCGTGAGCGCCGCGACCAGGTCCTCGGCCTCGGTGATGGCCTTCAGCAGCTCCCGCACGGCGCGGGTGGGAGCATCGCGGGAGGCGGGATCGGCGACTCGGTCGTGGAACAGGGCGTGGGAGATCACCAGCACGCCGCCAGGTCGCAGCAGTCTCCGCGCATGCCCGAGCAGATCCAGGGCGTGGGGATCATGGGCGGGGAAGCTCACCAGGTCGTAGGCGTGGTCGGTGAGCCGGCGCACCACCTCGCGCGGCTGACCGGCGATGGTGCGCACGCGCGGCGTGCGGATCTTCGCCTCCGCGAAAGCCTCGCGCGCCGCCCGCTGGTTCTCCACCTCCGGATCGATCGTGGTCAGCACCCCGTCGCGATTCATCCCGGCCAGCAGGTACAGCGAGCCCACACCGCTGCCGGTGCCGATCTCCACCGCCGCACGGGCATCAGCGGCCGCGGCCAGCACGCGCATCAGCGCGCCCGCACCGGGCAGGACCGGGGCGACCCCCAGCTCGTTGCCGCGATCGCGTGCTCGGGCCAGGACGCCCGCGTCCGGGAAGAGGGACGCCTCGTCGACGAACTCCTCACCGTGGGCCCAGCTGGCCACCTTTCCCGACGACATCTACGCTTCCTCTCCCTCCAGCCGTACGATCGGCTAAGACTACGACAGGACCTGGGGGCCCCGGGCACCTGACGATGCAATAATGGCACCGCATCAGCGGACGACACGTACAGGTGGGACATGGGATCGGGCTTCTTCGGGATCGGCGGGTGGGAACTTGTCGTCCTGCTCATCGTGTTCCTGGTGATCGTCGGCCCGCAGCGTCTGCCCGATCTCACGCGTCAGCTGGTCAGCTGGGTGCGCCAAGCCCGCCGCTGGGTCGAGGACTCCCGCGCCACGGTCGAGGACGAGATGGGGATCGCCATCGACGACCTGCGCAAGTACGACCCCCGCCAGTACGATCCGCGCCGCATCATCCGGGAGGCCTGGGGCGACACCGATCCCAGCGAGCTGCTCCCCGACAAGGACTCGCTCTCGGTCGCGGCCGGTACCGGGGCCGCCGCGGGCTCCAAGAAGTCCGCCCGGGGCGGCAAGAGCCGCAAGCGGGACGAGGGCCCTGAGCGGGCCCCCTACGACCCCGAGGCAACCTGAGCCTCAGGCCACCGAGAGCGGCAGCTTCATCCCACCCAACCCGCGCGGCCGGTGCGTGAGGGAGCGCGCCACCGAGATCAGCGAGCGGGAGACCTTCGCCTCCGGATGCGAGAGCACCAGCGGGGTCCCCGTGTCCGAGCCCTCCCGCAGCGCCGGGTCCAGGCCCACGCGGCCCAGCACCGGCACGTCGTGCTCGACGGCCTCGGCGAGCGTCGCGGCCACCCGGTCGCCGCCGCCGGAACCGAACACGTCCATGACGGTCCCATCGGGCAGGGTCAGCCCCGCCATGTTCTCGATCACCCCGGCGACCTCCTGCTCGGTGGAGCGGGCCAGCGAGCCCACCCGTTCGGCGACCGAGGCCGCCGACTGCTGCGGTGTGGTCACCACCAGCATCTTGGCGGTCGGCAGCAGCTGAGCGACGGAGATCGCCACGTCACCGGTGCCCGGCGGCAGGTCCAGCAGCAGCACGTCCAGGTCGCCCCAGTACACATCCGAGGCGAACTGCTCGATCGCCCGGTGCATCTTGGGGCCGCGCCACACCACCGCCTGCCCCTCGGGGACGAACATGCCGATGCTCATCACGGCCACCCCGTGCGCCTGCGGCGGCATCAGCAGATCGGCGACCTTGGTGGGCTGGTCGGTGATGCCGAACATCCCGGGCATCGAGAAGCCGTGGATGTCCGCGTCGATCACGCCGACGCGCAGACCATCGGCCGCCATGGCCGCGGCGAGGTTCGCGGTGACGGTGGACTTGCCGACCCCTCCCTTGCCGGAGGAGACCGCGAAGATGCGGGTCAGGTCACCGGGCTGGTTGAAGGGGATCTGCCGGCGTCCCTGACGCAGCCGCATGATCAGCTCGCTGCGCTGCTCCTCGCTCATCGCCCGCGTGTCGACCTCCACCCGGGACAGGCCCGGGACGGTCGCGGCCGCCTCGGCGGCCTCGCGCTCGATGCGGTCGCGCATCGGGCATCCTTCGATCGTCAGCAGCACCCGCACCCGGGCGGTGCCCTCGGCATCGATCGTGACCTCGTCGACCATGCCGAGCTCGGTGATCGGTCGATGGATCTCGGGGTCCATCACCCCTGACAGCGCTTCGTGGATCCGCTCGATACGGTCGTCGCCAGAAGCATCCTCGGTGTTCACGTCGTCTCGGACTCCTCCTCGGCCGACGGTTCGGCCGGATGTGTCGGGGCCTGTGCATCGGCCCGGTGGTGTGCGGTCCCCGCCGCAGCCGGCGAGGGGCCGGTCATCGTCGCGGCGACGGCCGCGATCTCCTCCCGCAGGATCTCGCGCAGCTCGGCGCGGTCGACCTGGGGACTGGGGCGACCGCTCGGACCGGCTGCCTGCTGCTCGCCCTCGTCGTCCAGCTCGCTGAGCAGGTCCCGCAGCTCCCCGCGCACGAAGTCGCGGGTGGCCACGTCGTTCAGTGCGAGCCGGAGCGAGGCGATCTCGCGGGTGATGAAGTCGGTGGTGGCGTGGTTGCGCTCATTGGACTGACGGTCCTGCTCGGCCTGCACCCGGTCCCGGTCGTCCTGCCGGTTCTGGGCCAGCAGCAACAGCGGGGCCGCGTAGGAGGCCTGCAGGGACAGGATCAGCGTCAGCAACGTGAAGTTCAAGGCCCGCGGATCGAACTGCGCCGATTCCGGCATCACCGAGTTCCAGGTCAACCACACCGCGCAGAAGATCGTCATGCCCACCAGGAAGGCGGGGGTGCCCATCATCCGGGCGAAACCCTCGGCCGCGCGCCCGAAGGCGTCGCCGGGGAAGGGGTTGTACAGCAGCGGGCGGTGACGCGGCGCCGGATCGTCGAGCGGCGGCAGGGTGCGCTCGGCCATGGTCACTCCTCCCCGGTGTCGTGGGCCGTGGCCCGGGCGATCTCCGACAGATCGATCTGTCCCGTGGTGGGGGCGGGCTCGTCCTGCTCGCGCCAGTCGTCGGGCAGCACATGGTCGAGCACGTCGTCGACCGTGACCGCCCCCAGCAGACGTCCATCCTCGTCGATCACGGGCATGGAGACCAGGTTGTAGGTGGCCATCTCACGTGTGACACCCGACAGGGGCGCCGCGGGCCCCACCGCGACCCGGTCGGAGTCCAGGATCTCCCCGACGGGACGGTCCGGGCGCTCGCGCAACAGCTGCTGGAAGTGGACGATGCCCAGCAGACGGCCGCTCGGGGTCTCCAGCGGTGAGCGGCACACGTGCACGGTCGAGGCCAGCGCCGCGTGCAGCTCCTCCCGGCTGATCATCGCCAGGCAGTGCGCCACCGGGGTCTCCGGGGCCACGATCAGGGGTTCGGTGGTCATCATGCCGCCGGCCGTGTACTCGTCGTACTCCATCAGCCGGCGCACGTCCTTCGCCTCATCCGGCTCCATCAGATCCAGCAGCTTCGTGGCCACCTGCTCGGGCAGCTCCTGGACCAGGTCGGCGGCGTCATCGGGATCCATCGCGTCCAGCACAGCGGCCGCTCGCGGCGCCTCGAGCCCCGTGACCACCTCGACCCGGGTGTCCTCGGGAAGCTCCTCGATCACATCGGCCAATCGCTCATCGGAGAGCTCACCGGCCAGCTCGATGCGACGCTTGGGATCCAGCTCCTGCAGGATCTCGGCGAGGTCGGCGGGGTTCAGGTCCCGGTAGGAGGCGGCCAGCAGGTGCGCCGACTGCTCGGCCTGGGTGCCGTAGAGGCCGCTCACCTCCGACAGCTCCACCGTGAGCGCCTCGCCGCGAGGTGAGACCAGGCGCGACAGGGAGCTGCCGGCGCGGCGGCGCCGCAGATGCAGCCGGGACAGCGTCCATTCGCGGTGGCGATCGCGATCCAGGGCGATGTCCTGCACACTGGCCTCGCCCGAGCCGTCCCGCAGCGTCACCACCCGGTCCAGCAGGTCGCCGATCACCAGCAGCTCCCCGGCGCGCTTCTCGAAGCGGCGCACGTTGAGCAGGCCGGTGGAGATCACCTGCCCCGGAGAGATCGACGTGACCCGTGTGAGGGGCAGGAACACGCGGCGCTTGCCTGCCACCTCCACCACGAAGCCGACCGCCCGGGCGGGGCCGCGCTCCTGGGGCAGCACCACCACGTCGCGCACCTTGGCGACCACGTCCCCGATCGGGTCGAAGACAGAGGTGCCGGCCAAACGGGCGGCGTAGAAGCGCTGCTGCGCGGGAGCTCTCACGGCCGGGGACCGATGACCTGTCCCTGGGCCGCGAGCTGCGCCATCCACTCCTCGACGTCATCGGGCCGGCGGGGCGCGGCGGCCGAGAGGTTCTCCACCCCGTCTGCCGTGACCAGCACGTCGTCCTCGATCCGGACCCCGATCCCGCGCAGCTCGGCGGGCACCAGCAGGTCGTTCTCCTTGAAGTACAGGCCCGGCTCGATGGTGAAGATCATCCCGGGCTCCAGCTCCGCATCCAGGTACATCTCCCGCCGCGCCTGGGCACAGTCGTGGACGTCCAACCCCAGGTGGTGGCTGGTGCCGTGGACCATCCAGCGCCGGTGCCACTGGCCCTCGGGCGACAGCGACTCCGCGGCGGTGCCGGGCAGCAGCCCCCACTGCTCGAGATGGCGGGCGATGACCTCCATCGCGGTCGCGTGCAGATCCCGGAACCGCAGGCCGGGGCGCGCCACGGCGAAGGCGGCGTCGGCGGCCTCCAGCACGGCCTCGTAGACCTTCCGCTGGGCGGGGGAGAAGGTGCCCGAGACCGGCAGGGTGCGGGTGATGTCGGCCGTGTACAGCGAATCGACCTCGACCCCGGCGTCGATCAGCACCAGGTCCTCGGTGCGCACCTTCCCGTCGTTGCGGATCCAGTGCAGCGTGCAGGCATGATCACCGGCCGCCGCGATGGTGTCGTAGCCGACCCCGTTGCCGTCGGCGCGAGCGGTGCGGGCGAAGACCCCTTCGATCACGCGCTCGCCGCGGGCGTGGGCGACCGCCTCAGGCAGGTGGCGCACCACGTCCTCGAAACCGCGGATGGTCGCGGCCACGGCCTCGCGCATCTGCGCGATCTCGTGCTCGTCCTTGACCAGGCGCTGCTCGCTGGCGGCCTCCTTCAGCCGCGCGAACTGCTCAGCGGCCTCCTCGCCGCCCGGCAGGCCGTTCTGCTCCCGGATCTCGGCGACCATCGCCTCCACGCCGGCGTCCACGCCGGGCATCACCGACAGCGACAGGTTCGCGCCGACATCCTTGGCGAGGTGGTCGCGCAGGTCGTCGATGTGGCGCACCGAGATCCCGAGCCGCTGCGAGGCCTCCTCGAGGGTCGGGCGGCGCCCCACCCACATCTCCCCGTACCGGGAGTCGGCGAAGAACTCGCTGGAGTCGAAGCCCGCGCGAGGCTTGAAGAAGTACGTCGCCTCGGCACGCTCGGGATCCTCGGCGGAGGGCTCGACCACCAGGACGCTGTCGGGTTCCTCATCGGTGCCCAGCCCCGTGTAGTAGGCGAAGGCGGTGTCCGGCCGGAACGGATAATCGGTGTCGTTGGAGCGCACCTTGAGCACCCCTGCGGGCAGCACCAGCCGCGTGGCGGGCAGCCGCCGCACCAGGGCGTCGCGGCGCGCCGGCGTGTGGTCGGCGGCCTCGCGGCGCTCCGCGTCGGGGACCGTCTCGTCCCAGCCGGAGGCTATGAACCGGCGGAAGGCCTCATTGGTGGGGCGCTGCGAGCGCGAGTCGCCCCGTGAGGCGAGCTGCTCGGAGGTGCTCGGGGTGTCCTGTGTTCCTGTCGTGCTGTCCGTGCTCACCCCTCGATGGTCTCACGATGCCGACTACCCTGGACGTATGGACCGCATCGATCTGCACGCCCACACCTCGTGGTCCGACGGCACCTGCGGTGTCGCCGAGATGTTCCAGCGGGCCCGGCAGGTGGGGCTGTCGAGCCTGGCGCTGACCGATCACGACACGGTGGCCGGCTGGCAGGAGCTACCTGCCGCCGTCGCGGCGTCCGGGGTGGCCGCTGTGCCCGGCATCGAGGTCTCCGCACAGCACGAGGGTCGCAGCGTCCACGTGCTGGCCCTGCTGGTGGACCCCGACGAGGCCACCGACCTCGCCCGTGAGATGCGGCGCGCGCGAGAGGCGAGAGCGCAGCGGGCCCGGAAGATGGTCGAGCTGATCGCCGCCGACCACCCCGTCACCTGGGAGGACGTGCAGGCGCAGGTCGCGGGGGAGACGACCGTGATCGGCCGTCCGCACATCGCCGACGCCCTGGTCTCCGCAGGCGTGGTCGCCGACCGCTCCGCGGCCTTCGCCGAGATCCTGCGGCCCTCCGGCCCCTACTACGTGCCCTACTACGCTCCCTCCCCGGTGACCGCGGTGCGCGCGATCCGCAGGGCCGGCGGAATATCGATCGCCGCGCATCCGGGCTCGGTTACCCGTGACGACGACCTGCCGCTGTCGCTGCTCGAGGAGATGGTCGAGGCCGGTCTGGACGGGGTGGAGGTCGACCACCGCGAGCACGACGACGCGGAGCGGGCCCGGTTACGGGACTTCGCCGACCGCCACGGGCTGCTGAGCACCGGTGGCAGCGACTACCACGGGTCGGGAAAGCCCAACGAGCTGGGGGAGAACCTCACCGCGCCGGAGGTGCTGGCCGCGATCGAGGAGCGCGGCGCGGGCGGCACCTCGGTCATCCGGCCCTGAGCACCCCGGGACGCTTCACGGAGGAGGAGCCGGTCAGCTCTCCTGGCCGCCGGAGCGGCCGCGACCACGACCGCCGCGGGAGCGCCGGCGTCGCTGCTCGGTCGACTGCTGGCCGTTGCTCTGCTCGCTGACCACCTCGCCGTGGACCCGGCGGGTGCGGGTACGGCTGCGCTTGCGGCGCGGCCGCCCGCTCCCGTTCTCCTCGCTGCGGCGCTCGGTGCTCTCACGCTGCCGGGACCCGTTCCGACGACCACGGCCGCCCCGGCCGCCATCCCTGCGGTCACGGGCGCTGCGGCCGGCGGAGTCCGGGCCCCCGAGATCCTCGATCTCCTCGGCGTCCAGCCCCTTGCGGGTGCGCTTTTCCTTGGGCAGAGTGCCCTTGGCGGTCTCCGGGATGTCGAGATCGGTGAACAGATGCTCAGAGGTCGAATAGGTCTCCACCGCCTCGGTGGACTCCATCCCCAGCTGGCGCGCGATCAGCGCCCAGCGCGCCAGATCCTCCCAGTCCACGAAGGTCAGGGCCGTGCCCTTCTTGCCCGCGCGACCGGTGCGGCCGGTGCGGTGGAGGTAGGTCTTGTCGTCGTCGGGGCAGTTCCAGTTCACCACGTGGGTGACGTCGGTGACATCGATGCCGCGGGCGGCGACATCGGTGGCGACCAGCACATCGATCTTCCCGCTGCGGAAAGCCCGCAGCGCCTGCTCGCGGGCCCCCTGGCCGAGATCGCCGTGCAGGGGTGCGGCGGCGAAGCCGCGGTCGGCGAGATCGCCGGCCACCCGGTCCGCCTGACGCTTGGTGCGCATGAAGATGATGGTCAGGCCGCGGCCGCGGGCCTGCAGCACACGCGCCATCACCTCGATCTTGTCGAGCTGGTGGGCGCGGTAGACGACCTGCTTGATGTCCGCCTTGGTGCGGGAGGGGTCGCTCGGGTCCTGGGCCCGGATGTGGGTGGGCCGGACCATGAAGCGGCGTGCGAGCGCCAGGATCGGGCCCGGCATGGTGGCCGAGAACAGCATGGTCTGGCGCTTGGTGGGCACCGCCTGCAGGAGCTTCTCGATGTCCTCGAGGAAGCCCAGGTCGAGCATCTCATCGGCCTCGTCGAGCACCGCGGTGCGCACCTGGGACAGATCCAGGTACTTCTGCCGCATCAGGTCGATGAGGCGGCCGGGCGTGCCGACCACGACCTCGACGCCCCGGGTCAGGGCCTCGATCTGCGGCTCGTAGGCACGGCCGCCGTAGACGGTCAGGATCCGCAACGGGCGCTTGGCGGTGGCGTCCTCGAGGTCCTTGGCGACCTGGACGGCGAGCTCACGGGTGGGCAGGACCACCAGCGCCTGCGGCTTGCCGATCTCGCGGCCGTCGGGATTGTCCTCGCCGGGGGCCACGCAGCTCTGTAGCAGCGGGATGCCGAAACCGAGCGTCTTGCCGGTGCCGGTCTGCGCCTGGCCGATGATGTCGCGGCCGCGCAGGGCGACCGGCAGGGTCATCGACTGGATCGGGAAGGGGTGGATGATGCCCTTGGCGGCGAGGGCATCGACGATGTCGGAGCGGACGTCGAAATCTGCGAACGTCTGCTGGGGGCCGGAGCTCTGCTCGACGGCGGGAGAGGCCGACACGGCCTCCTCGGTGTGCGGGATGGTTTCAGGCACCGTTCAACTCTCTGATCATGGATGTGCTCTGCCATGGTAACGCCCACACCCCGCCCCGCGGCCCGGTCAGTCCCCGCCGCCGTCGCTGACCTCGGGCGTCGGGCTGATCGGATCGGTCGGGGTGACGCGATCCTCGTCCGGCAGGCCCTCGCCGGGCTCGACCTCCTGCTCGGTGGGGATCGGGGCCTCGGGCGTCTCGGCGCCCTCGGGGACCTCGAGCTCGGGGACCTCGGGAGGCATCTGGCCGCGCTCGATGGAGACCGAGACCAGGCCCAGGCCGCCCATCACGATGTCGTCATAGGCGACCAGCCGCTGGGTCTCGGCGTCGAAGTACAGCATCCGCGCGGTCAGCTCCAGGGGATCCTCGCCGTCGAGCACGGGCCGCACCCCGCCGGAGGCGAGCGCGCCGCCGGTGGAGCCGACCGTCAGCCAATCGGTGCCGGAGCCGTCGCGGTCCAGCTCCACCGAGGAGGTGTGCATGTGCCCCGAGAGCACCAGCGAGGTGCGGCCCAGCAGCCCGTCGGGCTGGGTGGGGTCGTGGATCAGGGCGATGTCGACCGGGTCCTCGGGGTGCTCCTCGTCGTACGCGGTGATGGTGTCGCCCAGCTGGAAGCCGCTCGCGGAGACCGCATCCTTGCCCGCCTGCCAGCCGCCGGCGTCGGAGTCGTCGTCCGCTGCGAAGCGGGGATCGCCGATGCCGGCGATGGTCAGGCCCCCCACTTCGGCCACCTCGTTCTCGAGCACGATCGCGTTGTCGTGGGCGGCGATGGTGGCGCTGGTGGCCTGGCCGTCGTGGTTGCCGCTGACGAACACGTAGGGCACGTCGAGACGTCCGATCGGATGCAGCAGGTCGTTCTCGAACTGGGTGCCCCAGGAGACGATGTCCCCGGTGTCGATCACCAGGTCGATCGCGAACTGCGAGTCCAGCTCCTCGACCACGTCGAAGGCCTGCGGGTTGTCGTGGACGTCCGAGATGTGCAGCACCGTGATCAGCTCCTCGGAGCTCAGCCCCACCGGCAGGGAGTCGGCCGCGATATACAGGGCCGAGACCTGGCCGACGAACTCCGCGAGCGTGTCGCGGTAGCTCGCGTAGTCGACCACCGTGCTCTGAGAGATGTCGGCGATGTAGGTCGCCTGCGACAGCAGGCCCTCGAACTTGGGCTGGTAGAGGGCGTCGGGCCGGAAGGTCACCGAGGTGACGGCCAGCGAGGCGCCGACCACGGCGACCGCGCTGCCACCCGCGACCAGGGCCCGGCGGGGCCGACGGAAGGCCAGCCCCACCGCGAGGCCGGCGCCGATGGCCGCGAAGACGGCGTTGGCGGCCGCGTTGCGTGCCGCCGCCCCCGTCAGGGCCTCCGGGGCGTTGGCCGACAGCTGCGCCACGGCGTCGTCGGAGTACAGCAGTTGCTCAGCCAGATCGATGTCCACACCCTGCACGCGCATCTCGACCTGCACCGGCGCCGTATGGGTGTCGAAGCGGACCTCGCCGACCGGCGGCAGGAGGATCACCGTCTCCGACTGCAGGGACGGCCGCAGATGGACCGTGGCGGTCAGCGGACCGACCTCCACCCTGGTGGCCGGGACCAGCAGGATCCCCACGATCGCTCCCAGCACCGCGACCATGGCGGTCGTGGTGATGTGGGCTATGCGTGCGGCGCGGCGCCGGCGATGGCGGCGACGCGCAGGATCGTCCTTCGCCGCCTCCGGCAGCTCCGTCTCCGGGCGCTCCGGTGCGGTGTCGGGCTCCGGGGCGCTCACCGATCAGCCGAGGAAGCCGACGGGCCGGGGCTCTTCCGTGGAGACCTCGGCGTAGGCGATCTTCGCGCCGGGCAGGAGTACATTGCGACCCTTCTTGTCCCGCAGCGTGACGGGGGCGCCATCCGTGACTGCCGTGGTCAGGGACTCGAGGACCGAGCTCGTGTCGTCCTCGGTCTCGATCACGATCTCACGGGGCGAATGCTGGATGCCGATGCGAATCTCCATGCCCCCGAGTCTACCCGTCAGCCCCTGAGCGCGTGCTGCCGTCCCCGGCCAGGACGGTCCCGCTCACCCCGGGCTCCTCGAGCGGGGCGAATCCGGTCAGACCGTGCACGGCGAAGGTGGTCATCGTGTTGAGGACGGCGCCGCGCTCGGCCTCGTCGTCCGCCTGGTGGAGCAGCCCCGCGGTGGTCTGGGTGATGGCGATCAGCGCACGCCCCACCACCCGGGCCTGCTCGGTGCTCAGCCGGCGCGAGACGGTCAGCACCCCGGACAGCTCGATCGCCATCTCGTCCAGCACCGCGGAGACCCGGTCGCGGACGCGTTCGGAGATCACCTCGTGCCCGGTGAACAGGCGCAGCGCGTTGTCCAGGGTGACCAGTTGGTAGAAGCGCTCGAGCCCGTGGCGCACACGGCCGGCGGTGTCGCTCTCCACCGCCTCGATCTCGCGCACCCCCTCCAGCAGACTCTGCGCGGTGATGTCGATGACCTCGACGTACAGCGTCTCCTTCGAATCGAAGTGCTGGTACAGGACGGGTTTGGTGACCCCCGCGGCGGCGGCGATATCGTCCATCGACGTGGCCTGGAAGCCCTTCTGGGTGAACACGCTGGTCGCGAGCTCGAGCAGCTGTGTGCGACGTTGCGCGCGCGGCATCCGCGACGTTGACATGGCGCTGACCTCCGGAGGATGGGAGGGCCGATACGACATTGGCCCGGCACCGGCCCCTGGGTGATCCAGGACACCTTACCGTTCCCGGCGGCGCAAGGCCCGCGCTCCGGGTGTCGGTGCCGTGAGGTGGAATGGACCCATGACCTCCGATCGACCGCTGCGGCTGCTGGCCCCGGACCTCGGCGCCCTGCCGAGCCCGCGTCCCCCCGATCAGCTCGACCCCGGGCAGCGGCAGGTCCTCGACCGGATCGGCACGGGGGCCGACGTCATCGTCCACGGCGCGCCCGGATCCGGGCGCACCACCCTGGCGCTCAGCGCCGCCGCGGCGGCCGGAGCGGACGGTCTGCTGCTGTCGCCCCGACGCTCCGCCGCGGCATGGCTGCGGGACGGCCTGGCGGCCTCCGGAGCAGGGGAGACCGCGGTGATGACCCCGGCCGCGCTCGGGTACGCGGTGCTGCGGGCCGAGGCCCTCGGCCAGGGGCGGGGGGAGCCGACCCTGGTCACCGGCGCCGAGCAGGACGCGCTGCTGGGCGAGCTGATCGCTGCCCGGGAGCACTGGCACCTCGACGTCGAACCGGCCGCACGCACCTTGCCCGGCTTCCGCACCGAACTGCGAGATGTCATCACCCGCGCCTCCGAGCTGGGGCTCACCCCGTCTCGCCTCGAGCAGCTGGGCCGCGACCGCTCCCGCCCGGCCTGGCGCGACGCCGCCGCGATCCTGCGGGACTACCTGGGCGTGCTGGACCTCGAGTCCGCCGCCGCGCTCGATGCCGGGCCGCGACTGGACTCCGGAGCCCTGGTGCGCCGCGCCGCGGCGCTCCTGGAGCAGGGCGGGGCGAACCGGCCCGCCGAACTGGTGGTCGTCGATGACGCCCAGGACCTCACCGCCGCCGGCATCGCCCTGGTCGCCGCGCTCGCCGCCGCCGGGGCTCAGGTGCTGATCCTGGCCTGCCCCGACGCCGCGGTCGACACCTTCCGCGGTGCGCTGCCCGATGCCGCCGACCGGCTGCGCGAGCAACTCCCGCGCCGGGCCGAGGAGGGCGTCCTGAACGGGGCTCACAGCAGCACGGAACAGATCACCGCCTGCATCGACTCCCTGCGCGGCCGGCTGCCATCGGCCGGGGCCCCGGCCTCCTCCCGGCAGGTGCGTCGCGGGGCCCACGAGCCCGAGCAGACCGGCATCGCCGTGCTGAGCGCCACCGACCCGCTCGACGAGGCCCGCATGATCGGCGCCGCTCTGCGCGACCTCCACCACCGCCTCGACGTGCCCTACGGGGACATGGCCGTGGTGTGCCGCTCCGGCGCCGCGGTCAGCGACGTCGCGGACCTGCTGGCCCGCACCGGGCTGCCCGTGCGCCTCCCCCGTCGTCCGCAACCGCTGCGGGAGGAACCGGTGGTCGCCGACCTGCTGACCATCGTCGAGATCGGTGTGCAGGCCGCCGGCGGCGGCGCCGAGATCGATCCGCAGCTGGCCGCGGAGCTGCTGCGCGGGCCCTTCGGGGACGCCGACTCGCTGCGGCTGCGCCGCATCCGTCGCCTGTTGCTCGCCGCCCACCGCGAGGCCGATCCCGAGCAGGCGCTGCCCAGCGAGCAGCTGCTGGCTCGCGCCCTGCTCGACGAGCAGGTGCCCGGTCTGCCCCGCGTCGAGGACCGCGATCGGGCTGCCGCCCCGGTCCATCGGGTGCGTGCGATGATCGCCGCCGCCGCGCGGCACCGCGACGCCGATGCCGAGCAGGTGATCTGGCAGGTCTGGGAGGCTTCGGGGCTGGCCACCGGCTGGAGACGGGCGGCGCTCGGCGCCCCCGGGGACGTCGACGGGGCACGGGCCCGGATGGCCGGTGGGCGCCTGGATGCTCTGATGGAGCTGTTCGCCGCCGCCGAGCGGCTCACCGACCGTCGGCCCGGGGCCGGCGCCCTGGACCTCGTCGAGCAGGTCCGCTCCCAGGCCGTGGTCGAGGACACGCTGGCGCCGGCAGCCGCTCCTCGGGGCAGCGTGGCCGTGCTCACCCCCGCCCAGCTCGCCGGGGAGCACCGCGACACCGTGGTCCTGGCCCGTGTGCAGGAGGGCGTCTGGCCGGACGTGCGGCTGCGCTCGACCCTGCTGGGCGCCGCCGAGCTGTCGCTGGTGGCCGGCATGCGTGAGGGCGGGCAGCTGCCCACCGACATCGACTCCCTGCGCGCGATCCAGCGTCGCCAGGTGGTCGCCGACGAGCTGCGTCTGGCCGTCAGCGCCCTGGCCCGGGCCCGCTCCCGCGTTCTGGTCACCGCCGTCGAGGGAGAGGATCTGACCCCCTCGGCCCTGCACGAGGTGATCGCCGCCCACGCCACCGTGCGCTGGACCGACGAGGACGCTCTTCGCCAGGACCCGGGGCCCGCCCCCGATGTGCGCCGTCTGGTCGCCGCGCTGCGCCGCCGCCTGCGGGAGGAGGACCCGTCCGCCTCCCACGACGCGGCACTGGCGCTGGCCCGCCTGGCCGAGGCGGGAGCGCCCGGCGCCGACCCCGCCCGCTGGTACCACCAGCAGGCGTCCTCCACCCGTCCGCTGCACGAGGCGGGCACCGCGATCGCCCTGTCACCCTCGGCCCTGGAACGGGCCGATGACTGCCCCCAGGCCTGGCTCATGGAGCGTGCGGGCGGCACCCGCAGCGGGGGATCGGCCCAGCTGATCGGCACCGCTCTGCACCGTCTGGCCCAGGAGCACCCGGCCGGACCCGCCGACGGTATCGAGGACCTGCTCGAGCAGCTCCACGCCCTGCTGCGCACCGTGCCCGGCATCGACACCTGGTCCGGACGGCGCCGTGTGCGCACCGCCGAGGACGCGGCCCGCATGCTCGCCGACTACCTCACCACAGCCGGGCAGCCGCTGGCCGTCGAGGCCTCCTTCGAGGTCGAGCTGGGTCGAGTGCGGCTGCGCGGCAGCATCGACCGCATCGAAGGCGACGAGACCGGCCTGCGCGTCGTGGATCTGAAGACGGGCAAGGTCGCCAAATCCGCCCGCGCCGCCGAGGAGGACCTGCAGCTGGCCGCTTACCAGGCCGCGGTGCGCGAGGGCGCCCTGGACGAGGACCTGGGCCCGGATGCCGGCCAGCGCCTCAACGGGGCGCAGCTGGTCTACGTCGGTACACCCACCCGCCGGCCCTCGGTGCGCACCCAGACCGCGCTGCCCCGGGCCGAGGACCCCGCCTGGTTCGACACCGTCGTGGACCGCGTCGCCGGGGAGGTCTCCGGGTCGCAGGTCACCGCCCGCGTGAACTCCCACTGCAGCCGCTGCGCCGTGCGCACCAGCTGCGCCCTGCAGCCCGAGGGGGCCCAGCTGTGACCGCCCCCGCCACCCCGCAGCGGTCGGCCGCACAGCTCGCCTCCCTGCTCGGACAGCCTCCACCGACCCAGGAGCAGACCGCCGTGATCGAGGCGCCGCTCGCACCGATGCTGGTGGTGGCCGGAGCCGGATCGGGTAAGACCGAGACGATGGCCTCGCGGGTGGTGTGGCTGATCGCCAACGCGATCGTCGAACCCCGCCAGGTGCTGGGGCTGACCTTCACCCGCAAGGCCGCGAACGAGCTCGGCGACCGGATCTCCGCGCGGCTGGCGATGCTGGCCACCGCCCTGCGCGCCGAGGGACTGCCCCTGCCGCCCGGCCTCGAGCGCGGTCAGGACGAGCTGGTGGGACAGCGACCCCTGGTGCACACCTACAACGGCTTCGCCCTGGACCTGGTGCGCGAGCACGCCCTGGCCGTGGGCATCGACCCCGAGCTGACCATGATGTCCACCTCCGCCTCGTGGCAGCTGGCCCACTCCCTGGTCGAGTCCTGGGACGACAGCCTGGACCTGGACTCCTCCCCGGCCACCCTCACCGCCGCCCTGATCTCGCTCACCTCCTCGCTCGCCGATCACCTGGTCACCCCCGCCCACCTCGCCGAGCACCTCACCCGGATCCACGACCACCTGTCCGGGATCCCCCTGCAGGTCGAGGGCCGCCGCCGCACCACCCCCAAGGCCGTGGCCCGCGTGCTGGCCTCCCTGGAGGCCCGGCTCGCGCTGGTCCCCCTGCTGGAGCGCTTCGCGGACCTGCGGGCCGAGCACGCCGCCCTGGACTTCGCCGACCAGGTCTCCCTGGCCGCCCGGATCGCCCGCACGGTCCCGCAGGCCGGCCGGCTCGCCCGCCGCCTGCACCGGGTGGTGCTGCTGGACGAGTTCCAGGACACCTCCGTGGCGCAGCTGGAGATGCTCACCGATCTCTTCGGCCCCGGCCATGCCGCCTGCGCCGTCGGCGATCCCCAGCAGGCCATCTACGGCTGGCGCGGGGCCTCGGCGGCCTCGTTGGCCGGTTTCGCCCGCAGCTTCGCCACCGAGGCCCAGCCCGTGCTGCAGCGCACCCTGTCCACCTCCTGGCGCAACGACCAGGCGGTGCTGGCCGTTGCCAACCGGCTCGCGGCCCCGTTGCGCCAGACCGGCAGCGGCATCACCATCCCCGAGCTGCACGCCCGGCCCGGAGCCGGCGAGGGCGCCGCCGAGATCCTCGAAGCCTCCGACGAGCGCGCCGAGGCAACAGCGATCGCCGACTGGATCCTGCGCCGACGCGGTGAGGCCGCCGAGGACGAGGACGTCCCCAGTGCTGCCGTGCTGGTGCGGGCACGCCGCCAGATCCCCGCCCTGGTCGACGGCCTCGAGCAGGCCGGACTGACCGCCGAGGTGGTCGGTCTGGGAGGACTGCTGCACCGTCCCGAGGTGGCCGACGTCCGCGCCGTCCTCCAGTGCGCCCACGATCCCGGGCGCGGTGACGCCCTGATGCGCTTGCTCACCGGGCCCCGCTTCCGCCTCGGGGCCAGCGACCTGGCCGTGCTGGGGCGCTGGCGTGACCGCCTGGCCTCCCGCGCCCGCGGCGGCTCCGCCCCCGGCACCGAGGACGACGCCGAGACCGTCTCCCTGGTCGATGCGGTCGACGACCTGCCCCCGGACGGCTGGGCCGACCCGCTGGGGCGTGAGATCAGCACCGTCGGCCGTGCGCGTCTGGGCCAGGTCCAACAGCTGCTGCGGGAGGTGCGCCGTCTGCTTCCTCTGCCGCTGCCCGACCTGATCACCGCCACCGTCCGAGCGCTGGACGTGGATCTCGCGCTGCTCGAGACCGACCCCAGCTCCCGGGCGCTGGCGGACCTGGAGGCGCTGCGCGATCACGCGGCCGGCTTCGATCGCACCGCACGGCGCGGGGGGCTGGCCGCCTACCTGGACCTGCTGGAGATCAGTGAGGACGAGGAAGCGGGGCTGGCCGTGACCGCCGCGCCCGAGCTGAGCTGCGATCCCACGGCCGTGACGATCGTGACCATGCACTCGGCCAAGGGTCTGGAGTGGGATCTGGTGGCGGTGGCCGGACTCACCGAAGGCACCGTGCCCTCCTACGACCTGCGCCGCGCCAGGACCGACGAGGCCGGCCGCGTGCGGGTCGCGAACAGCGGCTGGCTGGGGGAGCTGGCATCCGCAGCCGTTCCCACCGCCCTGCGCGGTGATGCCGACATCCTCCCCGACCTGGCCTGGGCCGAGGCCGACACCCAGGTCGACGCGGAGGCCCTGATCACCGAGTACCAGTTCGCCCAGGGGGAGGAGGCGCTGCGGGAGGACCGCCGTCTGATGTACGTGGCCGTCACCCGGGCCCGGCGCCGCCTGCTGCTGACCTCCGCCGCATGGCGCAGCGGGGTCACCAGCGCCCGGCCCCGCTCGCGCTACCTCACCGAGGTCACCGAGCTGGTGCCCGAGCAGCTGCGCAGTGCCCAGGAGGTGCCCGAGGACAATCCGCTGGAGAGCGCGCGGCCCCTCACCCAGTGGCCACCGGCACCCGGACCGCAGGAGGCGGCCCGGGACCGGGCCGAGCAGCTGCTTGCCCGAGCCGCGAGCGCCCCCGCCGCGACGTCCATCGCCGATGAGCAGCTGGCCGAGGTGGTGCGCCGCGCGATCGTCGACCTCGAGCAGAGGGCCGCGGCCCCGGCCGTGCACTCCCCGCCCCGGCTCTCGGCCTCCCAGGTGGTGCGCCAGGCCCAGGACCCCGCCGGAGCCGCGATCGACCTGCTGCGGCCGCTGCCCCGGCGCCCGTCCCCGGCCGCGACCCGCGGCACCGCCTTCCACGCCTGGCTCGAATCCCGCTACGAGGACCCAGCCCTGCTGGACCTCGAGGACCTGACCGCGCTCGCCGAGACCGCGGGCACCGACCAGACCGACCAGGAGAATCCTGCCGATCTCGATGCCGCCGCTCTGCGGGAGGCCTTCGAGGCCTCGACCTGGGCCGCTCGCACCCCGATCGCCGTGGAGCACCCGGTGACCACCCGCATCGGCCGACTCGCGGTGCGCGGTGTGATCGATGCGGTCTTCGCCGATCCCGAGGGCACCGACGGCCAGCAGGGAGTGGTGATCGTGGACTGGAAGACCGGCCGGGTGCCGCCGGCCCGTCAGCTGCGCGAGCTGTCCCTGCAGCTGTCGCTGTACCGGTTGGCCTGGCACGAGCGCACGGGGCTGCCGCTGGAGCAGATCCGCACCGCCTTCCACTATGTGGCCGCCGGGCACACCCACGAGGTGGAGGAGCATCCTTCGCGGGAGGAGATCGCGACGATGATCGAGGGATGATCCTGGTGCCTGCTCGGCTCAGATGACGCCGAAGGCGATCATCGCGGCGGCCACCTTGCGGAACCCGGCCACGTTCGCCCCCACCACGTAATCGCCTGGACGGCCCAGCTCTTCGGCGGTCTCCAGGCAGGTGCGGTGGATGTTCCTCATGATCTCGGTCAGCCGCTCCTCGGTGTACCGGAAGCTCCAGGCGTCGCGTGAAGCGTTCTGCTGCATCTCCAGCGCGCTGGTGGCCACGCCCCCGGCATTGGCGGCCTTGCCCGGTCCGAAGGCGACCCCGGCCTCGCCGAACACCGCGACCGCCTCGGGGGTGCAGGGCATGTTCGCGCCCTCCGAGACGGCCTGGACACCATTTCTGATCAGGGTGCGGGCGGCGTCCCCGTCCAGCTCGTTCTGGGTGGCACCGGGCAGAGCGATGGCGACCGGGACGTC
>DWZH01000103.1 GCA_019118275.1 Candidatus Brachybacterium merdavium | reverse complement strand
CATCAGCAGGAACTGGCAGGTGGCTCCGGCGACCACGGCGGCCTGGGCCTGGATCCTCTCGCCCAGTGCTTCAGCATCGGGCAGCGACAACGGCACCGCCGGGCCGGCAGAGGGCGGGACCGGTGGTCTCGGGGGTCGCGTCGTGGTGGCCATGATGGGCTCCAAACAAGGCAGGCGAACTAGCATCCGAGACCAGCCCACCAGACCCCTCCATCACACGACACCCCAGGCCACGCACTGAGGACAAGCACCCGCCGGGGAGGAACGCCGGAGCCCGGCCCGTCTCACAGCCCCAGCACGGCGGTGGCGATCGTGAAGTAGATGATCAGGCCGGTGGCGTCGCAGAAGGTGGAGATGAAGGGGTTGGAGAACACCGCGGGGTCGGCTCCGATCTTCTTCGCGACCAGCGGCATCAGTCCGCCGACGATCGCGGCCATCATGCAGATCGACAGCAGCGTCAGCCCCATCACCGCCCCGATCGCCCAGCCGTAGACGAGACCGGCGACGAGGAAGCCCAGCGACCCCATCACGGAGCCCAGGGTCAGGCCCACTCGCAGCTCGCGCCACACCACCCGGGGCAGGTCCCGCACCCGGACCTCTCCGACGGCGAGCGCGCGGGTGACGGTGGTGGCGGCCTGGTTGCCGGTGTTACCGCCGGTGCCGGTCAGCAGCGGGATGAACAGCGCCAGGACCACGACCTGGTCGAGGCGGTCCTCGAAGATCTCCAGGACCTGCACGGTGAGGATCGCGGAGATCGCGAGCACCAGCAGCCACACGACGCGGCTGCGCACGATCCCGAGGATCGAGGTGGACAGGTAGGCGCGCGGCAGCGGTTCGGAGCCGGCGGTGCGGGCAGTGTCCTCGGTGGTCTCCTGCTCGAGGATGTCGACCGCGTCATCGACGGTGAGGACGCCCACGAGCCGGCCCTCGCTGTCGACGATCGGCATCGCCAGCAGCTTGGCGTTAAAGAAGCGCCGGGTGACGTTCTCACGGTCGTCCGTGGCGTGCGCGTGGATCGCTTCGTGGGCGAGGTCGCCGACCAGGAGGCTCTCGTCGGCCGAGAGCAGGCGCCGCAGGCCGAGCACGCCGATCAGTACCCGGGTCTCGTCCACGACCGGCAGCAGGTAGATCGTCTCGGGCTCCTCGGCGTGGGTGCGCACATGGGCCAGCGCCTTCCCGACCGTCCACGTGGGACGGAGGGTGAGCACCTCGGGCGACATGTAACGGCCGATGGAGTCGCGCGGGTAGCCGAGGACGGTGGTGGTCATCGCCCGTTCGCCGGCGTCCAGGCCGTGCATGAGGCGTTCGGCGACCGAGGCCGGCAGCTCGTCGAACAGGGAGGCGCGGTCGTCGGGATCGAGCTCGCCGATGATGTCGGCGACCTGCCGGGTGCGCAGCCCGGAGATCAGCTCGGCCTGGTGCGGGGCCGGCAGCGATTCGAACACCGCCAGCGCGGTGTCCTTGTGGAGCACTCGGAAGAGGATCGCGGCCTCGGTGTCCGGTCTCGTCTCGACCAGATAGACGAGTTCGACGATCGGCAGCGTCTGCGCATCGCGGGCGAGCTGCTCCAGCTGGGCCTCGCTTTGGGGAGCGTTGCGCAGCAGGGCCTGGACGGCCTCGGCGGTGGCACTGGTCGGGGTCACCCGCCCATTGTCTCCGATGCCCAAGATCAGGGCGTCCGTGAGCCGGGGAGGCGACCCGACGGACCGAGCTGGACTCGCACCGTCCAGCGAGGGACAGGCGCGGAGAACCGCTGTACACTGTTGCGAGAGCCAAAACCTCTATTTCGCATAGCAAAACTCTGGCCGCGCTGGCTTGCCGCGCTGACGCGTCGTGGCGAGAACCGCTCCCGCGCCGTGGTCGACGCGATGGCGCGCCCGGACGGCGCGCGCAGCCTGCTCGAGCTCTCCGGGACCGGCACTTGCGCCGGTGTCGTCGACGCGCACCGCGCGGGACGCCTCCCGCTCCGCCGAGGTGTTGCTCGAGCCCTGACCCCACCCCGTCTGCCCGAGGAGAACGCATGACCACCGACCGCCCCTGCCTGCCCCAGCGCACCACCGCTGCCCGGTTGATCGTCGTGATCCGCGGCGAGCAGGCGACGCAGTACGCCCCCGTGCTCGAGACCCTCGCCGGTGCCGGGATCCGCTCCGTCGAGCTGACCCTGTCCACCCCGGGGACGCTCGAGCAGCTGCCCGGGCTGCTCGAGCGGTTCGGCGACCAGCTGGACATCGGCATCGGCACCGTCACGGACCCCTCGGACCTCCGCATCGCCGCCGAGCGCGGCGCGCAGTACGTCGTCACCCCGCTCACCCGCGACGATCTGCTCGAGGTCGCCGCCGAGGAGGGCATACCGCTGGTGCCCGGCGGGCTCACGCCGAGCGAGCTGCACGCCGGCTGGGCCGCGGGCGCCGCAGCCGTGAAGGTGTTCCCCGCCTCCGTGGTGGGCCCCGGCTACGTCTCGGACCTGCGCGGCCCCTTCCCCGGGATCCGGGTGATCCCCTCGGGCGGCGTCGACCTCGAGGCGGCAGGGGCCTGGCTGCAGGCCGGAGCCGAGGCGGTCTCCGTGGGCGGGCCGCTGCTCGGGGACGCGCTGAGGGGCGGCAGCCTCGACGCACTGGCCGACCGGGCCGCACAGTTCGTGGGCGTCACCACCCGCGAGGCCGGGGCATGAGTGGGCCGCGCGTCGTCACCCTCGGCGAGACGATGGCGCTGATGCGCACCGGTGCCATCGGCTCGCTCGCCCACCTGCCGGGCGTGGACCTCGCCGTCGGCGGCGCGGAGTCGAACTTCGCGATCGGTCTGTGCCGCCTCGGGGTGCCCACCGCCTGGATCAGCCGGGTGGGCGATGATCCGCTGGGCACCCGCGTGGTGCGCGAGATCCGCGCCGAGGGCGTCGAGGTGCACTGCACGATCGATCCCGCACGGCCGACGGGGCTGATGATCAAATCCCGCCCCACCGCCGCCGCCACCCGCGTGGACTACTACCGGACCGGCTCCGCCGCCTCCGCCCTCGCACCCCAGGACCTGCCCGAGGGGCTCCTCGAGCAGGCGGAGATCCTGCACATCAGCGGCATCACCCCGCTGCTCTCTGCGAGCGCGCACGCCGCCGTGGTCGCCGCGGTGCATCGCGCCGTCGCGGCTGGCGTGGCGGTGAGCCTGGATATGAACCACCGCTCGCGGCTCGGCTCCCGGGAGCAGCTCGCGCAGCTGCTGGGAGAGGTGCTCGAGCATGTGGACCTCCTGGTCGGCGGCCCCGAGGAGCTCGCCGCACTCGCACCGGAGGTTGCCCAGGAGGACCACCGGGGCCTGCTCGAGGCGCTCGCGCGCGAGGGCCGACAGGTGGTGGTCAAGCTCGGCGCCGACGGCGCGGCCGCACTGGCCGGCGGCCCGATCGTGGAGGCTCCCGCACACCGGGTCGAGGTGCTCGACACGGTCGGCGCCGGGGACGCCTTCGTGGCCGGCTACCTCAGCGCGCAGCTCGAGGGGCTGGACATCTCCGCCCGGCTGCGCCGGGCGAACGCCTGCGGCGCCCTGGCCTGCACCACGCCCGGGGACTGGGAGGGCGCACCCCGCCCGGACGAGCTGGAGGCACTGCTCGCGGGCGACAGGAAGGATCCCGTGCTGCGGTGAGCCCTGCGGGGACGCACCCGGGGCCACGGAGGCACGCCTGGCGGAGACCAGTTCGCCATGCGTCCTTGTTTTGATTCGCATTGCGTACTATCGTGGCGTCACGTGATGACCACACCCTCGGCCTCCTCCGAGCTGCCGCAGCATCTCGCGCTGGTGTGCAGTCAGTTCTCCCGGCTCGCCGCCCGCCGCTCCGACGTGGGCGTCGGCACGGTGTCCTGGCGCGTGGTCGCCACGATCGACCGCCACGGTCCGCTGCGCCTGAGTGACATCGCCGAGCGCGAGCGGGTCTCCCGCTCCACGGCGACCGCCGTCATCAAGCGCCTCGAGGAGGAAGGGCTGGTGCAGCGCGAGACGGACCCCTCGGACTCCCGCTCCTCGCTGATCTCCACCACCTCCCGCGCCTCCACGCAGCTGGGCACATGGCGTGAGCAGCTCGCCGACGGCGTCGGCAGCCTGCTCGCGCCGCTTCCCGCCGAGGACCTCGAGACCCTCGAGCGGGCCGCCGAGGTCCTCGCGCGCGTGGTCGACACCCACGACGGCTGATCCCCGGCCCACCCGGACCAGCCACATCCCGCACACCCCCGGAGGATTCCCGCATGACCGCACCGGTCCGCGACGCCACGGCGCCGACCACATCCCCTTCCGCCCCCACCCTGCGGGAGGCGTTCCACCAGCCCAGGTCCGTGTGGGCGATCGCCTTCGCCGCGACGGTGTCCTTCATGGGCATCGGTCTGGTGGACCCGATCCTGCCCGCGACCAGCTCCCAGCTGGATGCGACCCCCTCGCAGGCGATGCTGCTGTTCACCAGCTATCTCTTCATCACCGCGATCGCCATGTTCTTCACCAGCTGGTTCGCCTCACGGTTCGGTGTGAGGCGCACGTTGCTGGCGGGCCTGGTCCTGGTCGTCGTCTTCGCCGCGCTCTGCTCCCTCTCCAGCAGCGTCACCGGCATCATCGGCCTGCGAGCCGGCTGGGGCCTCGGCAACGCCCTGTTCATCTCGACGGCCCTGGCCGCGATCGTCGGCGCCACCACCGGTCCCAGCGGCGGCGCGATCATGCTGTACGAGACCGCGCTCGGCATCGGCATGGCGCTCGGCCCACTGCTCGGCGGACTGCTGGGCAGCCTCTCCTGGCGCGCCCCCTTCGCCGGCACCGCAGCGCTCATGGCGATCGGGTTCATCGCGATCGTGGCGCTGCTGAAGGACGAGGACAGGCCCGCACCGGTCTCCCCGGTGGCGGCGCTCACGGCCCTCCGGCACCCTGCGCTGCGCACCCTCGCCCTGACCGCCGTGTTCTACAACTTCGGCTTCTTCACCCTCCTGGCGTACTCCCCGTTCCCGCTCGAAGCGGCCGCCACCGCGGAGGGCGGCGAGTTCGGCGCCATGGGCATCGGCGGGGTGTTCTTCGGCTGGGGCGTGGCGCTCGCGATCACCTCGGTGTTCGTCGCGCCGATCCTCACCCGCAGGATCGGTCTGGTCCCGACGCTGCTGGGCACCCTCGGCGCGCTGGCGGTGCTCATGCTGGTGCTGAGCGTCTTCCACACCTCGATGACCTTTCTGGTGGTGCTGATCATCATCGGTGGTCTGCTGCTGGGCATCATGAACACCGCGCTCACCGAGACGGTCATGGAGGCCACCGACCTGCCCCGCAGCGTGGCCAGCTCGTCCTACTCGGGTGTGCGCTTCCTGGGCGGCGCGGTGGCCCCCGCTGTGGCGGGTCCGCTCGCGGCGGCGACCAGCGCCGGCGCCCCGTACCTGCTCGCGACCGGCACGCTCGTGGTGGCGATGCTCGTGCTCGTGCTCGGACGGAAGCACCTGACCGCCGTCGGCGCCCACTCTCTGAGCGCCGTCGAGGAGGCGGAGGCGATCACCCTCGGCGACGAGGGCTGAGCGGACCCGCCTCACCAGTCGTGGACGGTGCCGTCGGCCAGGCGGTTCACGGGCAGGTAGGCGGGCACGTACTCATGGGCCGCGGCAGCCTCCCGGTCGAGCTCGACGCCCAGGCCCGGCGCCTCACCCGGGTGCAGCAGACCGTCCTCGAAGCGGTAGCTGGTGCGGAACACCTCGAGGGTGACATCCGAGTGCGGCATGTACTCCTGGATGCCGAAGTTGTGGATCGCCAGGCCCAGGTGGAGGTTCGCGGCCATGCCCACCGGGGAGACATCGGTGGGCCCGTGGAATCCGGAGCGGATCCCGTAGACGCCGGCGAAGGTCATGATCTGTCGCAGGCCGGTGATACCGCCGGCATGGGTGGCCGAGGAGCGCACGTAGTCGATCAGGCGCTCGGTGATCAGCACCTGGTAGTCGTGCACGGAGTTGAACACCTCGCCGATCGCCAGCGGCGTGACGGAGTGCTGGCGGATCAGGCGCAGGGCGGTCTGGTCCTCGCCGGGAGTGGCGTCCTCGAGCCAGAAGGGGTCGTAGGGCTCGATGGACCTGGCGAGCTTCGCCGCCTCGATCGGGCTCATCCGATGGTGGCCGTCGTGCAGGATCCGCAGGTCGCCGCCGAACTCCTCCCGCACCGCGGCGAACACCTCGGGCAGGTGGCGCAGGTAGGCGGCGGTGTCCCAGGATTCCTCGGCCGGTCGCAGCGGGGCCCCCTCCGTGAGGCGTCCGGCGGGTTCGTACTCGTACGTCTCACCGGGGGCGGTGTCGTGGACGCCGTAGATCTGGCCGAGCCCCGGGACGCCGGCCTGGATGCGCACGGCGTGGAAGCCGTTCTCGACGTAGCCGCGTACCGCCGCGAGCAGGGAGTCGATGGTCGTGCCCGAGGCGTGGGCGTAGCTCAGCAGCCCGGTGCGGCAGGCGCCGCCGAGCAGCTTGTACAGGGGCACGCCGGCCTTCTTCGCGGCGATGTCCCACAGGGCCATGTCGATCGCGGCGATCGCGGACATGGTCACCGGGCCGCGCCGCCAGTAGGCGCCGCGGTAGAGGTACTGCCAGGTCTGCTCGATCGCGGACTCGTCACGGCCGATCAGGGTGGGGGCCACGTGGTCACGCAGGTAGGAGGCCACCGACAGCTCGCGGCCGTTGAGCGTGGCATCGCCCAGGCCGGTGATGCCCTCGGAGGTGGTCACGACCGCGGTCACGAAGTTGCGGCCGGGGCTGGTGACGTCGATGTCGATGCGGTCGATGGCCATGCGGGTGGTCCTCCGGGCGAGATCAGGGGAGCGGAGCACGAGCCGGGGCCGACGACGGCTGGGCCGATGACCGCTGCGGCCGCGGCTCCCGGGCCCGAGCGGCTCGGATGCAAACAGGTCCGGGCTGGGCACCCGCACTAATATTTTGTATAGTGAAACGCTAGTTTTGTCATCCACGACGAGTCTAGGGCGGGGCGAGTGTGCGCGGCAAGAGCGCTCACCGCCCGGGCCGCCGAGCAGAAGGAACACGCGATGACCGTCTCGCCGCCGTCCCCCGAGGCCGCGACCTCCCCCGCCTCGGCCAGCCCGGTGGGCAGCGTCGACAAGGCCCTGGTGCTGCTGGACATCCTCGGCCAGGCGGGCCCCGAGGGTCTGATGCTGCGGGAGCTCACCGCGGCCAGCGGCCTGAACAAGGGCTCGATCCACCGGTTGCTGCGGGCCCTGGCCCACCGCGGCTATGCCGAGCAGGATCCGAGGGACCAGCGCTACCGCCTGGGTCCTGCCCCGCTGGCGCTCGCGCAGTCCTTCCGCAGCGCGGAGAACCTGCCGGTGCTGTTCGCGCCGGCGCTGGCGGCGATCTCGCTGCGCACCCGGGAGCTGGTGCACCTGGGGCGGTTGGAGGGCACGGAGGTGGTCTACCTCGACAAGGTCGAGCCCGAGCGCACGCTGCGCGTGTGGTCGCGGGTGGGCAGCCGGGCCCCGGCGGCGCGCACCTCCCTGGGGCGGGCGCTGCTCGCGGCCGACGGGGTCGCCGAGAGCCGGCTCGCCCCGTATGCCGAAGCCGTCGGCCCCTCACTCCCCCTCCCCCGGTTGCAGGAGATCATCGAGCAGACCCGTCGGCGCGGCTGGTCGCAGGAGGTCGAGGAGAACGAGGCGGGCATCGCCTGCGTCGGCGTGGCCCTGAGCCGGGCTGAGGGGCCGTCGGTGGCGGTCAGCATCACCGGGCCGCTCGAGCGGATGGGCGAGCAGCGCCGCACCGGACTCGGTCAGCTGCTGCGCGAGGAGCTGGCGGGCCTGTCCCCGGCCGGGTTCACGCTCTCGGTCCCGGCCCAGTAGTTCCCCGCCATCTTCCACACGCCGACCCCGAGCAGTCCGACACACACCGACGCCGCCAGGATCGGGCCGGGAGGCAGGGGCGCCAGTTGCGCGCCGGTGTGGAGGGAGAGCAGGTGCATGCCGCTCGCCGTGGCGATCAGCACCGCGGCCGGGACGGCGGCCGCGGTGATCCCCACGGCGGCTGCCGCGGCCCGGGAACCGGCCAGCGCGAGCAGTCCGGACAGGACCGCGAGCAGTGGCAGGCCGACGACCACGGGGACGAGCACGCCTCCGTGCAGCTCCATCGTCCCCAGCTGGCGACCGAGGGAGACCCGGAACGCGAAGGGGAGACCGAGCCCGATCAGCAGGGCGGCCACTGAGCCCAGCACCATGCGGCCTCGTCCACCACGGGGGCGGAGCAGGGTCAGCACGACGGCCGCCAGCAGGCACAGGGTCCCGGCGATGAGCAGCGACCCGGCGGCGGTGTGGGCGATGCGGTCAGCGGTGAGGACCGCGGGGTCGTAGGGGAACGGCCCCTGCAGCCCGGGCGCGCTGACCAGGGCGATGCTCCCCAGCAGCAGCCCGATCCCGGCCTGGACCGCGGGCACGGTGCGGCGTCGCGGTGGGGCCAGGAGGACGGCTGCGGCCAGCGGGAGCGCCGTGATCACGAGGACCGCGGCGAGCGCCGGCGCGTGTGGCAGCAGGTAGGCGAGCGGGTCATCCATGGGCATATCTCATGGTCTCCCGCAGGGCGGGGCTGTGCCAGGGACGAAGGTGGGCGGGCGACGGTGGGCGTGCGGGCGACGGTGGGCGTGCGGGCGACGGTGGGCGTGCGGGCAGGCGAGGGTCATCCCGGCGGCGTGGGCGGCGTGCTCCCCGGCTCGTTCCGCTCGACGGGAGCCGGCCCCCGCGGCGCGCTGCGCGCCTCCAGCACCACGGCAGCGACTGTTCCCGCCACGAGCGCCGCCCCCACCACGATGATCATCGGCAGCATCGGGACCGCCGGAACCGTCGTGCTCAGCAGCCGCTCCAACCCTGCCGCGAGCAGCCCCCACAGCATCAACACCCCGGCCACCAGCGCGGCGACGGCCACGCCCCAGCGAACGGCGCGGATCCGGCCGCCCAGCCCGGCCAGGGCCCCGCCGAGCGCCGCGATCACCACGGCCTCCATCACCAGGGCCGTGACGACCACCAGCACCGAGGACGACAGCCCGAACAGCACCGGGAGAGCCTGCCCCGGTTCGCCGAGGCCGACCAGCGCGCAGCCCACCGTTCCCAGCACGGCCTCGGGCCGGGCCGGTTCGCGACGCACCACGATCAGCACGGCGGCGGCCATCACGCACAGCAGGCCCAGCACGGAGGCCAGGGACACCCCGGTTCGAAGCAACCCCAGTGGCCCCGCCACGATGCTCACGGCCGCGAGCACCACCCCGGCCAGGAGCCCGATGCCGATACCCAGGCCCGGGGCGCTGACCATTCGGCGCGGGACCGCGAGCACGCCGGCGGCGACGACGACGGCGAGCGGCACCGCCAGGAACAGGGCGCTCAGGGCGGCAGTGAGCAGCTCGGCGGGTTCGAAGACAGCTGTCATGGTCCTATGCTCTCGCACGGGGCGGCCTCGGCCCACCTCGAGGGGGCGATGTCGGCCGGCTCGGGCCCGGAAGGCGGAGGGTCCCGAGGGCTCGATCCCGGAAGACGGAGGTCCCTGAGCGCTCGGCCCCGGACGACGGACGGCGGGGGCCCTGAGGGCTCGGCCCCGGACGACGGACGGCGGGGGCCGACGACAGAAGGTGCAGGACAAAGGGCCGACGAAAAAAGGTGGAGGACAAAGGCCGAGGATAGACGGTGGAGGACAAAGGGCGGAGGACGCAGGGCGGCGAGCCGAGGCCAGGCTCTCGCCGACGGGCGGCCCGTGGTCTGACCGGTGGGGAATCTGCACTCAGGAGCTAAGTTGCGTTCATATACGCCCCTTCGCAGCTGTGGAGTGCAGAAATCCCACGCCCACCTGGCTCCTGGGGCCGAGATCACTGAGCTCAGGCCTCCCGGGGCAGGCTCTCCGGGCGTCGGGTGGCGGCCAGGTGCCAGGCCCACAGCGTCGATCCGATCAGTGCGAAGACCGCGGCCGTGAGGGCGACGGTCGGCAGGCTGGCTGTGATGAGCGGGGCGACCACTCCGGCCAGCAGGGCATTCATGACCAGGGTGAAAAGCGTGCCCATCGAGGCCGCGGCCCCGCGCTCGTGGGGGAAGAGGTCCAGGATCTCCAGCTGCATGGGCGCGAAGAACAGGGAGACGGTGAAGGACATCAGCATCGGTCCGATCAGCACCGGCAGCAGGGCCGGGTCCAGGGCGCCCGTGCGCTCGGGGGCCGCGAGCACCAGCACCAGGTTCAAGGCGGTGGTGGCGATGGTGCCGATGTATCCGACTGTGATCAAGCGGGAGCGGGCCATCAGGTCGGCCGCGCGGCCCACCACGAAGGAACCGGCGATCATGCCAAGGATCAGCGGGGCGAACAGCACCCAGAAATCCTGCTCCCCCAGACCCAGCAGGCGGACCACGATGATCGGTGCCGCGGCGACGAACACGAAGTGGGCGGCGAAACCGAAGGCGTTGGCGCCGGCGATGCGCAGCAGCACCGGGGAGCGGCCCACCTTCCACAGCGCCCCGAGCACCGAGCCCAGCCGCAGGGGCAACCGGGCCTGGCGGGGCAGCGACTCGGGCATGAGGGCGGTCAGCACCAGGACCAGCACCCCGTACAGGCCGACGCCGGCGAACACCCACCTCCAATCCCCGAGCAGCAGCCAGCCACCGAGCATCGGGGCCACCACGGGCGCCAGGGCGAAGATCATCATCACCCGGGCCATCAGGCGCTGAGCCTCCGGCCCGGCGAACAGGTCGCGGATGACCACCCGCGAGACGATGGTGGCCGCGCCGGCGCTCATCCCCTGCAGGATCCGTAGCACCAGCAGCATGCCCAGGCCGGTGGAGAGGGTCGCGCCGAACATCGCCAGCAGGTAGATGATCAGCCCGGTGATCATCACCCGCTTGCAGCGACCGGACAGCCGCCGGCGTCGGCCCGGGCGCCACGGGATCCGTCGGAGCGCCGCGGATCAGGGAAAGCTGCGGATCAGGGAGCGCCGCGGATCAGGACGCCGGGCCCGCGCTCAGGGTGCCGCGTGGGATCAGGCGCGGCACCTCGTGGGCCACGCGCACCGGGGCGTCCGGGTCGTCCAGGAGCGCCAGGGCGGCGCGGACGAGGTCCACGCCGAGCTGATGGGGCAGGTGGTCGAGCACTGCCAGCGGTGGATCATGGGTCTGGCAGGCCACGGAGTCGTCCCATGCGACCACGGACAGATCCTCGGGGATCCGCAGTCCCTGCGCGATCGCTTGCTCGCAGCCGGCGATCGCCATCGCGTCGTTGTCGTAGACGATGACCGTCGGCCGCTGCGGACAGGTCAGCAGCGCCCGGGTGGCCTCGGCGCCGCTGTCGGGCCCGTAGTCGCCCTCGGCGAACAGCGCGGGCAGCCTGCGGGCGGTCATGATCTCCAGGTGGGCCTCGCGGCGCCAGCGGCTGTGCAGCAGGTGCGCGGGGCCGCCGACGTGCCCGATGGCCTGGTGGCCGCGCCCGTGCAGGTCCTCCAGCAGCAGCCGCATGGTGTCGGCGTTGTCGACGGTGACGGCGGAGTGCTCGTGCTGGCGCACGTCGCCGATCACCACGAAGCGGAGGCCGAGCGCGCGGACCTGTTCGGGCCGCGGATCCCCATCCAGCAGATCCTTGAGGATCACGAGATCGACCATTTCGCGGTCGGCCCATCGGCGCAGCACCTCGAGCTCCTCCTCGGGGCTCTTGGCGACATGGCTGAGCACCGTGTGCCCCCAGGCGACGGCCGTGTCCTCCAGGCCGTGCAGGACCTGGGTATAGAAGCGTTCGGAGCGGGCCGACCAGACGGATTCGGGGATGGTGATGCCGATCGTCGCCACGCCTCCTCCTCTCCTCGGGCTCAGTCGCCGCGGGCGCGGGCCCGGGCCACCAGATCGTTGGCGCTGAGGAGGACATCCTGCGCCAACCACGCCTCCGGGTCCACATCGGCCGTGGTGCGCACCCGGATGCGTGCGCTCTCGCCCGCCAGCAGGGTCACCAGCTGGCGGTCCGCCACGGCCCCGGGATCGACCTTGTCGGCCAGCACGCACAGGTCGCGCACGGTCGAGGTCGCCGAGGCCGTGATCTCCACGCCGTCCTCGACCCGCTCCGCGCGCGCGGTCACGGCTGCCTCGGCGAGCGCCGAGTCCCGGTCCTCGGCGAAGGGATGCACGACGCGCACTCCGGCCCCCTCGAGCTCGACCAGCAGCACCTCACGGGCGGGATCCTCGGGTCTCGCGAGCTCCACCGGGACGGGCAGCGTGCCCGCTAAACGGGCCGGGACGTGCGCGTCGAGGGTGGTCTCGGCGAGCACCTCGCCGTCGTGTCGCTGGCGGCGCAGGCGCAGTCGGCCCTCCAGTGCCTCGTCGGTGTCGTTGCCGAGGCTCGCGGCCAGGCCCTGCTCACGCGGTTGGATGGTCAGGAGCACCGGCTGGTAGACATCCCGCAGCGCGTACCAGAGCAGCTTGCGGCGCCGGTCCCCGTCGACCGCTGCCCAGGAGGTGACCGGCCAGCAGTCGTTCAGCTGCCACACGATGGTCCCGGCGCAGACCGGCCAGTGGGAGCGGTAGTGGCCGATGCCGGTGACCAGGGCGCGGGCCTGGTTCAGCTGGGTCGCGAAATGGAAATCGTCGAAGCCCTCGACCGGGGGCAGATGCGGGGCCATCCCGCGGCGCAGCTTGTCCTGACCGCCCTCGGCCTTCTGGTGGGACAGCATCGTCTCGGAGTCGGCGTCCAGTGGCCGCTCGGTGATCGCCCGTGCGACCGTGGCGTAGTTGGCAGGCCCCTGATAGCCGAACTCGGCGGAGAAGCGCGGCACGGTGTCGCGGTACCGGGTGTAGTCGTTGTCCTCCTCGGAGGCCCAGGCCACCCAGTTGTGCACGGTGCCGTGGTCGGGGTTGCGCGGATCCTCGGGCAGGGGCCGGGAGTAGGGGCTGGTGGGGGTGTAGCTGCGGGTGGGGTCGAGCTCGGCCAGTAGGGACGGGAACAGCTCGGTGTAGTAGGCGAGCCCCCAGCCGGCGCCCTCGGGGATGTGCTCCTGCCAGCCCCAGTGGTGGTAGCCCTCGACGTTCTCGTTGCTGCCGTTCCAGTGGACCAGCGCGGGATGCCAGGCCAGGCGCACGATCTGCTCGCGGGCCTCGGCCTCGAGCTCGCTGCGCAGCGGATCCCGCTCGGAGTAGGCGGCGCAGGCCATGGTGAAGTCCTGCCACACCACGATCCCCAGTTCATCGCACAGGTTGTAGAGGAGCTCGGATTCGTAGAGCCCGCCTCCCCAGATGCGCAGGGTGTTCATGCCGGCCTCGATCGCATCGGTGATGCTTGCGCGGTAGTCCTCGGCCCCCAGTCGGGAGGGGAAGCAGTCGTCGGGGATCCAGTTGGCTCCCTTGGCCAGGATCGGCCGGTCGTTGACCACGATCGTGAAGGAGGTACCGAGTCCATCCGGTTCCTCGACCACCCCGGCGGTGCGGAACCCGATGCGGCGGACGCGCGAGTCCAGCAGGACGTGGTCGGCGTCCAGCAGGTCGATGCCCACGGTGTACAGGGGCTGGTCGCCGTAGCCGCGCGGCCACCACAGCTGCGGGTCTGAGGTCGACACGCGAAGATCGAACTCGTCGGCCGCGACGGATTGGGCGACATCGTCGATCTCCCGGCCCGCCGGATCCAGCAGACGCGCGGCGACGGTCACCGCGGAGTCGTCGAGGATCTCGGCCCGTTCGATCAGGGCCCGCAGGTCCACGGTGCCGCACCCCTCCGAGACGGTCACCTGGGGGCGGACCTCCGCGAGCCTCGCCCCGGACCATTCCTCCAGACTGATCTGACCGACGATGCCGCTAGTGACCAGCACCGGACCCCAGTCCCACCCGAAGTTGCAGGCCATCTTGCGGATCGCGTTGTAGGGCAGGTCGTTGCCGGTCACCGGCATCGCCCCGAGCACGGCCTCGTTCTCGCGGGCGGTGCGCAGCGGGGAGGCGAAGCGGATCTCGAGGTGGTTGCTGCCCTCGAGGAGCGCGTCGGTGACGTCGAAACGCCAGGAGCGGTGCTGGTTCTGCACCTCGGCGATGCGCCGCCCGTTCAGCACCACGGTGGCGGCGGTGTCGAGGGAGGCGGCGACCAGGTCGATGCGTTCGGCGCCGGTGGGGGCCCAGTGGAAGCTGGTGGCGTAGGTGACGTCGCATTCGCCGGTCCAGGCCAGCTCGTGCTCGTTCCGGTCCAGGTAGGGGTCGGCGATCAGTCCGTTGGCGTGCAGGTCGGTGATCAGGGTGCCGGGCACGGTGGCGGGCACGTCGCGGGCGGTGAAAGGGGCCGGACCGTCGGTGATGGTCAGGTGCCAGCCCTCGTGCAGCGGACGACGGGCGAGGGCGGCGGTGCTGGTCTGGGTCACGGGCTGTCCTCCGCGAGGGCGAGGTGATCGGGCATGGGGACGCCGCGGCGCTGGGCCTCGGCGAGGAACCGGGGGTTGCTGCTAGGTTCGGGGGCGGCCACCAGCAGCTGCCGGGTGAACTCGGCCCGCGGACGCAGGATGACCTCGTCGGCCGCTCCGCGCTCCACGACCTCGCCGCGGTACATCACCAGGATCTCGTCGGAGAAGTGGCGGGCGGTGGCCAGGTCGTGGGTGATGTATAGCATTGCCAGGTTCTCCTCGCGCTGCAGGCGGGCGAGGAGGTTCAGCACGCCCAGGCGGACGGATACGTCCAGCATGGAGACGGGTTCGTCGGCGATCAGCACGCTGGGCTCGGGGGCCAACGCGCGGGCGATCGCCACGCGCTGGCGCTGCCCGCCGGAGAGCTCATGGGGCCGACGGTCGATGAAGCTCTCGGCCGGGGTGAGGTTCACCCGCTCGAGGAGCTCGCAGACCTTGGTGCGCACGTCGGTGCGCGTGGCCTTGCCGTGCAGCAGCAGGGGACGTTCGAGGTGGTGGCCGATGCTGTGGAAGGGGTTCAGGGAGGCGAAGGGGTCCTGGAAGACCATCTGGACGTGGTCGCGGTAGCGAGCCAGGGCCCGGCCGCGGGTGCCGATCGGGGCGCCACCCAGGGTGATCGCGCCGGAGGTGGGCCGCTCCAGCTGGGCGAGGATCTTGGCGATGGTGGACTTGCCGGAGCCGGACTGGCCCACCAGGGCGACGGTGCGTCCGGCGCTCAGCTCGAGGTCGACGTCCTGGACGGCCCGCAGCTTGGTGAAGCGCAGGCCGTTGCGCAGCGTGTAGGTCTTGTGCAGTCCGGAGACGGTCAGGGTGGTCATCCGGCCTCCTCCTGGTCGGGTGATGCCGTGCGGCCCGCGTCATCGCCTCCGGCCGGAGGGTCGGCCTCCCCGAAGCCGGCGCGCACGAAGTCCCCGGTCTCCCCCGTCAGGGACGGGAAGGAGCCGAGCAGCCTGCGGGTGTAGGAGCTGGTGGGCTCGAAGTAGAGGTTCTCCGCGGTGTCGAGCTCGACGATCCGCCCGGCCTTCATCACAGCGATCCGGTCGGAGATCTCCAGCAGCAACGGCAGGTCGTGGGTGATGAACACGACCGCGAAGCCGAGCTCCTGCCGCAACCGCAGCACCTCCTGGAGGATCTCGCGCTGGACCACCACGTCCAGCGCTGTCGTCGGTTCGTCCATGATCATCAGCTGCGGGTCCAGGGCGAGCGCCATGGCGATCATCACGCGCTGGCGCATCCCGCCCGACAGCTCGTGGGGGAAGGCACTGATGCGGCTGCGTTCGACGCCCACCAGTTCGAGCAGCTCCCCGCAGCGGCGGCGACGGTCCTCGCGGGACAGCTGCGGCCGGTGGGTGGTCAGCACGTCCTCGAGCTGGGTGCGCACGTTCAGCACCGGGTTCAGGGAGTTCATCGCCCCCTGGAACACCATGGCGACCTTGGACCAGCGGAAGGTGCGCAGCTGCGGGCCCTCCAGGGCCAGCACATCCACATCTCGGCCGTCGTCGCGGTCATGGAAGACGACCGATCCGTCGATGATGCGGGCCGGGGGCCGGTGCAGCTGGTTCAGGCCGTAGGCGAGGGTGGTCTTCCCGCAGCCGGACTCGCCGGCCAGGCCCAGGATCTCCCCGCGCCGCAGGGTGAAGGATGCGTCCTTGACGGCGTGGACGCCGTCACCGACCTCGTAGACGATGTTCAGGTCGCGGACACTCAGCACCGCTTCCTCCAGGACCGGGGAACCGGTCGTCCGCTCGTCCTCGAGACCGGGATGCAGCTGCGGGTGGCTGATCTGGCCGCGGGCGACCGAACTGCCACTCTCGCTCCTCGGATCACGGTCACGGGCGGGGTGGTGGTCCGGGGGGACGGATCCGGTCACGGGGGTGCTCATGCCACGGCCTCCTTGCTGGACGTGCTGCGGCGGTCGCTCGATCCGTCATCGGGACGGCTGCTGCGCTCGTCGGCCGCCTGCTCGGCCTTGCGCAGGTTGCGGGCCGCCTTGGGGGCGGTGCGCAGGCGCGGGTTGATGATCCCGTCGATGGAGAAGTTGATCAGCGACAGTCCACAGCCCAGCAGCGCGATCATCGCGCCCGGTGGGACGAACCACCACCACCCGCCCAAGGTCAGGGCCTGGGCGTTCTGGGCGTAGAACAGCATCGACCCCCAGGTCTGGGTGCCGTAGACGCCCAGCCCGATGAAGCTCAGGCCGGCTTCTCCGAGGATCGCCGTGATCAGGGCGAACACGAAACCGCTGGACATCACGGGCAACAGGTTGGGCAGGATCTCCACGGAGATGATGCGGTGCGGCTTCTCGCCGGCGACCCTCGCAGCCTGCACGTAGTCGCGGTTGCGGATGGACAGGGTCTGGGACCGCAGCACGCGGGCGGCCGCGGCCCAGGAGGTGATCGCCAGGATCAGCGAGATCAGCAGCAGACCGCGTTGCTCGACGTAGGAGCCGATCACGATCATCAGCGGCAGTCCCGGCAGGATCAGCACCACGTTGGTGAACAGGGAGAAGAGCTCGTCGACCCAGCCGCCGAGGTACCCGCCGAGGACCCCGAAGAACGCCGAGAGCAGCAGTGCCAGGGTCGCGACGATCAGGCCGACCGTGAGCGATCCGCGCGTGGCCCAGGCCAGCTGTGCCACCACGTCCTGCCCGGTCTGGGTGGTGCCCAGCCAGTGCTCGGCCGACGGGGGCTGCATGCCACCGCTCGAGATGGCCAGCGGATCGGCCACGAAGAAGGGGCCGATGATGCCGAACAGACTGGTGAGGACCACCAGACCCACCCCGATCAGCAGCGAAGGGGTGGCAATGCGGCGCAGCGCGGCGCGCAGGCGGCCGGGGCGCCTGGGCCGGGACTCGGACCCCGGGGAGACGGGGGTGACGGTCTGCGGGCTCTGTGTCATGTCTGCTCCTCAGCTCCGCGCTCGCGTGCGGGGATCGATCACGCCGTACAGGAGGTCCACCACCAGGTTCGCGGCCAGCACGGAGACCGTGATGATCAGGAACAGGCCCTGCATCAGCGAGTAGTCGTTGTTCTGCACGGCCTGCAGCATGGTGTAGCCGACGCCGGGATAGGAGAACACCGTCTCCACCACGATCGAGCCGGACACCACGAACCCCAGCGAGATCGCGAACCCGGAGACGCTGGGAAGCATCGCGTTGCGGGCGGCGTACATGATCATCACCCGGCGCGGGGAGAGTCCCTTGGCCTCGGCGGTCAGGATGTAGTCCTCGCTGAGGGTGGAGACCATCATGTTGCGCATCCCCAGCAGCCATCCGCCGAGCGAGGACAGCACGATGGTCAGTGCCGGCAGGAAGCCGTAGTAGACGGCGTTGGAGAGGAAGGGGTAGTCCAGTGCCGGCCGCACCAGCGTGTAGTCGTAACCGCCGGCGATGGGGAAGAGGCCCATGTTCACCGACAGCACGTAGATGAACAGCAGCGCAAGCCAGAAGTACGGGACGGCCTGCAGGATCGTGGTGGCGGGGATGAGCGAGTCCAACCAGGTGCCGCGCTTCCAGCCCGCGACGGTGCCCAGCACCATGCCGATGACGAAGGTGATCGTGGTGGCCAGCCCCACCAGCACCAGGGTCCAGGGCAGGGACTGGCCCACCACCTGGGACACGGGGGTGGGGAAATAGGTGACGGAGATGCCGAGGTCACCGCGGAACAGACCCGCCAGGTAGGCGAAGTACTCCTCGAACAGCGACGTGTCGTCGTCGGCCCCGAGCATCACCTCGATCGCCTCGCGGGTGCTCGGGTCCACCGGCCCGCGCAGTGCGAGCTTGGCCAGTACCGCGTCCACGGGGCTGCCGGGCAGGGCACGGGGGATGAAGAAGTTCAGGGTCACCGCAGCCCACAGGGCCACCAGGTAGAACCCGATCTTGCGCAGGAAGTGCACGGCCTCGAGATCCTTTCGCAGCGGAGGCGGCACCGGCGGCCGTTCCACCCGACCCGCGAGAGAGGAGGACCGGCGGGACGAGGGGCGGCGCGGCGCCGGATGCGGTGTCAGCTGACGGGGGTGACGGCCTTGAGGACCATGGCGCTGTCGGGTGCCGCCCAGGCCATGGGGTAGGCGTACATGTCGTCCTCGGTGGGCCAGCCGGTGACCTTCGAGTTGTTGTACTGCGTCAGCGAGGAGCCGATCAGCACCGGGATCGCCGGCATCACCTCCCACAGCCGCTGCTGGACGAGGTAGTAGTGCTCCTTCTTGGCCTCGGGGTCGTCCGTGGCCGCGGCGGCGTCCAGCGCGGCGTCGACGTCGGGGTCCGAGAAGCGGGTGACGTTCTCGTATGGGTTGCCGTTCTCCCCGACGGGCACGGTGTTGTCCGTCGAGAAGTGGGTGCGGTACGGGTAGTAGGGATCCGGGGCGGGGCCCTGGCCGACGGAGTCGATCAGCAGCTCGTAGGTGCCCTTCGCCTTGGCGTCGTTCCACTCGTTGACCGAGACCTGCTGCGGGACCAGCTCGATGCCGATCTGCTTGTACTGCTCGGCCAGTGTGTCCAAGGCGGTGACGTAATCGGACCAGCCCGTGGGGCAGGAGATCGTCATCGAGAGCCGCACGTCGTCCTTGGCGTAGACGCCGTCGGAGCCGAGCTCGTAGCCGGCATCCTCCAGGATCGCGGTCGCTTCCTCGGGCTGCGCGTTCCAGGGGGCCAGTTCGATCGATGGATCGATGAAGTCGGCGTCGCGCTCGGGCAGCGCGAAGGACGGGGAGATGTCTGATCCGAGATCGAAGAACGCGAGCTTGGACAGCTGTTCGCGGTCCATGCCGTAGTAGAGGGCCTTGCGCACCGCGACGTCGGTCTGCGGGCCCTCGCTGCCCAGGTCCGGGTTGGAAGAGGCCATCAGGGCCATCTGCGAGATGCCGGTGTTGGTGTAGGCCAGGTCGGGATTGGCCTCCACGTGCTCTTCGAGGTCGGGGATCGCGACCGAGACGTAGTCGATCTCGCCGGCCAGCCACAGGTCGGTCGCGGACTGGTTCCCGGAGGTGGCGCTGACCCGCACTCCCCCGATCGCGGGCTTGCCCTCGTCCCAGTAGGTGTCGTTGGTCCGCAGCAGGTAGGACTCCGCGGTGAATTCGGCGTAGGCGAACGGACCGGTGCCCACCGGCTCCTCATTGGCGTACGTGGCCAGGTCGTCGACGTCGGAGAACAGGTGCTCGGGGATGATCCAGGTTCGGGAGAGGGCGTTGGGGCCTTCGGTGTAGGAGGGCTCGGCGTAGGTGATCTCCACCGTCGTGTCATCGATCGCCTCGGCCGAGGGAGCGGTGCCGCCGGCGTTGAGCGCCTCGGTGTCGCGCACTTTGTTGAAGGTGAAGGCGACGTCGTCCGAGGTGAAGGGGGTCTCGTCGGTCCAGACCACTCCGGTGCGGATGGTGACCGTCAGGACCGTGCCGTCCTCGTTCCACTCGAAGCTCTCACCCAGCAGTGGGACGGGCTCCTGGTCGATGGGCTCGAGGGGGTTGAAGTAGAACAGCGTCTCGTAGATCAGCCCCTGGATCATGTGGACCACGGACGGTGAGTGGGGGTTGAAGTTCTTGGCCAGGCTGCCTTCGGTGGCGACGGCGTTGATGATGGGCCGCTGATCGCCGCCCTCCCCTCCCTCGGTGTCGAGGTTGGAGGCCTCGCCGCACGCGGCCAGCGCGACGGGTGCCGCGCCGAGCGCAGTCAGCTTGTACAGATCTCGACGACTGAGGTGCATCATTGCTCTCCTTGTCCACGCTTCAGTGCGTGCCCGGTCGATCGCTCCGCGGTTCCCGTGGGGCCCGCCGGTTCCCGCGCCGCCCGGACCGTGGGGTTATGAGGCTGAGGGAACCGCGAGGAGCTTCCTTCATTTGGTTAATGAAGTAAGGGTATTGTGGGGACATGGATCACAGTCCGTCAAGGGCCCCGGCGTCGGCGCGAGGCAACAAAATGGTCACGCTCGGACCCGGCGCAGCGCCGGGGGCGACACTGACTGCGGGCAGTCCGCGGTCAGCGCCACCGGGGCTCAGGAGAGGAGGCGGCGGTGACAGCGACCGGTGAGCGCAGGGCCTCCGCGACCGACGCGGCGATCCTGGAGCTGGTGCGGCGCCGCTCCGAGACCAGCCGGGTGGAGATCGCCCGCGAGCTGGGCGTGACGCCGGCGACTGTCACCTACGCCGTCAAGCGGCTGCTCGCCGCGGAGCTGCTGGTGGAGAGCGGGTTCGCGAGCTCGCGGGGAGGCAAGCGCGCCGCCCTGCTGCGTCTGAACGACCAGGCCCGGTGGGCGATCGGCTGCACGATCGACACCGACCGGCTGTCCCTGGTGGGGGTGGACATGAGCGGCGCACTGCGCTCCCGGATCGCCCTGCCGCTGCCCGCGGCCGCCGATGCCACGGAGGTCTCCGCCGCCCTGGACCGGGCGCTGTCGATGATCGATCCGCACCCGGACGCACGCTCCTCGACCGGCATCGGGTTCGCGATCCCTTACGGGCTCGGCGTGGACGGACACCGGCTGCTGCGCGAGATCGCCGTCGACCTGGACATCCCCTCGATCACGGCGAGCGCCCCGACCTGCGCGGCCCTGGGCAGCTCCTGGAGCGGAGAGCAGCCCGAGAGCGGACTGTGCGCGACGGTGCACATGGATGCGGGCCTGGGCCTGTCGATCCTGCAGGACGGCAGACCCCTGCAACCGACCACGGGCAACGGCGCCACCCTGGATCACGTGGTCATCGACCCCGACGGCCCGGTCTGCGAGTGCGGCGGCTCAGGCTGCCTGCACCAGTACGCCTCGACCCGGGCCATCCTCCGCAGCGCCCAGCAGGCCGACGGACTCGCCCAGGATCTCGGCCTCGCCCTGACGCCCGCCTCCCGCAGCAGTGACACGGTGCTGATCGCCCTGGCCGCGGCGCGCGGCGAGCCCCGCGCGCGGGAGGTGTTCCAGGGCGCGGTCACCGCTCTGGCCCAGGCCGTGTGGTCGGCCATCAGCGCACTGGGCATCGAGGCGATCGTGATGTCCGGCCCCGCCGTCCAGGCGGCTCCGGTGCTGGTGGGCCAGACCATGGACCGGCTGCTGTCGGGCCGGGCCCGCAACCTGGGGATGGAGATCTCGGTGTCGGTCTCGCAGGTCCAGCCCCACCCCTGCGGCGTGGGTGCGGCGGTATTGGCGCTGCAGACCTTCATGACTCCGGGCCGGGCCTCCCGGAGCGGCGCCGCTGGGGCCGACGCAGGGGCCGACGCCGGGGTGGACACTGCTCGGGCCTTCCCTCCGCCCTGAGCAGGACCGCAAGGCCCGCAGGACAAAACGCTTAAGTCGATTCGGAAAATTCGTTCTGAGAGGGTGCGCGACGACGAAAAATCTGTAGGCTGGTTCACACCATCCGCGCGGCCGTAAGTCCTGCGGGCACGCCGCTCCCCCGAGCCTGGAACGTGAGGAACCGTGTCCGCACCGTTACGTATCGCTGCCCTGTCCGCCTGGCATGTCCACGCCGAGGAGTACGCGCGCGAGGCCCAGAAGCATCCCGACACCGAGCTGGTCGCCGTCTGGGACGAGGACGTCGAGCGTGGGCGCGCCCTGGCCGAGTCCCTCGAGGTGCCGTTCACGGGCGATCTCGATCAGCTGCTGGCCCGCGAGGACCTCGACGGCGTCACCGTCACCACCGCCACCACCGCCCATCGAGACGTGATCGGCCGCGTGATCGCGGCCGGCAAGCACGTGTTCACCGAGAAGCTGCTGGCCCCCACCGTGGAGGAGGGCGAAGAGCTGCTCGCCTCCGCCCGCGCGCAGGGCGTGCGGGTCACCGTGTCCCTGCCGCGTCTGGCGCACGGCTACACCCTGGCCCTGCAGCGGGTGCTCACCGAGGAGACGCTGGGCCGCATCACCTACTCGCGCGTGCGGCTCGCCCACAACGGCTCGGTGGCCGACTGGCTGCCGGCGCGCTTCTACGACCCGGCCGAGGCGATCGGCGGGGCCTTCAGCGATCTCGCCGCCCACCCTGCCTACCTCACCCAGCTGATCCTGGGCACGGATCTGCGGGTGCGCTCGGCGACGTACACCGACATGACCGGCCGCGGTGTCGAGGACAACGCGGTGGTCACCGTGACCAGCACCGATGGCGCGATCGGCGTGATCGAGACGGGCTTCGTGACCCCCACCAGCCCCTTCTCGATCGAGATCCAGGGCACCACCGGGTCGCTCCAGTACGGCCTCGGCGCCGAGGGCGGCATGAGCGTGGACGTGGGCAACGGCCCCGTCGCGGTCGAGGTGCCCGCCGACGCCGCCAATCCCTTCGCCCAGTGGGTCGCCTCGATCCGCTCCGGCGAGGACACCACCGAGAACCTCGAGCGTGCCCAGGCGCTGACCGCTCTGGTCGTCGCCGCCAACGCGGCGGCCGCCTGACCTCGACCCGATCTCGACCCCGTACCCCTCATCCTGAGTCACCTAGGAGCCCCCATGGCCACCACCCCCGTTCCCTCCCCCGTCCGCATCGGCATCCTGGGCGGCGGCGGCATCGCCACCGCTCATCTGAACGCCTACGCCACCGTCGCCGACCGCGCGAAAGTCACCGCCATCGCCGACGTCGACGCCGAGGCGCTGTCCCGCCGAGAGGCCGAGACCGGCGCGACCGGTTACGCCGACTTCAAGGAGCTGGTAAAGGACGCCAATGTCGACGCGGTCGACATCTGCCTGCCCCACCATCTGCACACCCCCGCGATCCTCGCGGCCGCCGAGGCCGGAAAGCACATCCTGTGCGAGAAGCCGCTGTGCCTGAGCCCGGAGGAGGCCACGCAGGTCTCCGAGGCCGTGCAGAAGGCCGGCGTGACACTCATGTGCGCGCACAACCAGCTGTTCATGCCGGCTGTGGCGAAGGCCAAGGAGATCGTCGACTCCGGCGCCCTGGGCCCGATCTACGAGGTGCGCACCACCGATTCCTTCTACAACGACTTCGACCCGGACTCGATGGGCTGGCGCGCCAATGCGGCGACCTCGGGCGGCGGCGAGCTGATCGACACCGGCTACCACCCCACCTACCTGATGCTGCATCTGGCCGGCGCCGTCCCGGTCAGCGCCTTCGCGATGCTCTCGACCCATCGCCTGAAGTTCATGGAGGGAGAGGACTCCGCGCAGGTGCTGGTGCGTTTCGACAACGGCGCGGTAGGCCAGATGGTCACCTCCTGGGCCTACATGGCCGCCCCCGGCACCGACCGCTTCTCCGTGGTCGGCGAGAAAGGTTCGCTCAGCTCCGACGGCTCCACCCTGCGCGTGCACGTGCGCGGTGAGGAGGAGCAGGTCTTCGAGCACGAGAGCGTGGACACCTTCGGGGCCGAGATCGCACACTTCGTGGACTGCCTGATGACCGGTGAGCGCCCGATCAACAACGAGGTCGAGGGCGTCAGCGTGCTCGGCGTGATCCTGGCCGCCTACGAGTCCTCGAAGACGGGCCAGATGGCCGACGTCATCAGCCTCTGAGGCCGGTGGGTCGGGGCCGGCCCACCCGGCCGGCCCCGACCCCGCAGCCGCATCGCCCCCGCGACCGAGTTCGGTCCGGGCAACCGGTGCGCTCGTCCGGACCAGTCGCCCGCTGCCCCTGTCCGTCCGGGCCGCCGGGACGCGGCGGGCCGGCGGGGCGGGGCCGGGTCGCAGCCTGCGGGGCGGGACGCCGGGCTGTCGGGTCACAGCGCTGACCCGCACGCGGCAGGGTCACCAGCACTGGATGCAGGAGGTCGAGCACCGCCGTGAGCCTCGAGAACGCCTCGGACCCGACGCCCGCCGGTGCCCACGGCCCTGGCGCCTCCCAGGCACCCGGCCCAGCGCCGCCCTCGGTCCCGTACCGCACGCTGATCTGGCTCCCCGTCGCCACCTTCACCACCGGCATCGACGGATACGTCCTGGCCGGGCTGCTGCCGGCCATCGCCGCGGACCTCGATGTCACCGCTGCGCTGGCCGGGCAGCTGGTCTCGGTCTTCGCCCTCACCTCGGCGATCGCCGGGCCCATCCTCGGGGCCACCACCAGCGCCTGGGAGCAACGCCGGTGATCATGGCAGCCCTCGCGACGTTCATCCTCGGCAACCTGCTCAACGCCGTCGCCCCGACCTATGCGATGGCCCTCGGCGGACGTGTCATCGCCGCGCTCGGGGGTTGCCTGCTGGGGGCGGCCGTCACCGGATACGTCGTCCACCTCGTCGCGGAACGTCACCGGGGTCGAGCGCTGTCGTTCGTCCTCGGCGGCTGGATGACCGCCACCGCGCTCGGGGTCCCGGTGGGGCTGATCCTCGGACAGAGCAGCTGGCGGCTGCCGCTCCTGCTCGTCTCCACCGTCGGCTTCGTCGCGCTGCTCGGCATCGGGCTGCGTCTCCCTCCGCTGCGGTATCCGTCCTCGTCCCTGGCCGACCGGCTCCGCCCGCTCGCCCAGCCGAGGCTGGTGGCCGGGCTGCTGGTGTCCACGGGCGTGCTGTGCGCGAGCTACACCTGCTTCACCTACGCGGTGCTGATCCTGGAGCCCACCCATCCTGCGGGCTGGATGATGGTCGTGATCATGTGCGCCTACGGCCTGGCCAGCATGGCGGGGAACGAGGTGAACGGTCGCCTCGTGGATCGTTTCTCCCCGGTCCGCGTGCTCACCGTGGTCCTGGCCGCCCTGCTCGTGAACTCGCTGTTCGGAGCGTTCGCGTTCGCAGTCGCGGCTCCGGCGGCGCTCGGGGTTCTCAGCCTGGTCTGGTTCCTGCTGGCCGGCATCGGCAACGGCGGGCACGCGGTCCCGCAGCAGTCGCGTCTGGCCGTGATGGCTCCGGCCTCCGTCGGGGTCGTCATGGCGCTGAACGCCAGCGCGGTCTCGCTCGGCGGAGCGCTGGGCGGCGGGGTCGGCGGCATCGCGCTCGCGGCGGGCCTCACGCCGGGTCACCTGCCACTGCTCTCCGCGGCGATCCTCGCGGTCACGCTTCCCCTGCACCTACTGGTGGCGCGCCGGCCGACCGCGAGGCAGAGGACAGAGGTCTGAACCCGTCGTCCGCGCAGCCGGGCCGCCGGTGACAGCGCCATGCGGGCGGGCCTGAGGCGGTCACCACCTGGCCGGTGGCCAGTCCTCTCCCGCGACCAGGGCGTTGAGCTCGTAGGTCCCTTTGCCGTCGATCGACTCGCGGATGATGTCCGCATGTCCGGCGTGACGCGCGAACTCCTCGATCTGGTGCATCGCGTACCAGCGCACGGTCCAGGTCGTCCGCCCTTCGAACCAGGGCTGGTCGGGGTACTGGCCCATCGCGTCGGGGTCAGCGGCCCGGATCGCTGCCGAGAGCAGCTCGGCGGCCCTGTGGAGTTCGGCGATGAGGGACTGGGTGGTGTCGTCCTCCCGGACAGCCTCAGGGCTGATGAGGCCCTCCGCCTGGTACTGGTCGGGGGTGCGCTCGGGCTCCCTCCCCGGCTTCGGGGCGGCCTCGATCATCGCCGCTGACCCTTCGGCGATGAGGATGACGTGCCGGGCGAGGGCACCGAGGCTCATCCCGGAGGCGCTCGGGAGCCGGGTGATCTGTTCGCGCGTCATCCCGTGGAGGGCCGTGGCGACCTGGTCGATCTGCTGCGCGGCGAAGGTCGCGAGGCTGTCGCGCTCACCGGTGGTCTCTGCGGTCAGAAAGGGCATGTTGCTCTCGATTCTCGGAGGGGCGCGGGTCCGTCTGCCCGCTCGAGTTCAGCCTCCTCATCACAGTGGACAGTGTTTGTCCGCGAAGCAGGGTGGTGCGTCGCCATGGGCGCTGTGACCAGACGTACCTCGGGCTGCGCGCGCCGAGGACGGGGTCGCCGCGCTGCTCGTCTGATCGTTGGCGTCGGCTCTGCTCAGCGTCCCGCGATGCCGCGCCGCACGAGTCGTCCGAGTCGGCGCGCAGGCCCGGCGCCCGCCGCGAGGTAGGTGCCCAGCAGTGCGGTCGCACCCCCCGAGGCCAGCATCAGCGGATCGCGCACCCGGACCCGGCCAGGTTGGGCCGCGATCACACTGCTGATGCCCACCAGCAGCGCGCTCATGGTCATGCCGACGATGAGCCGGTCGGCGGTGCCCTCGAGCCGATGGACGATCCGGTCGAGGTCCTCGGGGTGCAGACGCACGTCGACCCCGCGCGCCTCGTAGTCGTCCAGGAGTCGATTGGCCCGGGCTGGCAGCTCGCTGCCGACCCGCAGGGCGCTGGCCCCGGCGGCGCGGAGGCGGCGCGCGATCGCCTCGGGCCTCAGCAGCTGCATCATCGCCACCGGCACCACCTGCGCCAGCACTCCCGAGAGATGGAAACTCGGGTCGAGGATCACCGCGGTGGACTCGGTCAGCACGAGCATCCGCAACAGAGTGGAGACGTCGGCCGGGAGCTGCAGGCGATGGCGCCGCAGCAGCGCGGTGATGTGTTCGAGCACGGTGGAGATGGGCACCTCGGCCAGCGGCTGGGCCGACAGGCTCTCCATCAGGGCGGCGACGTCACGGGTCAGGTGTCGGCGGTCCAGGCCGCCTGTACGCGGCGGGGCGAGCTGCACCAGGGCCGACACGGCGGTCTCGTGGTCCTGTCGGCTCAACGCCAGTAGCAGGTGCAGCAGGTCCTCACGCACCGACTCGCTGAGCCGGCCCACCATTCCGAAGTCGATCAGGGTGATGACTCCGGCGTCGTCGACGAACATGTTGCCCGGATGCGGGTCGGCATGGAAGAAGCCGTCCACCAGCACCATCCGCACCAGCGTCTCGGTGGCCCGCTCGGCCAGGGCGGGGCGGTCGATCCCGGACGCGTCGAGAGCGGCGGTGTCGTCGATCCGCATCCCCTCGACGTACTCCTCCGTGAGCACCTCGGCGGTGGTCAGCTCCTCGATGACGCCGGGGACCTGCACGGCCGGGTCGCCGGCGAGGTTGCTGCGCATCTGGGTGGCGTGGGCCGTCTCGTTGCGGTAGTCGAGCTCGCCGCGCATGGTCCGGTCGAAGGCCGCCACCAGCGAGACCACGTCCACGTCGCGGGCCAGCTCCCATTCGCGGGACATGAGCGCCGCCAGGGAGCGCATCAGCTCCAGATCGGCGAGGACGTCCTCGCGCACACCGGGTTTGCGGACCTTGACGATCACCTCCGTGCCGTCGTGCAGGCGTCCGCGGTGGGCCTGTCCGATCGAGGCCGAGGCCAGCGGTCGCTCCTCCAGCCACGCATAGGCCTGCCGCGGAGGCCTGCCGAGCTCACGCTCGATGACCTCCGCGACCTGGGAATAAGGGACGGCTCCGGTGGCGGCACGCAGGTGCTCGAGCTCCTGGGTGTACTCGATGGGCAGCAGGTCCCGACGGGTGGAGAGCATCTGGCCGAGCTTGACGAACGTCGGACCGAGCTCCTCGAGGGCGCGGCGCAGGCGGGCGGGGCCATCGGCTGTGCCCGCGTCCGCCAGCCGACGGCGCACCACCTCGGGCGCGTGGTCGCGCAATCCGATCTGGGCGGCGAGAGCCGACAGTCCATTGCGGACCAGCACCTCTGCGATCCGGCGGTAGCGCGAGGGGTCAGGGGCCATGGACGCATGGTAGTCAGGCCGGCCCGCCTCTGCCGCGCGCACCGGCCTTCACCATCCGCTCGGGGGCCACGCCGAGAGGCCGGCCTGTGAGGGGCGAGCACCAGACTCCGGGCTGTAGCGGACAGCTCTTGTCCGGGAAGCGGGGCAGACTGTCGCCATGAGCGATGTGACCAAGCGGGCCCTGCGGCTGCTGGCGCTGCTGCAGTCACGGTCGGTGTGGACCGGGCCGGAGCTGGCGGCGGAGATGGACGTGACCACGCGGACGGTGCGGCGGGACGTGGACCGGCTGCGGCAGCTGGGCTACCCGGTGCTGACCTCGGCGGGGCACGGCGGTGGGTACCAGCTGGGGGCGGGCCGGGCGCTGCCGCCGCTGCTGCTGAGCTCGAGCGAGGCGGTCGCGGTGGCGGTGGGGCTGCGGCTGGCGGCGTCCTCGGGCATCGATGGCCTGGACGAGGAGGCGCTGCGGGCCCTGGCGGCCCTGGACCGGATCCTCCCCGCGCAGGTCCGGGCCGAGGTCGGCGCGGTCAGCGGCGCGATGGGTGTGATCACCCGTGCCGCGCCGGGCGCCCGGTCGGAGGTGCTGATGTCCCTCGCCTCGGCCGTGCGTGATGGGGTGCGGGTGCGGGTGGACTACGAGCGGGCCGACGGCGAGCGCTTCGAGCGTCGGCTGGAGCCCTACCGGGTGCTGTCGGTCGAGGGCCGCTGGTACCTGTTCGCCTGGGACCTGGCCCGGGAGGACTGGCGCACCTTCCGCCTGGACCGGATGCACGAGGTGCACGCCTCGACCTTCACCTTCACCCCTCGCCCCACCCCGGACATCGAGCAGACGGTGCGGGAGTCGCTCACCGTCGGCGTCTACACACACGCCGCGACGGTGCGGATCCTGGCCCGCGCGGAGCAGGTGGCGGCGCTGGTCCCGGCGCGGGCCGGGACCATCACGGCCGACGGACAGGACACCTGCATCCTGCGCGCCGGGGCTGACGACCTGCACTGGGTGGCGATGCATCTGGCGTGGATCGGCGCCCCCATCGAGGTGATCGATCCGCCCGAGCTGCTGACTGTGATCGAGGAGCTGCGCGACTGGGCGGGCAGTGCGCGCAGGGCACCGGAGCGCGAGTAGGCGCCGCCAGGGCCAGAGGTCGGCGAGGGGCCGCCAGGACCAGGGGTCGGCGAGAGGACCTCCCCCTTGCGCCGCTCTCCGATCGCCCTGTTCGCCTCCCTGCTGCGGGCCGCTGTGCGCAGCGGGTGCCTCAGCTCGGATCCGCACGAAGAGCCGGTGCCTGCGCCCGAGCCACGAGGAGCCGGTGCCTGCGCCCGAGCAGAGCGTCGAGGCCGATCCCCCGGACAGCGCACCGGATCCGGGGCGGTGCCCTCACCATCTCCGCTCCGGGTCGGCCCTAGACTCCTGTCATCCGATGTGAGGACGATCCATGTTGCCAGCTGACGCCCTGATCCGCCGCACCGGAGCGACGCCGCTGACGCGTCGGTCCCTGTTCGCCGGGGCCGGCGCCACGGCGACCGTCCTCGCCCTCGCGGCGTGCGATGACACCCCCACCGGTACGCAGGAGGCGACGGTCGACGGACCCGCCGCCACTCTCAGCGAGTACGGCAAGTCCAGTGGAGACGCCCCGGTGTGGCAGGTGACCTTCGATCTCGACGAGGACGAGGACGCCCCCGAGACGTACTCCGGCTCCACCCAGGCCACCCGGCACGCCGCTCTGGAGACCAAGCGCTCCGAGCAGGAGTGGACCGCGAGCGACCCGCTGCTGGTGCTCGACCCCTACGGCACCACGCGCACCGGGCTGTACGTCCACTTCGCCGACGCCTCTGCCGGCGCGCTGGAGTTCACCATCACCGCCGACGCCACCGCCGAATACCACCGCACCGCCGCGAATCACACTGCCGACGGCACCGGATTCACCGGGCTGCTGGTCGGCCTGATCCCCGGCGCCCGCAACCGCCTCGCCCTGACCTGGACCCCGACCGGAGGCGATCCGGTCACCCGCGAGATCCACATCCAGCCCCCGGGAGCCAGCAGCGGTTACCAGACGCAGCTGTCGATCGACGTGCCGGAGCCGGATGCGCTGAGCGAGGGACTGTTCGCGATCACGGGCGTCTCCAGCGCCGGCAACACCACCTTCCTGTTCGACAACGAGGGGGTGGGCCGCGGGCAGCTGCTGTCGACCGACCACCCCACCCACAACCTCCGGGTGGAGGAGGGCCGACTGGTGGTGGCCACCGGGTCGCGGCAGGTCAGCGTGATCGACCCCTTCGGTCACGCCGACCCGATCATCGATACCGGTGACCAGGTCATCCACCACGACCTGGAGGTCCACGGCGACCTGGTCTACGCGCTGACGTCCGAGGTGGGCGACGATCGTGTCGAGGACCGGATCATCCGCATCGACCTGAGCTCCGGCGACGTCGACGAGGTGGTCGATCTGCAGACGGTCTTCCCTGCCTACGAGGAGCTCGCCCATGCCCGCGAGGACGGTTTCGCCGGTGGCACCGACGCGACGGGCAAGGACTGGATCCACATCAATTCCCTGCAGATCGTCGATGAGATCATGTACCTCTCGGCCCGCGAGACCTCCACCGTGATCGCTCTCGATGGTGCCCTGGAGCCGGACACGGACGCCGAGCCGTCGGTGCGGTGGATGATCGGCGTGGAGGGGATCTGGGAGGGCACCGGCTACGAGGACCTGTTCCTGGCACCGGAAGGCTCCCCCACCGGCAATGCCGGCCAGCACTCGGTGGCGCGCCTGGACGACGACTCGCTGCCCGAGGGGCAGTACTACGTGGAGATGTTCAACAACAACCACTGGTTCATGGGCACCCGCGATGAGGAGGTCTGGGCCGACGTCGGGCCCGATACGGCCTATCCCGGCGATCTCGATGGCCAGAGCCACATCCTGCGCTACCTGGTCGACGAGAACGCAGGCACCTTCAGCGAGGACCTGCGGGTGGACGTCGCCTACTCCTCGGTGGTCTCCAACGTGCAGCGCATCGGCGGCGACTCGATCGAGAACCCGATGGTCGTGAACTCGGGCAAGGCGAACGTGTTCACCGAGCACGCTCCCGACGGGCAGCTGCTGGGCACCTTCCGCTACGATTCCTCCAACATGGCCTACCGCGTCTACAAGGACGCCTTCGAGGGGTTCTGGTTCGTCGGCAGCTGAGCTGCGAGGATCAGATGACCAGCAGGCCCAGGGCCGAGACGACCGTCAGGACCAGCACCGCCTTCTCGAACACGCCCTGGGAGAAGCGCTTGGCGACCTTCACGCCGACGAGGGCCCCGAGCAGCACCACCGGGATCAGCATCGCATCCATCACGAAGGTGTCGCGGCTGAACAGGCCCAGGCTCGCTGAGAACGGCAGCTTGAGGATGTTGACGATCGCGAAGAACCAGGCAGCGGTGCCCAGGAACGTCAGCACCGGCAGCCGCATCGCGTAGAAATACATGGTCATCACCGGCCCTCCGGCGTTGGCGACCATGGTGGTGAAGCCACCCAGCAACCCGTAGATCGCACGGCTGACCCAGATGCGCCTCCCGCTGGTCTCCGCTGGACCGACAGTCGCCCCGCGGCCGGGCTGCGCCTGCGCGTCCGGCCCCTCGGAACCGCTCTCACCGCTCGTGGCCACAGCCGCTTTCGCGCCCTCGGCTCGTCGTCGGCGCCAGACCGTCACCGCCACCAGGGCCAGCAGGATGATGCCGATGGTGCCGCGTACGACCTCCCCGCCGACGGTCGCGAAGAAGATGGTGCCGATCACCACGCCGCCCATCACCGAGGGGATCAGCCGCACCAGCATCTTGAGGTCGGGCTCGCGCCGATAGACCCACAGCGCGGTCAGATCGCCGACGATCAGCAACAGCAGCAGTGCGGCGGTGGATTCCTTGGCGGGCATGGCCAGGGCGAACAGTCCCACGGCGATGGTGCCGGCGCCGGGCAGGGCGGTCTTGGAGAAGCCGACCACCAGGGCTCCGAGGGTCACCAGGATCCAGGAGCTGACGCCCAGAGCGGGCACCAGCGCGGCGATGTCAGGCATGGTCAGTGAAGCTATCAGCGACCGCCGTCCCGCGCCGTGTCGTTCCGCGGCCGGCGCCCTGCCGACTCACCCCCACGCCCACCACGCCCACCCGCGCCCACCTGCGCCCACCTGCGGCGTTCCTGCCTCGACCGTTGCGTTATCGGGGTTCTGGGCGCTCAGAACCCCGATAACGCAACGGTCAACGGTGATCGAGTGGCGATCGGCGACGCCGGGACCCGCGAGCGACGAAGAGGCACCGGACCCCGCGAGCGACGAGAAGACGCCGGGACCCGCGAGCGACGAGGATCGGTCTAAGGGGCGTCAGCCGATCCAGGCGGTGTCGACGTCTCCCTGACCGGAGGCCGCGGCGCGGGCGGCGCCGAGGATCAGGACCATGGCGGCGGCGCCGGGATCGGTCACGCCCTTGGAGGCATCGCCGACGTAGCTGGCACGGCCACGGCGGGCGGTGCTCTCGGCGGTGGCCCTCGCGGCATCCCTCGCTGCCTGCTCGGCGGCGTCGAGCGCGGCGGCGGGGTCCTTGCCGGCATCGGCGGCCGCTCGCAGCGTGGTGACGGCTGGGTCGAGGGCGTCGACCATGGTCTTGTCACCGACCTCGGCCTCCCCGTATTTCTGCACGGTGGCCTGCCCGGCGGCGAGCGCCTCGGCGAACTGGGTCAGTGTGGGGGTGGTGGCCCCGTCGGGCTCGCCCTCCCGGGCCGCTTCGCTGTTCTGGCTCTCGTCGTCCGCGCCCGAGCCCGCCTCCCCCGCCTTGGCGAGGTCGCGGAAGAACATGCCGAACAGGGGCCCGCTGGTGCCGCCCACGCCGAGCCAGGCCATGTACATGGCGGTGACCCAGTCGCGGTAGGAGGAGGGCGCGTCGTCCTCGAGGTTGGCGGTCAGCATTTTCATGGCGGTGGTGATGTTGGTGCCGAAGTCGCCGTCGCCGGCGCGTCGGTCCAGGTCACCGAGCGTATCGGCGGCGCTCATCAGGGTTTCGTGCACGCCGGTGATGAAGGCGCGGCCGAAGTCGTCGGGCAGGGTCTGGGTGGAGGAGTCGGTCATCGCAGGGCTCCTTGCCGGGGTGGAGTCACCAGGTCGGGGGTCGGTCGGCGGATCGGGGTGGGGTCACCGGATCTGAGCGCGGTCACCGGGTCGAGCGTGGTCACCAGGTCAGCGCGGGCGTGCGGACGGGGGCGTCCCACAGATTGCGGAACTCGTCGCCCAGCGGCATCAGGGTGATGGAGATGCCGTGCATGTCCAGGCTGGTCACGTAGGAGCCGACCAGGCGGCGCACGATCGAGATGCCGGAGTCGGCCAGGCGGTGGTGCAGCGCACGGTAGGCGAGCTGCAGTTCGAGGGGGTAGGTGCCGCCCAGGCCGTTGACGATCGCCAGCACCTCTTCGCCGCGGCGCAGGTCGAGCTCGGTGCGCAGGGGGTCGACCAACAGCTCGACCAGCCCGTCGGCGTCGGTGAAGGGCACGCGCTCGGGGGCGCGCTCCCCGTGGATGCCGACGCCGAGCTCGACCTCGTCGTCCCCGAGGGTGAACTGGGGCTCGTCGTCGCCCGGATGGGTGCCCGCCGACAGCGCCAGGCTCATGGTGCGGGCGCGGGAGGCGGCGCGGCGGCCGATGTCGGCGACCTCTTCCAGGCTCGCCCCGGCCTCGGCGGCGGCCCCGCACAACTTCTCGACGATCACGGTGGCGGCGGTGCCGCGGCGGCCGGGCCCGGCCTCGTCACCGGTGTCGGTGGCCAGATCGTCGTCGACCAGCACCATCTCGGTGGCGATCTCGTCGTCGCCGCTGATCTCGCCGGCGATGCGGAAGTTCAGCACGTCGCCGGTGTAGTTCTTGACGATCTGGACCACGCCGCGCCCGGCGTCGGCGGCCTTGGTGGCCTCCAGCACCTGCAGCGCGGTGGGGCTGGCGAACACGGCACCGGCGACCGCGACATCGAGCATGCCCGCCCCGACGAAGCCGGCGTGCAGGGGCTCGTGGCCGGATCCGCCGCCGGAGACCAGGCCGACCTTGTTCCGGGCTCGCTCCCGGCGCGTGACGAAGCGGTGCTGCTCGTGCAGCTCGAGCTGCAGCGGATTGCTGAGCACGAGTCCTTCGAGCGCTTCGGGGACCAAGTTCTCGGGATCGTTGACGATGCTGCGACGCATGGGCTCTCCTTCCCAGAGGGGCGGGGCTCGGGCCCGGAGGGCCGCGGTGCTTCGAGCGTAGCGCTCAGGGCGCCGGAACGGGTGGGCCCACGACAGCGGGCGCCAGGCGCGGGGGGAACGAAGCGCGTCCGGCGCAAAGTGCCATGCGCCGGGGCCGAAACGTGCCGACAGCCCCTGTCCTCCCTTCGCCCTGCGGGCGGAGGAGGTTCGTCCTGAAGATCGGCGGGCGACACCACGACGGGTGCGTGGGCGTTACTCTGACCACCCGACGACGAGGGAGCCCCCATGAGACTGCATCACGTGCAGGTGTCTATGCCCCGCGGCGAGGAGGAGCTGGCGCGCCGCTTCTACGGCGACGCCGTGGGCCTCACAGAGGTGGACAAGCCCGAGGATCTGGCCGGCCGCGGCGGTTGCTGGTTCCGCGCCTTCGACGGCGATGCGGTGGTCGCGGAGATCCACGTCGGCGTCGATGAGCCATTCCGTCCGGCCCGCAGAGCGCATCCTGCGCTGGTGGTCGACTCGCTCGCGGAGCTGGAGGCGATGGCCGAGAGGATCGAGGGCGGCGGCTTCGAGCTGTCGTGGGCCGAGCGCGCGACCTTCACGGGGTATCTGCGCTTCCACGCCCGCGATGGCTTCGGGAACCGCTTCGAGGTGCTGACCCCGCGCTGACCTGCACGGAACGTTCACCTCGGGTCCATAGAAAGCGCAGGATCGCCCAGTACGGTCCGGGCCATGCGTCTTCTTCTCGTCCGTCATGGTCAGACCTCGAACAATGTCGCCGGGGCGCTGGACACGGCCTTCCCCGGGGCGGGGCTCACCGAGCTCGGTCATGCCCAGGCCCGCGCGGTCCCGAAGGCACTGCGCGAGGAGAGGATCGCCGGCATCCATGTCTCGCATCTGATCCGCACCCATGAGACCGCCTCACCGCTGGCCGCGACGCTGGGCATCCCGCTGCAGATCACCGAGGGGCTGGAGGAGATCGCGGCCGGGGACTTCGAGATGCGCCGCGACAAGGAGGCGGTCGACGCCTATCAGGACAATCAGTCGCGCTGGGCCGGCAAGGCGCTCGGTCACGCCCTGCCGGGCGGGGAGGACGGCCGCCGCTTCTGGGCGCGATACGCCGGGGCGCTGCGGCAGATCGCCGGGTACTACACCGACGACGCGACGGTCGCCGTGTTCTCCCACGGCGCCGCGATCCGCGTGTTCTCCATCCTGGCCACCGGGCTGGCCCCGGCCACCCGCTACGAGCGCCCGCTGTTCAACACCGGCATGGTCACCCTCACCGGGCATCCCGAGCAGGGCTGGCAGCTCGAGGACTGGGCAAGCGAACCCGTGGGCGGCGCGCACCTGCTGGGCGACACCAGCCACGACGTGACGGCCGACTCCACCGCCGACGCCGCCGAGCCTGCGGAGGCCGCCGACCCGGTCGTGTGACCGTCGAGCGGGCGGGTCCGTCGGGCGCCCGGGTCCGCCGAGCAGGCGGGCCGTCGGGCGGACGGGGCCGCCGAGCAGGCGGGCCGTCGGGCGGACGGGGCCGCCGAGCGGGCGGGTCCGTCGGGCTATACGACGCTCCGGGCAGGCAACCTGGTGGTGGGCGGGGCGAAAATGCACTCCACAGTGCCGCAGCGGGCTATATGGCCGCTGCGTCGCTCCAGAGTGCATTTTCCCCACACCGTAACCACGGGAGCTCCTCTGCAGAGCCGGCCGATCCCCCGCAGGGGGCACCACGAGGCGGACAAGTCGTCTCCCGCAGGCCTCGGGTACGTCAGGGTCACCCGGCCGGGAATGTCAGGGCCACGCGATCGGACACGTCAGGGCCACCCGGCCAGGAACGCCAGGCCACCAGGTCGGGAACGCCAGGCCACCAGGCCAAGCACACGGCGCCCACGGACCGGGAACGCCACGGCCACGTGGCCGGGCACACCAGGGCCACCCGGCCGGGCACGTCAGGGCCACGCGACCAGGCACACCAGGCCCACGCGATCGGGCACGCGGGGCCGCAGACTCAGGTGGGCCACTCCAGGCGCGGGGTGTTCGGGCCTTGGTAGGGAGCGTCCCCGTACTCCTCCTGCAGCTGCGCGGTCAGCGCCGTCATCTCCTCGAGCACGCCCGCATAGGCCGGGTCCGCGGCGACGTTGATGAGCTCGTGCGGGTCCACCGCCAGGTCGTACAGCTCGTCCTCGACGGGCATGACGCGGTCCGAGGAGCCGGGGGTGCCGAGCCCGTCGTTGTAGTAGTGGATGTACTTGTGGGTCGGGGTGCGCACGCCATAGTGGGCCGGGGCGTGATGCTCGGGGTCGTCGTGCTCCCAATATCGGTAGTACACCGACTGCCGCCACCCCGGGTTCGTCTCTCCGCGCAGCTGGGGCAGGAAGCTGCGTCCCTGCTGCTCGGGCAGGGCCGACGGGTTTGCCCCGCACATCTCCAGCAGGGTCGCGGCGAAGTCCACGTTGGTGATCATGTCGCTCACCCGGGAACCGGCCACGATCTGGGCCGGCCAGCGGATCAGCATCGGCATGGTCAGCGACTCGTCCAGCATCAGCCGCTTGTCGAACCAGCCGTGATCGCCGAGGAAGAAGCCCTGGTCGGAGGTGTAGATGACGATCGTGTTCTCGTCGATCCCGTCGGCTTCGAGCCGGCCGAGGATCTCGCCCACGGAGTCGTCGACGGCCTGCACGCAGCGCAGGTAGTCACGCATGTACCGCTGGTACTTCCACGAGGCGCGCTCGCGGGCCTCCGCCTCGCCGCGCAGCTCCTCGGGAACGGGCTCCTTCACGTCGGACTCGCGCAGGTCATCGAGCTGCATGCGCACCTGGCGGACCACCTCGGCGCGGCTCGAGTGGTCATCCCACATCGTCTCCGGCTCGGGGATGGTGCCGGCCTCGTAGAGGTGGTCGTAGCGGGGGTGGGGCACCCAGGGTCGGTGCGGGGCCTTGTGGTGGACCAGCAGGCAGAAGGGCCGCTCTGGGTCGCGGCGCTCCAGGAAGTCCAGGCTCTGCTGAGTGACGATGTCGGTGGCGTAGCCGGTCAGCTGCTCCTCGCCGTCCGGGCCGATCATCACGGGGTCGACGTAGGCGCCCTGGTCGGGGTAGATCCGCCAGTCGTCGAAGCCGCGCGGCCGCGCCTTCTCGGAGCGACCCAGGTGCCACTTGCCGTACAGCGCCGTCTGGTAGCCCTCCTCCTGCAGGACCTGCGGGAACGTCGGCACCCGGTAGTCGAACTCGGAGTAGATCGAGGGAGCGCGGTTGATGTGGCTGTAGGTGCCGGTCAGGATCGAGGCGCGCGAGGGCGTGCAGATGGAGTTGGTGCAGTACACCGCGTCCAGCCGCGAGCCCTCGTCGGCGAGCCGGTCCAGGTGCGGGGTGGTGTTGACCCGGCTGCCGTAGGCCGAGATCGAGTGCGCCGCGTGATCGTCGGACATCACGAACACGATGTTGGGGCGGGTCATGGGGCTATTACTCCTGGTGGTCATATGTGTCTTCATCGAGACCGCTCATGCTCGGGTCATAGTCGACGTCGCCGATGTCGTACATCGAAGTCATCCAGTGGAAGAAGTTGTCTCCACGAGCGCGCAACCTGCGGTAGAGATCGCTGATCAATGCGGCGCGGATCTCGTGCATCTCCGGATGCTGGTATCGATTGTGCAGCTCGTCGGGGTCCGCCTGCAGGTCGTACAGCTCATTGACCGAGTCAGGATTGACCACCAGCTTGTATCGGTCAGTACGCAGCATGCGTTGCGGGTAGGGGAAGTGGTGCCCGTGGAACTCACACACGATCGCCGGGTCCCAATCCGACTGTTCGCCGCGCACCAGGGGTAGCAGCGAGCGCGAATCCACGGCCGACGAGGGGTCCAGTCCGCACCAGTCGAGCACGGTGGCCGTGGTGTCGAGCAGGCTCACGAACTCCTGACGCACCTGACCAGCAGGGGCGCCAGGGATGCGCACGATACCGGCGGTGCGGTAGATGTCCTCGTACATCGCCGGCCCCTTGTCATGGAGGCGATGGGATCCGGTGAACTCGCCATGATCGGAGCTGAACATCACGGCGGTGCTGTCCATGAGGCCCAGCTCCTCAGCGACAGCCAGCACACGGCCGATCTGCTCATCGATGAGTGTCACGTAGCCCCAATAGACCGCGATGAGCTTGCGGCTCTCGGCCTCGCTCATCGTGTCGAACGTCCAGTGCGCGGAGTAGTTCGACTGGACCGGTGGTTTGTCCGTGAAGGTCTCCTGGACGGAGGGCGGCAGTTCGATGGCCTCCGGGTCATACATGTCGAAGTACTCATCAGGCACGACGTAGGGCAGATGCGGCCCGAAGAAGTGCAATGCCAGGTAGAACGGTGTGTGCGAGGTGCGTAGATCATCGGCATAGCGGTGCAGCAGCTCGATGGTCCGCTCCGCAAGGTAGTACTCGAAGGTCGCCTCCAGCGGTTGGTGCAGCCGAGCCGCCAGCAGATTGCCGGGTCCCCCGTTCGGGAGTGTGCCACGCATCTGCTCGGAGATCCGGTAACCCGGGAGCCCTCGTTCGTCCAGGTACGCCAGGTAGTCGGGGTTGTCGACGTCGTTGTGCCAGCCGGCCAGCTCCGCACCGTCGAACCCGTAGTGATCGCGCAACCTGTGGGTGCCGGCGTGCCACTTGCCGATCAGCCCGCAGTTGTACCCGGCGTCCCGCAATGCCTGGGAGAAGGTGAAGTGCCCCTCGGGCAGATCTTCCTGGTAGCCGACGTTGCGCTCGTAATTGGCCAGCAGCTTGTGTCGGAAAGGAGCGGCCCCGGTGAGCACGCTGGCCCGTGCCGGAGTGCAGATCGCCGTCGGCGTGTACCAGCGGTCAAATCGGGTGCCGGCGGCGGCCAGGGCATCGAGGTGCTCGGTACGCACGGTCTGGTTTCCGTACGCACCGAGCGTGTCCACACGATGCTGGTCCGTCAGGATCGAGATGACGTTTCGTGAAGTGGTCACTCGCCCGCCTGCACGAACAGATCGAAGGTGTAGAACTCCGACGGTGCCACTGTCTCGCCCTCGATGTTGTCGTTCTCCTCGAAGTACTCGTTCATCGATTCCAGCCAGGTCTCCACGGTGCCGTCCTCGACGAGCCCGTCGAGTTCGGCGGCAGTGAAGTACTCCCCGTTCTCGGCGTCTCCGGCGACGGCCTCCGCATCTCCTTCGGTCATGGTCGCGGTCAGTTCGATGGTCTGATCCAGGTTCTCTGCGCGGAAGTCCATCGCGGCCCGGAGGACACGCAGCACCTTCAGCGTCGTCTCCTCGTTCTCCTCTGGAAAGTTGGTGCCGGTGACCATGACGTTGGGGAACTGCATGACGTCGGCGAAATCAGAGTTCTGTGCCAGCTCGACGAGATCAGGGACCTGCGCCTTGATGTTGTCGATCATCGGATACCAGATGCCCGCGGCATCCACCTGGCCGGAGGAGAACGCGGAGACCACTGTTGCGGGGTCCATGGCGACTTTCTCGACGTCCTCGATGGACATTCCGGCTTCCTTCAGAGCGAGCTGGACGATCATGTCTCCGGAGGTGCCTTCCGGAATGGCGACCTGTTTGCCGGCCAACTCGTCGATCGACTCGATGTCCGGCTGGGCGATCACGCGGTCGGCCTGACCGACGCCGTTGACGGTGATCACCTTGGACTGGCCCGAAGCCGGCAACCACATCGCACCGGGGCCGATGTACCCGAAGTCCAGGTCACCGGTTCCCAGAGCTTGGATCTGCAGCGGCCCGTTGGTGAAGGTCTGCAGGTTTGCCGTCAGGCCGTTCTCTTCCCACAGGCCTTGATCCTCAGCGATGGCCAACAGACTGGCGCCATTGAAGTCCGGGATGTACCCGTAGGTGATCTCCGTGGTGTCCCCGGAGCCCGAGGCCCCACAGGACGCAAGAGCGCCCAGAGCAGGCAGCGTTGCCATGCCGCCGAGAAGGGTGCGTCGTCGAATATTCATGGTGATCCACTCCGATCGATGAAACAGGTCAGGCCGCGGCGTCGGTGCCGTGACCTCATTGGTGGTAGACCGACGTCCAGATGTCGTTGCGCACCTCGGCGAATTCTGGACTGAGGCGAACTTCTTCAGTTCGCGGGTAGGGCAGGTCGACGTCGATCACGCGGTGGATGCGGCCAGGCCGCGCTGCCATGACGATGACCCGGTTGGCCAGGAAGGCGGCCTCGTCGACGTCATGGGTGATGAAGACGATCGTGCGCTTCTCCTTCTCCCAGGTCTCCAGCAGGTGCTCCTGCATGCGCACCCGGGTGAGCGCGTCGAGTGCGCCGAAAGGCTCGTCCATCAGCAGGATCGACGGGTTCATCGAGTACGCGCGGGCGATGGCGCAGCGCTGCTTCATGCCGCCCGAGAGCGTCTTGGGCAGTGCGTCGGCGAAATCGGTGAGTCCGACCATGTCGATGAAATGCTGAGCAGTCCGACGACGCTCCTCGGCCGGAGCTTTGGCGGTCTTGAGCCCGAACTCGACGTTCTGGCGGACCGTGAGCCAGGGGAACAGAGCGTACTGCTGGAAGATGACGCCGCGTTCGGGACTGGGTCCGTCGACCTCCCGACCATCGACGAACGCAGCTCCTCCGGTCGGTTCGTCGAGGCCGGCCAGGATGTTCATCAGGGTGGACTTCCCGCAGCCCGAGGGACCGACGACAGTGATGAATTCGTTCTCGTCGACCTTCAGGCTGACGTCCCCGAGTGCTTCGAAGCGCTCGTTGCCGAGCACGAACGTCTTATTGATGTTCTGGACCTGGATCTTGTGGTCGCTCATTGCCGACACTTTCGCTCGCTGGTTCATCGGCGCTCCTGCCAAGAGGTCAGCTTCGACTCGATCATCAGCAGGGTGCGGTCCATGAGCAGACCGAAAATGCCGATCACGAGGATGCCGACGAAGATGGTGGGCAGGTCGTAGTAGATCTGGGCTTGTTGCATGCGATATCCGAGTCCCTCCTGGGCTGCGATCAGCTCGGCCGCGACCACGGTTGCCCAGGCGGCGCCGAGGCCGACGCGCATCCCGACCAGGATGAACGGTGTAGAAGCAGGGACGACGATACGCACGAAGATGGTGCCGTCCTTGGCGCCCAGTACCCGGGCAGCATTGATGAGGGTCCTGTCGACCTGGACGACTCCCTGGAACGTGGAGATGACGCAGGCGAGGAATGCGGCCAGGAAGATCACGAAGATCTTGGGCTCTTCCCCGATACCCATCAGCACGATGGCCAAGGGGATGATCGCCAGCGGGGGGATGGTGCGGAAGAACTGGACCCAGGGCTCCAGGAGCCCGCGGGCCCATCCGTACCAGCCCATCAAGAATCCCACCGGCACCGCCAGAGCCGAACCGAGCAAGAATCCGGACAGAACGCGTCGCAGCGAGGCGATGATGTCGGTGAGCAGGATTCCGCGCTGCGCAAGGTCGATCCCGGAGGCAACGACGGACGCGGGGCTCGGGATCTGCAGGCCGGTCAGGGATATCGCCCACCAGACGCCGATGCCGAGGAACACCGTGGCGATGTTCAGCGTGAGGATGGCGGGCGGTCGGCGACGCTTCGTCGACTCACTTCGGGATGGTTTCACGACAGTGGCGTTCGGGTCAGCTGACACTGGTTCCTCCAGCGGGGTCGAAGAATCCTTCGGTGGGGATGCGGAAGTCGCGGTAGAGGTCAGGGACGTCGTCGGTGGCCCGCAGGGCGGTGATGGCCCCGCGCGCCCCCTGTTCGGAATCGGTTCGTGCGATGCGGATGTGCAGCTCGTCGCCAGTCAGCGTCTCCTGGACCACAGCCTCTCTGAGCGCCGGGAGGGCCCTCCGGAGCAGGGCCCCCACTTCGCCGGCGATGACGATCTGATCCGGATCCATGACCAACGCCGTGACGCCGACAACGCGGCCGACGGTCTCGGCGACCTCGGTGATGAGCCGTAACGCCGCCGAGTCACCGCCGGCTATGGCTGCTTGGAGGGACTCGAGGTCGGCCGACTCATCGGTCAGGCCGCGCCAACGGCTCAGGACGGCCTCCTTGGACGCAACAGTCTCGAGGCAGCCGTGGCGGCCGCAGCGGCACAGCTGCGCAGCGGACGAGCGGTCCACGGTCATATGGCCGATCTCTCCGGCCAGCAGGTGGGAGCCGCGCAGTGCGACGTGTCCTCCGAGGACCGCTCCCCCAGCGCCGGTGGACAGGCGAAGGTACACCAGGCTGCGGTCGACGCCGCCCGCTGCAGCGGCTTCCTGCAGGGCGGCGAAGCGGATGTGGTGGTCGACGATGACGGGAGCCCGGAACTCCTCGCCGAAGACTTCGCGGATCCGTGCCCGGACCAGGTGGAAGGGCTCGGTCGTCCCATCGACCCGGTGGAAGCCGTCCCAGCTGGCCGAGTTCGGCCCGGGGAGCCCGATCCCGACCCCGGCCAGCGGACCCAGGTGAACGTCACCGTCGGTCAGTGAGCGCACGAGATCGACGCCACTGCGAACGCGGGATTCCCATCCGGTCGCGTGGTCGTAAGCCACAGCGCCGGAGGCGATGACCTCGGCTGCCGAGTTCGCCAGACAGACGGTGACCGAGGTGTGGGAGAAGTCGAGGCCGATATAGCGCACAGCACCGGGATGGATGCGAAGGACTTCTGCCGGGCGGCCCCGACCTCCCGGGGGACGAGAACGGCTGACGGCGAGGATGCCGTCGCCGCGCAGAGTGGTCAGCACCTCCGAAACCGTGGAGCGGGTCAGGCCCAGTCGGTCTGCGATCTCGCCCCGCGTCAGCTCGTGGCCGCGATGAAGGAGGGACAGCACCGCCGCACGATGCTGCTCCCTGGCGCTCCATTGCCGTTCCATGACGAGCGACGCTAGCCCCGTGGATTAATTCCGTACAGCATTCGACAGAATTCATCCGGTTACAGGAAGGTCACGGTCTGGGGAGGTTCACCCCTCCCTTCGCGCGCATGAGCACCCGAGCCTGCTGGACGATCACCCTGGACGGTCACCGCGCTGACGACAGCGGCGCCGGCTCGGATCTGACCAGTGACCTACGGCGACCCGGCGACTGCGCCGAGACTGACCAGACGCGCTCTTACTCAAGGCGTCCTTGCGCGGTTCTGTCCCGCTCCCCCATCTGCTGCGCGGTGGGGAGGAATCGTCAAGACCTGTGGATCGGTGTTCTGCTTCCGGGCGGAGGAGTTGCTGGCCCGACGCTGTGAGCGCCAGTCACTCGGAGCGGAATTGCTCCCGAGTCATCGCCTTCGTCTGCTCGTACTTCCTGCGGATGTCGGCTTGGGTGTCCCCTTCGACCCACGGGCGTTCCAGCGCGACAAGGGCGGCCCAGTAGACCACGGTGGTGACAATCATGGTGCTCAGACCCCCCGAGGACGCCGGGCCGAAGAGCAGTCCGATGAGGAAGCTGATCGGCAACGGAAGCAACGCGACAATCGCCGTCATCGGGACGCTTCCAGGGTCTGGGTGCCGGTGACGGAGAACGAAGATTCGCTCCACACCGGTCGTGGCGAGCTCGACGGCGACCATCACGACCGAAGCCGTGACGATCGCCGTCCCAGCAGGAAAGTTCGCGGTCCACCCGGTCAGCCCCAGCCCCCATAGCAGCAGTGCAATCGCGACAACCTTGACCACCCCAGTCGCAAGATGCCCCATGAGGGCGAAGGAGAACGCCGGGGGAACAAAGTCGCTGGCGTCGCTGTGATCTGCCATCAGAGTGGATCCCTTCGGGTGAACGATCGGGTCAGAGAGAGCAGGCGGAGACGACGCCGCCCACTCCAAGGATGCCCTCAAGGACCTTCACCGCGTCCTCTCCGATCTCCGCAGCTGCGGCTCCGGAGCGGATCGCCGTCCAGATCCCTCGGACTCCGCCCCAGATCGCTCGGGCCCGTCGAATCCAGCCGACGACCTTTGCCACAGGGATCCCGTACTCGATGATCAGTGGAGCGATGGCTGCAGCGCAGGCGGCCACGTTGAATGCTGGGGCGACTTCGCCCGGGGGAACCGACTGTGTGCTGGGCAGGTGAGCCCTGAGCTCAGCTTCGTAATTGGGGTAGGTGTTCGGGTCGGCCTCCTGCAGCTCCGGTGGAAGCTGTGCCAGTGCGGCTTCGAACGCCTCGAGGTCGGCATCGGTCATCTCGGGTGAGGACGTCGAATTGGACTTGTTTGGCTTCGGCGCTTCGGCCAGGGCGGTGGCCCCAAGGGGAGTCACTGCGGCGGCGGCCCCAACGAACGTCGCGGTGAAGAACTTTCGGCGATCCATGATTCGTCCGGTTGTCGGATGCTTGTGCGCTGCGTGCGAGCTCCGGCCCTGGCGCTCGCACGCACCCACGTCCATAACGAATAACGTGATCTACGTCAAAGTCTGGCGGCTCGGACGCTGGCTACCGGACGGCAGGCACAACGACGGTTGATGTCGCATTCCGAGTCTCCTGTCCAGCCCTATAGCTCGGTGCATCACGCCGCCTGCTGGCGGTCTTCTGACCGATGGTCGGTCTGATCGTGGGGGCGTTCGACGAGGCGTCCTTTCTCGAATATCGCACCGGCGCGGACGAGGGCGACGAGGTGGGGTGCGTTCACGGCGCGCCAGCGGGTCTGGGCGGACTCGATCAGCTTGAACGCCATCGCGATCCCGGCAGCGCGGGAACCGGGACCCTTCGTGACGCGCTGGCGCAGCCGGACGGTGGCGAACGTCGACTCGATCGGGTTCGTGGTGCGCAGGTGAATCCAGTGCTCGGCGGGATAGTCATAGAACTCCAGCAGCAGGTCGAGGTCGTCGGTGACCTTCGCGACGGCCTTGGGCCACTTGGCCCCGTACTCCTCGGCGAAGGCCATCGCAGCAGTCTCGGCGTGGGCACGGTCTTCGGCCTGCCAGATCTCGGCCAGCGCCTTCTTCGCACTCGGCTGGGCCGACGTGGGAAGCGCATTGAGCACGTTGGCGATTTTGTGGAACCAGCAGCGCTGCTCGCGGGTGGGCGGGAAGACGTCGCGGACGGCGGCCCAGAACCCCAGCGCGCCGTCCCCGATCGCGAGGACGGGGGCGGCCATCCCGCGGCGTTTGCAGTCGCGAAGCAGGTCGGCCCACGACTCGGTGTTTTCGCGGTGGCCGTCATCGAGGGCGATCAGCTCCTTGGTGCCGTCGGCGCGCACGCCGATCATGACGAGCAGGCAGATCTTGTCCTGGTTCAGGCGGACCTTGAGGTGGATCCCGTCGACCCAGACGTAGACGTAGTCGGTGCCGGCCAGCGACCGGGTGTTGAACGCGGCCGCCTCGTCCTGCCACTGGCTAGTCAGGCGGGTGATCGTTGCCGGCGAGAGCCCGGCGGCTGAGCCGAGGAACTGCTCCAGCGCCGGGGCGAAGTCGCTGGAGGAGAGCCCGTGCAGGTACAGCAGCGGCAGCACCTCGGCCACCTGCGGAGACTTCCGCGCCCAGGCGGGCAGGATTGCCGAGGCGAACCTCTTGCGCTCACCCGTGGCCGGATCATGGCGCTTGTCGTTGATCCGCGGGGCACGGACCGGCACCGAGCCGGCGGCGGTGGTGACCTCGCGGGTGGCGTGGTAGCCGTTGCGAACCACCAGTCGGTGGCCGTTGTCGTCGACGTCGTCGGCTGCGGCGTCGACGTAGGCGGAGACTTCGGCCTGCAGGGCGGTGGCGAGCATCTGCCGGGCACCGTCGCGAGCGATCGCATCCAGCAGCGAGGATCCGGCCGCTGCGCCGTCGTCGTGGTGGTTGGTGTCGTCGTTGTCGGGGACTATCTTGAGCATCGGGCGTACCTTCCCGAACCAGCGCGTCAACGCCGGTCCTTGATCAGAGTCTTCGTTCCTTGCAGATCATCCTCGGGAAGGTGCGCCCCCTGCACACCACCTCGCCGAGACTCATCCACAGGTTCTGATCATTCCTCCCGCGGTGGGCCGCGCGTCATGCCTCGCTTGCAACCATGCTCCCCGAAGGGGGTCGTCTGCCGACCGATCCGTCACTCGACAAGGGCCACCGGCTCACTGACGAGCTTCCTCGCCACACCTGGGCACTACGGCTACAGCAGTCGTCATGACTCGCAGGTGGTGGCTCACCAGTGCGGGTGGATCGCCTCGCGCAGCAGCTCCTCGTAGATCTCGCGCACGGCGACGTCGAAGCGGCTGATGATCTCGGCCTGTTCGGCGGTGGGCTCGCTGCCGGCGGCGGCGTTGGCGCGGGCCTGCTGGCCGCTGCTCGCGCCCGGGATGGTGGAGGTGACGCCGTCCTGGGCGAGGATCCAGCGCAGGCTCGCCTCGGGCAGGGGCATCGCCCCGTCCAGCGCCTGCTCGAGGCGGGCCACGGCCGTCAGGCCGGTGTCGTAGTCGACGCCGGAGAAGGTCTCGCCCTGGTCGAAGGCCTCGCCGTGGCGGTTGAAGCTGCGGTGGTCGTTCGCGGCGAAGGTGGTCTGCGGGGAGAACTTGCCGGTCAGCAGCCCGGAGGCCAGTGGCACACGGGCGATGATCGCCACGCCCTTCTCGCGCGCCAGGGGGATGACCTGCTCGAGGGGCTTGAGGCGGAAGGGGTTGAGGATGATCTGGATGGAGGCCAAGTGCTCGCGCTCGAGGCTGATCAGGGCCTCCTCGCAGGTTTCCACGCTGACGCCCCAGGCGGCGATCTTCCTCTCGGCGGCGAGGGCGTCGAGCACGTCGAAGACCCGGTCATCGCGGTAGATGGCGGGCGGCGGGCAGTGCAGCTGCACCAGGTCCAGGGTGCCCATCGCCAGGTTCCGGCGGGAGCGCTCGACCCAGCCGCGCAGGTTCTCCTCGGTGAAGGATTCCGGGGCGAAGGGGTCGGCCCGGCGGGAGACCTTGGTGGCGATGAACGGCAGGGAGGGCGTGGCCTCTCCCCCGGCGGCGTCGGAGTCCAGGCGGGAGCGCATCGCCCCCAGCAGCTGTTCGCTGCGGCCGTCGCCGTACCCGTCGGCGGTGTCGAAGAAGGTGACGCCGGCGGCCAGCGCCGCGTCGAGCACGGCGTGCGCGGAGTCGTCGGTCACCTCTCCCCAGTCGGCGCCGATCTGCCAGCAGCCCTGGCCGATCGCGGACAGGGGGCGGCCCAGACGGGCAGGGGTGCGGTACTGCATGGACATCATCGACCTCGCGTTCGTGGAGCTGCGGAAGGAGTGCAGTGCTCTGCCCAGTCTTCCAGATCGCGATCGAAACGCTGCGAGACGAACGCGCCGGTCAGCCCGCGCCTCGGGCTCGGTCCCGGGCTCCGGGCCCTGGGTCCCGGGCAGCAGCATCCGGTCCAGCCCGGCCCGGACACACCCGGCCCTCCCCTGCCGGAGGAGCCCGGACCAGTCCGGTCCGGAGGTCCCCGCTGCGGCGCGCTCCCAGTCTGATCCGGCATGATGAATGTGCGCGGCAGGCAGGCCCATGATCGAGACGGAGGCGCAGTGAGCACACGATCCGCCCCCGAACGGCCCAATATCCGCCAGGTCGCAATGACGGCCGGGGTCTCCCACATGACGGTCTCCCGGGTGCTCAACGGGCATGCGAACATCAAGGCGAGCACCCGCGACAAGGTGCTGGCGGCTGTCGATGAGCTGGGCTACCGGCCTAATATCGCCGCGCGGGCGCTCGCGACCCAGAAGACGCTGCGCATCGGGGCGATCGTCGAGACCGAGACGGAGTTCGGTCCGGCCAGCTCGCTGCGGGCGATCCATCGGGCCGCACGGCAGCGCGGATATTCGGTCAGCTCGATCGCGCTTGACGAGGACGATTCGATCGATGCCGGCCAGGCCTTCGAACAGCTGGTCTCGCTGGGGATCGACGCCCTGTGCCTGGTGACCCCTCGGTCCGCCTCCGTGGCCGCGGTGCGGTCGATCTCGCCGGAGATGCCGGTGCTGGTGACCAAGCCCGATCGGGAGGACGAGCTGCTGCGGGTCTGCGTGGACCAGCAGCTGGGGGTGACGATGGCGGTGGATCATCTCGCGGCCCTGGGCCATCGGGACGCGCTGCACGTCTCCGGTCCGATGGACTGGCTGGATGCGCGCGCTCGGGAGCGGGCCTTCCGTGCTCGGACCCGGTCATGGGGGATGCGGGAGCGGCCCATCGTGGCCGGCGACTGGTCAGCTGATTTCGGCTATGACTTCGCGGTCGGTCTGCAGCGCCGGCCCGACTACACCGCGATCGTCGCCGCCAACGACCAGGTGGCGCTGGGGATCGTGCACGGCCTGCACGACCGCGGGATCAGCGTCCCCGATGAGCTGAGCATCATCGGCTTCGACGACGCCCCTTTCTCCCGGCACTCCATCCCTCCCCTGACGACCGTCCGCCAGCCCTTCGAGACGCTGGGCAGGGCAGTGGTCGACGTGCTCCTGGCGGCGGTCGAGAGGCGCCCGATCCCCCAGCGCACCAAGATCCCGCCGGAGCTGATCGTGAGGTTGTCGACCGCGAAGGCGAGGGAGACGCCATGACCCCCGATGATGCTGGGGCCGCTTCGCCCAGGGTGCGGATGAGGGGCATCAGCGTGGAGTTCGGGCCCGTGCAGGCATTGCACGACGTCGATCTGACTCTGCGGCCGGGGGAGATCCACGCGCTCATGGGCGAGAACGGTGCAGGCAAGTCGACGCTGATCAACGTGCTGGCCGGCGTGGTCTCGCCGACCTCGGGACGCATCGAACTGGACGGCCGGGAACTGCGCTTCCTGTCGGCGGCCGACGCCCAGTCCGCAGGCATCGCAGCGGTGATGCAGGATGTCCCCCTGGCTCGGCATCTGAGCATCGGCGAGAACGTGATGCTCGGCCACGAACCGCACGGCCGGTGGGGCATCCGATGGAACCAGCTGCACGACCAGGCGCGGCAGATGCTCACTGAGCTCGGCCTGGGCGATCTGAACACCCGCCTGCCGCTGCGCACCCTGTCCCCGGCCCTGCGTCAGCTGGTGGCCATCGCCCGGGCCATGGCCACCGGCCCGCGCGTGCTGCTGCTGGACGAGCCGACCTCGAGCCTGGACGAGGCGGAGGTGGACCGGCTGTTCCTCGTGCTGCGTCGCCTGCGCGACCAGGGGGTGGCGATGGTCTTCGCCTCCCATTTCCTCGAGCAGGTCTTCGCCCTCAGCGACCGGCTGACGGTGCTGCGGGCAGGCACGAAGATCGCCGAGCTCCCCGCCCACCAGGTGGAGCGCTCGCAGCTCATCGCGATGATGATCGGTCGTGATCTCCAGGATCTGCGGCGGATCGGCTCGCTGCGCCGGGAGCATCGCAGCGACCCGGCGGGCCCGCCGTACTACAGCGTGCGGGGGCTGGGCCAGGACGGCGTCCTGGCACCGACGGACCTCGATCTGCACCGGGGAGAGGTGGTGGGCATCGCCGGCCTGCGCGGCTCCGGACGCACGGAGCTGGCGCGGCTGCTCGCTGGGGGCGAGCGAGCGGACACAGGGCAGGCCGAGGTGGCCGGCGACGCGGTCTCCCTGCGCTCCCCCACCGCGGCGATGCGCCAGCGCATTGCCATGGCCAGCGAGGATCGGCTCCGTGAAGGCGTGATCGCGGGCTTGAGCATGCGCGACAACATTGCTCTGGCCCTGCAGTCGCTGCGGGGATGGGCCCGGCCCCTCTCCCGCGCTGAGCGCGAGGAGCTGGTGGAGGCCTACATCGATCAGCTGGGCATCGCCCCCTCGGACCCCGACATCCTGGTCGAGCAGCTCTCCGGCGGCAATCAGCAGAAGGTCCTGCTGGCCCGCTGGCTGGCCACGCGGCCGCACCTGGTCATACTGGACGAGCCGACCAAGGGGATCGACATGCGCTCCCGCGTGGAGATCCAGGCACTGATCGCGCGCCTGGCCGCAAGCCATGTCGGCGTGGTCATCATCTCCTCGGACCTCGATGAGCTGGTACGGCTCAGCGACCGCATCGTGGTGATGAAGGACCGCGTGAAGATCGGGGAGGTCAGCAACGGCCCCGGTCTGACCGTGGAGACCATCGTCGAGATGATCGCGGCCCCGGATGAGGACGACGATGTGCCGCCCCTGGACGGGACCGCCCCCTGCTGACAGCCAGGACCCCGGGCCGTCACGAGTCGTCATGAGGGCCCGCCAGGGCATTCCTCGCCACACCTTCCTCCGTGTCCGTTTCGTGATGGTCGGGGACTTGCGGAACACCATGTTCCCGGTAACATCCTTGGAACATCGGGCGGGTTCCCACCGCCATCAGTTCTCGGATCCAGGGGCCCTCGAACCGGGCAGGTGCCGGCAGGCGCCCCATCTCTCAAGGAGGAGACCCATGAGACCCAACCGTCGTACCGTCCTCGGCCTCAGCGCAGCCGGACTCGTCGCCACCGCCCTGGCCGCCTGCTCGTCCGGCAGCGCCAGCGGAGGCGCCGACGATCCCGTGACCATCGGTTTCGTCGCCGTCGGCCCCGAGGGCGCCTGGCGCCAGGCCAACGAGCAGAACATCCAGGACACCTTCACCGAGGACGCGGGCTTCTCGCTGAAGTTCGCGCCCGCGACGAACCTCGACCAGAAGTCCCAGATCGATGCGTTCGCCTCGTTCGTCGATGAAGGCGTGGACCTGATCCTGCTGTCCGCCACGGAGGGCTCCGGCTGGGAGGAGTCCCTCAACCGGGCGCAGGAGGCGGAGATCCCCGTCCTGCTCATCGACCGCGGCATCGAGCCGGACGACCAGGATCTGTACGTCACCCGTCTCGCACCGAACAACGTCGCCGTGTCCAGCTCGGTCGCCGAGTGGGCCATCTCCACGTTCCCCGACGGCGCCAACTACTTCGTGCTCGAGGGCCCGGCCGGGGTCTCGGTCGTCAACGAGCGCAATGAGGGCTGGAACGAGCTCATGGCGGACCAGTCCGACTTCACCGATCTGGGCTCGCAGTCGGCGAACTGGTCCACGGAGGAGGCCAAGAGCGTCTTCGAGACCGTGCTGAAATCCAACAACAACGACGTCCAGCTCGTCTTCGCGCAGAACGACGAGATGGGCCTGGGGGCTGCGCAGGCCGTCGAGGAAGCCGGCCTCACGCCGGGCGAGGACGTCAAGATCGCCACCATCGACGGCACCGAGGCGGCCCTGAACGCCCTGGTCGACGGCACCCTGTCCTTCGTCGCGGAGTACAACCCGCTGTTCGGCGAGCAGGCCCTGGAAGCAGTCAATGCCGCGCTGGAGGGCGAGACGCTCGATCCGTACATCGAGATCGAGAGCACGACGTTCGACTCCCCGGAGTCGGCCGAGGAAGCCCTGCCCGACCGCAAGTACTGACCCCGTCAGGGCCGCTGCCGGCCCGGGCTCGAGGGACGGACCCGTCTGTCGAGCCCGGGACCGCCCCGGTACCGGCCCTGACGCCACCCGCGCCGCACGGCGCACGCTGGAGAACGAACGGAGGGGCACCCGATGCCCACATCACCGATTGTCGAGATGAAGGACATCTCGATCTCCTTCCCGGGGGTCAAGGCCCTCGACCGCGTGAACTTCCGGCTCTTCCCCGGAGAGGTCCACGCCCTGATGGGGGAGAACGGCGCCGGCAAGTCGACGCTGATCAAAGCGCTGACCGGCGTGTACACCATCGACGAGGGGACGGTCATCGTCTCCGGCCGCTCACGCCGGCTCGGCGGGACGGCCGACGCCCAGGCCGCCGGGATCTCGACCGTGTACCAGGAGGTGAACCTGTGCACGAACCTGTCGATCGGTGAGAACGTGATGCTCGGGTACGAGGTCCGGGGGCCGTTCGGCATCAACTGGGCGGCCACGCACCGACGCGCCTCCCAGATGCTTCAGAAGGTGGGCCTGGGGGCGCTGAACCCCCGGTTGCCGTTGTCGTCGCTGTCGATCGCCCTCCAGCAGCTGGTGGCGATCAGCCGGGCCACGGTCACCGACTCGAAGGTCCTCATCCTCGATGAGCCGACCTCCAGCCTCGATGCCAACGAGGTCGAGGATCTCTTCCGGGTGATCCGGGCGCTGCGCGACGAGGGCGTGGCGATCCTGTTCGTCTCCCACTTCCTCGACCAGATCTACGAGATCAGCGACCGCCTGACCGTGCTGCGCAACGGCGTGTTCCAGGGCGAGTTCATGACCACCGAGATCGAGCAGTCCGAGCTCATCTCCACGATGGTCGGCAAAGAGGTCGGGGCACTGGACTCCCTGGAGCGGGCCAGCGCCCGCCGCGACGTGGACCGCGGGACCCCCGTGTACGAGGCGCGGGGCATCAGCCGCAAAGGCAGCCTGGAGCCCACGGATGCGACCTTCCACGCCGGCGAGGTGCTGGGGATCGCCGGTCTGCTGGGCAGCGGCCGCACCGAGCTGGCACGGCTGGTGTACGGGGCCGACAAGCTCGAGAGCGGGACGGTGCGGCTGCGCGGTGCGGAGGCGAACATCTCCTCCCCCTCCCAGGCGCTGGAGGCGCGCATCGCCTACGCCAGCGAGAACCGGCGCGACGAGGGCATCATCCGCGACCTCAGCGTGCGCGAGAACCTCATCCTCGCCGTCCAGGCCGAACGCGGCTGGGCCCGCCCCCTGCCGGCCCAGGAGAAGACGGCCCTGGTCGAGAAGTACATGACCGCGCTGAACGTGCGACCCGCCGACCCGGACCGGCCGATCCGCAACCTCTCCGGCGGCAACCAGCAGAAGGTGCTGCTGGGCCGTTGGCTGGCGACCCAGCCCGAGGTGCTGATCCTCGACGAGCCCACCCGTGGCATCGATGTCGGCGCCAAGACCGAGATCATGGAGCAGGTGATCGCCCTGGCCGAGGACGGCGTGGCGATCGTGTTCATCTCCTCGGAGCTCGACGAGGTGGTGCGCCTCAGCGACCGCATCATGGTGATGAAGGATCGCCGCAAGCTGGCTGAGCTGGTCGTCGACGAGACCGTCACCAGCGATTCGATCATCACCACCATCGCGGATGAATCCGCTCCGGAGCAGCCCGGCAGCACCCAGACCGCAGGAACAGGAGCCGGCTCATGAGCACTCACAGCACCCATCGACCCTCGGCGCTGCGGGAGCTGATCCGCCGCCCCTACTTCTGGGGCGTCATCGCGATCGCTCTGCTGCTGCTGATCAACAGCATCAAGGACCCCGGTTACCTGGCGGTCAGCTACAACTCGGCCAGCGGCAACCTGGTCGGCAACCTCATCGACATCCTGCGCGCCGCCGCCCCCATCGCCATGATCTCGGTGGGCATGTGCCTGGTGATCGCCACCGCCGGCATCGACCTGTCGGTGGGCTCGGTGATGGCGGTCGCAGGCGCGGTCGCGATGGAGTTCCTCGCCTCGGCCGGCGGCTCCCCCACCGCCGCGCTCGGCGCGCTGGGCCTGGCCCTGCTGCTGGGCGCGGCCCTGGGCGCCGTCAACGCGGTGCTGGTCTCCGTGGTCGGGCTGCAGCCGTTCATCTCCACCCTCGTGCTGATGCTCGCCGGGCGGGGCCTGGCCAAGGTCATCACCGGGGGCCAGAACACCGCCGCCAGCAACGACACCTTCCGCTGGCTGGCCAACGGGTACGTCTTCGGCATCCCCGTGGTCTTTCTCCTGGCCGTGGCGATCGTGATCCTGGTCGGGCTGCTGGTGCGCCGCAGCGCCCTGGGCCTGATGATCGAGGCGATCGGCATGGATCCCCGGGCCGCCCGCCTGGCCGGCGTCAACCGTCGCGGACTGCTGTTCGCCGTGTACATCGCCTCCGGCACGCTCGCGGCGGTCGCCGGCGTGTTCGCCTCGGCCAGCGTGATGACGGTGGACGTGTCCAACACCGGCTACCAGCTGGAGATGGACGCGATCCTGGCCGTGGTCATCGGTGGCACCTCCCTGGCCGGCGGGAAGTTCAACATCACCGGCGCGGCGATCGGGGCCCTGCTCATCGCCACCCTCGACAAGACCGTCGTGTTCCTGGGGATCTCCTCGTCCGCCACCCCCGCCTTCAAGGCGATCGTCATCATCGCGCTGTGCCTGCTGCAGTCCGAGCGCATCCGGGCCATGTTCCGTGCCCGCCGCTCCCGGCCATCAGACATCAGCAGCGATACCCCGAAGGAGGCCGTCGCAGCATGAACACCGCGATCACCACCCCACCCGCCGCCCCCACGGCGTCACGGGTCACTCGGCTGCGCGAGCAGCTGGCGCTGCGGGCCGACTCCCTGCCGACCCTGGCCGCGCTGCTGATCTTCGCTCTGATGCTGCTCTACGGCGAGTTCTCCTACGGCCGGATCTTCCAGCTCAGCACCCTGTCGAACCTGCTGATCAACAATGCGCACCTGGTGATCATCGCGGTCGGTCTGACCTTCGTGATCATCTCCGGCGGCATCGACCTCTCCGTGGGGGCGATCATCGCACTGTCCTCCGTCAGCGGCGTGATGCTGGCCAACGCCGGCTGGAACGCGGGGCTGGTGATGCTGGTGATGGTCCTGATCGGATCGGGGATCGGGCTCGCCTCGGGGATCTTGGTCCAGTACTTCGATGTGCAGCCGTTCATCGCCACCCTCGCGATGATGTTCCTGGGGCGGGGGCTGGCCTCGATGCTCTCGACGGTCCCGGTGCGGCTGGACGAGAGCTCCGGGATCCTGGCGCTGGGCACCAAGATCAAGATCATCGACGGACCCAAGGTCAACGACCTGGTGATCACTCCGGGAGTGCTGATCGCGGTGGCGGTGGTCATCATCGCCTTCGTGATCCTGCATCGCACGCGCACCGGGCGCACCGTCTACGCGATCGGCGGCTCCGAGCAGTCCGCGGCCCTGATGGGGCTGTCGGTGGCGCGCACCAAGCTGTTCATCTACCTGGCCAGCGGCACCCTCGCCGGGATCGCGGCGGTGGTGTACACCGCACGGCTGGGCTCCGCCCAGAACATCACCGGCATCGGCTGGGAACTGGATGCGATCGCCGCCGCCGTGATCGGCGGAACCCTGCTGACCGGTGGGTTCGGGTACGTGCTCGGCTCCGTGGTGGGTGCGCTGGTGCTGGGGCTGATGAACGTGCTGATCACCCGTGACGGCGGCATCCCGCCGGAGGCCACCACCATCATCACCGGCGCGATCCTGCTGGTCTTCGTCCTCCTGCAGCGGGCCGTGATCTCCCGGCAGCGCGAGTAGCGGAGCCCGGGCCAGGCTGGGCGCTGGGTTCCGCGTCCGGCCCGCCGTTCGCTCCGCCCTGTGGTCCGCCCCGCGTCGCCGCGACGCGGGGCGGACCAGTCGTCTCTCGAGCAACCGGCGCGGCGACCAGGTCAGTCGATCCGGCAACGCGTGGGGTCGACATTCCTCGAGCCCCCGCAGCCCTCACCGAGCCGGCTGGTCGCCCTCGTCCTCTGCTGGCGGCTCACCCGCAGGCCGGTCCCCCTCACCGTCCTCGGGCGGCGGGTCATCGCCAGCGGGCGGGCCGCCGGCCGGAGCGTGCCCGGACTCTCCCGGGCCGCCCTGGTCCGGTGCCCCGCCGCCTTCGGGCTCGGTGCTGGTGTCGATCGGCACGTCGATGCTGAAGGCGTAGCCGCCCTCGAGAGCACCGGTGAGGCTCGCGAGCTGCTGGTCCCAGCCGTCGGAGAAGACGTTATCGCTCTCGAGGGTCAACCGGCCGAGGTTCTCGGCCGAACCGGCATACTCCTCGAGCTCGTAGACCCCGGCCGACTCCTCCTGCGGCAGAGCGATCTGCGAGGTGAGGATCGCATTGTCCGCATCGACGATGGCCTCGGCGTCCGGGAACACCTCGAAGTGCAGGTGAGGCCAGCGGCCCGCATAGCAGCCCGGGAAGATGCTGGAAAAGGTGACGGCACCGGTCTCGTCGGTGATCTGCACGCCACGCAGGTAGGTCTCGTTCTCCAGCCCCTCGGAGTACAGGGAGTATCGTCCCGCGGCGTCGCACTGCCACAGGTACACGGCGGCTCCCACCATGGGGACATCACCGTCGGCCATGTCGATGATGTTCATGGTGATCTCCAGCGGGACACCGTCGGCGGTGGTGTCGGAATCGATGCTGGAGCGGAGGTCAGCGCGTTCGACGCCACTGGTCTCGAGCACATTGGCCCCGTTGGAGCCGTCACCCGGGTAGGGACCGGCGGTCTCTCCGGGCATCTCGGTGAGGTCGGAGTCGGCCGACGAGCCGGCGTCGCTCGCTCCGCGGGTGGTGGCACTGTCGCTTGCATTGCCGCTGCTGCAGGCGGCCAGGACCGCGGTGACGGAACCTGCACCGAGGGCACCGAGAGCACCGCGGCGCGAGACCACGGTGGCGATGTCGAAGGACAGGCCCTGATCCTCGATGTCCTCGCCCGGCCGGACGAGCCGTCGGCCCTCCCAGGACGGCAGATGCGAGGTCGGGCCCGCCGCGGTGCCTGCCTGTGGACCCGCGGCGCCGTGCTCGGGCGCAGAGGGGTAGATGCGAGGGCGGGAAGTGGAGCTGCGGTCCATGGCTGTCCTTCCAGTGATTGTCAGTGCCGGGAAGAACGTAGAGCCGCAGCCTGAGGGCCAGCTGTTACCTTTCCGTTACTTTCCGGGGAGGGGGCCCGTGCCGCCTTCCGGGGAGGGTGCCCGTGCCGCGCTGCCCGGCGCACCGCCCTGGTGCCCGGCGCCGGCATCCAGGACTTCACCGCGTAGTGATAGCGAATGCACCCGCGGGAACACTCCGACGCCCCCGGTTGATCGGCCCCAGCCGCTCGCCGTCAGCGGTGAAGGCGCTGCCGGTCTCGCCGGGGACTGTCGCGGCGTCTTCCTCCACAGATGCAGCCCGCAGGATGATCTCGCCGCCCCCTCGGCATGGATGGGCGGCCGACGTGATCCCCGGGAGGATCATCAGCTCATCGAGCTCAAGGTGGCCGTCCACGACCGCCTCGATCGCGACGGTCCCATTCGGGATCTCCGACTCGAGCGGGAACGGCTTCAGGATCCCGTCCCACTCGGTCGCGCCCCGGTCGTCGATGCCGCCCAGCTCGAGCACACCGAGTTCCGTGCGGCTGCCGTCCCCGTCGATGGTGGTCCACAGCGCGGTGCCGGCGTCCTCGGCGAGGCGATGGATCACCGGATGCGCCGTCGCGCCACCGGCGTCGATCACCTCGCGCTGATCAGCCTCCAGCTTGAAACTCACGCTGCCGCCTTCTGCCACGAGAGCGTAGGAGCCGCTCCAGTTCGACTCCCCCGTCCAGGAGCTGTCAGGGGTGATGACCTGTGCGTCACCGGAGAGCTCGGCATCCTCCGCGGGCAGCCAGAGCATTCCTCGAGCCTGCGCCCGTCCGGAGATGCAGCGGGCGGTACGCGCGAGCCGGGGCTCGGCATCGAGAGCGATCATGGCCAGCAGACCGTGGATCGTGGACTCGGCGCCCGAGTTCAGGTTCACGGTGCCATCGGGCTCGATACCGTCGATCGTGACGCCGGTGGCCGGGTCGTAAGCCGGTTCGCCGGAGGGATTTGCTCCGAAGAACCACCCGGCGGCGAGCGCAGCCAGCTCGCGGAGACCCTGGCCGCATGTGGCGTCGGCTGTGCGCAGCAGACCTTCCACGCGGCTTTGGGCACCGTAGGCGATCTGCGATTCATCCGGTGCGGGAGACCAGGCGTTGTACGGACCGCCGGAGGTGAGCAGCTGGGGGGTGAACACGCCGGCATCACCGACTGCAGCCTCGAGGCCGTTACCGGTCACCGTGGAGGCGGCCGCGAGTGCGGCCGGTGCCAGGCCACCCCAGGCGTGCCACAGGCTCTGCGAACCGGTCGATGGCAAGATCGCTCGGTAGGGCCATTCGGCGACGTCACCCGATGTCATGGCCTCGATCCCCTCGCTGTAGCGATCAAGGGCTCTGCGCAGGCGCCTGTCGCGAGGTCGTGCCTGCACAGCGGCGGTGAGGCCGAGCACCGCCTCCCCGGTCGCATCAGCACCGTCTGCGATCAACCACCCGGGCACAGAGGTGCCGTCGGCCTCCTGCCAGTGGCCGTAGCGACCGAGCGAGGCGCGGCCGAGCGCACCGAGCGCCAGGTGGAGGCGGTCGATGAGGAAGGCCGCGAAGTCGGGGTCCTGCGCTGCGTACACCGGGACCGCTTCGCCGAGCGCCCAGATGGTGCGAGCCAGCCAGTAGGACTCATCGGAGTCGGAGGGGTCGGGGAGCTCGACGGGGGCCGCACTGCGATTGAGAGTGCCATCAGCCTGCATCCACAGCACGACATTGCCTGCGAACTCACCGGAGTCCACCTGGAGATAGGTGAGGGTGCGAAGGAGGCCTCGCGCGGTCGCAAGATCATCATCGTCACCGAAAGTTGTGTGGGCTCGCAGGAACACGATGGCGGCTCGGGCGATGTCGTCGGCGTTGTAGGCGCCCTGTGTCCAGTGGCCGGTGGCCTCGTCGAGCTCGCCACCGCCGACCGGGTCAAAGCCGCCCCCCTCGAGGTGATCGGCGTAGGTCCACGGGGCAAGGCCGCTCGGGCTCTCGCTCAGGCCATGGGTGCTGTGCCCATCCAGGACGGACAAGGGCACCTCGGCGAGGAGGAATCGCAGGTGGGAGAGGTTCGTGAGGCGTCCATCCTTCGGGCGCTCCGGGGAGAGGGGATGGGCGCCGGGGTGGCTGGGTGGAAGCGCGGCAGCGGCGGGCGCGGCAGACGCTGCGACGGAGGTGAGGACGGCGGAGCGGATGAGGGAGCGTCGATTGATCACTGTGGCCTCCACGGTGGGGGTCGTTGCGCTGCTGTGATTCCGGATCAGCCTCGAAGCCATTGACAACAGCTGAGCAAACCGGTTTGATCGTTGTACATCAAACCGGTTTGCGCAAGGGGTCGACCTTCTCGGCGATGCCCTCCGATCACCGGCACCCAGGTGGACCCGACGACGAGGAGATGGGCGATGGCAGAGCCTCACAAGGTCACGATCGGCGATGTGGCCCGGCACGCCGGGGTGTCCAAAGGGACCGTCTCCCTCGCCTACTCCGGCAAACGGCCGGTATCGCCGGAGACACGACGCCGCGTGTTCGCGGCGGCCGAGCAGCTGAAGTGGACGGCGAGCCACCGCGCTCGTGCACTCGCGACGTCTCGCACCGGCACCATCGGCCTGGTTGTCGCGCGGGATCCGGACGTGCTGGCGACCGACCCCTTCTTCGCCAAGTTCATCGGCGGTTGCGAGAGCGTCCTGGCCGAGCACGGCATGGGCCTGATGCTCCATGCCGTGACTTCCAAGGAAGCGGAGCTCGCTGTCTACGAACGTCTCGCCTCTGGACGCGTCGACGGAGTGATCCTCCTGGACGTCGAGGTCGACGATCACCGTTTCGCTCTGGTGCAGCAGCTCGGGCTGCCCGCCGTGGTGCTCAGCGCCCACCGCCCGGAACCTGGCGAGACCTCGGGACTGCCAACTGTGTACTCGGATGACTCCGCGGCGATCGGTGAGATCGTCGACCTGCTCGTCGACGCCGGTCACACGCGTATCGCACACGTGGCAGGGCCCCTGCGCTACATCCACGGCCGGGTGCGTCGCGAGACATTCACCGCTGCCATGCACGACCGAGGCCTGGATGCGTCGCTGGTCGTGGAAGGCGACTTCACCGCGTCCTCCGGCCGGGACACGACAGCCCGGCTGCTGGACCGGGACGAGCCCCCGACGGCCATCGTCTACGCCAACGACATGATGGCGATCGCCGGCCTCTCCCTGGCCCGAAGCCGCGGGGTCCTCGTCCCCGAGGAGCTGTCGGTCACCGGCTACGACGACAGCGAGCTGTCCGCCCACCTCTCTCCCCCTCTGACCACGGTCGCCACCGGGGCTGTGGAGCGCGGCGCGATCGCCATGCGAGCCCTGCTGGCCGCGCTCGCCAGCGAAGTACCCGAGGACGTTCTGGCCGACCACACCACTGTCGTCCGCCGCGGGAGCATCGCCGCCCCGCCCCGCGCCACCACCCGTACCGTCCCGACAGGAGTTCACCGATGAACATCAAGCGACGCACGTTCACCGCAGGGGCCCTCGCCGCGCCCCTCGCCGCCACGGCCGCCTGTGGAAACGGCGGCGACGCCGACGAGGCCCGATCCGCCCGCGGCCCCATCACCATCTGGCTGTCCAACAATGAGCAGGAGGTCGCCTGGGGCCAGGCCGCGGTCGAGGCCTGGAACGCCGACCATCCGGACGAGGAGGTCTCCGCGCAGGAGATCCCGGCGGGCCAAAGCTCCGAGGAGGCGATCACCGCCGCCATCACCGCCGGGACCACGCCGGACCTCATCTTCAACATCTCCACCGCGGCCGCCCCGGGCTGGGTCCAGCAGGGCGGCCTGGTGGATCTGACCAGCTTCGAGGACGGGACGAGCTACATCGAGGAGCGGTCCGGTGCCGAGGTGGCACAGGGATACGCCGATGACGAGGGCAGCTACTACCTGCTGCCCTGGAAGTCCAACCCGGTGATGATCATGTTCAATCGCGACCTCTTCGAGCAGGCCGGCCTCGACCCCGATGATCCGGGGATGAACACCCACGATTCCTTCCTCGAGGGCTGCCGCACCCTGATCGACTCGGGGGTGGTGCCGGCCGCGATCTGGCCCTCACCGACCAGTGAGTTCTTCCAGCCCTGGTTCGACTTCTATCCGCTGTACATCGCTCAGACCGACGGCATGCAGTTGGTCGAGGACGGCGCCTCCACGTTCGTCTCCGAGGATGGACTGGCTGTCGCGGAGCTGTGGGGCCGGATCTACGAAGAGGGCCTGGCCCCCAAGGAGGCGGCGACCGACGATGCCATGGCCACCGGCGATACCGCGATGCAGAGCGCAGGGCCGTGGGCGATCAGCTCCTACAAGGACGCGTTCCCGGTCGGCTTCATGCCGGTCCCGACCGTGGACGGCTCCGATGTGGAGACGGTCAAGACGTTCGCGGACTCCAAGAACGTCTCGATGTTCACCACCTCGCAGAACCAGGCGACCGCCTGGGATTTCCTGAAGTTCGCCACCTCGCCGGAGCAGGACGGCGAGTTCCTCGAGGCGACCGGGCAGATGCCGCTGCGCGAGGACCTGCTCGATGCTTTTTCGGAGTACTTCGAGGCGAACCCGGATTATGAGGTGTTCGCGGCGCAGGCGGAGCGGGTCGTCGATGTTCCCAACGTCCCCAACTCGACCGAGGTGTGGCAGACGTTCCGTGACCACTACTCGAGCGCGGTCATCTTCGGAAGCGATGAGGTCGAGACCTCCCTACAGGCCGCGGCCGATGAGATCGACCAGCTCGTCCAAGGCTGATCATGACTGCCACCACCCCTGAGACCGCGCGACGGGCCCCGGGCTCCCGCCTCCCCCTGGGAGGCACACTCGGGGCCCAGCCGCTCGGGCTGCTGTTGGCGCTGCCGTACGTGCTGTTCCTCGCCGCGGTGATGGCCTGGCCACTGATCCAGGCGGTGTGGATCTCCTTCCACGACTACTTCTTCACCGCCCCGGCAGCCGTGGTGGACCACCCCTTCGTGGGACTTGACAACTACCTCAGTGCCGTCACCGATCCACAGGTCCGGCAGTCGTTCGCGAACATCGCGGTGTTCCTGGTGATCAACGTCCCGCTCACCGCGGTGCTCTCGCTGGTCCTCGCCTCGGCGTTGAACCGAGTGGTGCGCTTCGCCTCGGTGTTCCGGGTCGCCTACTACATCCCCTATGTCACCGCGAGCGTCTCGCTGATCGGTGTGTGGATGCTGCTGTTCTCCTCCGGCGGACTCATAAATACGATCCTCGGCCCGCTCGCCCCGGACCCGTCGTGGCTGGTCAACAGCTCGTTGGCGATGCCCTCGATTGCCTTGTACGTGACCTGGAAACAGCTCGGGTTCTACATCCTGCTGTACCTGGCGGCGCTGCAGGGCATTCCGCGCGAGCTGTACGAATCGGCGTCGATGGACGGCGCCGGGGTCATCCAGCGCTTCCGCCACGTCACAGTGCCCGGAGTGCGCTCGGTGACCGCCCTGGTGCTGATCCTGGCGATCATCACCGGAGCGAACCTGTTCACCGAGCCGTACCTGTTGACGAACGGTGGCGGCCCCGACGGCGCCTCCAGCACACCGGTGCTACTCATCTATCAGAAGGGCATCCAGCAGACGAACCCGGATGTCGCCTCGGCGATCGGCGTGCTGCTGGTGATCGGTATCGGCGTGCTCTCCGCTGTCGCGGCGCGCACCGGACGGGAGAGCTGACATGGCACATCGTGCGACGAAGCCGTCCCGCGGCACCACTCAGAAAGGCAGCGGAGCACCCGGCTCGACCAGGGCACCGGGACACGGCCGCGCGAGGGTCACGAGCGTGATGCTTTATGCCGTGCTCGTCGTCTTCGCGATCGCTTTCGTGTTCCCGTTCTGGTTCATGGCTGTCGGCGCGTTCCAGGTCAACCCGACATCCTCCCCGTCGGACCTGTTCCCGACCGGCGGGTGGACGCTGCAGAACTTCACGGACATCAACTCCCGACTGAACCTGCTGCGCTCCCTGCTGAACTCCCTGGTCTTCACTGTCGGTGTGCTCGCCGGCACGCTGACGTTCGGGCTGGCCGCGGGGTACTCGCTGTCTCGCCTGCAGTGGCGAGGCCGCGGCGTGCTGTTCGCGATCATGCTCGGTGTTCAGGCGATCCCGTTCCAGCTGCTGATGATCCCGCTCTACGTGCAGGTCACCCGGATATACGGGCTCGGCGACTCCTACCTGGGCATGATCCTGCCGTTCCTGATCAACACCACCGCCGTGTTCATCTTTCGGCAGTTCTTCCTGTCGCTGCCGGAGTCGCTGTTCGAAGCCGCCCGGATCGATGGCGCCTCCGAGCTGCGGATCCTCTTCTCGATCGCGGTTCCGATGGTGAAGCCCGCCATCGCCACGGTCGCCCTGATCACGTTCATCGGACCCTGGAACGAGTTCCTGTGGCCGTTCCTGATCACGAAGGACGCGAGCCTGCAGCCACTGGCGGTCTCGCTGGCGAACTACATCTCCAACGTCTCCCGCACCGCCTCGAACCCCAACGGAGCGATCCTGGCCGGCGCTGCGACGCTGGCCTTCCCCGTGGTTCTGCTGTTCGTGTTCTTCCAGCGCTACTTCCGCGCCTCGGATATCAGCTCCGGGGTCAAGGGCTGACGCCCGCTCCACCCCTTCCCCCTCGATCTCAAGGAGAAGCATGTCCACTGTGTCCCTGTTCGGCGGAGCGACCTTCCCGCTGGGCCCATTCGTCCCCTACGAGAACAACCCGATCTTGCGTCCGAAAGGCGACTCATGGGAGTCGTCGAACCTGTACAACCCCGCTGCGCTGGTGATCGATGATCAGGTGGTGCTACTGTACCGGGCGCATGCGGACGACATCGTCTCCCACATCGGGATCGCCTTCTCCGACGACGGCTACTCCTTCGAGCGCGAAGATGCGCCGATCCTCTCGCCCGAGCACGACTACGAACGCTTCGGCTGCGAGGACCCGCGCATCGCCTACATCGACGGGACCTACTATCTGACCTACACCGGGTGGGACCGGACCGTGGCCCAGCTGTGCCTGGCCACCTCCACGGATCTTCGCAGCTGGACCAAGCACGGCCCGCTCTTCGATGATTTCGACACTTTCAAGGTCATGGATCCGCGCGACCACAACTGGTCCAAGGCCGGCGTGATCGTCCCGCAGAAGATGGACGGTCTGTGGTGGATGTACTTCGGAGAGGGCGGGATCTACTGGGCGACCAGCGACGACCTGATCCACTGGACGCCGGGCACGAGCGATGACGAGCCCATGTACCTGCCCACGCCCGGCACCTTCGACGAGGCGCTGGTGGAGATAGGCACCTCCCCGGTGCTGACGGATGACGGGCTGCTGGTGATGCTCACCAACGGCGCCACTCGCGAGATCCACGCCGACGGCACGGTGGACGTGGACTACCGCTGCGGGCAGATCGTGATCGACCCCGCCGAACCGACCACGGTGCTGGCGCGGCTGCAGGAACCGTGGTTGCGCCCGCAGACCTATGAGGACACCCACGGTCTGGTCTCCAACGTCACGTTCGTCGAGGGCCTGGTGAAGTTCCGCGGGAAGTGGTTCGCCTACTACGGGCAGTCGGATACGACGCTGGCTGTGGCGGTGGCGGATCCGAAGGTGCCGTTCGGGGTGGGGCTGACGGCCGACGGGTGATGCGTCGTACCGAGCAGTCGAGTCGCTGCTACCGCCTCTCGGACATGCCGTCTGCGGTCTCCTCGCTTCCGCAGCTCCCCGAGCTCGATCGCGACACCGATCGCTGAAGGGACAAGACGTTGACCCTCCGCATTCAGGTGGAGCAAGGTCGTGAGCGGGAGTGCTGCCCAGAGCTGCAGTCAGCTCGAGACGAATCGGCCAGGGAGAACCAGACGTGAGGCGGCGGGTCGGCCCGGAACACGACCTCTGCGCCCCCTCATCGTGTCGTTCCACGACATCGGAGGCCGAGTCGAGTAGCTCCAGTGCAGGCTCCATGGTCGACCAGCGCGCGGCTGAGCCCGGACCGAGCACGAGAACGCCCAGGGACTCGTCCATGGGGGCACTGCTCGCGAAGATGGGACCGTCGAGATCCGGCGGCCCCTGCTACACCGACCTTCCAATTCGGCGTTTCGACTCCCGATGTCAGTACCGCTTCGTAGCCTCGAGGTAGGTCGGCAACCGCAATATGCGGTGCCGGTTCGACCACACTGGAAGGACGGCAGGCATGCCTGGCACGCTCACCCCCGAGTTCGAAGAATTCCGCACGCTCGTCTTGGACGCCGCCAACGAGGATCAACTTCTTCAATATCTCAGGGAGTACACGACTCCCGGATCCTACTCGGGCTCTCACTTCCACGAGCTGACATACGCGGTCCCCTCACACCCAGACCGATTCGACATCGCAGATGTCACGGCCCCGTCTCTCCTGTCGGTGACGATTCATAGAACAGCGGCTCAAACCCTGCTCAAGGATCGAGACTTCAGATCCGACCTAGAGGCCTATCTCGCCCGCGAACCGGACCGGGATCTCGGGTAGCTCACCGACGCAGAGTTGGAGAAGTTGAAGAGCGACGAAGGCCTCAATCCTGCATGGAAGAAGATCAGGTCCATCGACGGTATCGGCCAAACGCGTACGGCCAAGCTCCTCGCGCGAAAACGCCCGCGGCTGATCCCCATCTGGGACAGCGTGGTCAAGCGTGTGCTGGGGCTCAAGAGCACTCGGACCTACTGGACCGGACATCCTCACCGAGAAGGATGCAGAGCCGGGCGAGAGCTGAGTCAAAATCAGCGACAGGTGAGAGCGATGAGCAGCCCTCCGGTCTTCACGCCTCGATCTCGGCCAGGTCTTCTGTCGCGCCCGCCGGGGGCCGAGCAGTGACGAAACCGCCGGCGGGAACGCCGACTCGGATGCGACCGGGGCCAGGCCTGGGTGGACCTGCGGCATCGCGGCTTCGTGCCGACAGCGAACTTCGGCATCTGGAGCCCGATGTCCGCGACCATTGCATCAGTTGCAGACCGAGGGGTCACGGGAGTGGCTCCTCCGCCACCTTGGATGCCGCTGGAGGTGGACACCACTTGCGCCACGGACGCCTCATCCACTGCTCCTACTGCTGTGGCCCGAATGTCATCGGACCCGCTGAGCTGGCGGAGGCGCTCGCGCGACTGCGGGAACCCTGGCTCCGCCCGCAGGCCCCGGGGAGGCCCACAGCCTGGTCTTCCCCCTTGTGCCATAGGGCTCGTGAGGCGCCCGCTGCGGCTCCAACATACCGCGGGCCGCGAGAGGAGGCCTCGCTGACCGTTGATAGCGGAATCGTTCGTGCCCAAAGAGGAGGTGGGGACGGCGGCGCGAGGAGAGTGTTCGGGCGGCAGGGACGAACGACCCACACATGCGTGAACGACCTCGCGGGCCTCGCGCGCTGCTTCCCCCTCTGGCAGAAGATATGCGGTCGATCACTCGGAACCTACGTTTGTCGCATCCCCGGGAGAGTATGCTGCCTGCAAGGGCGCCACCGTCCGCATCAGGCAAAGCGCCGCGAACCCGATGCTCTCGGTATAGGCTGCATGACCAAAAGAGATGAATGGTGGAGGTGGCTTCGTGCCGAGGTATGTGCTGGGCGAGATGTTCAGCGGGCCGGGCGGCATTGCACTCGGTGCAGAGCTCGCGAGCAGGAGCCTGTCTAGCGACGGCGGTTCCTCCATCGAGCACGGTTGGGCAGTCGAGCACCACGCGGATACAGCGGAGACATACAAGCGGAATATCCGTGGAGCCACTGACGAGACGGTGTTCACGGCAGACGTGCGAGACTTCGATCTGCGCAACGTGCCGAGCTTCGATGCATTCGCATTCGGATTTCCCTGTAACGACTTCAGCACAGTAGGCGAGCACCGGGGACTCGACGGAGACTATGGCGCTCTCTACACCTATGGGGTCCACGCCCTTGCGCTCCACTCACCGGACTGGTTCGTCGCCGAGAACGTCTCCGGGCTATCGCGAGCCAACGATGGGATGGCCTTTGGAAAAATTCTCTCTGCTCTCCAAAGGCCCGGCGCCGCGGTGCTGACCGATTCGAAGTTCATCGAATTCTACGGCGCGGACTCCAGCAAGGTCGACCCCGACCTCGAATACGAGATCGTCGCACATTTATACCGATTCGAAGAATATGGACTTCCGCAGCGGCGGCATCGCTTCATCATCACCGGGATCCGACGAGACATCCGAGAGCGGCTCGGCGGAGGCTTCCGAGTCCCGGCTCCGGTCACACCCTTGAAGTGGCAACAGAAGACCGCTCGCGAGGCTCTCGAGCTAGACCCTATTCACCCCGGTGCATACAACAACAGTCGGATCAAGCATCCTCAGTCTGTGATCGACCGGCTCGACGAGATAGCTCCCGGGAAGAACGCATTCAACACCGTGTTCAAGGATCCCTCCCTGAAGCTCAATGTCAAGGGCGCGACTCTGAGCAACATCTATCGCCGCCTGCACGCCGATGAGCCCGCCTACACCGTGACCGGCTCCGGGGGCGGCGGGACGCACATGTACCACTGGTCGGAACCGAGGGCGCTCACGAACAGGGAGCGCGCCAGATTGCAGACTTTTCCCGACAGCTTCCGCTTCTTCGGCGGAAATCCGAGCGTACGCCGTCAGATCGGGATGGCAGTCCCTCCCGAGGGCGCCCAGGCTGTCATCGAGGCGATGCTTCGGACCATGGAAGGCATCCCGTACAAGTGGGTACCCCCGAGCCTCGACGCCAACGAGCTAATCCTTGCTTTCGAGCGATCTGAGCAGAGCGCTGACGCTCAGCTGGATCTCAACAACGCCATTGCTGAGGGAGATGCTGTCAGGGCGCACGAGGAGATCGCACGGCCCGCCTTGGCGGTCCTGCGCCGCGAGGGTCAGGATGGCAGTCGCGCCATCGTCGAACTGCCCGAGGGGCGACGCGCCTCAGGGTGAGAGCGCACCGACCGCACCTTCCGAAGAGAGGCTCACGTATGCCTCGCACGCCGCCTGAAGCTAGCAGCGAGAACGCCAGACGCACGATGCAGGCGAACAAGCGCAGGGACACGTCGGCGGAGCTGGCGGTACGACGCCGACTGCATGCGAGCGGCCTGCGCTACCGCATCGATTACGCGGCGGATCCTACGGACCGACGCCGACGTGTCGACATCGCCTTCACGAAGGTGCGCGTCGCGATCTTCATCGATGGTTGCTTCTGGCACGGGTGTCCTGATCACTACGTGCAGCCGAAGTCGAACGTCGAATACTGGCGTCCGAAGATCGCACGGAACATGGAACGCGACCTTCAATCGGTGGAGAGGCTCGAGAACGCTGGCTGGACCGTTCTGCGCTTCTGGGAGCATGACGATCCTGACGCCGTCGCAACGTCGATCGCTGCAACGGTCCGATCCGGGGGGCGAAATCGACCCCCGGATGTCGGGCGTCCTGGTTAACCTGTGATCAGTGCTTAGGTCTAGAAGAAACGGGGGCACCGGATGACTAGTGCGAAGCTGGATGATGGCCGGTTCGAGCAGGCTCTCGGCGCATACGAGGGGATACTGAAATCCCGCACCGGAGACCTCAATCAGGACGCCGCCCACCGTGAGTCTGTCACGCTCATCGAGCAGATCTTTCCGGGTTTCCGCGCGGCCTTCGAGGCCTACGAGGATGAGAAGCGCAATAGTGTGGAACGCATCAAAGTCGGGAACCTCATCCGCAAGGATGGCGGCCGGCCGGACTGGTATAGCGGCGCCAAGACCCAGGTCGGCGAATGGCCCGACTACAGAGCCCGTTTGGAACAGAGCGGGCTTCCTGGGCCCGCCATCGAATCGATCCACCGTTCGACCGAGCGGATCCTGTCTCGAAGCGCGAACCCCAAGGCTGTCGGGGACCGCCGCAAGGGCCTCGTCATCGGGTACGTGCAGTCCGGGAAGACAGCCAATTTCACCGGCCTGATCTCCAAGGCAGTCGACGAGGGGTACCGGATCATCATCGTCCTCGCCGGCATGTACACGAATCTCCGCGTCCAGACCCAGCTGCGCCTCCAGAAGGACCTGGGCCTCGACACGGTTCGTGAGAGGCCGGGGATCGCCTGGCACAGGCTCACCGGCTCCAACGCCGATATGGGCCGCGACATCAGCCCGAGCTTCTTCTCCAACCCGAGCAACGTCGCCGTCATGGTCGTCAAGAAGCATGAGATGAGGCTGGCGAACGTCACGAAGTTCCTAGAAGCTGTTCCTGACGTGACGCTGAACCGTCGTGCCGTCATGATCATCGACGACGAGTCGGATCAGGCCACTCCCAACACTATGGGCTCCAAGGACCTCGTCTCCACGATCAACAAGCGGGTCCGAGAGCTGTGGGCGGCGGTTCCGACCGGAACCTATGTCGCCTATACGGCGACGCCGTTCGCCAATGTGTTCATCGACCCGTCGGATGATGGAGATCTCTACCCTGAGGACTTCGTGTCCGTGCTGCCCAAGCCCGACAGCTATATGGGGTCCGAGCTGTTCTTCGATGTCGACCAGACCGTCGACAGCGGTGAGGACGAGATGATCCACCGTCTCGCGCACGAGGTGCCCGACCACGAGGCTATGGTCTTCACACCCAAGCCGAAGAAGGTCGACGAGTTCGAACCAGAGATGACGGCATCGTTGACGACGTCAATCCGGTGGTTCATCCTCGCCACCGCGATCCGGGAATTGCGCACCGGAGAGGCCCAGGACTCCTCGATGCTCGTGCACACTTCGCAGCTGATCCGCGTCCACGAACGTACGAAGGAGGTCATCTCACAGTTCATCTCCGAGATGGCTCTCGACGTGGAGAACCAGGAGGTTGCATTCCGGGACGTATTCGATGCCGAGATCGACAACGCTTCCCCTCTTCGCGGCGGTGAGCTCGTCCCCGGATGGACGAAACTCTGGCCGGTGGCGAAGAAGGTCCTCGAGAGCATCGTGGTGAAGATCGACAACGGCGCCTCCGATGATCGCCTCATCTACGATCCGAACACTCCTCAAACCGTCATCGCCGTCGGCGGCGGCACCCTGTCCCGAGGACTCACCCTCGAAGGGCTTGTGGTCTCCTACTTCTTGCGTTCCAGCAACACGTACGACACGTTGTTACAGATGGGACGATGGTTCGGGTTCCGTCCTCGCTACGCCGATCTGGTCCGTGTGTGGATGGGCCCTGGCCTCCTCGATGAGTACGGGCATCTCGCTGCCGTCGAGAAGCAGCTCCGCGACGAAGTCGTCGAGATGGAGAAGGAGGGGCGTACCCCTCGAGAGTTCGCCATCAAGGTGAAGAGCCACCCCGGCCGCCTGGAGATCACGAGCAAGAACAAGATGGATGCCGCCCAGCTCGTCCGCGCAGGGCTCGGCGGGACCCGGCGACAGACGATCTATCTCGACCGTTCTGAGCCAGGCAGAGAGATCGGCTATCGCGCTTCCAATAACCTGGTCCGCACGGCGCTGGACCGCGAGTTGCCCTTGCTCACCCGGGGAGCGCATTCGTCGCGACGCCACCCGTCGCTCATGTTCCGCGGCCTGACCAACGAAGATGTCGTGGGCTTCCTCGAAGAGTTCTGGGTCGCACCGACCGACAAGTGGTTGCAGGCCGACGGCATGAGCGGATGGCTCAACCGGCATGGCGCCGGCGCCCAGTGGAATCTCATCCTCGTCTCCGGATCCGGCGGCGGTGGGCACAACCACGAGTACTCAGGCGGGATCGCGGTCTCGACATCGCGACGCGCTCCCCTGAAGCCCGACCTCTGGTCTCAAGACCGCCTGGGCTCTGGGCTCCCTCCGCACTCGGACATCGTCAACATCCGCGCCCTCATGTCAGGCGACGACTATCTCCTTGACATACGCATCCTCGCCGATCAGGGCCAGCTCGACGAGCGGGACATCGAGATCTTGGACGGAGTCGACAAGAAGTCCGCTGTCGCGATGAAAACCGCCCGTTCCCTTATCCGTCCGAACGAAGGCACCGTCCTCCTCTACGCGATCGACGGCGATTCGCAGCCAGCGTCGAAATCGACGACGAGGACAAGGATGCAAGCCGATGGACCGCTGGTCGGGCTCGGAGTTGTCTTCCCCCACGCCGAGGCGGAGGACCCCGGCGAGTACTGGGCTGTCGAACTAGACGACCAGGATGCAGATCTGGCGACCACACCCCCCAGGGACGACGAAGCCGACTTCGTACCTGAGGAGGACGAGCACTGATGGTCAACGGGCACTCCCGGGTCCAGGCCGCGTACGACAACCTGAGGGGCGAGCAGGTCATAGAAGGGGAATCTGCGAGCATCCCGCTCGGCCCCTCGGGCCGCCTCAGGGATGCGATCCTCGTGAAGGACCACGTCGGCCTCATCCACCTGCTGGCGCGGCTCCCGGACGAGCGAGAACGATTCGATGTCCCTCTCGGACGGCTCCTTCAGGCCACATGGGTCGAGACGGAGGGTAACGAAGGGCGGGCGGTCTGGCTGGATGTCGCCTGTCTGGATGCCCGGCTGATCCGTACGTTCCTCTCCCTCATCGGCGAGATGCTCGATCGGGCTGATGCAAGCGGCCGGCCATGCATCGACGAGCTGACAGAGGTGCTCGAATCATGGCGCGCTGCTCTCGCACGAGCACGCTTCGCGATGGACCGCAACCGTGTGATCGGTATCTTCGGTGAGCTCACGATCCTCGAGCGTCTGGCGAGGCGGGATCCCCAGTCCGCGCTGTCTGCATGGCAGGGCAGGAACGGCGCAAGGCACGATTTCGTGCGCACCAATGCGCTCGAGGTGAAGACCTTCGGCGGTTCGGGCAGCCCGGCGGTGACGATCCACGGTGAATCCCAGCTCGATCCACCGATGAATGCCCAGTTGCATCTCGTGGCTTTCCGGATCACGGACGGCTCCTCCGGGGAGTCTGTCGACGAGCTGGCCGAGAGGATCGCCGCGCACGGCATTCCTCGCGAAGAGCTCATTCGGATTTTGGGAGACGACGCTCCTGGCATCGAGGGTCGGCGACGGCGTTTCGAGATCGAAGAAACGCGTTTGTATGCAGTCGAGGACGATTTTCCCGGCATCCGCGCATCCCACATGGACTCGTCGGCACTTCGCGGTATATTCGGCCTCAATTACCAGTTGTCTCTCGATTCATGCCCCGGCGAACTCGATCCGAGCCAGTTGGACAGAGTCCTCGAGGAGCTCTGACCGGCGATATGATTCAGCCCCTCCAGTGGTTCCCCAAGCGCTTCTCCCCGGGAGACATGGACGCCTCCGGCGGAGATAGGCTGCTCGGCAAGACCGAGCTCTCCCGACTCGCAGTCCTCATCCGGGAGACTGCACAGAACAGCTGGGACGCGAAGAATGAAGGCGCCCGACCTCTCTTTGGCGTCAGCCTCCGTCGAACCGACTTCCGCCTCCGGGAGGATCTCGCAAGCCTGCTCTCCGAAGGCCGGCTCACAGGCCTCACCTCCCTGAGGAGGAACGCGAACTTCAGAATCCTGGAGATATACGACAGGGGGACCAAGGGATTGGACGGCCCTGCCGACCTGTCTCCCGTCGGCAAGGGCAGGTCAGCGCGATTCCAAGATCTGATCCTCAAGCTCGGTGTCTCCCACAACAACGGGACCACGGGGGGCACCTACGGGTTCGGGAAGACGGCGGCCTTCGCTTACAGCGGCATAGGCACGGTCGCCTACTGGACCCGATGCCGCAATCCTGAGGGAGAGCTCGAGGACCGCTTCATCGTCTCTGCGTATGGTGAGTCCTATCAGGACAAAGGCGTCCAATACACGGGAAGGCACTGGTGGGGAGCCCTCTCCACTGATGGTGAATCCATCCTTCCTCTGGTCGGTCAACCTGCCGTCGAGGTCGGCGAGAAACTGTTCGAGCGCAGATTCGAGGAAGGCGAGACCGGCACCTCGCTCCTCATCCTCGACCCGTTGATCGCCGACGAGGAGGACGCCGCGGAGACGTCCGCGGAACCGCTCGACAGGTTCGACAGCGACCCCATCGAGATGGAGGACGATTTCGTACGTCGCTCCCGCCATGCGATCCGCGCCAACCTCTGGCCGAAGATGATCCCTGCGCCGCATGAGAGCGATGCTCCTATGGCCCTGGAACTGCGCGTGAACGGAGAGTCTGTCGACCTCGGCAGTCCCAGCACGGGCGCGCTGGCACTCTGGGGATCCGGCTTGAACGCAATCCGAGCAGCGCGATCGAGCCCCGAGGAGATCAGCACGCCACATGGACTCCCTGTCAAAGTCATAGAGATCACTTGGTACAAACAGGTGGTCGGGCACCTCGCGCTGGTCCGACGGGTTCCAGCCGTCGAGCCTTACCTGGAATTCGACGACCTCGATCCCGCCAGAGGTGACGAATCCGGTCTGTTGCGCATCGCGCTCATGCGAGGCCAGGCCGAGCTCGTCGTCACGACCGTCGATTGGGTCCAGCGAGAAGCTCCGGCCGGAGCAGACTGGCTGGCCGTGTACAAGTCGGCTGACGAATTCGATGAGCACTATGCCGAAGCTGAACCACCTGCCCACGACAACTGGGTGACCGAGGGTTCGAGCAGCAAGTCGTCGAAGATCATCCGGCAAACGAAGAACAGGGTGAGGCGATGCATCACCGAGGAGATCCACCCCGCACCACAGGAGACCGAGGCAGGATCCGCTGGAAGGCTGCCGTCGACTGGAGAGCTGTCGAGGCGACTCGGGGCAATCATGCCGGCCCCGGCGCCACAGCTTCCCGACGACGGGGAGCCTCACCGGCCAGGCCGACGCCGTGGCCCGACGAGACCCAGCTGGTCAGTCGAAGCGGACGCTCCAAGGCTCCTCGAAACCGATGCGCAGGGCATGCAGCTGCAGGAGATCAGCTTTATCGTTCTCGGGGAGGAGCCCATCGCACGCGTCAGGCTCAACGTGAGCCTCCTGGGCGACGAGGGTCTTCATGAGCAGGTGCCCCCTGAGACCCTGGGAGTCCAGTGGGTCGATGCGGCCGCAGAAGGTCTCGACGCCGCGAACGTCAGAACTGGCCAGGAGGCGATTGTCCGATTCATCGGCGCCCCCCGCCGTGCCCTAAGAGTTGAGCTCACCGCAGGAGGCCCCGATGGCCGTACTTGAGTCGAAGCCTTTCCTCGCCCCTTCCCACACAGCAGTGAACGCTGAGATCGAGGTGGTCGAGCCAGCGTCGGAGGTCGGGGACATCTCGGAGAGGTGGGAACCAGGACAGCGCATCGTGCTCAGATGCCGCGCTGAACTTTCACCTGACTTCTGGACGCAGACAGGGATATCACCGGATGAGGAGATCAGCCTCGTAGGGAACGCCACGTGCCTGCCGGCTCGTGCCACCTGGCGTTCATCGGCATCGTTCTCGGAGCAGGACGGCTGCTGGAGGGCAGAGACTCTGGTCGAGATCGACGGAGCGATCCTCGCTGTCGAGCTCCTCGCGGACGCCTGGGTCGTCGGCCCTGCACGCACCGGGAGCACTGATCCCCGGAATGCAACCCATGAAGGGGCGAAGCTCTGGCAACTGCCGAGGCCGCTGAAGCTCGAGCTCGAAAGTGATCAGGCAGCGTTCCCGACGACAGCGATCTCTTTCTCCCAGACCGGACGCAGGGATGTCCCCTGGGTTGTAGAAACCAACCTCGATGCCGATCCGACATGGAGCGTGAGCTCCGCAATCCGCCTCTACGTCAACAGCGACTCCAGCCGTGCGGCATCGATACTCGATGGCACAGCTCCGGAAGATTCCTACGCTCTCATCCAGAGCGATATCCATCTCGTCGTCTTCCATCAACTCGCGAACTGGCGCGACGCCATCTCTCCTAGCCAGATGGATACCATCGCAGAGCACGATCACAACTCCCTGGCGGCATTGGGTGCCGCGTTGGCGCAGAACATCGGAATTCCACTTGGCGAAGCCCTGAGGATGTCCAAGGAAGAGCCGTCCAACCTGATTGCGCGCTCGCGTGAAGCTCTCCGGTTCGGAAGGGACGAACATCCATGAGCAAGATATACCCTCAGCTCGCACGTCACGAGGCAGTCGAGACCCTGAAAGAGCTCGAAGATCGACTGAAGGGTGGGACGCCACCGAAGCCGCTCCCGGACGGGACACTTGACCCGAGGACACGATTCAACGGATACGGTGGAGTACCGGTGAGCGTCGGCCGCCTCAGAGAGTTGCATCGCTCCCTGAAGCAGGTGCTGGATTCCGTGCCGGAACATGGACGAGATGCAGACCGGAAATTCGACGCCGTCGCCGGCAGGTTCCTCGTTGACTGGTTCGCGACGGATGGCCGCAATCAGGCTTCGAATCCTGAGATCTGGCCGTACCTCACTATCCTCGTCCTCCCCGATCTCGCAGTAAGGCGGTTCGGACCCGACAGCACGGGACGACTTCCCAAGGATCGCTATCTCTCCGGTCGCCGAAATATTTTCTACCGCGCTTACCTCAGATCATGGATTTTGGGAGACCTTCTCTCCGACCCGGAGCTTCCGCTGTACGAAGACGACCTAGTTGGCTTGGTCGATCGGAATCTATCCGCAGACCATCGAGTTGCACGCATCATCGCGGATCAGATTCGTTCGCTGTCCGGTAACGAGAATCGACGTGAGATCGTGCGAAACGGCCTCAAGGCCATCCAATATGAACTGCGTGTCACTGACCTATCATCCTTGGATGACTCTGGCATCCGCACCGCTGTCTCTCTCGCTTTCCACGGACCAGACTTTCAGCATACCGACGTTTTCACTCGCAATGCTTCGGAGGCCCCTGCATGGCTCTAATCCGTCACTTCTTCGAGCTTAACTCGCAAGGGACCGTGCATCGTTCAGAGACCGATGCTGGGTGGGCAAAAGTTCAAAACGGCGATCAGGTCCTCTTATATATCGGCACCTACGGATCCGAAACCAGAATGTCAAGGCCTAAGACTAGCCAGGTCATTCAGCTTGACCGCGAACGAGCGTCGGAGCTGATCAAGATCATCCGCGAGGTGTTCCCCGACATCGAGAACACTGAGAACCGCACCCCGAATCTTCAGTGAATCAGTCATGCGGAGCATTTCTTCTGCGACGTTCTGATCCAGCCACAGCTCGCACTCTCGTTTCTTGTCCCCTACCGGCACCGGGGGCCCGAGCGGACGCAACCGGATACGCAGCCGGTGCCCGTACCCCACTACCCCACATGCGTGCGCCTGGCGGAGCAACAGCCCGTCGGCGGCTCTTGTGCGCAAGAGTGCTTCCGTGCCGGCCCTGCTTCTGCCAGGCTCGCTGCATGACAGAACATCATCGCCACGATGCCGGCCATTCTCCGCGTCCGGAGGAGTCGCCCTCCCCTGCCGAGCACTGGGAGCAGCGCTACTGCGAGGCCGACCGGGTGTGGTCGGGGAAGGCCAACGCCACCATGACGTCCATCGTCGGCGAGTTCCCGCCGGGTCGCGCGATCGACCTGGGCTGCGGGGAGGGCGGGGACGTGCTGTGGCTGGCCGAGCAGGGCTGGCAGGCCCACGGCCTGG
>DWZH01000102.1 GCA_019118275.1 Candidatus Brachybacterium merdavium | reverse complement strand
TGGCTGGCCTGGGCCTGCTCGATGTCCCCCGGCGCCGCCCGCGAACACGTGCGCGTAGCCCGCGCCCTGCCCTCGATGCCCCTGACCGTGACCGAGTTCCAGGCCGGCCGACTGTCGTATTCGAAGGTCCGGGAGATCTCCCGGGTCATCGACCGAGTCGATGAACAGACCCTGGTGGAGATGGCCCGGGCGATGACCGCCTCCCAGCTGGCCCGCACCATCTCCTCCGTCCGCGCCATCGACGGCACCCGCCTGGGACAAGACGCCGTGCGCCAAGCCCGCTGCCGGAGAGCTCACGCCCCGCGACGGCCGCCAGCAGATGCCTGGGGCGGCGAGCCGCCCGGCCGGTGTCGTGCGACGAGGTCCTGTCCTCGCTCGAAGAGCCGCCTGCGCAGCTCGGCAGGCTCCTCCACCGCCACGCCGGGAACGGTGAGCAGCTGCGCCGCCGCGATCTCCAGGCTCTCCATGAGCAGCTCCAGCTGCACGCGTCCACTCTCGGTGCCCGCAGACGCCACGGCGGCGTCCACGTCGACCCCCGGGACGGCATCCCGCAGGGCATCGACCGAGGTCATCTCGATCGACAGACGCACCGGGACGGTGTGGATCGACGCCTCGAAGGCGGCACGGGAATCCGCCCAGTGTTCCGCCAGGGAGAAGCCCGTCGGCCGCCAGGCCTCCTCCTCGTGCACCACCGCCGAGCGGACCCGCGAGAGGCGGTAGGTGCGCAGGGAGCGCCGGTGGGCGGCGACCAGGTACCAGCTGTCGGTCTTGAGCACGAGGCCGAGTGGATCCAGGAGCCGACGGCGGGGCGCCTGCTCGCGTCCGGGCCGACGGTAGTCGATGGTCAGGCGGCGGCCCGACCACACCGCGCGCGCGACCTCCGGCAGGGCAGCGGGGTGTTCGGGCTCGGCGAACCAGCGCTCGTTATCGATCAGGAAGCGTTCCTGGGCGGGTTCGACGGTCTCGACCTGCGCAGCGTTCGTGGTGAGCATCTTCAGGCGGGCGGTCTCGAAGTCGGTGTGTAGCCCCAGACCGCGGGCACCGGCTTCGCCGATGATCAGCGCCTGCAGCTCCGGGGCGGTCATACCGGTGATCGGCGATCTCCAGCCCTCGACCAGCCCGACCCCGCCGGCCGGCCCGGTGCGCGTCCAGACCGGAACTCCCATCTCGTGCAGGACGGAGATATCGCGCTGGATCGTGCGCGAGCTGACGCCATACCGCTCGGCCAGCGTGGCGACCGTGGTGCGGGGCAGGCGGGTGAGCTCCATGAGGATCGCCAGGAGACGCGAGGAGCGCATGTTGACGACCGTAGCCGAATAGTGACACCCCCTGTCGTCAATATCGGTCAGGCTCGCCACTAAGGGGAGCACCCAGGACGGGAGCCTCCGGACAGACCCCTCGGACAAGGAGCACGACAGCATGCAGCACAGCGCAGACAGGAACGCCCCGCACTCCCTGGAGGGCCGGATCGCGCTCGTGGCCGGGGCCACGCGCGGTGCGGGACGGGCGATCGCCCGTGAACTGGCTCGGGCCGGTGCGGTGGTCTACTGCACGGGCAGGTCCACTGCGCAGGCGCCGTCCGACTACGGCCGCAGCGAGACCGTCGAGGGAACAGCGCAGCTGATCACGGACGCCGGCGGAACAGCTCACCCCGTCGTCGTCGACCACCTGGATGTCGGCGCCGTCCGCGCCCTCATCGCCCGCATCGATCGCGAGCAGGGCAGGCTCGACATCCTGGTCAACGACATCGGAGGAGAGGCCTACGTCCAGTTCGACACCCCGTTGTGGGAGTACGACCTCGACCGTGGCACACAGCTCATCGACACCGGGTTCACCACGCACCTCAACACCAGCCACAGCGCCCTGGAGCTGCTCATCCGGCATCCAGGCGGGCTGGTCGTCGAGGTCACCGACGGGACGCGCAGCTACAACCACACCCACTACCGGGGGACGGTTTTCCTCGACCTCACGAAGACGGCGGTGGACCGTCTGGCGTATGCGCAGGGCCATGAGCTCGCACCGCACGGCGGCACCGCCGTCTCGGTGACGCCGGGATGGCTGCGCTCGGAGATGATGCTCGATGCCTTCGGCGTCACGGAGGAGACCTGGCGTGAGGCCGCCGAAGCGAACCGCGCACGTTCCGATGCCGTGCCCCCGTACGAGTTCGTCATCTCGGAGACCCCGGCGATGCTGGCCCGCGGGATCACGGCACTGGCCGCGGATCCGAGCCGGGCCGTCTGGAACACGCGATCCCTCAGCTCTGTCGAGCTCGCCGAGCACTACGACCTGACCGACGTCGACGGGTCCCGCCCGGACTCCTGGAGCTTCGTCACCGCCATGGAGACCACCGCTGCAGAGGAGCTGGACGTCGAAGATTACCGATGATCCCGGCAGCACCCGCTGGGCACCTCGGGCGACCGAGGGGTCGGCCCCGTCGCTCGTGGCGGCGATCCACCCTAGGGTGGTGGCGTGCTCGACGTCCTGGAAATCGCGCAGCAGCGCCTGCACCATGACGTCCCCCCACTGGCCTGCGCCATCGCGACGATCGTCGGCACGGAGGGTTCCGTTCCCCGGCCGGTGGGCACCTCCATGCTGGTCGATGCCGAAGGCGGCATCCGCGGCTCCCTGTCCGGTGGCTGTGTCGAGGGAGCGGTGCTCGAGGCCTGCCAGGAGGCTCTCGAGACCGGGACGTCGACGCTGCTCCACTTCGGGGTGAGCGAGGACGACGCCTTCGCCGTCGGCCTGATGTGCGGCGGGACCCTCGAGGTGCTGGTGCAGCCGTTCCAGCCCGGCGCTCCTGTCCAGCCCGGCGCTCGCGGAGGGGCGCCGCTCCCCCCGGGCGCCCCGGACCCGGGTGCAGCGCAGGCCATGGACATGATCGGCGTAGCCACGCGCCTTCCCGCCCGGGCTGCGCACAGCTCGCGGCCGACCGCCTCCGACAGCGCACCACCGCCGACGGTCGCCGTGCTCACAGGCGCCGAGGAGCTGGAACGGGCGCTGCAGCCGCTGCTGCCGAAGCAGATCCTGGAGACTGCCGCCTCCCAGGCTGCGACCATGATCCGCAGCGGACGTCCCGGCACGATCCGCCTGGCCCCACCCGAGGGCCTCGGGGAGCCGATCGAGCTGTTCATCGAGCCACGCACCCGGCCGGCCCATCTGGTGGTGTTCGGCGCCAATGCCTTCGGTCAGGCGCTGGTGGCCGGTGCTCGTCCGCTCGACCTGCGGATCACGCTGTGCGATCAGCGGCCCGCGTTCACCGATCCGGCGTCGTTCCCGGGGGCCGAGGTGATCCGGGCGTGGCCGCACGAGTTCTTCGCCGAGGCGAGCCGGAGCGGTGATCTCGATGAGCGCAGCATGATCTGCGTGCTGACCCACGATCCCAAGGTCGACGTCCCGGCGCTGTCGGCCGCGCTCGAGGCCGACGTCGCCTATGTGGGGGCGATGGGGTCGCGGCGCAGCGACCGGGAGCGGCGTGCGGCGCTTCGCGAGGCCGGTGTGAGCGGGGAAGCGCTGGCGCGGCTGCGCTCACCGATCGGCCTGGACCTGGGGGCTGTCACCCCGGCCGAGGTGGCCGTGGCGATCCTCGCCGAGATCCTGGCGGTGCGTGCCAACCGCAGCTCGGTGGGTCCGCTGCGCGACGGCGAGGGGCCCCTGCACCCATCGACGAGCTGAGCGCGAGCGCTTCCGCGGCCGTCAGGTCCGGGGCCCGAGCCCGCCGTCCAGCCGCCACAGGCCCGCGGGGTCGTCGAGGTCTGCACCGTCGTCGAGATCGGAGCAGTCCACCAGCTGCACGATCTCGCGCTGGGCACGGAGCAGGTCGCGGGCGCCGACCTCGGCGTGGGCGGCTGCGGCGGCCGCGGCGGTCCAGCGGGCGGCGAGCAGCACCGGATGTCCTCGGCGCAGCCGGTCGGTGCCCGTGCGATGCGCGGCGGCGGTGATCTGTTCGGGACGATGGGCGGCGATCACCCGGGCGACCTCCTCGGCGCGCAGGCCCGGCCGGTCCACCGGGCTGATCAGCACGTCATGGCCGGGGCCGATGGCCTCCAGGCCGAGGCGCAGCGACCCGCCCATGCCCGCGCGCCATTCGGTGTTGCGAACGACCCGAACCCGAGAGGCACCGGCGAGCACGCGGTCGACCTGGTCGGCGCCGGCGCCGGTGACCACGGCGACCTCCGAGCAGCCGCCGCGCAAAAGCGCATCCACCCCGTGTTCGACCAGGGTGGCGCCCCGGGTGTGCACCAGTGCCTTGGGGCCCAGGCCGAGGCGGGTGCCGGCCCCTGCGGCGAGGATCAGGCCGATCGGGGTACCAGTGGCGGTGCGGGCATCGGTGGCGGTGGGTTCGCGTCCGGTGTCGCTCACCGTGGCAGGAAGGCGTCGCCGAAGACTGGCAGCTCACGCACCCTCACCCCGGTGGCGTGATGGGCGGCGTTGGCGATCGCCGCGGCCGCGCCGACGATGCCGATCTCGCCGATGCCGCGGGCCCCGAGAGGCCCGGCCTGGGGGTCCTCCTCGTCCAGCCAGTGGGCCTCGATCTCTCGGATGTCGGCGTTCACGGGCACGTGGTACTCGGCCAGGTCGTGGTTGACCACGTGCCCGAACCTCGGGTCCAGCTCGCCCTTCTCGTGCAGCGCCATCCCCACGCCCATGGTCATCCCGCCGATGAACTGGGAGCGGGCGGTGCGAGGGTTGATGATGCGTCCGGCGGAGAACACCCCCAGCATCCGGTCCAGGCGGATCTCGCCGGTGGGCTCGTGGATCCGCACCTGGCCGAAGTGGGCTCCGTAGGAGTGCATCGCCAGTTCCTGGGCGGCGGGGTTCTTCCCTGCTTCGCCGGTGGATTCGGCACCGACCGCTGGCGACGTGCCGTGCTCTCGACGGAAGGCCCGACCGGCCGTGATGACCGCGGCGCTCCAGCTGGCCAGGCCTGTCGAGCCGCCCGCGACCGTCGCGTGGGGCAGGGCGGTGTCGCCGATCGCCAGCTGGATCTGCTCGGGTTCGACCTCGAGCGCGTCGGCGGCGACCTGCGTCAGGGCCGTCCAGGTGCCGGTGCCGAGGTCGGCTGCGCCGATGGCGACCTCGTAGCCGCTGGCCACACTCCTGATCAAGGCTTTCGAGCCGGGCTGGCGGAAGGCGGGGTAGGTGGCCGAGGCGACGCCGGTCCCGATCAGCCAGCCGTCCTGGTGGTGGGAGCGGGGGCGCGGGTCCCGCTCGGCCCAGCCGAAGCGCTCGGCGCCCTCGCGCAGGCAGTCGAGCAGTCGGCGCTGGTTGAACGGCAGGCCGGTGTCGGGGTCGAGCTCGGGCTCGTTACGCGCCCGCAGCTCGATGGGGTCGAGGTCACAGGCATCTGCCAGCTCGTCCATGGCGATCTCCAGGCCGACCATGCCGGGCGCCTCCCCGGGGGCGCGCATCCACGAGGGCACCGCCACGTCCAGGGGCAGCACCCGCTGGGTGATGTGTCGATGGGCGCCGGCGTACATCTGCCGGGCGGGCTTGATGGCCTGTTCGGGGAACTCCTTGGTGCGGGAGGACATGGAGACCGCGTCGAATCCGAAGGCGGTGATGGTGCCGTCGACCCGGGCTCCGATCCGCACGTGCTGCGAGGTCGGGGCCCGGTAGCCGGTGACCGCGAACATGTGCTGGCGGGTCACCGCGTACTTCACGGCGCGGCCGGGCACGACCTGGGCGGCGAGCGCGGCCAGCATCATGTCGGCATGGGGCAGGCCCTTGGATCCGAAGCCGCCGCCGACGTGGGGGCTGATGATCCGCAGCCGCTCGGGGTCGATGCCCAGGATCGGGGCGAGGGTCTGCTTCGCCGGGTGCGCTCCCTGGGTGGAGGTCCACAGGGTGAGCGTGTCACCGTCCCAGCGGGCACTGGTGGTGTGGGGCTCCATCGGGTTGTTGTGCTCGATCGGCGTGGAGTAGCGCTGGTCGAGGACGATCTCGGCGGCGGCCAGGGCGGTGTCGAACTGCCCGGTCCGCACGTCGTCGGCGCCGCCTTCGGGGGCACGCGCCCCGGGGTGGTCGGGCCGGAACTCGGCGTCGTGGTGCTCGGCATCGGTCTCGATGACGACCAGGTCCGCCGCCTGCCGGGCGATCTCGGGCGTCTCGGCCAGGACGGCGCCGAGGTACTGGCCACGAAAGCCGATCCGCTCGTCCTGGAGGATTGCCAGCTCGCCATCGTCGGTGTCGGCCAGCCGCGGGGCGTCGTGGTGGGTGATGACGCGCACCACTCCGTCCAGTGCGGAGGCGGCGGAGGCGTCGATGCTGCTCACGCGTCCGCGGGCGATCGTCGCGCACAGCGGGTGGAGGTGCAACGGCTCCTCGAGGGGATGCTCGTAGGCGTACGGGGCCCTCCCCCGCACTTTGGCCGGTCCCTCGACACGCGTGAGGTCCGTGCCGATGGCCGTGGCCCGCAGCAGCTCACTCATGGGCGACTCCTTCGTCGGCGGCCGGTCCCGCGGGCCGTTCGGGAGGCAGCCTGGCGAGCTCGGAGAGCACCGTCACCAGGGCTCCTTGGGCCATCGGCACCTTGAACTCGTTGCCGGAGACCGGCCGCGCCTGCTCGAGCTCAGCGGCCGCGGCCTGCCGGAACACCTCGCGGGTGGCCGGGGCGCCGATCAGCGCCTGCTCGGCGCGGCGGGCGCGCCAGGGGGCGTGGGCCACTCCGCCCAGGGCGAGGCGGGCGGCCCGGATGGACGGGCCGGGGCCGCTGGAGTCGAGCTCGAGCACGGCGGCGACCGAGACCAGCGCGAAGGCGTAGGAGGCACGGTCGCGGATCTTGCGGTAGGTCGAGCGCTGCGAGGGCACCGGGGCGGGCAGCTCCACGGCCGTGATCAGGTCCCCGTGCTCGAGGACCGTGTCGAGGTGCGGATCGTCACCCGGTAGGCGGTGCAGCTCGGCGACCGGGATCCGCTGGCGGCCGTCGGCGCCGAGCACGACGACGGTCGCCTCCAGCGCCGTGAGTGCGACGGCCAGGTCGGAGGGGTGGGTGGCGATGCACTCCTCGGAGGCGCCGAGGATGGCGTGGTAGCGGGTGTAGCCGCCGAGCGCGGAGCAGCCCGAGCCGGGCTCACGCTTGTTGCAGGGGGTGGTGGTGTCCTGGAAGTACACGCAGCGGGTGCGCTGCAAGAGGTTGCCACCGGTGGTGGCGGCGTTGCGCAGCTGCCCCGAGGCCCCCGAGAGCAGGGCCCGCGAGAGCACCGGGTAGCCGCGGCGCACCCGCGGGTCAGCGGCGAGATCGCTGTTGCGCACCATCGCCCCGATGCGCAGGCCGCCATCGGCGAGGTCCTCGATGTCGGCGAGGTCCAGGCGGCCGAGGTCGACCAGCAGGTCCGGGCTCGTCACGCCCAGTTTGAGGTGGTCGACGAGGTTGGTGCCGCCGGCCAGGAAGCTCGCCCCGGGCCGTGCGGCCACGGTGGCGACCGCGGCGGCCGGGTCCTCGGCCCGCTGGTAGTCGAAGGGCTTCATCGCTGTTCCTGACCTGCGAGCTGGCGGAGGGCGTCGACGATCCCCACGTAGGCGCCGCAGCGGCACAGGTTCCCGCTCATCCGCTCGCGGATCTCCTCATCGGTCAGCTCGACCGGGCGGTCGAACTCCGGGGGATCGTGCTGCTCCGGCCCGGGACCGTCGGCCCTGGGCGGATCGTCGGTGATCACGCTGGGCCGACCGTCGGCCGCCTCCTGCAGCACTCCCGCGGCCGAGCAGATCTGGCCCGGCGTGCAGTAGCCGCACTGGAAGGCGTCGTTGTCGAGGAAGGCCTGATGCAGCTCGGAGAGCTCGTCAGCGCCTGCGAGGCCGTCGGAGGTGGTGACCTCGGCGCCGTCGAGGGTGACCGCGAGCAGAAGGCAGGAGTTCATGCGCCTGCCGTCGACCAGCACGGTGCAGGCCCCGCACTGGCCGTGGTCGCAGCCCTTCTTCGGGGACGTGTTCCCCAGGTGATCACGCAATGCGTCGAGCAGGGTGGTGCGCGGGTCGAGGGTCAGAGCGTGCTCCTGACCGTCGATGACAAGGTGCACTGGATGACCCATCGGGCGCCTCCGTCGGCTCGGGGTCGGGAGGTCGAATCTAGGGCCGACGAGGGAGGGTGGCAACCGTCACAGGCCGCCTCCTGCGTCGGCTCGACGGTCCGCCGGGGTCGTGATACCCGATTCGCGCGCCGCGAGCCGGGACTCTGGGCCTCCCCCGGGCCGCGCGGCAGCGATACGGTGGCAGGCGACGCGGTCACGGCCGTGGCCGCGATGTCGACCCGAGGAGGAGACATGCCCCGCACCGTCACCAGCACCGCGAGCACTGCCTGGCAGGGAGACCTGATCGGAGGCAGCGGCACCACCACGCTCGAGACGTCCCGGCTGGGGACCTTCCCGGTGACCTGGAAGGCCCGCTCCGACGAGGCCGAGGGCGGCACCACCTCGCCCGAGGAGCTCCTGGGGTCCGCGCACGCGACCTGCCTCACGATGCAGCTGTCCAACATGCTCGCCGAGAACGGCACCCCACCCACCTCCGTGGACACCTCCGCGGCGGTCTCCTTCAACGTCGGCGAGGGTGGGATCACCGGCATCGAGCTGACCGTCACCGCGAAGATCGACGGTATCGAGGACGCCGACTTCCAGCGCCTCGCCCAGGAGGCCAAGGAGACCTGCCCCGTCTCCCAGGCGCTCAAGGGCATCGAGAACATCACCCTGACGGCGACCTTGAGCTGATCGACGTGCTGCGAGCTTGCGAGCGGCAGGAGATCAGCACGACCAACAGAGCCTGATCGACGCCGCGGTCAGTCCTGCGAGTCGTCGGGTTCCGAGCTCGGCAGCCCCTGGCCGACGTCACCGCCCATCAGGTTCCGCCGTCCGCCGATGTCCGGCCCACCACCCGGACGCGGTGGGGTGGGTGCTCCGCCGAGCAGCTGCGCCGCGAAGCCGCTGGCCTCGGTCGGCATCGGTGCCCCGCCGGTTCCGCAGGCCGAGGCCGCGGCCGAGCGCCGTTTGCGGGGCTCGCCTCCCGCCTCGGTGAAGCGCATCATCTGGGCCGTGCTCGGGTACACGGAGCTGACCACGATGTCCGGGCCCAGCAGGGTCACGGGCAGGACGGAGGGTCCGGCGGAGTCCAGCAGCTCCCGCACCGGTTCGCATTCCTCGAAGGCCCAGGCGTCCTCGTCCTGGAGGTACACCGTGATCGGGTGGCCTTCCAGGGCGAGCGCAGCGGCCTCGTCGAGGAAGGCCTCCTGCTGCTGGGGGTCGGGCGGCGGCGAGGGCAGGAAGATGTCCAGGGCCGCGAGCTGGGCGGGCTCGCTCGTATCAGTCATGGTGGCCACGGTATCCCTCCCGCACCTGGCACACTGGCCGCATGGCCACGCCCGCTGCCCCGTCCGCACTGCTCAGCCAGGACGCCCTGGTGCTGCAGCAGATCACGGGCTTCATGTCCAATGACTTCGACATCCTCGACGGCGCGGGCGAGCGGGTGGTCGGCCACGTCACCACGACCGGCGGCGGGCTCGCCCGTCTCATCGCGGGCAGCCGCTCGCTCGACATCTTCGACGCCGACGGCACACCGTTGCTGCACGTCGAGGACCCGATCGGTATCGGCTTCGACCGCTTCGAGCTGTCGACGCCCGACGGTGCCGCGCTGGCCCGGGTGACCCGCCGCTTCGCCTTGTTCTCCACCAAGGTCAGCTTCAGCCTGGCCGACGGCACCGCGCTCGAGCTCAGCGGCAACATGCTGGGCTTCGACTTCGCGTTCACGGTCGGCCAGGCCGTGGCCGCCCGCGTGACGCGGGAATGGGCGGGGCTGAGCCGCGGGTTCCTCGGGCACAGCCGCTACGTGCTCTCGATCGACCCGACCGTGCCCCCGCGGCTGCGGCTGATCCTCATCGGGGGCTGCATCGTGCTGGACCTGATCCGGCGGAAGCAGAAGAACCAGGGCTGAATGGGCCGCGGCGGGCCGGCCCAGTGGCCGCGCCCGTGCCCGGGCCGACGCTCAGCTGCTGAAACCGCCGACGCCGGCCATGTCCTTGAACCGGGAGTAGTGGCCCTCGAAGGCCACGGGGACGGTCTTGGTGGCGCCGTTGCGGTGCTTGGCCACGATCAGGTCGGCCTCACCGGCGCGGGCGGACTCCTTCTCGTAGTAGTCCTCGCGGTGGATCAGCAGGATCAGGTCCGCGTCCTGCTCGATCGAGCCGGACTCGCGCAGGTCGCTCATCATCGGGGTCTTGTCCGTGCGCTGCTCGCTGCCTCGGTTCAGCTGCGAGATAGCGATGACGGGGCAGTCGATCTCCTTGGCCAGCAGCTTCAGGGCACGGGAGAACTCCGAGACCTCCTGCTGACGGGACTCGACCTTCTTGCCCGAGCTCATCAGCTGCAGGTAGTCGATGACCACGAGCTTGAGATCGTGCTTCTGCTTCAGCCGGCGGCACTTCGCCCGGATCTCCATCAGCGACATGTTCGCCGAGTCGTCCATGAACAGCGGCGCGTCGGCGATGCGGCTCATCGCACGGGCCATCGCCTGCCAGTCGCGATCGTCCATCGACCCGTCACGCATGCGGTTCATCGGCACCTGCGCCTCGGCCGAGAGCAGACGCATCGTGATCTCGGTCTTGTCCATCTCCAGGGAGAAGATCACCGAGGTCTGGCCGTTGTGGATCGAGGCGGAGCGCAGCACGTCCATGCCGAGCGTGGTCTTACCCATGGCGGGACGGCCGGCGAAGATGATCATCTGGCCGCCGTGCAGGCCCTGGGTCAGCTCATCGAGCTCGGCGAAGCCGGTGGGCACGCCCGTGACCTGGCCGCCGCGGTTCTGGGTGGCCTCGATGGTGTTGAGGGTCTCGTCGATCACCTCGCCGAGCGGCAGGAAGTCCTCGCTCTGGCCGCGCTCGGTGACCGCGTAGATCTGCGCCTGCGCCTCGTTGATGACCTCGTCGACCTCGCCGCCGTCGGCCGCGAAACCGAGCTGGACGATGCGGGTGCCGGCCTCGACCAGGCGACGCAGCTGGGCGCGCTCGACCACGATCTCGGCGTAGTAGCCGGCGTTCGCGGCGGTGGGGACCATGTCGATGAGGTCCGCGAGGTAGGCGCCGCCGCCCACCCGGGCCAGCTCGCCGCGCTTGGTCAGCTCATCGGAGACGGTGACGAGGTCCGCCGGCTCGCCGCGCCCGTACAGGTCGATGATCGCCTCGAAGATCATCTCGTGGGCGGGACGGTAGAAGTCGTTGCCGCGGACCGTCTCGACGACGTCCGCGATCGCGTCCTTGGACAGCATCATGCCGCCGAGCACGCCCCGCTCGGCGGGGAGGTCCTGGGGAGGGGTGCGCTCCAGGCCGCGGTCGGGTCCGGCGTCGAAGGCTTCGGTGGATGTCACCGGGCCAGTGTAGGAA
>DWZH01000101.1 GCA_019118275.1 Candidatus Brachybacterium merdavium | reverse complement strand
CGCTGCAGCTCCGGCGAGAGCTCCTCACCGCGCTCGGAGGCGGCGCGGGCGCGCTGCATCAGCGAGACCTGCATGTAGGAGATCGGGTCGAGGTAGCGATCGCGCACGGACAGGGTGCGCTTGAGCACCGGCTGGTTGTCCAGCAGGTTCAGCACCCCGGTCAGGCGCTCGATCTCGGCGACCGACAGCTCGTACTCCGCACGGATCCGCTCGAACAGCGGCCACAGTCGTTCCGGTACCAGGGAGTGCACGTAGTGGGCGGCGATCTGCATGTCCGCTTTGGCCAGCGTCATCTCGACGTTGCTGATCAGGCTGCGGAAGAAGTGCCAGTGGCGCAGCATCTCGTGCAGGTCCGGCTCCAGCCCCGCCTCCCGGGCGGCCTTCAGACCGGATCCGGCACCGAACCAGCCGGGCACGATCTGTCGCGACTGCGTCCAGCCGAACACCCACGGGATCGCCCGCAGTCCGTCCAGCCCCTTGTCGGAGGTGGTGCGCTTGGAGGGGCGCGATCCGATGTTCAGATCACCCAGCAGCTCCACCGGGGTGGAGGTCACGAAGTACTCGGGCAGATCCGGGTCGTCGGCCAGGGTGCGGTAGCGGGAGAAGGCGGCATCGGAGACCTGTTGCATCACGTCACCGAAGCGCGCGAGCTGTTCGGGCGTGGTGCGCGGCTCCGTGTGCAGCGCCGACCCCTGTAGCACCGCGGCCAGCGACAGGTCCAGGTTCTCCCGGGCCAGGGTGGGCAGCATGTACTTGTCGGAGATGACCTCGCCCTGTTCGGTGAACTTGATCTCGCCCTCGAGCACGCCGTAGGGCTGAGCCAGGATCGCGTCGTAGGTGGGCCCGCCACCGCGGCCCACGGAGCCGCCGCGGCCGTGGAACAGGCGCAGGGTCACGCCGTGACGGGCGGCGACGTCGCGCAGGCGGCGCTGGGACTGGTGGATCTCCCACTGGCTGGTCATCACGCCCGAGTCCTTGTTGGAATCGGAGTAGCCCAGCATGATCTCCTGGTGGTCGCCGCGCAGGCGCACCATCTCGCGGTAGGAGGGGTCGCTGAGCAGCTCGTCGAGGATCTCACCGGCCGAGCGCAGCTCGGCCACCTCCTCGAGCAGCGGCACGAAGCCGATGTCGGCGCGCTTCTCGTCCCCGCCGGAGATCCTGATCAGGCCTGCCTCGCGCGCCAGCAGAGCCGCCGCCAGCACGTCGTCGGCCCCATGGGTCATGGAGATGATGTAGGTCTCGATGACGGAGGTGCCGTACAGGCGGTGGGCGTCACGGATCTCGCGGAACACGTTGTACGTGGTGCGGGTGGCGTCATCGAGGATCGACTCGTCATCGGAGATCACCGAACCCACCAGCGGGCGACGGCTCGCCAGCTCGGCGGCGAGCACCGTGGTGCGCTCGGCCCGGCTGAGCTGCTGGTACGGGGTGTCCAGCTCCCCCACCCGGTCGAACAGGCGGGCGAGCACCTCGTGGTGCTTCTCCGAGTGCTCGCGCACGTCGAGCGTGGCCAGGTTCAGTCCGGAACCGGCCAGCACCTGCTGGGCGATCGCCAGGGCCCCGTCGGCGACCCTGGTGCCGCCGTGGCGGCGCAGCGCGTCCCGCAGAACGGTGAAATCCGCCTGGAGCTCCTCGCTGTCGGCGTAGTCCTTGCCGTGCACGTGCGATTCGCCGGCGCGGATGCGCTCCCGGGTGGCGGCCAGCTTGGCGCGCATGGTCCCGAGCTTGAGCCGGTAGGGCTCCTCCTCGAACAGGCTCTGCTGGACCTCGTCGACATCGGTCCCGTGCTCGAGGTCCGCCTCGATGCTGGCCCGCAGCTCCTCATCGTCCCCGGTCAGGGCGCTGGAGACGGACAGTTCCAGGATCAGCTCGTTGATCGCCTCGGTGGCGATGTCGATGGCCGTCTCAGCCTGCAGCTTCAGGACCTCACGGGTGACCTGGGCGGTCACGTAGGGGTTGCCGTCGCGGTCGCCACCGATCCACGAGCCGAAGCGCAGGGGCACGTGCCCCTCGGTGAGGTCCGCACCGTAGGTGCGCAGCTCATCGCGCAGGTCATGCAGCATCCCCGGCAGGGTCTGGCGGTAGATCTGACGCAGGTAGTACAGCGCGTTGCGGGCCTCGTCCTGCGGGGTGGGGCGCTGACGCCGCAGCTCATCGGTCTGCCACAGCGACTCGATCAGCGCCGCGAGGATCTGGTCCTGGCGCCGCCGCTCCGTGCTGCCCTCCTCGGTCTCCGTCTCGAGCAGATCCGAGATGCGGCGCAGCTTGGTCAGCACGGCTCGGCGTGAAGCCTCGGTGGGATGCGCGGTGAACACCAGGCGCACATCGAGGGAGTCGACGGCCTTCTGCAGGCCCTCGGCACCGAGCTCGTCATGGACTTCCCGCACGGTGCGCGGGACCCAGGACTCGCCGGTGGGCCGCTGGCTCAGGGCCCGTACCCGGTAGACCTGCTCGGCAGCGTTGGCCAGCAGGAAGTACTGGGTGAATGCGCGCGTGAGCTGGGTGGCCTGGGTCAGCGGGACCTCCGCCAGGCGCTTCTGCACATCGCGGGCCTCGGCGGTGTCGTCGGCGGATTTCGCCTCCTTGGTCAGCTGGCGCACCTGCTCGACGAGCTCGAGCAGCTCGGGGCCGTGCTGATCGGCCAGGGTGTATCCCAGCAGGGTGGACAGCCGCCGCACCGTCGCCCGCAGCGGAGCGTCGATATGGGGATCGTCGCCGACGACGGGGAACTCACTCGTCAACGTGGGGATGCTGAAGGCATCGGAATCGGACACGGAATCTCCTGGGGTCGGCGACACCGCACAGCGGTCGCCGACAGCGCGGGCGACCGCCACGGCGCGGAACGAACGGGGCACAGACTACCGCGAGCCTCCTGCACGGGCGCACCGGCGACAGGTCGCGGGACGGGAGGGGACGAGACCGGGCCCGTCGCAGCCCGGCGGGCGCAACGGTCTGCGGCGCTGCGCCCGCCGTCGGCGGAGGTCAGAGCACAGCGCGCAGGAAGTCCTGGGTGCGCTGGCTCGAGGGATCGGAGAAGATCTTGGCCGGGGCCCCCTCCTCCACGATCGACCCCTCGTCGAACATCATCACCCGGTCGGAGACGTCGTTGGCGAACTGCATCTCATGGGTGACGATCAGCATCGAGATGTCGGTCTCCGAGGCGATGTCCTTGAGCACGCCCAGGACCTCGCCGACCAGTTCGGGATCCAGCGCCGAGGTGACCTCGTCCAGCAGCAGCACCTCCGGGTCCATGGCCAGAGCGCGGGCGATGGCCACCCGCTGCTGCTGACCGCCGGAGAGCTGGGAGGGACGGGCGTCCTGCTTGTCGGACAGTCCCACCTTCTCCAGCAGCTCTGCGGCCTGGCTGGAGGCCTCGTCCTTGGACAGCCCCATCACATGGATCGGTGCCTCGATGATGTTCTCCCGCACCGTCATGTTGGGGAACAGGTTGAAATGCTGGAAGACCATCCCGATGTCCTGGGTGGTCTGCCGGCGCCGCTTGTCGCTGATGCGCACACGCCGACCGCCGGACTGCTCGTACTGCAGGGGATTGCCGCCGACGTGGATGTAGCCGCCGGTCAACTCCTCCAGGGTCATCACCAGGCGCAGGATGGTGGTCTTGCCCGAGCCGGAGGGCCCGATCAAGGTCACGCGCTCACCCTGCGCGACGGTGAAGTTCAGGTCGTTCAGCACGGTGTTGTCACCGAAGCGCTTGATGACGTCGGTGAACTCGATGTGCGGCGTGTCCGGTGCGGCCCCGAGGGAGGTGACTCTCTCCCCCGGCTGGAACCTCCCGCCACCTGCGGAGGCAGAGCTCTGGTTGTTCTCAGGCAAGTTTCTTCTCCAGTTTCCGGATGAGGACGGACGTGGGGTAGCTGGCGGCCAGGAAGATCAGACCTGCCATCGTCAGCGGTTCCGTGTACCGGAAGGTGTTCCCGCCGTAGCTGACCGCTTGACGCACCATCTCGCCGATGAAGATGAACGAGAGGAAGGGGGTCTCCTTGAACATCGAGATGGCGTAGTTGCCCAGCGCCGGCAGGGTGTTGCGGATGGCCTGCGGGATGATCACGGACCGCCAGGTGCGCGACTGCGGCAACGACAGGGCGGTCGCGGCCTCCCACTGCCCCTGGGGCACGGAATCGATCCCGGCCCGGTAGACCTCGGCCATGTACGTCATGTAGTGGACGCCCAGCACCCAGATGCCGATCGTGAGGGTGTCGAAGTGGGCTGACAACACCAGGTTCGCGAACACCAGCTGCACGACCAACGGGGTCATGCGGATGAACTCGACCAGTCCGGTCAGGGGGTATCCGAACAGGGGCGGCAGCCCGCGACGGGCGATCGCGACGATCAGCCCCAGCACCACGGCGATGAGCGTTCCCAGCACGGTGGCCAGCAGGGTGATCTTGAAGCCGTCCAGCAGCAGTGGGAGGGACCTCGCCGCGTGTTCCCAGCTCCACGCGCTCATGTGACCTCACTTCCTACCTTGCTCCCGGGGGAGCGGAGCAGCGTGCTCATCGACTCCATCAGGCTCGGGCCACGGCCGATTCGGTGCTTGGCCCGGATCTCCAGGGCGTTCATGCCCACCACGCAGATCCAGGCGATCACGAAGTACGCCAGCAGGCCGAAGAGGAAGGCGAACCAGGTTCCGGTCACCGCTCGCATCTGGCCGATCTGGAAGTACAGGTCGGCCAAGGAGATCAAGTTGACGATCGCGGTGCCCTTCAGCAGCTGGATCAGCAGATTGGACAGGGAGGGGATCATCAGCGCCCAGGCCTGCGGGATGATGATGCGGAACATCCCGCGCACCGGGCTGAGGCTCAGCGCACTGATCGCCTCGTACTGGCCCGTGGGCACCGAGCCGATCGATCCGCGCACCACCTCGGCGCCGTAGGCGCCGTAGTTCAGCGCGAGCGCGAGGACGCCGCAGAACAGCGGGTGCAGCTCCCACCCCAGCAGGGGAAGCACATAGAACAGCCAGAACAGCTGGACCAGCAGCGAGGTGCCGCGGAAGAACTCCACGAAGATCCTCGCGATGACTCGCAGCACCGCGAACTTCACCGTCTGGAGCAACCCGAACACCAGCGCGATCAACATCGCGCACAGCGCTCCCAGCACGGTCAGCTGCACGGTGACCCAGATCCCGTCGAGGATCGACGGCATGCGGGAACCGAGCTCGTCGAGGTTGTCCCCGAAGTTCTCGAAGAAACCGCTCAAACCACCCATGGATCGGTCACCTCCGCCCATCGGGCACGGTCAGCGCGCCCCGTCCCCAGGACGGGGCGCGCACTCGGATGATTCACAGGGCGATCAGCTGTCACTGCAGGGCGTCGAGGTCACCCTCGCAGAGCAGCTCGGTGGTCATCTGCTCCGGGGGCAGCTCCTCGGCCGTGAAACCGAAGTCCCCGACGATCGACAGGTACCGGTCCTCGTCGGCGACGATCTCCGCCAGCACCTCGTTGTAGGCGTCCAGCAGGCTGGTGTCCTCGTCCCGGAAGACGGTGCCACCCGCGCCGTACTGCAGCACACCGTCGATCTCCTGGACGAAGGTATCGGTGACCTCGACGTCGACGTTGGAGTTCTCCGCCATCCAGTTCAGCGAGATGCCGGTCAGCGCGAAGGCGTCGGCGTTGCCGGAGTTGATGGCATCCAGCCCGTCCTGCGGCCCACCGACCTCGATGCTGTTCAGACCCAGCTGAGCGGCGTAGTCGGTCTCGATGGCTCCGGTCATGGTGGCCACAGTCAGATCGGTGTCGACGAAGGAGTTCATGTCCACCAGGTCTTCGGGGTTTCCCTCGGGCACCATCAGAGCGGTGGTGTACTGGAACTCGGGCTCGCTGAAGGAGGCCTCGGCGCAGCGCTCCGGCAGGATCGACATGCCGGCGCTGACCGCATCGAAACGCTCGGCGGTCAGGCCCGGGATGAGGGAGCCGAAGTCCACGGCGACACCCTCGACCTCATCGATGCCGAGCTCCCCGAAGATCTCACGGTGCAGGGCCACGGTCGCGCCGGTGAGCTCACCGTCCTCCTCGAAGCTGTACGGGGCCTCGCCGGCGAAGCCGACCGTGATGGTCCCGGCCTCCTGGAGCCGCGAGAGCAGGTCGCCATCGCCGTCGCCCCCACCACCACCCGTGTCGGTGCTGGTGCAGGCTGCCACTCCGCCCAGGGCTGCGGCAGACAGGACCAGACCGCTGTTGCGGATGAACTTTCGACGGTTCTGCATGGATGGGTTCCTCTCGCGATGCGATCGTGTTCCGTGCAACATCTGATTGTCGGACAATCCGATGTCCGGACGTCCGAAGTGGTGCCACGCTAGTACGTCACCGCGGTGTTCCTGCGTACCCGTCCACACTTCGTGATGGGGTCGTGACCCTGGCGCACCCCGTCCGTGCCGGTCGCAGGGCGTGTCGGACCCGATGCCGGCGGGCTTCGGCGAGGACGTGTCGGTGGGGACGGCGGAGCCTGCGGGCCGCGCCGATTACGATGAGTGGCGCGGATCCGTCCGCGGATCAGCACAGGAGGTCGTCGATGGATGCACGCCCGGGCCGGGTGCAGCTTCCCATGCTGCAGCCGCTGCGACGGCCCTCGATCATCGATCAGGCCGAGCTCGAGCTGCGCACGGCGATCTACGACGGCTCCCTGCGTCCGGGCGACGCGGTCCCGGAGGTCGCGGTTTCGCGACAGATGGGGATCTCCCGCTCCTCGCTGCGAGAGGCCTGCCAGCGCCTGGTGCGCGACGGCCTGTTGACCCAGCACCCCGGGCGGGGCCTGTTCGTGACCCGTATGGATGCCGCGACGATGTCGGACTTCATCGACTATCGCCTGGGCATCGAGATGCAGGCGGCGACGATCGTCGCCGAGCGTGCGGCCGAGCTGCGCGCCGCCGGCCGGGCCGAGGCGGTCGAGCAGCTGCTGGCCCCGCTCCATGACTCGCTCGAGCGCATCCGCGCGGCGCTCGCGGCCGGGGAGGTCATCGAGGCGGGCAACGCCGACCTGGACCTGCACCATCAGCTCGCGGAGATCACCGGCAACCGCTTCCTGAGCACAGCGATGAGAACGGCGGTGATCCTCACCCGCATGGGCACCTTCTCCGACCCCCGCGGCTTCGGGGTGCGCGCCGATCTGCCCGACGCCCACACCGGTCTGCTCGAAGCGCTGTCCGAAGGGGACGCCTCCCGGGCGCGGCACCTGCTGCGGACGTCCCTGCACGCGCTCGCCGACCGGCCCGGACCGCAGTCCGACGAGGATCTCGTGCGTGATCCCGAGCTGCTCGAGCACACCCATCCGGAGTGGAGCCCCCTCGGCGAGCCGTGATGGCCGGCTCGCCCGTCGGCCCCGACGCGAAAGACCCCTCACCAGCGAGATCATCGCGGATGAGGGGCCTTCTCGGGGCGGAGACGAGAGGATTTGAACCTCCGAGGCGGTTCAACACCACCTACTCCCTTAGCAGGGGAGCGCATTCGGCCGCTCTGCCACGTCTCCTGATGCCGGCACCCGGTGCACGGCACACCGACACAGCATACGGGGAGCACCCACCCAGCGCCAAAGCGGGACCGGCCCGATCACCTCACAACGCGCCGAGGGTCACAGCGGGCATCTGGGCCCCACTTACAGGCCGAGCTTCTCCTGGAGCAGGGCGATGTGCTTGGGCGTGCCCACGCGGTACTTCACGAAGCTCAGTCGGCCGTCGGGATCGATCGCGAAGGTGGAACGGATGGTGCCCTGCACGATCCGGCCGTACATGTTCTTCTCGCCCCAGGCCCCGTAGGCGCTCATGACTTCGTGGGACTCGTCCGAGGCGAGGTCGTAGGGGAGGTTCTGCTCGGCCACGAAGCGGTCCAGCTCGGGCACCGGATCCGGGGAGACGCCGATCACGCGGTATCCGGAATCGAGGAACAGCTGGTGGTTGTCCCGCAGGTCGCAGGCCTGGGTGGTGCACAGCGTGGTGTTGGCCGCCGGATAGAACCACAGCAGCGCCGGGGCGCCGCGCAGCTCGGACAGGCTGACGCGTCCGCCGCCGGCGAGGGGCAGATCGAAATCGGGGGCGGCGTCGCCGACGGCGAGCTTGATGGGCGCGGGGGCCATGGATCTCCTCAGGGACGAGCATGGGGGCACGGGGCATGACCGCCGGAGGGCGGCGGGCGATGCCGGGACGGTGACTCCACGATAGCCGCGGGGTCACTGCCCGTAGGTCACCGGCGAGCCCGGCCCCAGCGGCAGGTCCAGCGCGTACCAGCCGACCGTCATCGCGCCCCAAGCCAGGAAGAATGCGATGGCGTAGGGGATCATCGTGGCGATCATCGAACCGATCCCGATCTTCTTGTCGTACTTCTGGGCGACCGCGATGATCAGCGCGAAGTAGGGCAGCAGAGGGCTGAGGATGTTGAAGGTGGAGTCGGAGACGCGGTAGGCGGCCTGGGTGAACTCCGGGGAGATGCCCAGCTGCATCATGATCGGCACCATCACCGGCGCCAGCATCGCCCATTTCGCGCTCGCGGAACCCACGAAGATGTTCACACCGCCGACGAACAGCATGAACAGGAGCATCAGCGGATACCCGGTGAGGTTGATGGACTGCAGCAGATCGGCGCCCGCGATCGAGACCATCAGGCCCAGGTTCGTCTCGTCGAAGTAGGCGATGAACTGGCCGGCGGCGAAGGCCAGCACCATGAACACGGCCATGCTCTCCAGCGTGCGGGCCATGTGGTTGACGGCGTCGGTGTCATTCGTCACCGAGCGGGTGACGATGCCGTAGACCAGCCCGGGGACGAAGAAGGCGACCACGATGATCACCACCAGCGAGTCCATGAACGGTGACTGGACCACTCCCCCGTCGTCGCCGCGCAGCGGACCGCTGTCCGGCACGATCGTCAGCGCCAGCACCGCGAGAGCCACGAGCAGGCTGACGCCGGCCCACACCAGGCCCTTCTTCTCGATGGCGGTGAGCTTCAGGTCCTCCTTCTCGCCCTCGATGACACCCTCGCCCTTCCAGGGGCCCAGGCGCGGCTCGACGATGAACTGACTGACCAGGGTGCCGACCACGGTCAGCAGGAAGGTCGCGGCGATGATGAACCAATAGTTCATCGCCAGGTTCATGCCCTCGGCGTAGTCGGCGTCGATGGTCGCGGCGGCCTCGATGGTCAGTTCCCCCAGCAGCACGTCGGTGCCCGACAGCAGCAGGTTCGCGCTGAACCCCGCTGAGACGCCCGCGAAGGCGGCGGCGATTCCGGCCAGGGGGTGGCGGCCGAGCGCCATGAACAAGATCGCCGCCAGCGGCGGAAGCACCACGTATCCGGCGTCGCTGGCGACCGACGACATGATGGCGGCGACCATGACCCCGGCTGTCACCAGAGTCTTCGGGACCCACAGGATGAAGGCGCGCAGGAGGGTGCCGATCAGCCCGGTCTGCTCGGCCATGCCGATGCCGAGCATGGTCACCAGTACCACGCCCAGCGGTGCGAAGCCGATGAAGTTGTCGACCGCGGAGGTGAACATCCACTGGATGCCCTCCCGGGAGAGCAGATCGAAGACCTCCACGGTCTCGTCCTCGACCTCGTTGTGGACGGTCACGTCCAGGCGGTGCAGCAGCCAGGAGGCCAGCACCACGAGCACGGCGAGGATCGCGAAGAGGGTCGCGGGATGGGGGAGCTTGTTTCCCACGTCCTCGAT
>DWZH01000017.1 GCA_019118275.1 Candidatus Brachybacterium merdavium | reverse complement strand
AGGTCGGCGTCGTACACGGTCTTCTTATAGACGCTCTTGGGGGTGCCGCGGCCCCCGAGGCTTCCCAACTTCCCAAGGACCACATCGGATTCTTCACGCTCAGCTACCGTCACGAGGTCTCGCAGGGCATTCGGGGTCATCACATCATCCGAGCCCAGCAGGAAGAAGTAGCGGCCCCGGGCAGCGTAGGCGCCGACGTTGCACGGTGTGGCGGGGCCTCCGGACTGCTCCTGGTGGATCACTCGGAAATTCGGGTAGCGAGCCGCATACTCATCCACGACACGCTCGGAACCATCATCTGATCCATCGTTGACCAAGATGACTTCCAGCTCATTCTCCGAGAGCCCCTGGTGGAGCATGGAGTCGAGAGTCTCCGAGAGGTATGTCAGGGAGTTGTACACGGGGATCACCATCGATACGAGTGGCTGATCCTCATCCGCGCTGCTGGTCATGCGGCCTCCCGGGTCTGCGCGAGCTGGTCGTTTCACCGCTCGCGTGTCTTCATGAACATTTCTCGGGTCGAGTCGCAGCTGACGTCGCTCGACCTCCATCACTATAAGGACGCCCACCGTCTGCGCGGTCACCGGCGCGCAGTTCATCCAGCGCGACCTGCTGCGGTGTGCCTCGCCGGAGTCCAGCACCAGCACGACCTGCCCCCGTCTGCCAGCGTTGCTGCGACTGGTGAGCCACGAGGAAACGTAGAGTGAACGCTGGCAAGACCGTCCGTGAACGAAATCGATGGTCGCCCACCGCTAACCTGTCCAGCACCGAACGGCTGTGAGCGCCATGGTCGTGCGCGTTCGAGCCGTGCCCGTTTCGATGCCCCCGACCCGCTAGGAGCTCCCGGCGATGAGCCAAACCCAGTCCTCTCCCACTGTCGCCCCGACCCACCGAATGGTCATCCCGTGGGGCAGAGTCAGAGGCCTGAGACGACGGCTCACACAGACCGTTTTCGCCCTGCTGCCGCTGATACTGCTGGCTATCGGCGTCCATCCCGCGATCGCGGTCATCCCCGCCATCTACCCGTTCTTCATCCTCATCAGGCGCGGGTTCCGCAGGCTGCGTAAGGGCGTGACACGGACCGCGCTCACGGGCGAACACGGTATTCGCCTCGCGCTGAGCCTTTTGCCGCTCAGCATCGGCTGGAGCATGGACAGTGTCGGCCCGGTCGGCTGGATCGCGCTCTCCCTCTTCCCCCTTCTTCCGCTCGCCGAGCCTGTCGTCACTCGCGTGGCTCCCGGCCGCAAGCTGCGTGTCAAGAACTTGCCCGGCATCTCGGACACGCGGGGCCCGAAGTTCCCGGTGAACCTTGTCATGTTCCTGGACCTGTCCCTGACGGCGCTGGCGAGCGCACTGCTGCTCGTGCATGTGCCTGCCGGAGCGCTCTTGCCGCTGCCGTTGATCGCCCTGGGACTCGCCGGTGCCTCCGCGCTGGACTCGTACCAGCGCATCCGGGAGTCGGTCGACTCCGACAACAATCTCTACGCCGCCGTCGAGGCCTACGACCCGAAGTTCGTCCTGTACTACGGAGTCCCGGCGGGATCCGCGTACCAGGTGGGCATGTGGATCGATTTCCTCGAGCGCATCGGCGAGAGGTTCATCGTGGTGCTGCGCCGTACCTCGGCCTTCCGTGAGATCACCCGCCTAACCGATGCTCCGGTGGTGGTGCGTACGAACATCTGGCAGCTCGACGATGTGATCACGCCCAACATGACCGCCGCGTTCTATGTGAACAACTCCGCGCCGAACGTCCACTTGGTGCGGTATCCGCACATGACACACGTGCAGCTTCTGCACGGTGACAGCGACAAGGCCTCCAGCTTCAACCCGGTGACTGCCCTCTACGACAAGGTCTTCGTGGCCGGCCAGGCCGGCATCGACCGCTACGAGAACAATGGCGTGGACATCCCGAAGCACAAGTTCACGATCGTCGGCCGACCACAGGTGGAGTCGGTCGAGCAGCAGGGCCCTGAGAACCTCCCGGTGCGCACCGTCCTCTATGCGCCCACCTGGGAAGGTCATTACGCCGACACGAACTACGGCTCCCTCCCGGTCGGGCCACCGATCATCCGTGAGCTCATCGCTCGCGGCCAGACAGTCATCTTTCGCCCCCACCCGTTCAGCTACCGCAATCCGGAGGCGCGTCAGAACATTCGAGAGATCCACGCGCTTCTGCGTGCCGACCGCGAGAGGAGCGGCCGCGAGCACCGGTACGGGCGGCGCGCGGAGAAGGCGCTGGACGCGTTCGGCTGCTTCAATGCAGCCGACGCGATGATCTCTGACGTCTCATCCGTGGTGCCCGACTTCCTGCATTCGGGGAAGCCCTATGGGCTGGTCACGATGACCACGACCATCGACGAGTTCGAGAGGGCCTTCCCGTTGGCCCGATCCGCGTACGTCATCACGCACGACCTGTCCAACCTGAACGAGGCTCTCGATGAGCTGCTGCTTCACGACAGCAAGGCAGAGCAGCGTAGGGCGACCCGCGAGTACTACCTGGGCCCTTTCCCACCGGAGAACTACGCTGAAGCATTCGTCGGCGCTGCACGACAGGTGGTCTTGGAGGCGCGCAAGCCGGCTGCCGCGATGACTGCCCCGGCGGAAGGCGAGGAAGGTGGCTCCGAGATCCGGGGGCAGGCCGGCCAGGATCGCCCGGGGCCCGAGAGCGAACTGGATGAGTTCCCCGACAGCGAACGCGACAGCCCGAACGACCCGCAGGACAACTGACGCCATCGCCCGGCACTGCCAAGCGGACCTTTGCGCACTACCCTGGCGTGCTCGCCGAACCGTCTGACCAGTGGGTCGGACGGTTCGGTTTGGCGACGGGGCAGTCCGTTCAGGTCCCGGCACGGGCGTCCGAGCCCGGCGCCGGGGTGCCCTCGTCACCGCCCTTACTCTCGGCGTCGCCCGGGCCCTCGAGGCTGTCCACGCCAGCCTCGCGATAGAGAGCGATGAACTCGCAGGCGGGGGCGGGCCGGATCATCAGACCTGACTTGGACCTCTCGCGCTCGATCCCCTGGTTCGCAGGGTGTTATTGCTGATCGCAGGGTTGATGAGGTCGTGAGGACACACTAATCGGACTCTTCGCGGTTGAGGGGGCAGGTGGCGGCGGGCTGGTGGACGCATCGGTGCCGGGATAGGCGTCGAGGCCTTCCGATCATGGAAGATCTCGAGCTTCCCATCAGGAAGACCTCGATGTCCTGCGGCATGACATTGAGAACGCCGCGCCGTCGAGCGGGAAATGCCGTAGAGCTTCTATACCGGTTCGAGCCCCAGCTCTTCACGCGCTACCTGTACGAACCGATCAGCGTAGTTCTCCCTCGGGATGTCACCGAGGTAATAAGTCGCCCAGCTCAATCGTTCTTCACGCTTGGAGTCGCGACCGATCAGCTCGTCAAGTACCTGATCGAGGTTGTGCACCGTGTTCCCTTCGGCAACCAGGACGTATGCTGCGTTCGCCATCGGGAACTCCTCGACGAACTCCTCCGCGCCGGTGCGTGGTGAAACCATCGCCAGTGGCTTTCCGGAATGGAGGAAGTCGCCGACCACTGCGGAGACGTCCGAGATCAATGCATCGGAGACGTTGAAGCAATCGAAGACGCTCATCTCCTTCTCCGCGAGCGCACCGAAGAGATGCTCCCGCCCGGTGGTGGCGGCGTCAGCCTCCAGCATCCCTCGAATCTTGCGGCATGCTTCCCGCAGTTCAGGATCGCGCGAGCTGTACGGGTGCGGGCGGAACACCACCCGGCAACTGCGGTCGAGCAGGCCCTGGATGATCGTCGGCCCGGCAGCCAGAGAGGAATAATTCGTCTCTGCCTGGTAGCCGAGCCATGTGGGCGCATACAGGACGGAAGGATTCTCGAGCTGCCCGATCAACCCCCGCTCTCCGTAGACTTCTTCCACCTGGGGGCGGCCCACGATGCGGAAGATGTCGGGATGCATCGAGACTCCGAACTTCTCGAAGCGGTCGATCGCGGCCTGGCCGGCCACGAAGTCGCGGTCGTACATGCGGGTGACCGGGTTTGCACTGGAGGCCTTGTCGGATTCCCCATGCAGGAGCTGGATATGAGTGAGTCCTGAATAGCGCACCATGTGGTTGTTGCGCATCGCATTGTTGACGTAGAACACACCTCGAGCGGACGGGACGATCAGGGCATCGAGATCTGGGATCGAACGGCGCAGCAGAACGGGGTGATCCGTGGCGGAGGCGAGCTGTCTGAAGTTCGGTATGGTCCGCACCACCAGCACAAAGGGCACTCCGAGGCGCTCGAGGTACGGCAACCACATCGTGACCTGGAAAGCGGAACGAGGTGGGGCGTGCCAATACAGGTAGAAGACCGGGCCCACCTCCTCGAGGAGCTGTGGCAGATTCGCCTGGAAGCGGCGCCGGGCTCGGATACGTTGGGCAATATCCACAAAGGCAAGAAGCGCAAGCACGATCGAGACGATCGAGACCGCACCGGCCACGGCAAGCAACGGCGTCGCGGCCAGATCGGTGAGGACGAGGGCCAGGAGCCCCACCAGGTTGAGGGTGAAGATCCAGCCGTACGGGAAAGCGGCGCGGTTTCGAGCCGGTGGACCCGGAAAGTTCGACGCGTAGGGGGCGGCGACTCCGTTGGCAGAGCGCACCATGGGCTCGACAGCGAGCGCAGTCATGGCACAGGCGAACGCCGCGATCTCCAGCGCTTGGAACTGACTGGCCGCGAAGATCTGTGCTCCCGCCGCAGCGATCAGGATGAAGCGAGCGGTGATGTATCTGCCGAGGCCGCCGACACCCCTGGGCACCCGCAGCACAGTGCGGCGCTGGCGCCACAGGATGATCACGAGGGGAACGAGGAACGCCGCCGGCGCCCATCGGGTCCCACCCGTGCTCACAACCGCCACGGTTGCAAGCACGGCGAGAGTGTTGACCAGCGCGGGCCACAAGGACATCATCTTCGTCGCTTGACGAACGCTGATCGCCTTCACCCTGCACTCCCTCCCATTCCTACGTACTGCCGGGGCCTCGGCAGATGACTTGGAGGCCTCGCTCGGTCTTGAACCGGACGACGCCCTGGGCGCAGCGTTGCTCAGCGCCTCCGCAGGAAACCTGGACGACGGACTCCGAGCCGGCGGGCTATTCCGCGTCCCGCACGCAGCCCCTTCTCGACGACCCTTCCGGATCGAGCAGGAGTGGAAGCCACGCGCGGTCGCTCATCGGAGAACGTGACCGGCCCAGGGAGCGGAAGCACGACCGCCCCCTGAGGGTTCGCCACTCTGATGCTCCCAGAGCCTTCCGGGAGGGAGACCGCTATGAGTCCGCCTTCGAGACGCGCGACGAAGGCAGCTGTCTCGCCTGTCCCCGTCGCTCCTTCTTGCTGGACTGTGATCTGAAGCGTCTCCGGAGCGTCGGTGCGCAACAGTGCCACTCGACCTCCAGGGCCAGTATCCAGCACCCCGGCCACCGCGGCTCGCGGACCGGTGCGCGCGAGCAAGGTGTATCCGATGTCCAGGGAGAGGTTCCCGTACCCCTTGGTGAAGTACGCGACGCCCACTTCTCGGCGGCGATCGGAATCGATGAGCAAGCGACGTTCGTCCGTGACGTCCTCGGAGCGGTTTCGTCCGAGTCGGTTCTCGAGCTCGTCTGCGCCGAATCGCTGGACGACATAGAGATCCCAGACTCCCTCCGCTAAGCCGGTCGCATCGAACTCGGCGTGGAAACGCGCGCCCGGTGTACCGGCCACAGTGGCTGAATGCTGCCGCACCGGGAAGTCGACCGACTCCTCAGACCCCCGGATTCGGGCCCTGAGGACGACGTCGTCGGGGGCCACAGCGGCATCGCGCACATACGCGCTCGCTTCTAGGCTGATCGCACCGTTCTCGACGGCGAGGTCCTCCAGCGTTGCCACCCCGACCACCTTGACGTCGTGGAGGACCTCGTCACCGATCTGCTCGACCAGCTCCTGCGGCAGATCAAGCAGAAAGCCCCCGTCACCGTGGGCGAGTCGCGTCTTGCCGCCGTCCTTCTCCCACTGGATGAGCGCCCGCAGCTCGTCGATCCGGCCCGCGAGGGCAAGGCGTGCCTTCACACGATCCAGGGATCCGAGGTGAGCGGCCACCGCATCGTTGAAGTGCGGGCCCACCACTCTCTGCATCTCGGAGATGATGCGCTCCTGCTCCTCCTCGTCGACGTCCAAGAAGCGGGGAAGGAGCGTCTTGCGCATCGCACCGTGGACTGGCCGATGAAGCACGCCGTCGCGAATCTCACCGGGATCGGACCATCTGATGATTTCGTCGACCAGTGCCGTGAGCAGGTCCGAGTACTCCGTGGCCGTGCGGGGGCGAGAAGTGACGTTCTTGCCATCATCGCGCTTGCGGATCATGACGAACGGGCGGTCGGCGCGCACGCTGATCTTCTTCGCCACCAGATAGCACGCCGCGGTGAAGGGCTGGTCGGAGCCGATGCGCAGATGGGTCGGGTTGTGTGCGCCCGTCTTGGTCACGAGATCAGTTCGGAACAGCTTGATCGCCGTGAGCGAGTTGAACAGGCTGTCCTTGACCAGATGCGCATCAGGCTTCGTGGCTTTGAACATCGAGCCCGGCGCATGGCGCCCGTTGATGCCGGCCATCTTCGCCAGCACGATGTCGGAGCCGTGCTCCTCGGCGTAGGCCGCGAGATCGCCGAGAGCTCCCTTGGTGAGCACGTCGTCGGAGCCCACCACGAAGAAGTACTTACCGGTGACTGCTGCGATGCCCTTGTTGCAGGGATCGGCCGGCCCCCCGGAGTTCGGCTGGTTGATCAGCCGATAGTTCGGGTGCTTCGCCGCGTACTCGGCGAGCACCTTCTCGGAACCATCGGTGGACCCGTCATTGACCAGGATCACTTCGAGCTGGTCCTCGTCGAGGCCCTGCACCTCGATCGCGTCAAGGGTCTCGATGAGATACGGCATTGAGTTGTATACCGGGATCACGAGCGAGACGAGTGGGTTATCTGCAGTCTTCTGGTTCACGGGGAGCTCTCCTGCGATCTCTGCGCGCTCAGCCGGGTGTGGTGAGTCTCGCGGGGTCGTATCTCTCGAGGTCACAGAACGGTAAACGTTCAGCGCCGGTTCCTCAAGCTCGCCGCGCCCCGGACCGCACGGTCGGGAGATCTCGCGCGATCAGGGGCGGCCGGTCCCCTCCGCTGCGGTCCCCGCCGCCTCTTCACCTGCCGGCTGGCCCTCGTCCTCGGCGTCGCTGGGGTCCTCGAGGCCGTCCACCCCGGCCTCGCGATAGAGCGCGATGAACTCGCGGGCGGTGTCGGGCCCGATCATCAGGCGCAGCACCGGGGAGACTTCGAAGTCGTCTCCCTGCTCGTCGAGCAGCCCGGCTCGCTGGATCTTGGCGATCGAGCTGCGGACCTCCTTGGCGAAGCCGGCCTCGTCGGTCGAGGTGGTGCGGCGGTATGCGGCCAGGGCCTGCTGGATCTCGGGCTCGGAGACCACGGTGCGCTGTCCCCGGGAGGACTGGGTCAGCAGCATCTGCCGCAGGACCAGCAACAACACGGAGTCCAGGCGGTTCAGGCCGGTCAGGCGCCGCAGCAGTTTGGGGGCGTCGGGATCCTCCTCGCTCTGGCGCACGAAGGCGACCTGGGCGTCGTCGTCGACGATCAGTTCGAGGAACTGGTCGGCCAGGCGCGCTTCGATGGCGGAGCGATCGCGCAGCAGCTGGGCGTAGCGGGCGCCATCGCGCCGGCCGTCCAGGAAGGGCCCCTGCAGGAGATGGACCAGGACGCGTCGGGACTCATCGACCAGGGCGCCGCCCGTCGCGGACGGGGCGTCCTCGGCGGCGAAGTCGTCGTCGGCATCGGTGCGAAGGTCAGGGCTGCTCACGGAAGCACACCTTACCGGGCCCGTGGCGGCCGCCCCGGGCGAACGGCTCGACGGGGCGGGCCCCTGGTCCATGCGATGGTTCCGTTGGGATGCACCATCTGGGATCGTTTATCTCGTGGACTCGCGCTTGTGAGCAGTTCTCTGCGACATCGCCGGTGCCGCAGGCCCCCGAGGCAAGGAGCAGAACATGTCGCTCGACCTTCCCACCATCATCGCGATCGCCGTGGCCGTCCTGATCGTCGTGGCCCTGTTGGTCGTGCTCGGCGTGGTGCTGGGGCGGCGGCGCCGCGCCCGGCAGCACGAGGAGGACCGGCACCGCGCGGCCCAGCTGCGGGAGGAGGCCCAGCGGGAGCATCAGTCGGTCCAGGAGCGTGACCTGAGGGCCACGGAGACCGAGCTCGAGGCCGACCGCGCGCGCCTGGATGCCCAGTACAAGACCACGGAGGCCGAGCAGGAGCAGGTCGCTGCTGAGCGGCGTCAGGCCGAGGCGAACGAACAGCGGGCCGCGGTCGACCAGGAGCGTGATGCTGTCGATGAGCGTCTCGCCGAGGCGGACCGGATCGATCCCGAGGCCGGGCGTCGCGAGGACTCCGCCCGTCCGGGCGGCCCGGCGCACCGCACCGGCCAGGAGGATGGCGCGCACGGCGCTCAGCCCGCCACCCCGGCCACCCCGGGCTCGGCGCCGCGGTCCCGGGGCAGTGAGCACGGCGGGCCGGATGCGGCATCTCCGCGGCACGGACGGCGCGCAGCCCGCCCGGGTCACCAGGGCCCGCGTCAGACCGACGCCGACGGTCTCCCGCAGGAGGACACCGAGCAGGCTCAGCGGCCGGCGGAAGAGCATCCGGAAGGTGATCCCGACCAGCGCGCCTGAGCCGCGCTGAGACGAGGGACGGGCCGGGAACCGATGGTCGGGTCCCCAGCCCGCCCCTCTGTGCTGTGAGCGGCGCTCAGGTTCCCTTGCGCACGGTGATGGTCCAGCCGGCGTCGCCGGCGCGGTCGAAGGAGACCACGTCGTGACCGTCCTCGGCCGCCCATTGGGGCAGGGCCTCGGTGGCCTGGGTGCAGTCGAAATCGATCACCAGGTCATCGCCGCTCTGCAGCTGGGCGATCGCCTGCTTCGCGTCGATCAGCGGGAAGGGGCACACGGCCCCATTGGTCTCGAGGGTGTAGGTGGCCATGGGAGGGGTCCTCTCGGTGGATGCGGCGTATCTGACGGTCTGGAGCGGTCCGGGGCAGGGCCCGGCAACGATCGCCGCCGGGCCCGCCGGCCTCAGGCGGCCGGGGTGAGAACGGGAGCGGGACGGGAGCCGGCGCCGGTCGCGCGCTGCGGGCGCACCAGCAGGAACCAGGCCGCTCCCCAGGTGCCCAGCATGATGGCGACCAGCGAGACCCAGCCCTGGTAGCTGAACAGGGCGGTCTCCACCAGGGAGTTGCCGATGGTGCAGCCACCGGCCAGGGCGGCGCCCACGCCCATCAGCACGCCGCCCGCCGCGCTGCGCAGCATGGTGCGGGAGTCGGGCGTGCGCCAGCGGAACTCGCCCGAGAGCGTGGCGGCGGCGAAGGATCCGATCAGGATGCCGAGCACGAGCATCACCGACCAGTCCACGAGGGTGACGTCGCCGGTGGCCAGGAAGGTGGCGATATTGGCCGAGGGGGTGGTGATGCCCAGCCCGCCGTTGCGGCCGGCGGCGGTCGACAGCACCCACGCGGCGATGGCGATCAGGCCCAGCAGCACCCCGCCCACCCAGGGGCTCCAAGGGATGTCGGCCAGATAGTGGCCGATGCCGCTGCGCCGGGCGGGCAGCGCGGCGACCTTCTTCTTCCCGGCGCTGCGGCGCACCTGGCCCACCGTCAGTGCCCCCACGATCGCGGTGAACACGAGGGTCGGCACCCACACGCTCACGCCCAGGGTCTCGTGGATCGTGGCGTCGGCGATGGTCTGCGAGCGCGCGGAGTCGGTGAACGCGGCCAGCGGGCCATGCTTCATGACCGAAGCGAGCAGGGCGTAGAAGATCAGCGCCACCCAGGAGCCGATCAGGCCCTCTCCGGCGCGGTAGTAGGTGCCGGTGGCGCAGCCGCCTGCGTAGATGATGCCCACGCCGAACAGCAGTCCCCCGCCGATCACGGCCAGCGGCGCGAAGGACGCGGCCTCGGGGGCGAGCACGCCGGCACCGGTCAGGGCGGCGACCCCGACGGCTTGGATCGCGATGGCGAGCAGGAAGGGGGTGAAGTAGCGCGTCGAGCGCGAGAGGTAGATGTCACGGAAGGCGCCGGTGACGCAGAAGCGTGAGCGCTGCAGCACGTAGCCCAGCACGGCGCCGAGGACGAGTCCGGTGATGACCATGACCGCGACCGTAACTTATGAGGGACATAAGGGCTACCAGGATGTCGCAAGAAGATGCTCGAGCACATCCCCCGTCCGCGATCATCCCGCCTCACGCTTCACGAGGCTGTTGGCCAGCTCCAGCGTTCCCGTGTAGGACTCATGCATGATCTCGACCTCGCCTGGGCTCTCGAGCATCGACGCGATCACCTCCACGGCCCTGCGGCTGACCAGCTCGACCGGGATCCGAAGGCTCGCCAGCTCCATGTACGAGAGCCCTTCGAGCACCCCGTCACATCCGATCACCGAGACGTCGCGCGGAACGTGAACGCCAACGCGCCGTGCATGGTCGACGAAGTGGAGCATTCGCCGGTCTGCAGGGAACACTGCTGCGGTGACGGCATCCGCCCGGATCAGCTTGAGCAGCTCTGCATTGCCCTCACCACCCACGCCGAGCAGCCGGAGCTGGATCCTGGTGACGTCGCATCCCAGCTCCTCCAGCACGCTCGCTGCGACCTCACCACGGATGTTCTCCGCCAGTGATCTGTCCGACCGGGGCACCAGCACCGCGATGCGCCGATGCCCGTGGTCATAGACCGCGTGTGCGATCTGGGTGGCGTTGTCCCGCTCGTCGTAGCTGACACCGTAGACCCCCGGGTGCTCTTCAGGGCGGCCCACCGACACCACCGGAACCGTGGGCAGGAACTGCTGGAGGTCCTCGGTGCGCACCACGCCGCTGGCGATCAGCAAGCCGCCCACCCGCATCCCGATCAGCTGGCGCAGAGCCGTCGTCTCCTGATGCGCCCCCCGGTAGAAAGTCGGCATGGCCGTGACCACGTGCAGACCGAACTCATCGGCCCACTTCTGCACCTGCGACTGGAGCAGCCCATATACAGGGTTACGCGAGTCCCTGATCAGCAGACCGATCGACTGCGACCTGCCTGCCGCCAGTTGCTGCGCACCGATCGACGGCACGTACCCCAGCTGATCGACGGCCTCGAGAACGCGGGACCTCGTCTCCGGTGAGACCTCCACCGCCCCGGAGAGCACCCGCGACACGGTCGCCCGCGAAACTCGGGCCGCGCGGGCGACCTCGGCCATGGTGGCAGGATGCCTGGGGTGCGGCTCGGGGGTGTCCATCATGCCCCACTTATAGCGTGCTTTCCTGCGCGGCCTGGCACGCTCGCAACGCACCCCTGCGGGGCGGGCACCAGGCAGCTCTGGGTCGTCACAGCCCTCATGTCCGAAGCATCTGTTCGCGCAGGAACTGACGCACCACGTGCGGCCAGTCAGTATGGATCGCGGTGGCCCCGGCCTCCACCAGACGGCCCCACCCGGCTTCGGGGGCGACCATCAGCGAGGTCTCGTCACTCTTGTCGAGGTAGAGCCGGGCACCATTTTCGAGGTTCAAGGCATTGAGCAGGATCAGGGGGTACCGCGCAGCGACCTCGGCGATCGTGGCCGGATCCGCGAAGGCGTCCGCAGGCGTCGAGGCGAGCAGTTCCGCGCCGATCAGGTGCAGCCCCTCGAACGCCTCCACCTGCTCGAGTTCCTCCGGGGTGCGGACGATCGGGAAGTAGAGGAAGGGAACCGGATGCTTCGCGAGCGCAGCGAGCGCCTCGGGCTTCGGAGGCGATTTGAGCAGCACTCGATCCGCGACACCCAGCCGTGCCAGCTCATCGAGCAGCCCCGGCCACAGCCCCCAGGAGCGGTCGATGTTGAACCAGGTATGGGGCAGCCCGTGGAGCAGATCGGCGAGCTTCTCGACACCCGGCTTCTCGGGGCCGCCCTGCCACACGAAGCGCTTCGCCGCCAGCTCCGCGCTGCTCAGCGTACGGACATCGAAGTCTTCCCCGAAGTGCCTTTTCTCGTAGCCGGTGTGGAAGAGGAAGTACTCCCCGTCAGACGAGGCGATGACGTCGATCTCGACGACGTCCGCCCCGGACAGCACGGCACCGGTGGCCGAGCGCAACGTGTTGTCGGGGAAGCTTCCCAGGGTCGTCCCCCGGTGCGCGATGACCAGGGGTGTGCCACGAGCCCGGATCAGGGCATCGAAGGAGGCGCGCAGGTCGTCCCGACTCGGCGCTTCGGTTCGGAGCGATGAAGTCATGGATGCTCTCCTCAGGACAGGCGTGGACTGGGGCGCTCGGGGGCTCTGGCGGCACCGAAGACCTCGGCGCGCAGATCCTCCATGTTGATCGGCGCACCTGACTCGGCCGACCGCTGCAGGGCGAGCGCCGTCAGTGCCGCGTCGATGCCCTCGGCGACCCCCGCCCGGGGGGCCCGGTCCTCCCCTGCTGCCAGATGCCAGAAGGTGTCTCCGAGCACCTCGTCGCCCCCGTTGTGCCCGCTGCTGCCGGACACGACGGCGATCTGCTCCTCGCTGGTGCCCTTGCCGCCAGCCGGGTCTGGGAAGGAGAGCGTGATGCTCTTGGCGGAGATGTCCCCTTCGAGCAACCCCTCTGTGCCGAAGACGCGGATGCGGCGTGTGGTGCGCGGCTGTGCCATCACAGCCGTGAACGTCGCCTGAGTGCCGTTCTCGAATTCGATCGTGGCCACCTGCCGGTCAGGAAGGTTCGACGGACCGTACGGAGAGTGCTGCATGGTGTCTCGTAGCGCCTCATTGGTCGCCGTATCACCGAAATCGATCTCGCCGGAGCCCGCTGCGGGCTGGAAGCGCTCCAGCTGCTCGGACTCGGGGCGCGGACGGAAGTGCAGCGCGGAGGCCATGGAGAACACCCGCGTGGGCCGGCTGCCCAGGAGATAGCTGAGGATGTCCATGTCATGGCAACACTTCTCGAGCATCCAGCCACCCGAGAGTGACGTGTCCTGCCTCCAGCCGCGGTACTGGACCATGGTCAGCCCGGTGCCGAGGTTCTCATCGGTCTGGATCGACAGGATCTCCCCCAGACGCCCCGACTCGATGATCTCCCGGATCCGACTGTAGAAGGGCGTGTAGCGGAGGACGAACCCCACCACGACCTGCCCGCCCGGACGGTTCTCGTACGCGTCCCAAAGCGTGGCCATGTCATCGACTGTCGTGGCCACCGGCTTCTCCAGCATGACCGGCAGGGAACGCGACATCGCGGCATTCGCGTAGGGGACGTGCTGGTAGTTGGGGCTGGTCACCACGACAGCATCGAGCTGCTCATTCTCCAAGAGCTCCACGCCGTCCTCATAACCGGTCGGCAACGCGCCCTCGGCCGCGAACATCTCCGCGAAGGCGGCGCGCTTGTCGGCACTCGGATCGGCGATCGCCACCAGCCTCACCGCATCCGCGAGATCGGTCGGGATGTTACGGAAATAGGCCGCACCCCGAAGGCCGGCCCCAATTATACCGACGCGGATCGGCACCTGGTGACTATGATCAGTGGATGTCACGAACAACAACTCCTCCATAGATATATTCAACGTCGCAGCACACCGGGGTGGGCAATCGCGGCGACCGCATCGCGCGCCTGATTCCTACACGCAGCGAGGTCAGCCGCGGTATCGGTCGTACGCCTCCTGTTGAATTTCGAGATAACGGTCGAGGCCCATCTGCTCCAACTGCCCGACGTAGGTGTCCCACTCGGACATCGACATCTCGCCGGTGATGAATTTCGCCTGCGATTCGCTGACGAGCTTGTTCATGTCGAGCGTGATGCTCGACAACTCACCGGCCTCCTCCGCGGTGTACGTGAACAGCGGCCAGACCTCCTCGGTCTGGTGCGGCGCGACCACGTCGGTTCCCTCCCGTGCCTGAGGACTGCTCTCCGTCCCCCGGAAGTAGTCCTCCAAGACCAGACCCGGGTAGCTGCCGCCGAGGTAGGTGACGTATGGCCGCAGTGCCTCGTTGACGCTGAGCCCGTCGGGGTTGTCGGTGATGTGTTCGAGGAGCTCGTAGCCGTCCTCGGTCTCCTCGTAGCTCTCGCCCTCGATGCCCATGAAGAACAGGCGAGCGCCTTCGTCGCCGTAGAAGTAATCAGCCCAGCGGCAGATCTCGATCGGATGCTCGGCTCGATCCGTCACCACGAACTGTCCGATGAACTTGAGCGGGGAATACACCATGTTCCATGCCGGTATGTCATCGCCTGCCGTCCGCCTCAGCGGCGGCAGAGCGATATAGTTCTCCCCGATCTCGGAACCGAAATAGGCTGAGGGAGACTGGCCAGCGGCTGCCCCGAAGACGTCCTCCTGCCCGAGGGTGTTGTAGCTCGCCGCATCGGTGGTGAAGATGTCCTGCTGGATGAGTCCGTCGGCGTACAGCCGCTGCAGATACTCCAGTTCGTCCCGGTACCCGTCCGCGGTGGGCCAGAAACGCAGTGCTCCGGATTCGTCGGCATCGATGTACCCGGAGGACAGCCCCCTGGTGGCGATGCCGAACGTGGAGTGGAACAACTGGACGAACTGATCCGGATTGCCGGCGGAGTAGGGGATCTCATCGGCTTCACCGTTGCCGTTCGGGTCGCCGTTCTTCACCTCCACCAGGTACGCCTCAAACTCCTCGAGCGTGCTCGGCGGATCCATCCCGAACTGGTCGAGCCAGTCCTGGCGGACCCACATCTTTGTCTGCATATTCAGCGCATCGAAGTCCGGATCGTAGATCGTGGGGAGCGAGTAGATGTTCCCGTCAGGGAAGGTGAGACCCTTCCGGATGTCCTCGTTCTCGTCGAGCAGGGCAGTCAGGTTCGGCATGTACTGGTCGATCACGTCGTTGAGCACAATCAGCGTCCCCTGCTCGCCGTACTGTGCGATGTCGACCGCATTCATACCGGTCCTGTGCAGCACTTCCGGGTAGTCACCGCTGGTGATCGCGAGATTGCGGTTCTCCTCGTGCTGCTCCCAGGGGATCGGCCCCCACTCGATGTGAATATTGGAGATCTGCTCCATCTCTTGCATCGACGCGACCTCGTTCCAGTCCTCCGCGGTGTCAGGACTGCGCCGGGTCATCATGGTCACCGTGATCTTCTCGTCGACGATCGGCATGCCCTCGGCATTGATGTTGTCGTCGGGGTTGTCGATCTTCTCCTGGGCCTCGCTGTCGCCTCCGCTCCCGTCACAGGAGCTCAGTGCCGCAGTGGCTGCGAAGGCGGCCGTCGAGGAAAGTACGGTGCGTCGGGTAAGGGGTTGCATGGTCATCGACTCCTCTTGTGCTCATCACCGGCGAACGTCGCAGTGGACCGGCACGCGGCGACCGGGCCTCGTCACCCGCGGCACCCGTGCGCACTCCTCACTGCCACGTCCTCTACCCACGCCGTTCATGGGCTGCCTGCTGTGCTTCCATGTACTCCGGTAAACCGATCTCCTCCAAGGTCTGCACATAGTCATCCCATTCCGACAGCGCCATCTGGCCAGTGATGAACGCATCGCGAGATTCATCAGTGTACTTGTCGATATCATTTCCGATCGTGGACATCATCTCCGACTCTTCTGCGGTGAATGTGAATGCCGGCCACACATCGTCGATCGCATATTCTTTCACGAGCTCGGAACCCTCGATCGCCTGCGGCGTGTTCTCAACGCCGCGGAACCATTTATCCGTCGCCCATCCGGGGTAGCTCCCACCCCCGTACAGGGCGTACGGCTTCAGTCCATCGCCGATGGACTGCCCGTCGGTGATCTCTGGGAGAAGCTCATACCGACCGTCGACTTCCTCAAAGCTCTCCCCCTCGACGCCCATGAAGAACATTCGAGCACCTTCCTCGCTGTACCAGAAGTCCATCCACCTCGCAGCTTCGATCGGATGCTCACACCGATCCGTCATCACGAAGTTTCCGCCCCCCACGAGCTCCGAACGCACTGCATGCCACACCGGGGCGTCCCCGGACGTTTTCGTCAGCGGGCGAAGAGGGACATAGTTATCACCCTCATCTCCGAAGAAGCCTGCCGGAGTCTGCGTCGCGCAGCTTGCGAGCAGTCCGTCCGTACCGAACGTATTGAATTTTGCTCGGTCGATCGAGAAAATATCCTCGAGGATCAACCCTCGACCATACAGACCGTTCAAATATTCGAGCATTTCACGGTATTCGTCCGCTATCGGGAAATACCGGAGCTCGCCACTGCCCTCGTCCAGGTCGACTTTCCCAGCCGCAGTCCCCTTGTTCCCGACCCCAAAACTTCCGTACAGGCACGCCAATGTATCACCGAATTTCGAGGCATCGGCGATCCCGATCGCGCCGTCAACAGTGTTCACCGCTTCTTCGAGATACGCCTCGTACTCGTCCAGTGTCTGCGGAACATCCATACCGAAATCATCCAGCCAGTCTTGGCGCGCCCATAACTTATACATGTACCGCATCCCCACGAAGTCCTTATCGTAGATCTGGGGCGCTGAATAGATGTGCCCATCAGGAAAGGTGAGCCCATCGCGGATCGTAGGATTGTCGTCCATGATCGCCGTCAGGTTCGGCATGTACTCATCCATGAGGTCATTCAAGGGCACAAATGTGCCTTGTTCGCCATACTTCGCGATGTCTCCGGCGGGGATTCCGGTACGGTAGAAGACCTCTGGGTAGTCTCCGCTGGTCAGCGCGAGGTTCCTCTTCTCTCCCACACCATCCGATGGAGCGAGTCCGAAGTCGACGTGAATGTTGGTCAGCTTCTCGGCCTCTTTCATGCAGCCGACCTCGTTCCAGTCCTCGGCAGTGGTCGGTCCTCGACCGCTCATGAAAGTGAGCGTGACCTGCTCTTCAACGATCGGCAGGCCTTCGGCGTTAATGTTATCGCCAGGGTTGTCGATCTTCTCCTGGACCTCGTTCCCGTCATCATCGGCCCCACACGATGCGAGGGCAGCTGCTGTGGTGAGCGCAGCCGTGGACGCGAGGACGGACCGTCGGGTCATGGGCGACGTCATAATCGATTCCTTTCGTTTGGATCCCTCATGGGTCGCCGGCGCGCGTGATCCGGTAGTGACCCCGATGGGTCCAGTCACCGACGGCGCTCGTACGCCGTCTGGTGGATCTCCAGATATTCCTCGATACCCATCTGCTCGTACTGCTGGACGTAGGACTCCCACTCCGAGATAGATCTTTCACCGGTGACGAACCCAGCTCTGCCTTCTTCGGCGAACTTGCTGATATCATTTCCTGTGGTCGACAGAAAGTCAGATTCGTCTTCCGTGAAGGTGAATGCGGGCCACACCTCTTCAATGTCGTGCGGCTTGAGCATGTTGACCGCCTCGAGCGCCTGATCCGAGGTCTCGATGGCTCGGACCCATTTCTCGGTGGCGTATCCGGGGTAGCCGCCGCCCAGGTACAGCGCGTACGGCTTGAGAGCTTCGTCAATAGTCTTTCCCTTGGTGATCTCCGGGAGCAGCTCGAGCTCGCCATCGACCTCCTCGTAACTCTCCCCTTCGACCCCGAGAAAGAAGGCCGTCGCCCCCTCATCGCCGTACCAGAAATCCATCCAGCGAGCCACCTCGACCGGGTTCTCACAGCGATCGGTCATCACGAAGTTTCCGATCGTGGGGACTTCAGGTCGAATCACGTTCCAGGTTGGGGTCTCATCACTGCTTTGCCGTTTCAGGGGCGGCAGAGCCACATATTTCTCCCCCTCCTCTGCCCCGAAGAAGCCCACAGGTGCATGGGTGGTGGAACAGGCCACGAGCCCATTGCTGCCAAGAGTGTTGACACGCTGCGCGTCAACACTGAAAAGATCCTCCATGATCAGACCATCGGCATAGAACCGCTGCAGCAGTTCGAGGAGATCGCGGTAGCCGTCGGCCGCCGGATAGAAGCGCACCATGCCACTGTCGGGGTCTAGATCGACGTTGCCCACATCCGGGCCGTTGTTCCCGACCTGAAAAGTACCCAGCAGCGCCTCGATCACGGAGCCGACACCATTATTCGCGATGCCGACCACGTCGTCTCGTCTGCCTACCGCCTCGCGAAGGTATTCTTCGAGCTCATCGAGAGTCTCGGGGACACTCATTCCGTATTCGTCGAGCCAGTCCCGTCGCACCCACATCTTCTTGGGGTGACGCATCGCCGCGAAATCCTTGTCATACACCTGTGGGAGCGTGTAGATTTTCCCGTCGGGGAACGTGATGGCCTCACGCACCCCTTCGTTCCGGTCCATGACTGCCTGGAAGTTTGGCATGAAATCTTCGATAAGCTGATCAAGGGGCATGAAGGACCCCTGATTAGCGTACTTCACGATGTCGCCAGAGCTGACCCCCGTGCGGTAGAAGACTCCGGGGTAATCACCACTCGCGAGCTGCAGATTTCTCTTTTCGCTGACGCCCTCAGAGGGCACGAGACCCCAGTTGATGTGAAGACCCGTGATCTCCTCGGCCTTCGCGACACAGGCGACGTCATCCCAGTTCTCGGCCGTCGTGGGCGGCCTACCGCTCATGAAGGTGATCTCGGTCTTCTTCTTCACGATCCGCCGGTCATCGGTGTCGGTGATCACGTTGTCATCAGGGTTCTCGACCTTCTCCTGGAACTCATCGTTGGCGTCGCGGTCGCCGCCCGAACAGGAGGTGAGGGCAACGCCGGCGGCCACCGCGGCACCGGAGGCCAGGGCGGTTCGACGGGTGATCGCTCGCATGGGAATAGTCCTTTCCGGATCGGGTCGGGCTGCTGAGCGTGACCCGTTCTCGCGCGTCCTCAATGCATGTTTACTGGCGGCGGTCGAAGGCGGCCTGCTGCGCCTCCATGAAGTCGGAGAGCCCGATGTCCTCGAGCGTCGTCACGAAGGTGTCCCACTCCGACAGCGGCAGCTGACCGGTGATGAATGCGCTGCGTGACTCGTCCAGGTATTTGCCGAGGTCAGTGCCGACGCTGGCCAGCATGTCCGATTCCTCAGCGGTGAATGTGAATGCCGACCAGACGTCGTCGATCGCATACTCGGACACGAGTTCGGATCCCTCGATGGACTGGGGCGTGTTCTCAACCCCGCGGAACCACTCGTCGGTGGCCCACCCCGGGTAGCTGCCACCCATGTACAGCGCGTGCGGCTTCAGGCCGTCGTCGATGGATTTGCCGTCGGTGATCTCGGGCAGCAGCTCGTAGCGGCCGTCAACGTCCTCGAAACTCTCACCCTCGACGCCCATGAAGAACATACGGGCGCCTTCTTCGCTGAACCAGAAGTCCATCCAGCGGGCCAGCTCGATGGGATGTTCGCACCGATCCGTCATCGCGAACTGTCCAATTCCTGCGAGTTCGGAACGTACCGCATGCCATACCGGCTCGTCGTCCGCGTTCCTGGTCAGCGGACGCAGAGGGATGTAGCTCTCACCCTCCTCACCGAAGAAGCCGGCCGGGGTCTGGGTCGCGCAGCTGGCCAACTGGCCATCGGTACCGTACGTGTTGAACTTGGCCCGGTCCGAGGCGAAGATGTCGTCGAGGATCAACCCCTTGCTGTAGAGACCATGGAGGTACTCCATCAGTTCCCGGTAGTCGTCGGTGATCGGGAAGTAGCGCACCTTCCCGGTATCCGGGTCGAGATCCACCGGCCCGGCGGCCGTTCCCTTGTTGGCTACCCCGAAACTGCCGTAGAAGCAGGCGAGTGCATCGTTGAGGTTCACCGCGTCAGCCAGTCCGATGGCCCCATCGATCGTGCCCACGGCCTCCTCGAGGTAGGCCTCGTACTCCTCGAGGGTCTCGGGTGCGTCCATCCCGAAGTCGTCGAGCCAATCCTGGCGCGCCCAGAGCTTGAACATGTACCGCATTCCCAGGAATTCCGGATCGTAGATCTGCGGCAATGTATAGATGTTGCCGTCGGGGAAGGTGAGGCCCTCACGGATGGACGGGTTATCATCCAGGATCGCCGTGAGGTTGGGCATGTACTCGTCCAGCAGATCATTCAGAGGGATGAACGTTCCCTGCTCGCCGTACTTGGCGATGTCCCCCGTACCGAGCCCGGTCCGGTAGAAAGCTTCGGGGTAATCTCCGCTGGTCAGAGCGAGGTTCCGCCGTTCAGCGGCGCCGTCCTGGGGCACCAGCCCGAAGTCGACGTGAACATTGGTGAGCTCCTCGGCCGCCTTGACCGCGGAGACATCGTTCCAGTCCTCGGCGGTCGTGGTCGGCCGGGCGCTCATGAAGGTGATCGTCACCTGCTCGTCGACGATGGGCATCCCCTCGGGATTGATGTTCTCGTCGGGATTGGCGATCTTGTCAAGAGTCTCGGCGTCATCGTCGCTGCCTCCGCAAGAGCTGAGCACGGCCGTGGAGGCCAGCGCCGCCCCGGAGACGAGCGCGCTTCGTCGGGTCATGGGGCGCATGGTCATCGTGTCCTTTCATCGTGACTACCGGATGGGTTCGTGGCGTTCTCGTCGGGTGCGGTCAGCAGACGGCGGGTACGGTGAACACAGTGGGCGCAGGCGGCGATCGGAACGCTGGCGCCGGCCACCGGCAGTAGTCCGGGCCACCCCATGGCGATCAGGGCTGCTGGCCAACCGAGGACGATCACCAGCAGCACAAGTGTCAGGATCGGGCGGCCGATGCCGACGGACAGAGCCGTCACGAACACGTGGGAGAGGCGGCGGACCGGTGCAGTGGCCGCGAATGCAGTCACCCAGGGCAGGTGTGGCAGAGTTGCTGCCATCAGGAGCAGACCGAGCATGACCAGCCCTTGGGTGATGGCCGCCGGGACCGGGCCCTGACCACGAGAGAGCCACCAGGTGGCCAGCAGTGCACCGATCAGGGCGGCGGCCAGGAGAGCAACGGCATTGCTCCGCAGCCAGTGGCGCCGCCATTGCTCCCACATGAGGCGTCCCACAGGCAGGTCGCTCTCGCCACGAGCCCAGCGCTCACCGGTCACGTGCGCTGCGACCGTGGCAGGGCCTATGCCCAGCACGATCCCGCCCAGCAGAGTCAGTGCCATCCACCAGACGTTCAGCCACACCAGCCGGACGATCCAGTGCAGCAGGGAGTCGATGCCGGCCCTGGGCGGGCCTGTGCGTCGGGTAGTTCCCTGAACGGTGCTGGTCATCTGCGGCTCACTCCTTGACCGAACCGATCAGCACTCCCTGCGTGAAGAAGCGCTGGAGGAATGGATAGACGATGAGCAGTGGTAGGGATGCCACGATCATCACGGCGTATTTGATGAGTGATGCCAAACGCTGCTGTTCGACAAGTGAATCGGCTGAGCCCGCTTCTCCCTGCGACGCCTCCTGGGAGACGACCAGAAGCTCTCGCAGCACCAGCTGCAGCGTAAATTTGTCCCGCTCCGAGAGATAGATGAGGGCCTTGAAATATTCGTTCCATAGCCCGACGCCGTGAAATAGGGCCAGCGTCGCGATGATCGGTGCGGAGAGCGGGATCGCGATCCGAAAGAAAATCTGGATATCGCTGGCGCCGTCGACTTTCGCTGATTCGGCGAGTTCGTTGGGCACAGTCTGTTTGAAGAAGGCCCGTCCCACGAGGATCGACCACGCACCCGCCGCTCCCGGGACGACCACCGCCCACATGGTATCCAGCATCCCGAGATCCTTGACCACCAGATACGTGGGGACGATACCGCCCGAGAACAGCATGGTGAAAAGGATGTACCAGGTGACCGCTGTACGGCCGGCCATGTATTGGCGTGAGAGGGCGTAGGCGCATGGCAGCACCAGGCACAGGTGCAGAGCGACGCCCACGAGGGTATAGACGATGGTGTTTCGGTACCCGATCCAGATCGAGTTCTCGGCGAAGACCCTCAGGTACCCATCGATGGTGAAGTCGACCGGCCAGATCCAGACCTTCCCGGACTCGACTGCCTGGGGATCGCTGATCGAGGCGATCAGCACGAACCACAACGGATAGCCGATCACGAGGACCACGCCGATCAGGAACGCGGTGTTGATCCGGTCGAACCAGCGGTCGTCACGGCTCGCGACGGCCTTGTGGACGACACGGGTGCCGTCCATCCGGTGCTTGTCGTCCTTGACTGTCTCGTTCTTCGTTCTCATGGTTCACCACAGACTGTTCTCGGAGTACCTGCGCGCCAGCTGGTTCACACCGACCAGGAGAATGATGTTGATGACGGAGTCGAACAGGCCCACTGCGGCCGCGTAGCTGTACTGCCCTTGGAGCAGCCCGGTCTCATACACGAAGGTCTGGATCACATCGGAGGTCGAAGAGTTCAACGAGTTGTTCATCAGCAGGACCTTCTCGAAACCGACCGACATGAAGCTTCCGAAGTCGAGGATGAACAACACCATTACCGTGGGCATGATCGCTGGGATGTTCACGTGACGTATCCGCTGCAACCGGTTCGCGCCGTCGACCTCCGCCGCTTGGTGCAGCTCGGGGTTCACCCCGGCCAGTGCAGCGAGATAAATGATCGTGCTCCAGCCGAGCGTCTGCCACACGCCCGACCACACGTACAGATGCCGGAACCAGTCGGGGTCCTGCATGAACTGGATCGGTCCCAGACCCACGAATCCGATCACATGGTTCACCAGACCGGTCCGGGGATCGAGAAAGGCGAACAGCATACCTACGACCACGACCAGAGATACGAAGTGCGGAGCGTAGGTGAGCGTCTGCGCGAAACGCTTGAAGAAGACGTTCTTCACCTCATTGAGCGCGAGCGCCAGGATGATCGGCAGAGGAAATAGAATGACCTGGTAGACACTGAGGACCAGTGTGTTGCGCAGCAGACGCCAGAAGTAAAAAGAGTCGAAGAACCGCTCGAAGTGTTTAAAGCCTGTCCAGTCGCTCCCCCAGATGCCCTGGGACGCGATGAAGTCCTTGAAGGCGATCTGCGCTCCGTACATCGGAACGTAGTTGAAGATCAGGAAGAAGATCAGTGCCGGCGCGGCCAGCAGGTACAGCTGCCAGTTGCTGCGCAGGCTGCGGCGCAGACGGCTCCAACGGGACGGACGGACAGGAGCCGGCCGGACCGTGGCCTCTTCCGGAAGGGTTCGCGTCATCTCAAGCCCGGTCCGTGCGGACATGCTCTGCTCCCATGAGTTCGTAGGAACGCGGCTCTGCGGAACAATTGCGGTTCGGCAACGGTCTGTGGCTCACGTTCCACACCTTCCAGCGGCATCGGTATGCCCATATCTGGTCGTGACATTCCGGCGAACGGTCGAATCTGGCGCATCCCGTGGGCAATGCACACGGTTGCGGAGCAGTCACCATTGAGTGGCCCCCATCAGCGTCTTCAGGTTCTCCGGCCCCGTGCGGCCTGCACGACCCTTCGCCCGATGGCTGCACCTGTGCAGCCGGACCGCTTCAGTATGTGCGCGCGTTCACACATACGTCAAGGCTTGCAGGTCACGGGGGTATTTCCCCTGCGGTACGAGGACCTCACTTCGACCCACATCATCTGAGGACGTCACGACCTGGATGTTTTCCTCACCAGTCCGAGCCCACCGTCATGAGACGCAGTGAACGCGCGACCAACAATGAGTGACATCTGCGCCGATTGAGCCCCCGGTTCGGGGCGATGTCAGACTGAAGTGCATGAGCTCTGACCAGCCCCGCGTCCGCATGGACGACGTCACGATCGAGCGGGTCCTGCGGGTGGTCGAGGCGATCCCGCCGGGCCGAGTGGCCGCCTACGGCGAGGTGGGGGCCATCGTCGGCGTCGGCCCTCGGCTGGTGGGCCGCATCCTGCGCGAATGGGGCGGGAGCGTGCCGTGGTGGCGGGTGACCAACAGCCACGGCGACCATCCGCTGCTCGCCCGCGCGCTCCCCCACTGGGAGGCGGAGGGCATCGCGATCAAACCCAACGGACGGGGCTGCCGCATCCGCGAGTTCGGCGCCGATCTCGACCTGCTGCGGCAGGCCGCGGCCCGACCGCTGGCACAGCTCGAGGAGTGCTGACGGCCTGCTGAGCAGGCGGCCGGCTCATCGCGCAGCTCGCCAGGGTGACAGCTCCGGTGGTTTGCTGCCCGCGTCGGGGTGAGAACGGGCAGCTGCCGTGCACGGCGTGATCACCGGGGTCGACGGGCAGGCGGAGCCGGCTGCGGACCGGCCACCACGAACACCTGGTCGGCCTGGTCGGCCTGGTCAGTCTGGTCGGCGGGGGCCTCAATCTCGTTCAGGATCGTCGAAACGGCACCACTCGCCCAGCTTCAGGTTCAGCAGTTCATCTCTGGCTTCCTCGTCAAGAGGGACGTCGCTGCGCTCGAAGAGGATCTCCAGTGCTTTCGCGCGTGTTTGCGCGTAGTGCATCTCGTTCCGCGGGTTCAGCAAAGTGCGCATGCGGATGACCGGCGAGAGTCGCCGTCTGCGACCAGGTCCGGACGCGATCAGGATGACCAGGAACACACCGAATCCCGTCGCGATGGCGAGGAGCAGCTCCAAGGGGATCCATCCGAGCTCGCCCTTATCGGGCTCAGCGCGAAGGATGAGGTAGGCGGCCAATGATGCCGCACCCGACGCGACGGACACTGCCAGAGAGACCGCGCCGCGCTTGCGCTCCTCGATCCAAGGGGGCAGGAGGGACAGCGGCATCGCCACGGCCAACACGTACACGATCTGCAACAGCCCCACGACGCCTGAGTCCATGGGGTGATCAGACACCATGATGACTACGAGACCGATCCCGGCCGCTCCATATCCGACCAGCAGAAGCGCGAGGACCACGCACAGCGCCACGATCTGCACAACGGTGGACCCGGGCGGCCGGCCCGCTCTTGCCAGGAGCTCGGATTCGATCTGCCCCCACCGCGGCGGATACGGCAGATGCGCAGTTCGCGCCCACTCCTGTGCTGACTGCTTGTGCGACATGTCCTCATCCTTGCAATTCCGGCGATCCGCACATCTCACCACGGAATCTTCGTACCCGCTGAACTCATCGAGCTCGCCTCGCCCTGACACAGCCCCCTCGACCCCCTGTGCCCGCAGGCGCGCCGGATCATCGGGCGCAGGCCCCTGACTCACTCCACCGGCACGTCGTCGAGGAAGAAGAAGGTGGGCACCCGGGCGGCGTAGTCCTTACCGTCCAGCTCGCGCCAGGTGACGATCTCGGAGGAGCCCTCGCGCCGCTGGGCGTGGTTGGTGGCCAGGAACATCAGCCCGATCACCGTGGCCAGGCCCTGCTGGGCGGGGTGGGCCCGCAGCACGTCCGAGAGCGAGGCCTGGCCGGCGGCCCCGCGCACATCGTTGATGTGCCCGGTCAGGCCGACGATGTCGATGTCGTTGCTGCGCACCAGGTCCTCGAGCACCTCGACGCTCAGCGCGGTGGCATCGTGGACCTCGGCCACATCGGGCGCACCGGGGTCGGTGGGGTCCTTCAGCCGGTGCTGGGAGACCGAGGACATCGCCACCCGCGACAGGTCCAGCTCCAGCGGGAACGGGGCGCGGGTGGAGACCTCGTCCTTCTGCGCGAGGGCCACCCCCTGGGCCTCCCGCAGCGCCTCCAGCAGCACCCGGTGCTGGCGGAAGTCCTGGGAGCGCACGAAGCGGGCCAGGGAGCGGTACAGCTCGGTCTTGACGTCGAGGACCTCCTGCGCCGGCTCGTAGAGGTCGCTGAACACATTCGCCAGGCGCTCGCGCTCGGTACGGGTCAAGGAGCGGGCGAAGTCGCGCTCGAGCAGCCGGTCCACCAGCTCCTGGGTGGCGCGGGTCTGGACGGGGTCGTTGAGCATCCGGAAGAAGGCCGTGAAGGTGCGGCCCACGCTCGACTGGCCCAGCAGGTCATCACCGGCCAGCAGCTGCTCGAGGATCTCTCCGCGCGAGCCCTCCGGGGACAGGATCTGCTCGCGCAGATGCAGGTCCACGGCCCGCAGATCCTCGCGGTACTGCAAGAAGTCCCCGGACAGCTCGCCGGCGATCTGCAGGATGTCGCGCAGCTTGTCGACCGAGGCCTCGGCGCTGGGCAGCATCAGCTCCCCCTCGGCCAGCTCCCGGATCTCCGCCTCGATGCGCTCGCGGCGGCGCTGCAGATCGGCCAGGCGCACATCGCGGTCGGTCTCGGTCTCCTCCGCGAGCCGCTCGAACTGCTGGATCACCAGCTGCAGGCGCGACTGGGTGGTGGTGGGCCGGTGTTCCTCGAGGGAGACGATGAACTGGATCGCGTCGATCGTGGCCGGGGACGGCTCGAAGGTGGTCTCCGTGTGTTGCTGGTCATCGCGCCGGGTCAGGTAGCCCTCGCGCACCCAGGCGTCGACGTACTCGGCCGCGCTGCGGCCGCCGCGGGCGGTCGGTCTCTCGGCCCGGTCGCCTCCCCCATCGGTGTCAGGCTCGGCGTCGGCATCGGTGTCGGCGTCGTGGGCGGGGCCGGCGTCCTCGTCGTGCAACAGCGCCAGGTGCGTGCCGACCCGGGCAACCAGTTCGCTGCGCGGCAGCCGACGATCCCCGGCGGGGAATACGGCCTGCAGGATCGCGAGCACGGCGGGGGCCTTGGTGGCGGCGAGCAGGCGCCAGGTGCTGGCCCGCCGCAGCTGCTCGTAGTTCTCCTTGCGTGCGGACACGGCGTCACGGGGGTGGGTGGTCCACCTGGTCGGCTCAGCTGTCACGAGGCGTGAGTCTACCGGCCGCGATGAGACGGGCGAGGTCGAGATCAGGCCCAGGAACTGGCCCGCGACAGGATCCGGAGCATGAGATGGCCGCCTCGAAGCACTGGGCGGCCGCTTCGGGACGGGGGCGGCGCGTCAGCCGGTCGCCCCGCACGGGTGACTGGCGAGGGTCGGGGGACCCTGCCACAAACACGACGCGAAAATATGCCGCCAGACAGTGCCGCCAAACAGTGCCGCCAGGAAGTTACTCTCCAGAATCTTCCATCTCTTGGAAGTTTTCGGTGCGCAACTTGCCGAATCGAGCGGCGCATCGGTGGGGTGAACGGAGGGGACGCATCAAGGGGGCGGATCGAGGGGACGCATCGAGGGGACGCATCGAGAGGGCGGATCGAGGGGGCGGATCGAGGGGTGCGATCACGCTTTCCGGGCCGACTCCTCCTGCGCCATCACACCGTCCCGGTCAGAGCGGGACATCGGCACGTCACGTCGGACCACGAGGCAGCCTCACGACCAGCCTCGAGACCCGTACGGGAACGTGATCGATCGTCGCGGCCGGTTCCCTGGCTCGCTCCTCGCCGGGCCATCGAGCCACATGCACCGCCGTTCAGCTGCCAGGGCCATCGAGCCACATGCACCGCCGTTCAGCTGCCGGGGCCATCGAGCCACATGCACCGCCGTTCGGCACGGGCGTAGACACCGGGTAGTCTGGGTCGGGAACGTTCACGAACCGCTGCCCGGCCACACGTCCACCGCCCCGTGCCCGAGCATTCGGTCCGTGGCTGAACATCCGACCCGTGTCCGAACATCCAGCCCGTGGCCGAGCACCCGGCCCATATCCGAGCATCCGGCCCGTATCCGGACATCCGGCCCCGGGCCCCCGCGTCCGCTACTCCAGGAGGAGCCTCACCGATGAGCACCCCGTCCCTGCCGACCGTCGATCCGACCGACATCTGGTGGGAGGAGCTGCCCTCCGGGCGCGGCCGCCTGCCGGGCCGCGCCCACCTGCGCAGCGACGCCCCTGCCTTGAACCTCGACGGGACCTGGCAGTTCCGCTACGGCACCCGGGCCGATGGCTCGGACCTGGGCGAGACCGGCGAGATCCAGGTGCCCGGCCTGTGGCAGCTGCAGGGCTACGGCGCCCCGCAGTACACCAACGTCATCTACCCGATCCCGCGCGATGTGCCCCATGTGCCCGATGAGAACCCCACCGGCCACTACTCGCGCGCCGTGACCGTGCCGGAGGCCTGGGCCGAGCAGCTCGAGGCGGGCGCCCGGATCCTGCTGCGCTTCCAGGGCGTGGACTCGGCCGCGAAGGTCTGGATCGACGGCACCGAGATCGGCGTGACCTCCGGGTCCCGCCTGACCCAGGAGTTCGACGTCACCGAGGCCCTGGCCTCCCCCGGCGAGCACCAGCTGGATGTGCGGGTGGTGCAGTGGTCGGTGAACACCTATGTCGAGGACCAGGACATGTGGTGGATGTCGGGGATCTTCCGCAGCGTGGACCTGCTGCTGCGCCCGGCGGGTGGGATCCACGACCTGGCCACCGTCACCGACTTCGACCCCGCCACCGGGACGGGCACCGTGGAGGTGACCGTCCACGGCGCCGACGGCGCCCCGATCGAGGCCACGCTCGAGGTGCCCGCCCTGGACCTGCGCGAGGACGTCGGCCCCGGGACCGTCACGCTCGAGGCGGGCGAGGTGCGCCCGTGGTCGGCGGAGGACCCGCATCTGTACGACGCGACCGTGACCACCGGCGCCGAGACGGTGACCCTGCGCCTGGGCTTCCGGCGGGTCGAGGTCGACGGGGAGATCTTCCGGGTCAATGGCGAGCGCATCGTGTTCCGGGGCGTGAACCGCCACGAGGTGGACCTGCACATCGGCCGCACCCAGCACCTGGACAACCAGGACATCGACGTGGCGCTGATGAAGCAGCACAACCTCAACGCCGTGCGCACCTCCCACTACCCGCCCCATCAGCGGTTCCTGGAGGTGTGCGACGAGGCCGGGCTGTATGTGATCTGCGAGGGTGACTTCGAGACCCACGGCTTCCATGCCGATTCCACCTGGGGCGAGGACGGCACCGGTGCCGCGGAGGGTCCGGCCCGCAACCCGCTCTTCGAAGCGTCCCTGGTCGAGCGCACGCAGCGTTTCGTGCGCCGCGACCGCAATCACGCCTCGATCATCATGTGGTCGATCGGCAACGAGGCGGCCTCCGGCCCGGTCACCGAGGCGATGGTCCAGACGGTGCGTGAGACCGATCCCTCGCGCCCGGTGATCTACGAGCAGGACTACCGCGCCGACTACGTGGACGTGTTCTCGCTGATGTACTCCACGCACGAGGAGTCCGCCCAGATCGGCCAGCGCTCCCTGTCCCCGGAGTACCAGGCCAAGCTCACCGGCATGCTGCGCAGCTTCGCGATCGACGCCGACGACGACGTCTTCGCTGATCCACCCGCCCTGGGCAAGCCCTTCCTGTGGATCGAGTACGCCCATGCGATGGGCAACGGGGCCGGCTCCCTGAAGGAGTACATGGAGCTGACCGAGAAGTATCCGGCGCTGCACGGCGGCTTCATCTGGGAGTGGATCGACCACGGCCTGGTCACCCGCGACGCCGAGGGCAATGAGATCTACGGCTACGGCGGGGACTTCGGCGAGCGGCTGCACGACGGCAACTTCGTGGCCGACGGTCTGGTGCTGCCCGACCGCACCCCCTCCCCCGCGCTGCTGGACGCCAAGCACCACTACTCACCTGTCGGCCTGGAGGTCTCCGAAGGCTTCGCGCGGATCACCAACCGCTACGCCTTCTCGGACCTGTCGCATCTGCGGGCCGAGGTGTCGTTGGACGGGCAGGCCAGCTGGCAGCATCTCGAGCTGCCCGAGGTCGCCCCGGGCGAGGCCGCCGAGGTGGAGCTGCCCACCGGTGACGGGCCGGCGGTCACGGTGCGGCTGCTGACCCGGGAGGCGCAGGGCCCGGTCCCGGCCGATCACCTGATCATCGCCGCCGACCACGTCGACGCAGACGCCCTGGCCACCGCCCTGCCCGCGATGTCGGTGGCCCAGAGCCCGCAGCGGGACGAGGACGGCTCCTGGCAGCTGGGGCCGGCCCGCTTCGATGATCTCGGCCGCCTGGTGGGCCTGGGGGATCTCGCCGTGGAGTCGGCGGGGGTGGACCTGTACCGCGCCCCGGTCGACAACGAGCGCGCCCGCACCCGGTACCCGCTGGAGGCGCGCTGGAAGCGGATCGGGCTGGATGTGGCCCGTCGGCGCCTGGTGGGCATCAACGCGGATCCGCAGGACCCCACGGTGCTGGTGATCCGGTCCCGGATCGGTCTGGACGGCTCCGCGCTGGGGGCCGACGTGATCGAGCGCTGGAGCGCGGATGTGAGCGCCGCGAGCGTCGAGGTCACGGTCACGCCCTCGGCGTTCTGGCCGCAGGACCTGCCGCTGCCCCGGATCGGCTGGACGATGGCCCTGCCGCAGGGCCCGGACCAGCTGGAGTACGAGGGGTACGGTCCCCACGAGTGCTACCCGGACACCGGGGGCGGGGTCACCTTCGGCACCTGGTCCTCCTCGGTGGCCGATCTCCAGGTCCCCTACGTGTTCCCGCAGGAGAACGGCAGCCGCGCCGGCGTGGTGCGGGCGACCCTGACCGGGCCGGGCTCGGGCGCCGGGACCACCGCGGGCGCCGGGGCCGGTCTGGAGCTGCGCGCCGAGCGCGGCCTGGGGCTCGCGGTGCGGCCGTGGTCGACCGCGGAGCTCGACGAGAAGCGTCATGACGGGGCGCTGCGCCCCGACGGCCGCACCTGGGTGACCGTCTCCGCCGCCCTCCACGGCGTGGGCTCGGCCGCCTGCGGGCCTCTCCCGCTGCCGCAGTACGTGCTGTCGGCGCGGGAGGAGACCTTCTCCTTCCGGCTCGCGCCGCTGCCGCGCTGAGGCTGAGGCGCTGGACCGCAACCAAGTGGTTACCGGAATTGCGCCCCGGGACGGATAGCCTGTTCGGGGGCGCAGCCGCGTCCACCACCACGACGAGGAGACTCATGAGCCAGGGGTACGGACCGCAGGGGAACGATTGGCAGCAGTGGGGCCAGTCGGACCCGAACCAGCAGCCCCAGGGGGGCCAGTCGGAGGGCCCGAATCAGCAGCAGCCCCAGGGGGGCCAGCCGGAGGACCCGAACCAGCAGCAGCCCCAGTGGGGACAGCCAGACCAGGGCCAGCCGTGGGGACAGCCCAGTCCGGCGCCCCAGTCCGAGCAGCCGCAGTGGGGGCAGCCCAGCCCGGCCCCGGCCTCTGATCCCTGGGGGCAGCAGTCGGCGCAGCCCGCCTTCGGCTCCCCCGGGGAGGCCGGCTACCCCGGCGCGGTGGGCGCGACGCCTCAGTTCATGCCCGGCGACGGCGTGAACTGGCCGCGGGTGCGGATGCTGGGCATGAGCCTGCTGATCGGGGTGGCCCTGCTGCTGCTGATCCGGCTGGGCAACTCGCTGGCCTCGTTCCTGATGGCCGACACGCTCGCCACCGGCGGTGAGGACCTCGGGGCGATGGCCCTCGGCGGCAGCCTCGTGACCCTCCTGCTCTGGGTCGCGAACGTGATCGTGAGCCTCGCGGTGCTGGTGGTGGCGATCATGGCCGCGGTGATGGGGCGCGGGAAGGCCCGCGTGGGCGGGATCGTGGTGGCCGTGGCGATCCCCGTCGCGGTGATCACCAGCTGGATCATCGGTTTCATCGTCGGGATCGTCCTCGGCATCTCGGCGTCGGGAGATCCGGCGACTGCCGCCATGACCGCTGACGGTTACCGCATCAACGCCGGGATCGACGCCCTGCGGGTGCTGGTGATGATCGCCATCATGGCCTTCGGTGCCTGGATGGTCTTCGATACCGCGAAGAAGAAGCTCTCCGCCTGAGCCAGTCCTGATCGCGGATCGGCGCCCCGCAGCGAGCATCGCTGCGGGGCGCTGCCGTGTCCGGGATGCCTCGCGGCGTCGGAGCCCGCCGGGGCACGCCCGGGCCCGCCGGAACCCGCCGGGGCCCAATCCCTCACGCTGCGGGGACGGGGCCCAGCAGCAGCGTGTGCTCCGCGGTGGTCACCAGAGCGCGTCCGCCGCTGAGACCCTTCAGGGCGGTGACCTCGTCGGTGACCACGGCCTGTTGGGTGATCTGCCCGGTGGCGGCGTCCACGATCCGCAGGCGCCGGCCGTGGCGGGGCTGCAGGGGGTGGGTGCGGTCGAGCCGATCGAGGGCCACGACGGTGCCGGCCTCCAGGACCCCGTGCATCCCCTCGGGCTCGGGCAGCGGCAGGGTCCACAGGTTGGTGCCGTCGGCGGTGTCGTAGGCGAGCAGCTGCCCGGTGGCGTTGGCCGCGACCATGCGGTCGCCGTCGATGCCGAGCCGGGCGACCAGGGCGTCCGCCTCCTGCAGGGCCGTGCCGCCGGGGGCGCCCCAGTCGGCCTGCTGCGAGGAGGCGACGATCTCCCCGGGGACGTCGGCGCCGGCCTCGGTGCCGACGGCGAGCACGCGCCCGGATTCCAGGCGCACCTGCCACTGCCCGGCCGGGGAGGGCGCGGATTCCCAGAGCATCGCGCCGTCGCGGTGGGCGCGGGCGGTCATCGACCCGTCCGGCTCGGAGCACACGCTCACCGTCTGGGGCCCGGTCTCCTGCAGGGAGGCTCCGTCTCGGACCGGGGTGGTCACGGCGATCCGGCAGTGCTGCTCGGGCCCGGCCAGGACCTCGCCGAGAGGGAAGCCCGTTGCCGGATCCAGTTGGAGCCATCCCTGGGCGGGGTCGAAGCGCAGGGGGACGCCGGGCACCAGCCCGGTCAGCTGCGTGGCCTCCAGCAGGCCGGGAGGCTGCTCGGTCGCGGACGCGGCGGGCAGCTGCGTCCCGGCCGGGTCCGGTCCGCGGGTCTCGGCGGCATCGCCGACGGTCCACACGGCCGGCAGGGCCTCCTCGGCATCTGCTCCCTCGGTCGCCTCTCCCCCGGCGTCCGCGCCCTGAGCGGTCTCGTCGTCGGCGTCCGTGCCCTCGGCGTCCTCGTCGTCGGCGTCCGTGCCCGCTGCCGGTCCCTCCGTCTCGGCCGCCGCTGCCAGGTCGTAGCCGCTGAGGCGGCAGGTCTCGTCCTCGCAGGCACGGGCCACGGCCCGGTCATCGGCCAGGGCGAGCACCTGACCGGGCAGCACGGCCTCCGGGACCGGGGCGGAGTCCTCGGGCAGGGCGAGCACCCGAGTGCTGTCCTCGCCGATCCGCAGCAGCCGGGAGCCGTCGGCCGACAGGGCCAGCACGTCCCCGTCCGCGGGCTCGAGAGGGTCGAGACGGCCTGCCCGCAGCAGCTGGGCGCTGCCGTCGGCGCGGCGGATCAGCACCGGTGAGGCGGCCGGGTCCGGCGGATCCGGGACGGAGGTGATGTGGTCGTGCTCGTCCAGGGGTTCGAGGACGGCCACGGCCTGATCCTCGAGGGGAGGGGTGCGGCTGTCCACCGCGGCCGGGACGGTCAGGGCCGCCGCGACCAGCAGGGCGAGGGCTGCGGCCAGCAGACGGCGGCGCTGCCGGGGCAGCCATCTGCGGGCGATCGGCAGGACCAGCATCCCCAGGCCTGCCCCCGCCAGCACCCCGGCGGCCAGGCGCAGCGCCCCGATCAGCAGATGGGACGCCAGCAGGGCGCAGATGCCGGCCAGCGCCAGCAGCACCACGGCCGCCCCGACGGCAGTGCTGATCTCGGGGGCGCTCTCCTGCTTTCTCACCGCGCCGTCATCCTCGCTCACCGCGCCGTCACCGCGGGGCGCCGTAATAGGCGGCGGTACGCTCCTCCCGCAGGGCATCGAAGTCACCGGCGGGGATCGCGGCGCGGATCTCGTCGACCAGGCGCACCACGAAGCGCTCGTTGTGGATGGTGCACAGGGTCGAGGACAGCATCTCCTTGGCCCGGAACAGGTGATGGATATAGGCCGCGGTGTAGTGCGTGCAGGTGTAGCAGTCGCAGGACTCGTCGATCGGGGCGAACTGGCGGCGGTACCTCGCCCCGGTGAGGTTCACGCGCCCGGTGCGGGTGTAGACGGCGCTGTTGCGGGCCACCCGGGAGGGGGAGACGCAGTCGAAGGTGTCGGCCCCGGCGGCGATCGCGACGAACAGGTCGTCGACCTCGCTGATGCCCAGCAGGTGACGGGGACGCTGCTCGGGCAGCTCATCGGTCACCCAGCCCACGATGGTGCCCAGGTTCTCCTTCTCCAGCGCCCCGCCGATGCCGAAGCCGTCGAAGCTCCAGCCGTCGACCTCCATGGCCCCGAGGTCGTGGGCGGCCTGCCGGCGCAGGTCCTCGTACTGGGCGCCCTGGATCACCCCCCACAGCTGCTGGTAGGGGCGGTGGGTGCGCTCGAAGCTCAGGCGCGCGTGCTCGGCCAAGCAGCGGATCGCCCACAGCCGGGTGCGTTCGAGCGCCTGCTCCTGGTAACGGCGGGAGTTCATCAGCGTGGTCAGCTCGTCGAAGGCGAACATGACGTCGGCGCCCAGCCCGTGCTGGATCTGCATGGAGATCTCGGGGGTGAAGCGGTGGACGTCGCCGTTGATGAAGGAGCGGAAGGTGACGCCGTCGTCGTCGACGTGGGCGAGGCGCTCCTTGCCCTCGGCGACCGCGTCGTCCTCCCCGGAGGCGGTGCGGGCGCTGACCCCGCCGGAGAACTCGCTGGACAGGACCTTCCGGAAACCGGCGCCCAGGCTCATCACCTGGAAGCCGCCCGAGTCGGTGTAGCTGGGTCCGGGCCAGTTCATGAAGGCACCCAGGCCGCCGGCCTCGTCGACCAGGTCGTGGCCGGGCTGGAGGTAGAGGTGGTAGGCGTTGGCCAGCAGGGCCTGCGCACCCAGCTGGGTCATCGCCTCGGGCAGCACCGCCTTGACGGTGGCCTTGGTGCCCACGGGGATGAACGCCGGGGTGGCGATCGGTCCGTGCGGGGTGGTGATCACCCCGGCGCGGGCCTTGGCGCCGTGGCGGGCGGTGATCTCGAAACCGGCGTCGGCCCGCCCGGGGACGGACGCGGGGGCGGGCAGCGGGCTCGGCTCGGCGTCTGCGGTGGTCACCGCTTCATCGTGCCACGCTCGGGCGCGCCGCGGCGGCCTCGGCAGGCCGTCCCCGTGGGATCATGTCCAGGTCGCATCCCTGCCCTGAGGAGTCTTCGGTCATGCACTCGAAACCGCTGGCCCCCCGACCGTCGGGCGCGGCCCACCCGTCCGCCTCGCACCCGGCCGCATCGCGCCCGCCCGCCTCGGACCCGCCCGCCTCGCGCCCGTCCGCCTCGGACCCGTCCGCCTCGCGCCCGCCCGCCTCGGACCCGCCCGCCTCGGTCCCGGCCTCCCCGGGAGGGAGCGCGGCGGCAGCCGCTCCTGCTCGCGGCCGGCACGACCGCGGCGCCCTGGCGGTGCTGGTGCTGTCGCTGCTGCAGGTGACCGTCGAGCCGCTGCCCGATGCGGTCCATGCGATGATCGGCTCCCCGGAGATGGCGGGATACCTCCTCGTCCAGGGGCTGAGCCTGGTATCGGTCCTGCTGACCTTCGCTCTGTGGGCGGCGGTGATCTGGTGGCTGGCTCGCAGCCGCCATGGCGACACACTGGGCCTGGCACCTCTGCTCGCATTGGGCGTGGTCGTGTTGATGGACCTGGTGGACCCGGCGAGGATGTTCGTGTCGATGCTGGTGGATGCCCTCGAAGCGGATCCATACATGAACGCTGGTCTCGGGCCGCTCCTGGTCCTGTCGACCGGTGCAGTGATGCTGGCGGACCTCGTGCTCGCCGCGCTGGCCGTCCTGTCCCTGCTCCGGATCCGCCCGCTGCAGCGACTTGTGCGGATACGGCTGGCCCCCGTGAGGCTCGCGATGGTGCTGGTCGTGCTGCTGGCGCTGTTCACCGTGGCCCGTCCTCTGCTGTCCCCGCTGATAGATGTGGAACTCATGCGCACCCTGTTCCCCTTCTCCGGGTTCCAGCTGCCGCTGCTGGTCTCCCAGCTGCTCTCGACAGCGGCGCTGCTCGTGCTGGCCCTGGTGCTCGCACGCACCGAGGGCGGAGTGCACCGCCTCGCCTGGCTCGTGCCGATCCTGCTCTGGGCCGGGACCCTGCTCATCATCGTGATCCAGGCCGTGGTGACCGTGATGTTGCTCTGGGGCACGCAGCTCCTCGCCACGACCGCTTCGCTGGATCTCGTCCTCACGCTGGTCGTCCACGTCCTGACCGGCGCGGCCGCGACCGTGGTCGCGGCGCTCGTGCTGGTGCTGCTGCGCCGGGCGCGCTCCGGGGACGGACCGGTGGCGCAGGCATGAACGCGGACCCGGTCAGGGCACAGGCATGAACTAGGATCCAGCCCAGCACGTCCACGGCGGAGGAGCACGGCAGCGGAAGGTCGGCGCTGCCCCGCGGGAGGGGAACACGATCAGCTCGTCCAGTGATCCGCCCACCCCACGGCGCGGGGGCCGCCGAGCGCGCCCGCTGACCCCCGAGGAGCTCGTCGAGCAGCGGGAGCGGGCCCGACGGATGGCCCAAGAGGCCGAGGCCGCCGCGTCCGCCGATGACACTGCGTCCGCCGATGACACAGCCGCGCGCTCCTCGGTCGAGTCCTGGCTGCAGCCCGGCGATGCCCTCGAGGACTGGACCCAGGAACCGTTCGAGGAGCCCGACCTCGTCGCGGAGACCGAGCCCGAGCGCGAGCCTGAGCCCGAGCCCGTGCGCTCCCCCGCCGCGCAGACACCTTCCCGTCGGCCCCGCGCCTCGTCCCTGCACGACTGGATCGCCGCCCCCCTGCCCTCGGCCGCCTCCTCGCTCGACGACTGGGTCCAGGGCCCGATCGAGCAGCAGGTCGAGCTGAACGCCGAGGACGCCTGGTCCACCGCCGACTCCGTCTCGGGCACCTGGCAGCCCGCCCGCCCCGAGACACAGGAGGGCACGGAACCGGGGCCCGTCCCCGAACCCGCCCGCCGCTCCCGGCCCGCCTTCCGCGGGGAGCTGCACGGTCTGCGCGCCCTGGCACTGGTCCTGGTCGCCGTCTACCACATCTGGCTCGGCCGCGTCTCCGGCGGGGTGGACGTCTTCCTCTTCCTGTCGGCTTTCTTCCTGACCGGCACCTTCGTGCGCCGCCTGGAGAGCGGCCAGCCGCTGGGAGTGCCCCGTTACTGGCTGCACGTGTTCAAACGACTGCTGCCCCCGGCGGCGGTGACCATCCTGCTCACCCTCGTGGCGACCGCCGCGCTCCTGCCGTCCTCGCTGTGGCCGACGGTGATGCGGGAGGCGGCGGCCTCGATCACCTACGTGCAGAACGCGCTGCTGGTGCTGACCCAGGTCGATTACCACGCCCGGGACGCCGGGGCGGCCTCGCCGCTACAGCACTTCTGGTCGCTGAGCGTGCAGGGCCAGGTCTTCGTGCTGTGGCCGCTGCTGTTCGCGCTGCTGGTGCCGCGGGCCCGGCGCGGCAAGGCGGTGCGCCGGCCCCTGATCGTGATCATGCTGGTGATCGGGGCGGCCTCGCTGACCTGGTCGGTGCTGTCCACCCAGACCCAGCAGCAGATCGCCTACTTCGACACCGCGGCACGCCTGTGGGAGTTCGCCGCCGGCTCCCTGCTGGCGCTCACGCTGCCGCTGCTGGATCGGGTCACCGGTGCCCGCCGCCCGGAGGAGGGGCGTGCGCCTCGGCTGCGCACCCCGCGGGCCCTGCTGGGCTGGACCGGGATCATCGCCCTGCTGGCGTGCGGGATCGTGCTGGATGTGTCCTTGCAGTTCCCGGGTTGGATCGCGCTGTGGCCGCTGGTGGCGGCCGGCGCCGTAGTGGTGGCCGGCCACTCCGGGCGGGTCTGGGGCGTGGACCGTCTGCTGTCGACCCGGCCCGCGGCGTTCATCGGCGACATCTCCTACGCGCTGTACCTGGTGCACTGGCCGATCCTGGTGATCTGGCTGCACACCAGCTCCCAGGAGCGGGCCGGGCTCTGGGACGGCTTGGCGGTGCTGACCGCGTCGATGGTGCTGGCCTGGGCGCTGACCCGGGCCGTCGACGCCCCGGTGCGCCGCTCGGAGTGGCTGGAGGCCCGCCCCTGGAGGGCGCTGACGGCGGTGGCGGCCAGCGTCGCGGTGGTGGTGGCGGCCAGCGGCGGCTGGTGGCTGGCGCTGCCCGGGAGCGAGGCCCGCACCCCGGTCGCCTCGACCGAACCGGTGGTGCCGACCGACGAGGTCGCCACCGAGGCCCCGCTGACGGTGCGCCCGCAGGGCTGGCAGCTGGGGACCCAGTGGCCCAACCTGCCCGAGAGCTGCGAGGGCCCCTGGGCACCCTCGAGCAGCTTCCACAACATCACCTGCCAGCAGCTGCTGCCCGGGGACGCCACCGCATCCGAGACCATCGTCGTGCTGGGCAGCTCGCATTCCCGCCAGTACATCCCGGCGCTGATCCCGCTGGCGAGGGAACGCGGCGCCCAGATCGTGAACCTGTCCATGGACGGCTGCGAGTTCGTGATCCGTGAGGACGACTCGGGCTACTGCGGCGGCTACGACCGCTACGCGCTGTCCTACCTCGACCAGGTCGAGCCGGACGCCGTGTTGATGACCGCCACCCTCACCTCCCCGGACTCCCCCGAGGAGGTCATGCCGGCCGGCACCGAGGAGGCGGTCGGCGAGTTGCTGGCGCGCGGGATCGACGTGATCGCCACCCGCGACAACCCGCGCTGGCAGGAGGATCCCTTCGAGTGTGCCGAGGCGGTGATCGACGACGAGGGCACCCCGGCGGAGGCCGACGAAGCCTGCGGCGCCGACCTCGAGGACAAGCACGCCGCCCAGAACCCCGCCGCGCCGCTGGCCGATCTCGCCCCCTCCGACGGCCGCGGGGACGCCCAGGTGACGGTGGTGGACCTCTCGGCGCGGATCTGCCCTGACGACCGCTGCCCACCGGTGCTCGGCGACACCTACGTCTACATGGACGACAACCACATGACCAGGCTCTTCGTGGAGCAGACGCTCACCGCCCCGATGACCAGGGAGCTCGAGGCCGCCGGGTTCTGAGCAGACGGCGCACGCGTCCTGCTCCCCGATGCACCCGCGCGGCCGCCCGCACCATAGGATGTGCCCGGTCGTCCGGCGTGTGCTCGCCGGCCCGTCACAGGAAGCAGGTGCTCGACCGTGGAGGTATGGGCCGTGGCCGCCACGCTCCTGGCCACGCTCGCCGTGCTGGTGCTGCCGGGTCTTCCGGCCGCGTTCGCGCTGCGACTGCGGCCCACCGTGTTCGCGGCCGCCCTGGCCCCGCTGTCCCTGCTGCCGATCGCCGTCTCCGCCGAGCTCGGTCGAGCGCTCGGCATCCCCTGGATGATCGGGACGGCCCTGGTGCTGGGTCTGCTGCTGGGCGCCATCGTGTGGCCGCTGGGCCGACGGCGCGGGCGCCACCGGCACACGGCCGATCCGGACACCGCGGCCCCGGCCCCCGCCCCGGCCGGAGGCGTCGGCCCCTTCTTCGCCTCCGCCCGCGGCCGGGCCACCGCGACCGTCGGCGGCCTGCTGGTGGGCGGCGTGTTCATCCTGGTGCGCCAGCTGAGCATCATGGGCTCGCTCGACGCCGTCAGCCAGACCTACGACAACGTCTTCCACCTCAACGCCACCCGGCACATCCTGCGGCTCCAGGACGGCTCGGCCTGGACGGTGGGCGGAATGACCCAGCTGGAGGGCCAGGAGGGCTACTACCCGGCCCTGTGGCACCAAGCGGCGAGCCTGGTCACGCAGCTGGCCGGCCAGGACGACATCATCCTCGCCTCGAACGTGCTGATGCTCGCGGTCGCTGCCGTGGTGTGGCCGCTGGGGCTGGTCGCGCTGGTGCGCACCACCACCTCGGCGGGTCCGCTGGGATGGTTCCTGACCGGAGCGCTGGCCGGGGTGAGCGCCCTCTTCCCGCTGGCGCTGATGTCCTGGGGCCTGCTGCTGCCGTATCTGCTGTCCCTGGCCCTGATGCCGATCGCCATCACGAGCGTGGTGCACCTGATCGGGCTGGCCCCGCCGGGCCGGCAGCGGCTGTCGCGGCCGGCGACGCTCGTGCTGCTGGCCTCCGGCTGCGGCGCAGTGGCCCTCGCCCATCCGCAGGGGGTGTTCGGGGGGCTCGTGCTGGGCGTGCCGATCCTGCTGTGGGCCACGCTGGTGCGCGCCCGTGACCTGGCGCTGCGCCGGCCCCGCGCCACCGGAGCGTTCCTGGTCACCGCGGCGCTGACCGCGGTCGTGATGGCCGGCTCGGCGATGCTGTGGACCCGGGCCCGCCCCGGACGGGGGTCAGCGGTCTGGGAACCCAACGCCTCGCTGCGGGAGGCCATCGGCCAGACCGGATCTTTGTCCCCCAACGCCTCTCCCACCTTCGTGCCCATGGGCGTGGTCGTGGCGCTCACCCTGCTCGGCGTGCTGCTGTGGACCCGATCGCGCTGGTTGCTGGCCTCCTGGCTGGTGGCTGCGGGCTTCTCCGTCGCCGCCCGCGCCACTCCGGTCGGCGAGCTGCGCTACCTGCTGACCGGCCCCTGGTACAGCGACAACTACCGGGTCACCGCGATCCTGGCCGTGGTGGCGATACCGGTGCTGGCGGTCGGCATCGACGCGATCGGTGGTCGGGCCGCTGCCGTATGGCCGGTGCTGCGCTCCCTGCTGGGCGTGGTCGTGGCCATGCTGCTGACAGCGGCCGTGCTGACCATGAACCTGCTCTCGCCCGCCACGGCCGTCAGCCAGCAGGACATGCTCGGCCACTGGATCTACGACGCACTGCTCAGCGACGACGAACGCGAGCTGCTCGAGCAGCTGCCCGAGGTGGTGCCGGAGGATGCGATCATCGCCACCAATGCCTGGAACGGCAGCTCTCTCGCGTACGCGATCTCCGACCGTGAGGTGCTCAACACCCACATGGGCTTCGAGGCGGAGCCGGAGGTCCATCTGCTCAACGCCGAGCTCGACGAGGCCCACCGCGACCCCGAGGTCTGCGATGCGATGCACGAGCTGGGCGTGGACTACGCACTGGACTTCGGGCCCCGTGAGCTGCACGGCCGCTCCGCCACCTACACGGGGCTGAACGAGATCTCGGAGACCGGTGCCGCCGAGGTGGTGCTGCAGGTGGGTGAGAGCAGACTGCTGCGCATGCTCCCGTGCGAGGGAACCGATGGTTCAATGATCGAATGACCACCACGTCCGCTCTGTCCTCCTCCCCCGCCGTCCCGTCCCGCACCGCCCGCGCCACGGCGCAGGACCTGGGTGCCTTCGTCACCGCCTCCCCCTCGGCCTTCCACGCCGTCCAGGAGACCGCGCGCAGGCTCCGCGAGGCCGGCTTCACGCCGCTGCAGGAGACCGACCACTGGTCGGCGCAGGATGTGACCGGCGACCGGTACGTGATCCGGGACGGCTCGATCATCGCCTGGTCGACCCCCGGCGGCGCCGACGCCACCACCGCGTGGCGGATCGTCGGTTCCCACACCGACTCCCCCGCTCTGAAGCTCAAGCCGAACCCGGAGCTCCGTCACGAGGAGCTGTCCCAGGTCGGGGTCGAGATCTACGGCGGTCCCCTGCTGAACTCCTGGCTCGATCGGGAGCTGCGGCTGGCCGGGCTGCTGACGCTGACCGGCGGGCGCCGGGCCCTGGTGGCCACGCCGCCGGTGCTGCGGGTGCCGCAGCTGGCGGTGCACCTGGACCGGGCGGTGAACAAGGACGGCCTCCAGCTCGATCCGCAGCGGCACATGCAGCCCATCGTGGGGATCGGCGAGGTGGACGTGCGCGCGCTGCTGGCCGCGCACGCCGACCCGCTCGACGAGAGCGGGCACCCGGCCACCGACGACACGCCCCTCGACCCGATCGACCCCGATGACATCGTCGGCTTCGACGTGGTCACCGTCGACGCCCAGGCTCCGGCGCTGTTCGGCGCCGACGAGGAGTTCCTGGCCTCGGCCCGTCTGGACAACCTCTCCTCCGTGCACGCCGAGACGCAGGCCCTGATCACGGTCGCGGGGAGCGAGCGCGGCGAGGGCGCCCCGATCGCGCTGCTGGTCGCCAACGACCACGAGGAGGTCGGTTCGGCCTCCCGCTCCGGGGCGGCCGGGCCCTTCCTCGAGGACGTGCTGGTGCGGATGCATGCCGCGCTCGGCGGGGACGACTCCTCGCGCCGGCGCGCCTTCGCCTCCTCGATGGTGCTCTCGGCCGACGCCGGCCACGCCGCCCACCCCAACTATCCCGAGCGGCACGATCCCGTCACCCGGCCCCGCCTGGGCGAGGGCCCGATGCTGAAGATCAACGCGCAGCAGCGGTATGCGACCGACGCGGTCGGCATCGCCGCCTTCGCCGCCGCCTGCGAGCAGGCCGGGGTCCCCCATCAGCACTTCGTGTCCAACAACGCCATGCCCTGCGGCTCCACGATCGGCCCGATCACCGCGACCCGGCTGGGGATGACCACGATCGACGTGGGCATCACGCTGCTGTCGATGCACTCGGCACGCGAGATGTGCGCGACCGTGGACCCGCTGCTGCTGCAGCAGGCCAGCGCGGCGTTCCTGCACGGATGAGAGCACCGCCCCACCGCGCCACGCAGTCCCCCCGCCACCGTGCCAGGCAGTCGCCCCGCCACCGCGCCTCGGACCGGACGGGCCCCCCTGCCGGTCCCCCGCCCGGTGCCGTGCCCGGCGCCCCCGCGGCGCCCTCCTTCCGGCCCGAGATCCATGGGCTGCGCGGCACGGCGGTGCTGCTGGTGGTGCTCTACCACGTGTGGTTCGACCGGGTCTCCGGCGGTGTGGACGTGTTCCTGTTCATCTCCGCCTTCTTCCTGACCGGAACCTTCCTGCGTCGCATGGAGGCAGGCGCTCCGCTGGCCCCGATCGCCTACTGGGCCCGCACCTTCAAGCGGCTGCTGCCGCCGGCGGCCCTGGTGATCCTGTCCACCCTGGCGGCGGTCCTGCTGCTCCTGCCGCCCACCACCTGGCTGACCACGCTCGAGGACGCGGCGGGGTCTCTGCTGCAGGTGCAGAACTGGGTGCTGATCGGGCGCGACACCGATTACGACGCGGCCACCGGGGCGGCGACCTCGACCCTGCAGCACTTCTGGTCGCTGTCCATCCAGGGCCAGGTGTTCCTGCTGTGGCCGTTGCTGTTCGCGCTGTGCGCGGTCGTGGCCAGGCGCTCACGGTTCTCGCCGCGTGCCGTGGTCGCGGTGGTCTTCGGGGTGATCGCGGTGGCCTCCTTCGGGTGGTCGGTCCACTCCACCGGGGTGCAGCAGCCGATCGCCTACTTCGACACCACCGCCCGGATCTGGGAGTTCGCGGCCGGCACCTTGCTGGCCCTGCTGCCGGCCGCGACCGGCCCGCCCCGCCCGGGCTCGCCGCTGGCCCGCCCGTGGCTGCGGCTGGTGCTGGGCTGGGCGGGCCTGGCGGTGCTGGTCTCCACCGGTGCGCTGCTGGAGGTCCAGCGCATGTTCCCGGGCTGGATCGCCCTGGTCCCGCTGACGGGGGCGGCCCTGGTGTTCCTGGCCGGGTCGACGGGCTCCGCCCTGGGCGCCGACCGGCTGCTGTCCTCGCGGCCCTTCGCCTTCCTCGGGGAGATCAGCTACGGGCTGTACCTGGTGCACTGGCCGCTGCTGGTCATCGTGCTGCTGGTGACCGGACAGGAGAGCGCCGGGTTCGTGGAGGGCACGGTCCTGATCGCCCTCAGCATCGTGCTCGCCCATCTGCTGACCCGCCTGGTGGACACCCCGATCCGGCGGTGGGGGTGGGCGAACGCCTCACCGTGGCGCTCGGCCGCGGTGGTGGGCCTGGTGCTCGTGCTCGCGCTGACTCCCACCGTGCTCTCCCGCTCCTTCATCGAGCAGGCCCAGGAGGCCGCCGAGCAGCGGGCCGGGGCCGACAACCCGGGGGCGCGGGTCCTGGATCCCGATTTCACCCCGCACCCCGATGCCGATCCCGAGGCCGCGCCGCTGCCCACCGAGGCCACGCTGCGCGATGACCGCATCGCGCTGACCGAGGAGTGCACCGGGGAGATCGCCCCCGACGACGAGAGCGTGGCCGAGCACTGCACGAGCACCGCCGCCCCGCAGGACGCGAAGGTGATGGTGGCCCTCGGCAGCTCCCGGCTGGGGCAGGCGGTCGTCCCGTTGATCAGGCCCGCGGAGGAGAACGGCTGGAAGCTGATCGTGATCCGTCGGCCCGGCTGCCAGTTCGTCCCCGGCACCATGACCTACGCGGGCCAGGAGTGCTATGACCACAATCTCGCCGCCCTCGAGTACGTGCGGGAGCTGGAGCCCGATGCGGTGGTGCTGAACACCACCAGCTATCGCGGCAACGCACCGGAGTCGGCCAGTGAGTCCCTGCAGGAGGCGGTGCCCACGTTGCTCGACGAGGGGACGGAGCTGATCGCGCTGCGCACCCTGCCGCGCACCCCGGAGGATCCCGTGACCTGCATGGAGGAGGGTGGTAGCCCCGAGTCCTGCTCGCAGCCGCTGGATCCCGAGCTGATGCCGCCGGACCGGGCCGATGCAGCCGATCTCGACGAGCTCGCCGATCGCGGTCCGGTGCACGCGGTGGATCTGACCGATCGGATCTGCCCGGACCACGAGTGCCCGACCCTCATCGGCAACGTGTTCGTGTTCTACGACACCGACCATGTCACCGCGACCTACATGGACACCCTCGGGGATGAGACCACCCGTCAGCTGGAGGAGTCCGGCTTCACCTGGTGATCGGGGGCGTCGGCGAGTCTCGCCCGGGCGAGGGACTCGATGACGGCGGCGCTGCGGCGGCAACGGTCGACCGCAGCATGGTCCGGTCCGTGCACGCGCTGGACGTCCTTGAACAGCTCGTCGGCCTGGTAGACGGCATCGTCGAGGTGGCCGGCCGCGGCCGTCGCCTCGGCCAGCTCGGCCCGCAGCTCGATCGCCTCGGCCGAGATCGAGTCACCCGTCTCGAGCAGATCGAGCAGACGCCGGGTGGCCTCATGGACCCGCTGTTGGGGGGTGCTGCTCATCGGGACTCCTCCGCGCTCGGTTGCTCCTGCCTGATCCTACGATCCGCCTCTTTCGACCCGCCCCGTCGGCCCGCTTCCCGTCGGCCTTTGCTCGTCAGCCTTGGCCCGTCGGCCCGCGCCCCGTCGACCCGCGCCCCGTCGCCGTAAGCTGTGCGGGACATGGAGATCAACCCCTACGAGTCGCGCCTGCGGATGCTGCCGCAGTTCGACGGCGTCCAGATGCAGCGCGAGGCGGCCCCCGACGAGGAGACCGCCGGTTGTCCGGGGTGCCCGTACTTCTGGACCTGCCCGATCCCGCATCAGGGCGAGGAGGTCCAGGCACCGCAAGAGATCGAGCTCGAGGACGTCCAGCACGAGCTCGGCTCGCGGCGCGCCTTCCGACCGCGCGATGAGTCCGACATCGGCTGGCTGGACGATGACGAGGAGGCGGAGCCCGAGACCGAGGCGGAGCCCGAAAAGGAGCCCGACGTGGGGCCCGAGGCGGAGCCCCAGGCCGGGGCACCGGCCGACCTCAGCCACGAGGACACCCCGGCCGAGGACGACGCGGTCACGCGTCCGCGCGGCTGGTGGAACCCGTTTCGCAGGAGACGCTGACCAGAAGGCCAGCAGATCCGAAGGCCGGCAGACCCGAAAACCAGACGGCCAGCCCGGGTTCGCGCGGCCAGAGCGCGATCCTGAGGGGTGCTGGAGGCCTGACGACCGGCCGCCGTCAGCAGTCCCGCCGTCAGCGGTCCTCGGGGGCCAGCTCCTCGGCGTTGCCGTGTCCGGCCGGGCAGCGTCCCTCGCGCAGTGCCAGGCGGGCGATGGTCCCCGCCGACAGGGCCATCGGCTCCTGCGCGCCGGCCTGTGTGATCGCCGAGCTGGCCGCGCTGACCTCCACGGGCCCGGTCAGCCGCGGCGGGACCGTGCGGTCCACCCGCATCCAGCCGGCCGGGGAGGCGCCCTCCGCCGGCGCCCCCTCCAGCGGCGCGCCCGCCGCGGGGGCGCCATCCGCAGGTTCACCCGCCACGGATCCGCTTTCCGCAGGTCCGCCGCCGGTGCGGGCACCGGAGGAGATGTCGATCCCGAAGATGGTGTGGAAGGCCTCGACGTAGGCGTCGGCGAAGCCCGTCTCGGCCAGGTGGCGGGCGCGCTCGGCGGGATCGTGCATGACCTTGGCCAGGATGCGGCGGATGCTGCGCTCAAGCAGCTCCGCGGTCCGCCCGTCGACGTCGCGCCGCAGCCGGTCGACCTCCGCGTCGGCCGTATCGGCGACCTGGCGGCGCAGCGCGGCCATCGCGGGATCGATACGCCGCACCTCCTGCTGCTGATGGAAGGCCTCGACGGTCTCGACGACGATCTGCTCGGCCTCGGCCAGGGCCGGATCCTCGGACGCCTCTCCCCCCATGGCGAGGTCGGCGAGCCCCAGCACGGTCACGCCCTTGAGGTGGCGCACCAGCGGGTGCAGGTCGGAGTGCAGCGCGAGGTCGAGCACCACGGTGCGGCCGGCGGGCAGGAACTGTTCGGGGAACAGGCTGGTGCCGCGACCGGAGCAGGCCAGCACCAGATCGGCGTCGATGAGCGCCTGGTCGAGCCCGCCCTCGGGCACCACGTGCACCCCCTGCCGCTGGGCGAAGCCCGAGGCGCGGCCGGAGCGGGAGAACACGCGCACGTCCTGGACACCGCGACGCAGCAGCTCAGCCACGCCCAGTCGGGCATAGGCACCGGTGCCGACGATCAGCACGGTGCGGCCGTCGAAACCGCCCAACTCGACCTCGGCGCGGTCCAGCGCCACGGCGGCACCCGAGCGTCCGGCCGCCCCCACCGGCGCCTGGGTGGCCACGCGCTTGGCGCAGCGGAAGGCGTGCTGGAACAGGTCGTGGAGCATCGAGGTGGTGCGGCCCTCCCGGCGCGCGGTCTCGAAGGAGGTCTTGACCTGCCCCGCGATCTCGGCCTCCCCCAGCACCAGGGAGCGCAGCCCGGAGGTGACCTCGAACAGGTGTTGCGGGACCGGGGTGTCCATCGCGGCCTCCAGGCACAGCGAGACCACCTCGCGGTCCAGGCCGCTGGTGCGGGAGACCGCCTCGGTCACGACGTCGACCGCGTCGTGGAAACGCTCCGTGTCGAGGTACACCTCGAGACGGTTGCAGGTGCTGATCACCACGGTGCCGGCCAGCAGCGGCTGCGAGGAGGCGGCGCGCTCGGCGGCGATCTCCTCGATCACGGCCGGCAGGCGGTCGCCGTTCCGCGTCAGGGCATCGAGCACCTCGAGGTCGAGATGCTCGTGAGTGGCCCGGACAGCGGTAAGCATGACCTCGAGTCTAAACACGCTCCCCGACCCTGAACGACCTTCCCGGGAAGCATGTGCACAATAGGTGCGTCATGACACAGAACAGCACGTCAGAGCCCACTTTTCACGACACAATGTCAGATCAGCACGACAGTGTGTCAGATCCCTGTCCGGCCCCCGGAGTCGTCGGAGGCGACCCCGGACAGACGGCGATCCTGCCCCCGTCCCATCCCCTGCGGCGCCCGCTCGCCGAGGGCGGCACCGACGGTGCCCCGCTGCTGCGCCGGCTGCGCGGCCAGCGGCACGATGCGCCGCCGAGCGTGTGGTTCATGCGCCAGGCCGGCCGGTCGCTGCCCGAGTACCGTGCCCTGCGCGAGGGCACCTCGATGCTGGATTCCTGCGTGCGCCCGGAGATGGCCGCGGAGATCACCCTCCAGCCGGTGCGCCGCCACGGCGTCGATGCGGGGATCTTCTTCTCCGACATCGTGGTCCCGGCCCGCCAGGCGGGCCTGAGGGTGGAGATCCAGCCCGGGGTCGGCCCGGTCTTCGAGCATCCGATCCGCACGGAGGCCGACGTCGACGCCCTGCCCCCGCTCGGCGATGCCTACGAGGAGTCCCTCGAGCCGATCCGCGAGGCGGTGCAGCGGACCGTCGCCGAGCTCGGCTCCACCCCGTTGATCGGTTTCGCCGGGGCCCCGTTCACGGTGGCCAGCTACATGGTCGAGGGCGGTCCCAGCCGGGACCACCTGCGCACCCGCGCCCTGATGCGCTCCCAGCCCGAGGTGTGGGCGCGTCTGGCGGCCTGGGTCGCCGAGCTGTCGGGCAGGTTCCTGCGCGCCCAGGTGCTGGCCGGGGCCTCGGCCGTCCAGCTGTTCGACTCCTGGGTCGGTGCGCTGAGCGAGGAGATGTACCTCGCCCACGTCCAGCAGCACTCCGCGGCCGTGTTCGGTCAGGTCGCGGATCTGCCGGTGCCGCGCACCCACTTCGGGGTGGGCGCCGCGCACCTGCTGCCCCCGATGTGGGAGGCGGGCGCGACCGCGATGGGCATCGACCACCGGCTGCGGCTGGACCACGCCCTGGAGATCCTGCCCGAGGGCACGCCGGTGCAGGGCAACATCGACCCGGCCGTGCTGTTCACCTCCGAGCAGGCCCGCTTCGCCGAGGCCGATGCGGTGCTGGCCGCGGGCGCCGGGGCCAGCGGCCACGTGGTCAATCTCGGCCACGGCGTCCCGCCGGACGCGGACCCGCAGGTGCTCACGGACCTGGTCAGCTACCTGCACTCCCAGCCCGAGGCCCCGAGCGCCGCGGAGCGGGCATGAGGCAGCGCACCGTGGTCGTCGGCGGCGGGCTCGCGGGCCTGCTGGCGGCCCGACGGCGGCAGCGGGCCGGGGACCAGGTGCTGGTGCTCGAGCAGGAGGCCGCCGTCGGCGGGGCGATCGCCGCGGACCAGGTCGCGGGCCTGGAGCTGAACATCGGCGCCGAGGCCTACTCGACGGCGTCCGGCGCGGTCGACGCCCTGCTCGAGGAGCTCGGGCTGGGTGGGCAGATCGTCTCCCCGCGTCAGGAGCTGGGCAGCCGCGTGGTCTCCGACGCCGGGGTGCACCGGGCTCCAGGGGCGTCCCTGCTGGGCATCCCGGGCCGGCCGCTCGCGGCCGACGTCCGGGCCGTGCTGGGCACGGCCGGGTCCCTGCGGGCGAGCCTGGAGCGCTTCCTGCCGGCCCGGTACGGCAACCGTCCCGGCGCGACCGTCGAGGAGCTGGTGCGCAAGCGGCTGGGCCGCCGGGTGGCCGACCGGCTGGTCGCTCCCATCGTCGGCGGGGTCCATTCCGCCGACCCGGACGTGCTCGAGTTCGCCACTGCCTCCCCGCAGCTGGCGGCCGCCCTGGACCGGGGCGGCTCCCTGATCAGGGCGGTGCGGCGGATCCGGGGTCGGTCCACGGCGAGCGCCGGCACCCGGGTTCACGCCGTGGCCCCGACGATGGCGGCGCTGCCGAAGACCCTGGCCAGTGGCATCCTCGAGGACGGCGGGATCCTGCGGACGGGGGTGAGGGTCACGCGCATCGAACCGGGGGTCATCCAGCCCGGGGAGACCGAGCAGAACGCCGTCGAGCCGGACTCCCCCGAGCAGGACTACCCCGAACAGCACTCCCCCGAACAGGACGCCGTCTGGCCGGACTCTCCCGAACTGGACGCCGTCGGGGAGGGCGCCCGGGAAGAGCCCGCCCGCCGCTGGAGCGTCGTCACCTCCCGCGGCGAGCGCCTGGGCGCCGACCACCTGGTGCTGGCCTGCCCGCCCGATGTCGCGGGCGAGCTGCTGGCGGACGCCGCCCCCACGATCTCCGCGGCGATCCCGTCCGCCCCCTCGGCGCGGGTGCGGCTGGTGGCCCTGGTGCTCGACGCCCCGGCCCTGGACGGCTTCCCCTCGGGCACCGGTGCGCTGGTCGCGCCGGGTACCGCCGGGATCACCGCGAAGGCCCTGACCCATGCCACCGCCAAGTGGGAGCACGTCCAGCGTCTGGCCCGCGAGGCGCTGGCCACTGCCGGCTCCCCGCATGTGGTGCGGCTGTCCTACGGGCGCCCCGGCGAGGCCCTCCCGGCGCCCGAGGGCATCGTCGATCTGGCCCTCGCGGACGCCTCGGCGATCCTCGGGGTCCCCCTCCGGGCCGAGCAGCTGATCGAGTCCCGCGTGATCGACTGGGACCGCGCCATGCGCCAGGCCCGGCCCGGCCACCGCGCCGCGCTGGAGACGCTGACCGGGCTGCTCGCGGCCGAACCCGCCCTTGAACTCGTCGGCTCCTGGAGAGCCGGCACCGGCATCGACGCGATCGTCCGCGCCGACGACGCCGCCGCTGACACGACGACCCAGACCACCCAGAAGACCCAGACCCCCCAGAAGACCCAGAACTCTCTCATGGAAGGACATCACCGATGAGCAGCATCCGCCACCCCGGCCCCGCGTCCAGCGACCCCGAGGGCGCCCCGGGCCGCGCCGATTCCGGCTCCCACGCCGATGTCGAGGCGGTCGCCCAGACCACCCGCTACACCAGCTACACCGTGTTCCGCCGTCTGTCCGGGCTGACCGAGGACGGGGAGGTGACGACCGAGCAGATCGAGCAGTCCCTGACCGACACGGTCCGCCTGATGGAGTCGGCCTCCGAGTCCGGGGTGGAGGTCCTGGGCTTCTACGACGTCTCCGGGTTCCGCGCAGAGGACGACCTGATGGTCTGGATGGCCGCCGAGGATCCGGCCGGGTTGCAGGCCGCGCTGCGCGAGTTCGAGAGCTCCCTGGCTGCGACCTGGCTGCACCGGGAGTGGGCCGGGGTCGGCGTGCACCGCATGGCCGAGTTCTCCCGCGGCCACGTGCCCTCCTTCATGGTCCCCGAGTTCGAGCGCAAGGAATGGATCACGGTCTACCCCTTCGTACGCAGCTACGAGTGGTACCTGCTGCCCGATGAGGAGCGCCGCCACCTGCTCAAGGAGCACGGGATGCTCGGCCGCGACTTCCCGCAGGTCAATGCCAACACCGTGGCCGCCTTCGCGCTCGGTGACTACGAGTGGCTGCTGTCCTTCGAGGCCGATGACCTCCACGACCTCGTCGACATGATGCGCCACCTGCGCTACTCGAAGGCCCGTCTGCACGTGCGCGACGAGCTGCCCTTCCACACCGGCCGCCGGTTGGCCGCGACCGCGGACGTGGCCGCGCTGCTGGCCTGAACGGTGACGGGGCCGGGGCGGGGACGTGCCCGGCCAGCCCGGGCAGCCCCACCGGCCCCGTCCGATCCGTCGTCCCGTCGGCTCGGCCAGCCCCGCCGGCCCCGTCGGCCCACCTGATCCTCCGACTCACAGAGAGACTTCGATGAGCACTCCTACCTACGACGCGATCCTGTTCGCCTCCTTCGGCGGCCCCGAGGGCCAGGACGACGTCATCCCCTTCCTGCGCAACGTCACCGCCGGGCGCGGCGTGCCCGATGAGCGGCTCAAGGAGGTCGCCGAGCACTACCGCGCCCTGGGCGGCCGCTCCCCCATCAACGAGCAGAACCGCGCCCTCATCGCGGGACTGGAGAGCGAGCTGGCCGAGCGGGACCTGCGGCTGCCGATCTACTTCGGCAACCGCAACTGGAAGCCCTACACGGCCGACGCCCTGTCCTCCCTGCACGCCGATGGCCACCGTCGGGTGCTGGGCCTGATCACCAGCGCCTACTCCTCGTACTCGGGTTGCCGTCAGTACCGCGAGGACTTCGCCCGCCGTCTGGACGAGGCCGGTCTGCTCGGCGAGGTCAGCATCGAGAAGTCCCGCTCCTACTTCAACCATCCCGGTTTCCTCGACCCGATCGTGGACGGGGTGCGGGAGGCGGTGACCGATCTGTCGGCCGCCGGTCATGACGCGAGCCGTGTCAAGGTGCTGTTCTCCACCCACTCGATCCCGCTGGCGATGACCGAGGCCTCCGGCCCGGCCGGGGCGGGAGCCGACGGTCAGGGCGGCTGGTACGTCGCCCAGCATCTGGCGGCCTGCCGCTACGTGATGGAGCAGCTGGGCGAGACGGGCACCGAGCTGCCCGAGTGGCAGCTGGTCTACCAGTCGCGCTCGGGCTCGCCGCACGTGCCGTGGCTCGAGCCCGACATCAACGATGTGATCGAGGAGATCGGCACGCAGGGCTCGGCCGATGCAGTGGTGGTGGTGCCGATCGGTTTCGTCACCGACCACGTCGAGGTGATCTGGGACCTGGACACCGAGGCGAAGGAGTCGGCCGAGGAGCAGCAGCTGGCCTTCCGCCGCGTGGCCACCTCCGGCGGCGACCCGCGGTTCATCGCGGCCCTGGCCGACATCGTGGCCGAGCACCTGGATCCCTCGCGCGAGCGGGTCGCGGTCACCGAGCTGGGGCCGGTCGACGACGTGTGCGGGCACAACTGCTGCCAGGTCAACGCCTCCCAGGCGGTGCCACTCGAGCAGCCGATCAACTCGCTCGAGGAGATCGCGGCGATGCTGCGGGAGGAGAAGTGAGCGCGGCACCGCTGCGGATCGGCACCCGCGCCTCGACGCTGGCCCTGACCCAGTCGGGGCAGGTCGGCGCCGCGCTGGTCGAGGGCACCGGGCACGAGGTGGAGCTGGTGCACGTCAGCACCCGCGGCGACGTCGACCGCACCAGTCTGCTCTCGCAGATCGGCGGCACCGGCGTGTTCGTCACCGCGGTGCGCCAGGCCCTGCTGGACGGGGAGGTCGACGTGATCGTCCACTCCTGCAAGGACCTGCCCACCACGCCGCTGGAGGAGATCACCCTGGCCTGCATCCCGGCACGGGAGGAGCCGCGCGACGCCCTCTGCGCCCGGGATGGGATGACGCTCTTGCAGCTGCCCGCCGGCGCGAAGATCGGCACCGGGTCCCCGCGCCGGGCGGCGCAGCTGCTGCGCGCCCGTCCTGACCTGGAAGTCACCGCGATCCGCGGCAACGTCGAAACGCGCCTGGCACGGGCCCTGGGTGAGGATGCGGACCTGGACGCGGTGGTGCTGGCCGCCTCCGGGCTGCAGCGCGTGGGCCGCGACGAGGTGATCAGCGAGCTGCTGCCCGTGGAGGTGATGCTGCCGGCACCCGCCCAGGGCGCCCTGGCGGTGGAAGTCGCCGCGCACGCCCTCCGCGGTGCGGACGGCCCGGCCCCCGACGGTGGGGACGGCCCGGCCCCCGACGGTGGGGCCGATGCCGGTACCAGCGCCGACGCCAGGGCTGGGGCCGACGGCCGGGCCGAGGCAGATGCGCCCGCCTGGTTCGCCGCACGGCTCGCCGCGGTGGATGATCGGGCCACCCGGGCGGCGGTCACCGCCGAACGTGCGCTGCTGCGCACGCTGGAAGCGGGCTGCTCCGCCCCCGTCGCGGCCTTCGCCCAGATCGAGGACGGCGCGCTACGGCTGCGGGCCCTGACGATCCGGCCCGACGGCACCCGCGTGGTCGAGTCGGAGAGCTCCGCGCCCTTCGACGTGACCGCCGACGCCGCCTCGGGTGAGGGCTCGGTGCCCATGGTCCTTGGGGCCGACCTCGCCGCGAGCCTGCTGGAGGGCGGGGCCGGTGAGATCCTCGCGGAGGCGAAAGCGTGAGTGATGAGGTGCCGGAGGCGCAGGACGTGCGGGGAGCGCAGAGCGTGCCGGAGGCGCAGGACGTCCCAACCGCGCCGGACGTGCAGGGAGCCCAGCCCGCGCGGGGCGCCACCGCCGACGCGGACGGGCCGGACCGTCGGCCGATCCTGGTGGCCCGCCCGGCCGGGCGTGGCCAGGAGCTGGTGGAACGACTCGAGGCCGACGGGTTCCTCGTCGAGCACTGCCCGTTCCTGCAATTGGTCCTCGCCGAGCCCTCCGAGCTGCGCGACGATCTGACCGACCTCGCCGATGGGGCCTTCTCCCACCTGGTCGTGACCAGCCGCACCACCATCGAGGCACTGGCGGCCGCCGCCACGTCCACCGCGGCGGGCCAGGTGATCGTCCCCTCGACGACACGCGTGATCGCCGTCGGCAGGGGCACCGCTGCCGCTCTGGCCGCTGCGGGGGTACGGGCCGACGAGATCGCCGGCGGCTCCGGGGCCGCTCTCGTCGAGCAGATGCCCCCGTCGGCCGGTGGAGAGCTGCTGTGGTTCCCGGCCTCCGCCGCAGCCTCCTCGACCGTCCCGGCGGGACTGACGGCGAAGGGCTACCGGGTGCGCCGCACGGTCGCCTATCGCCCCGAATCCATCGAGCTGCCCGCGGAGGTCGCGGGCGGTCTGCCCGCGGGCCGATACGCCGCGGTCGTACTGACCAGCCCGATGCTCGCCCGGCTCGCGGCCGCCGCCGGAGTGGATCCCTCCACATCCGTGGTCACCATCGGTGATCCCACCAGCGCGGGGGCACGTGCCGCCGGGCTCACCGTCACCGTGCAGGCCGGCTCGCCAGACAATGCCGCCCTCGCCCATGCCGTCCGGCAGGCCGTGGCCGACCACAGCCTGCGCCCATCCCGTTCGAAGGAGTCCTCGTGACCGCCTCTCCGTCCGCGTCATCCTCGTCGTCGTCATCCTCGTCGTCCGCGTCGTCCGCGTCGTCTTCGTCGTCCGCGTCGCCGATGTCGTCGTCCGCGTCCGTTTCGCAGTCCGCACCCCTGCCCCCTGCCCTCGCCCCGGCCGAGCGGCCGCGCCGGCTGCGCACATCGGCCGCGATGCGCTCCCTGGTGCGCGAACAGGCCCTGCGGCCCGCGGATCTGGTGCTGCCGATGTTCGTGCGCGAGGGCGCCAGCGAGAACCGGCCGATCAGCTCGATGCCGGGCGTCGTCCAGCACACGATGGACTCCCTGGTACGAGCCGCCACCGAGGCCGTCGAGCGCGGTGTGGGCGGGCTGATGCTGTTCGGCGTGCCCGAGCACAAGGACGCCCTCGGTTCCGGCGCGAGCGACCCCGAGGGGGTGCTGAACCAGGCCCTGGCCCGGCTGCGCTTCGAGCTCGGCGACTCGACGGTGATCATGGCCGATCTGTGCCTGGACGAGTTCACCGATCACGGCCACTGTGGCGTGCTCGATGAACGCGGCCGGGTCGACAACGACTCCACGCTGATCCGTTACCGCGAGATGGCCCTCGCGCAGGCCGAGGCCGGCGCGCACCTGCTGGGACCCTCGGGCATGATGGACGGCCAGATCGCCGCGGTCCGCGATGCCCTCGATGCCGAAGGGCACCTGGATGTGGCGCTGTACGCCTACACCGCCAAGTACGCCTCGGCCTTCTACGGCCCGTTCCGTGAAGCGGTGGGCTCCTCGCTGCAGGGCGACCGCCGCACCTACCAGCAGGATCCCGCCAACGGCCGCGAGGCGCTGCGGGAGCTGGAGCTGGATGTGGCCGAGGGAGCGGACCTGGTGATGGTCAAGCCCGGTCTGCCCTACCTCGATGTGCTGCGGGACGTGGCGGAGGCGTCGCCGGTTCCCGTCGGCGCTTATCAGGTCTCCGGCGAGTATGCGATGGTCGAGGCGGCCGCTGCCAACGGCTGGGTCGACCGCGATCGGGTGATCCTCGAGTCGTTGCTCGCCTTCCGGCGGGCCGGCGCATCGACCGTGCTGACCTACTACGCGAGCGAGGTCGCCGGCTGGTTCGCGGGCGGCCTGCCCGATCATCTGCGCGAGTTCCTCTGAGCACAGTGCGAACTTCGTCCCGAGGCCAGTCTCCAGCACCGTCCCGAGCCCGGTTCCCCGCCCCTTCTCGACCCCCGTCCCGAGCCCGGTTCCCCGCCCCTTCTCGATCCCCGTCCGACGATCCCCCGATTCTGAGGAGACCACCCATGACCCATTCCGCTTCATCCGATCTGTTCACCCGCGCCCAGCAGGTGACCCCCTCCGGGGTGAACTCACCCGTGCGAGCCTTCGGCAGCGTGGGCGGCACCCCGCCGTTCATCACCTCGGCCTCGGGCGCCATGCTGCACGACGCCGACGGCCGCGAGTTCGTGGACCTGGTCGGGTCCTGGGGTCCGATGATCCTGGGGCACGCGAACGAGCAGGTCGTCGAGGCGGTGCAGGAGGCCGCCGGGCGGGGGCTCTCCTTCGGGGCACCGCAGCCCGGTGAGGTCTCGCTGGTCGAGGAGGTCGTGCGCCGGGTACGTCCGCTCGAGCAGGTGCGGCTGGTCAACTCCGGGACCGAGGCGACCATGAGCGCACTGCGGGTGGCGCGCGCCGCGACCGGTCGCGATGTGATCGTGAAGTTCGCCGGCTCCTACCACGGTCACGTCGACGCGCTGCTGGCGGAGGCCGGTTCCGGAGTCGCGACCTTCGCTATGCCGGGCTCGGCGGGAGTCACCGAGGCCACCGCCCGCGACACCGTGGTCGTGCCCTACGGCGACCGTGAGGCCGTCTCGGCGCTGTTCGCCGAGCGCGGCAGCGAGATCGCAGCGGTCATCACCGAAGCTGCGCCCGCGAACATGGGTGTGGTGCCGCCGCAGGAGGTCGACGGGATCGGCTTCAACCGCTTCCTGGCCGAGACCGCGCACGCCGCCGGTGCCCTGATGATCAGCGACGAGGTGCTGACCGGTTTCCGAGCGAGTGCCGAGGGGTACTACGGGATCGACGGCGAGGGCTGGGCCCCGGACCTGATGACCTTCGGGAAGGTGATCGGCGGCGGCCTGCCGGTGGGTGCCTTCGGCGGCCGGGCGGAGCTGATGGGCCTGCTGGCCCCGGCCGGCCCCGTGTACCAGGCGGGTACTTTGTCGGGCAATCCCTTGGCCACCGCCGCGGGCCTGGCCACCTTCGCGGGACTGGACGAGGCGGCCTACGAAACCATCGCCGCCGCGAGCACGCGCCTGCAGCAGCTGGTCGGCGATGCCCTCTCGGCCGCGGGTGTGCCGCATGTGATCCAGACCGCGGGCACCTTGTTCTCGGTGTTCTTCCGCGACGCGCCGGTGGGCTCGTACACCGATGCGAAGGCGCAGGACACTGAGGCGTTCACTCGCTTCTTCAACTCCCTGCTCGAGGCGGGGATCTATCTCCCACCCTCGGCGTTCGAGGCCTGGTTCGTCTCCACCGCGCACACCGATGCGGTGCTGGATCGGATCGCCGAGGCCCTCCCGGCCGCAGCGAAGGCAGCTGCCGGCGCGGCTTCCTGAGTGCGGGTGTCTGCGCTGAACGGTGCTGGCTCTGAGCTGAGCGATGCTGGCTCTGAGCTGAACGGTGCTGGCTGAGCCGGGAGAGCGTGTGGCGGCCCGATCAGTTCGCGGCCGCGTCCGGGTCCCCGGAGTCCGGCTCCGCCCGTTCCCGGCGGGGGATGCCTCTCCCCCGCCCTGGCTGACGGCGAGGCGGCTCAGGTTCCTCTGCGGTCTGTGGCCGATATGCGGTTCGCTCCGCGGGTGACGATGTTCTCTGCGCCGGGTCCCGGAACTGCTCCGCGCGGTCGCTCCAGGCCTTCGCCGGTTTCGGGGACGGCTTCGTGGGCTCTTCAGCGCCCTGCGCGGTGTCCGTGGGCCCCTTCGCGGCCCGCGCAGGGTCCGTGGGCTCCTTCGAGTCCTTCCCGGCATTCGTGGACTCCTTCGCGACCTGCGCACCGTCCGCGGCGTCCGCGGGCTCGTCCGTCGGGCGTCTCCGAGAACTGTCGCTGCGCTCCACCGCACCCTCCGGGGGCGGCTGTGAGTCCGTTACCGGCGCCGCAGGCTTCTCCGGGGTCCCTGACTCCTCGGCGGGGGCCTTCGGTGGCTGCTCGGGAGAGGATGACTGCTCGGGAGAGACGACCCTGGGCCCGGTCGGCGCGGGGACCTGCGGCTGAGTATGACGTGAGCGAGGAGCCCTCGGGGGCTCGGGCGCGGTCAGCGGCGTCGGTGCCACGACCCGTCGCGTCCCGGTCTCGCTGACCCACTCCACCCTGTGCCCGGGCTGATCCGTGCGTCGCACGGCACGCAGCTGCTGCTCCTTCTGATTGCAGTGAGCACAGAGCCCCTGCCCGTTGTCGACGCTGGTGGGTCCGCCCCGGGAGTGGGGGACGATGTGATCGTGCTGACGGATCGGCGCATCGCAGAAGGGTCCGCGGCAGGTCGAGTCCCGCAGTGTCAGGAACCTCCCCAGCTTCTCGGGGAACGCCCGCGCCTCGGATTCCACGGCGACCAGTTCTCCCGTCACCGGATGTGTGTACAGGCGCCGCAGGACGGCACGCAGTGCCGGGCCGTCCGGGCCGAAAGGATCCTGGTCGGGATCGGAGGGCTCCTCCAGGGAGGCCCGCAGCTGTGCCCGCACGGCCTCGGCCGGGACCGGGCCGTAGCCTTCGATATGTGCGACGTCCCCGTGCTTGGGGTTCAGCAGCGCTCGATCGGTGATGATCACCCCGAGATCCAGCGTGATGGGGTCCATCCCTCCCTCGCGGCCCAGCACGGTATCGGCGAGGAGATCGGCCATGATCGCCTGGTGACCGCGCCGGTCGCCCTCGGCGCGCAGCCGCTCCGCCTCGAGGGACAGCCGTTTGCGCATCAGCACCGCCTCCACGGACGGCATCCGGGCGCTCACTGTCGCCATCCCGTGCTCCCCGGGGCGGACGGTCACATTCCGCTCCTGGCGCGCACGCTGATGACGGGCGGATTCACCCTTCGGATCCACCTGCTCGACAGCGGCGGTGACAGCCTGTCGCCAGCGGCCACGGCCCGCGCCGTCCAGGTCCGGCAGACGCTCGCCCAGGACCTCATCGACCTGACGGCGCGCCAGCGGCTCCAGCGGCGCGGTGCTGCGTGCGGTGTCATAGGCGGTCTGGCTGGTGATCTTCCCGGTGGTGAGCGCAGTGAGCATCTCCGGCATGCTCTCCACCAGGCGCCGGGAGGAGGCCAGCGACCGCCCGGCCGTCGACGGAGAGCGACGCGTGATCATCGAGATCTCTCGGCCGGCGACCTTCTCGGCGGTCCGGTCGATCTCGTCCTGGGCGGGAACCGCGTCCGCCTCCTGTGCGGCCTGTGCCATGGCCGCGGCCCGATGGCGCACCACATGGGAGTCGGCAAGTGCGACCTCGGTACGGGCCCGGGCGCCCTCCAGAGCACCGTTGAACTCGTGGATACGGTCCAGCAACTGCACGAACTCCCCGGGTTCGTGTTCCTCGGCATCGAAGACCAGGCCAGGCGCCAGCACCAGATTAGCCAGCACATAGTGCGCATCCCCCAGGAGTTCAGCGATGGCCAGCGGCCCCGCCTCTCGCACGGCGTCGAGGTGCTGCCGATGACGGTCGACGTCATCAGCACCTGAGGCGCCCGGTGAGGTGTTCATAAATTCATCATGCCGTCTCGGGCTGACATTTAAAAACATCTGCGCGATTTTGTGGATAACCCCCGTATGGGGAGGAGAGATGGGGTCGATAAATGTGGGAAACGGGCCATTGTGGAGGAGAGGCGTGCCGTCCTTTGCAGACGATCACTCTTCGGGGGACGAATGACTCCATCGCGAAGTCGTGGGCAAGCAAATGGCGCAGACCGATAAATCCTCGCCCCATCGACCCACCCGCTCGACCATCAGCCCAGGCTGTCATCGATCGAGGTGCGGCCACCAGGGCATCACCTTGGACTCCTCCCATATGCCCTGGCCGCTCCGTTCGAACCGTCCGAGCAGCCGGATCAAGCCCCAGATGTCGTCGACTTCGCTGACATTGATGGCCAACAGGTGATAGTGAGCAGCCTCTTCGTGCCCGATGCCGAGATCCTGCAGCTCTCCGCTGAGCCGCGCCATATCCGCCTCCGCGCAGATTCGATCACTCGCGGTGGCGGCGGCTCTCAAGGTGACATTCCCTGAATTCGCGATGACACCGAGGGCCCACAGGCAGCCATCGTCACACCAGCGCGCTGCCACCTCATCCTGATAAGAGACCTGATACGCGAAGAAGGGGATGTTCTTGACGAGATAGGTTCCCGCCGGTGTCTCGTCCGCCCACATCCCTTCGCTCTCGATTGCATGCTCACCACCGACGTAGAACCGCACAGTGCGTCGTGAGTCGTCGTCCATAGCGTCCCCCGCTGTCGCTTCGTGCCGGCCGGGCCTCATCGCCCGGGTGCTGGGAATCTACGGCGGGCCACCGGCGGGAGGAAGCTCTCCGGCACGACGGTGCATGACCAGCCGATGAGGAGGAGAGAGGGCGGATCCCGATCAACGCGTGGCTGAGCTCAACACATGACTCGGGCCAACGCACGACCCGGACCAACACATGACTCGGGCCAACGCACGACCGGATGAACGCATGACGCCACAAGTCCGCGCCGGTCACAGCGTTTCCCCGGATGTCACCGCGCTGGCCCGGCACCACCCGGACCGTCATGATGCTGGGACAGGTGGCCGCGCCGCGGCCCCTCGCTCCGTAGCTCAGTGAGGAAGAGCAGCTCCCCCATAAGGAGCGTGTCGCAGGTTCGACTCCTGCCGGAGCGTCCCACTCCAGTCGAAGCGTCGGGCCTGGTCACGGGTCACGAACGCCGCCCCCGGTCCACCAGCAACGAACGCCGCCCCGGTCCACCAGCAACGACCGCCAGCCCCGGCCACCAGCACCCGGCTGTCGGCCCCAGAGCGCACACTGAGGGCGGTCCGGTCACCAGCAGCGACGACGAGGAGCACTGTGCACAGACGACAGGTCACGACGAAGCCGGTGATCGAGCCTCTGACCCTCCCCTCCCTGGACGGAACACCGATCGAGGCGCTGCGTCCGCAAGGGGACCATGAGTGCCTGCAGATCGACGGCGGCAGCCTCGATGAGCTCGCGCTCCCAGGGGCGAGCCTGCGCGAGTGCGAGCTCCTGGGCGTCACGGCGCACACTGCGGACCTGCAGGCCACGCGGCTGATCGAGTCGCGGCTGGAACGGTTCAGCGCCCCCGCGTTCAGGGCGTCGAGGGTGACGCTGCGCGACGTGGAGATCGTCGGCTCCCGCATCGGGGCGCTGGACATCTACGAGGCGGATATCCGCACCACGCGATTCGTCGGCTGCAAGCTCGACTGGGTCAACCTGCGGGCTTCCACGCTCGAGGACGTCGTCTTCGAGGGTTGCACGATCGGCGAGCTCGATCTGACGGGCGCCACCGCCACCCGCGTCTGCTTCGTCGGAAGCCGGGCCGACGTCGTGGCGTTCGCCCACACCCGCCTGACCGACGTGGACCTGCGGGGCCTGGAGATGGGCCAAGTCAGCAACGTGGAGGGGATGAAGGGGGCGACGCTCGACGCACTGCAGGTGACCGCCCTCGCCGCCACCTTCGCCGGCCACCTCGGGATTCGCGTCGAGGGGTAGCGATGGTGCTACGGTCTCCGTGCCTGTCGGAACCGAAGGAGATTCACGATGCCCCGCGTTCGCGCCATCACCCTTGTCCTCGAGGATCCCTCTGCCGCCGCGATGTCCCTGAGCAGAATCCTCGGCTGGACCATCGATCAGGACCGCGGCACCTTCGCATCGCTCACCAGCGAGAACAGCGTCCCGCTGTGGATCAATGCGCCGACCGAGGGGCAGGACACCTCCTGCAACCTCATCCTTCACATCGAGGCCGACGATGTGGACGTCGCCTTCCAGCGCGCCGTGGACAACGGTGCGGAGCCGGTGCGCGAGCCGACCGACATGGACTTCGGAGAGCGCTCGGCCTGCGTGACGACCGCTGCCACCCCGGGCATGACGATCGACTTCTCGCGCCCCCTGAACTGAACGCCCCCGTGCGGCCCGTCGGCCCCGCGCGGCCAGTCGCGGAGGACGGCCAGAGGACGAGCGGCACACGCTCAGCGATCGCCCTGCGGCTGCGTCCTCTCACGCTCGCACGCGCTCCAGCATCGCCAGCGCCGCGTCATGACGCGCCCGCCCGTAGCTCCGCAGGGTGTCGTCAGCCTGCTCCGGCTCACTGAGGATCGTCACGAGCGGATACGTCGAGGCCAGGACGTAGGCGGCGCCGACGACGAGCGCTGAGTGCAGATCGTCGGCCCTCATGAGAGGGTTCGCGTGCCGATACGCCTCGAGCAGCTCCCCGGCTGCCTCCTGCCACGACGGATCCGAGACGACCGTGCGGGGATCATATGCGATTCGAGCGACTTCCCAGGACACGTAGCCGGATGACGGCGGCTGGAAGTCGATGACGGCCGCGAATTCGTCTCCGCGAAGCAGGACGTTGGGTGCTGCGAGATCGCCGTGGACCACCTGCGTGGTCAGCGCAGGCAGACCGGCCAGCGCTTCAGCGATCTCCGGCAGCACCTCGCGGCGTCGGGCGAGGGCCTCGAGCGCCCAGAGCTGATCGGGATCTTCCAACCGCTCGTTCCGGTAGGTGCCCAGCAGCTGGTCGCAGCGGTCCAAGGCCGCCGGGAGGTCGATCACGTCGCGTGCCGGGCGCAGTCTCGGGCGGGCAGCAGGATGTCTGCTGAGCAGCTCATGCATGCGTCCGATGGCCGTTCCGATGGCCGTGGCAGCGCCGTGGATGCCGCTCTCGGCCGTGCGCGCGTCCCCGAGGAACTCCCACACCGACAATCCGCCGGCGGAGTCCTGGGCCAGTGGGTCGCCCTCGAGGGTGCGGCGGAGCATCGGCACCGGCACTCCTCCGCCCCGGACGAACTCGGCGAGCGCGATGGCCTCACCGGCCGCGTCCAGCTCCGAATGGGTGGCATGGAGTTTGACGAACCACTCCTGCCCGTCCGTTGCCCGGACTTGCAGGTTGTCCGTGGCTGTGCCGGCGTGAAGGCGATCGAGCGCCTCGACCTGGATCCCGTAGGCCCCGGCCAGCGCCGCCTCGATCCGCTCGCGGAACGTCTCACTGACCGGAGAGTGCGAAAGGATCATCGGCCCAGTCTGACAGGCCGGCGCCGTGCTCTTTCGGCCACCAGCGGCTCGGTAACCGGCGACGGGTCACCGACCATCAGTCACCGGCCAGCGGACGCCGGTCACCGATGACCGGTCGCCGGGGTCTCGCCACTCACCGCGCCACGCGCTACTTCTCCGAGGTGATCTCGCCGGTGTCCGTCGAGGGCTGGCGTTCGAGGACCTGCGGACTATCAGCGCCCGAAGGCCCCGCGCAGCTGGCACCCCCTCGGGCCCTGCCCCTCTCAGGCCCTGGCACCCTCGTGCTTCTCGATCGCCAGTTCGTAGTAGCGCAGCAGATCGTCCGACGCCGCCGGCCAGGAGAACTTCTCGGCCTCGGTGCGGGCGGCCACGCGGATGCGTCCGCGCGTCTCCGCATCGCCCAGCCGGGTCAGCGCCGCGTCCAGGCTCGCCTCGTCGCCCGAATCGAACAGCAGCCCGTCGACCCCGTCGGTGACCTGCTCCATCGTCGGCCCCGAGCGGGCGGCGACCACCGGGAGACCGGACGCCATGCCCTCGAGGATCACCAGGCCCAGCGTCTCGGTGACCGAGGGGAAGATGAAAGCGTCGGCGCTGGCGAAGGCGCTCGCGAGGTCCTCGCCCCCCATGAATCCGGGGAACAGCGTGTGAGTACCGGAGAACAGCTGCTCGAGCTCGCCGCGGAAGGGGCCATCGCCCACGATCGCGAGCGCCACGTCATAACGCCGCCCCATCATCGGCCGCAGCCGGTGGATCTCCTTCTCGGCGGCCAGACGCCCGACGAACACCAGCAGCTTCTTGTCCGGGTGCCCCTGGCTGAGGCGCTCGCGCATCTGCTCGGAGGCGAAACGGGGATGGAAGGTCTCGGTGTCCACCCCGCGGCGCAGCACGTGCAGATCCTTCACCCCCTGGGACTCGAGCTCGGCCCGCATCGTCTGCGAGGTTGCGAGGTTGATGTCGGCCAGAGCGTGGTTGCGCCGGATCTGCCACCACACCGCGGGCTTGCCCCAGCGGTAGGCGCGGTACAGGTCCAGGTAGCGGGGGATGTGGGTGTGATAGCTGGCCACCAGCGGGATCTGCTGGCGATGGGCCGCGAAGGCCCCCGAGGAGGCCAGCAGCAGCGGCTGGGCGGCGTGGACCACGTCGGGGTGGAAACCACGGATGATGCCGTCCACGGTCGGGGTGGGCAGCGTGAACCGGCGGTGCTTGTAGAACGGCAGGGTCACCGGCCGGATGCCCACCACCTGGGCGCCATGGTGCTCGCGGACCCCGAGGTCCGGAGCGATCACCATCACCTCGTGACCGAGCTCGGTCATCCGTTCGACGGCGTGGCGCAGCCGCGTCACCACGCCGTCGACGGAGGGCAGGAAGGTCTCCGTGACGATCGCGATCTTCACGGGGCCGGTGTCACTTCCAGGTGACGGTCGGCATGACCAGCTCGCGCTTGACGCGATCGGTGTTGTTCATGGCCACCTTGATGACCTCCGTCAGATGCTCCTCGGTCAGCAGGTGCGGCTCCAGGCCCAGCGACAGCAGGTTCGTGTTGACCGCGTTGTAGTAGTGGTCGTACTTCTCCACGCGAGGGTTGTCCATGCTGGAGATGGCCACCTCGTTGCCCAGGTCCGCCGCGACCTTCTGGACCTTCTCCGCCAGCTCCTTGACGGAGAACTGCTCGGTGAACTGGTTGTAGACGCGGAACTCGCCGACGTCGGCCGGGTTCTCACAGGCGATCTCGATGCAGCGCACCGTGTCCTGGATGTCCAGGTACCCGCGGGTCTGGGAGCCGTTGCCGTAGACGGTCAGGTCGTGGCCGATCGCCGCCTGGATGATGAAGCGGTTCAGGGCGGTGCCAAACACGGCGTCGTAGTCGAAGCGGTTGACCAGGCGCGGGTCCAGGCGGGTCTCGTCGGTCTCCAGGCCGTAGACCACGCCCTGGTTCAGATCGGTGGCGCGGATGCCCCAGATCTTGCAGGCGAACATGATGTTGTCGCTGTCGTGGACCTTGGTCAGGTGGTAGAAGGAGCCGGGCTGCTTGGGGTAGGGCAGGCG
>DWZH01000100.1 GCA_019118275.1 Candidatus Brachybacterium merdavium | reverse complement strand
AGGAAACGCCCGGTTCCATTCCGAACCCGGTAGCTAAGCTCGACTGCGCCGATGGTACTGCACTCGGGAGGGTGTGGGAGAGTAGGTCGCCGCCGGACATCTTTGTGTGGGGAGTGGGAGAGTCGCTGAGGGGCCCGTGTACGGGGTTTCTCGCCTCTCCTGCTCCCCCTTTTTTCATGCCTAGAATCTCAACCGTTCGACGGCGATGCCGCCGCCGAGCATCCCGGTGTGCCGGGGAGATGGGCGATGAGGTGCGCTCCGGGGCCACGGACGGATGTGTGTCGAGGAATGCAACCGTTGTAGCCCCCAGCTGGACAAGGACGTCCGGTCCGGGCCAGGGGTGGCCCCGGAAAGGTAGACTCGGGTGCTGGACACGGTGCGTCGGCACAGGCACGCGCAGTGATCCCGCAGTCCACGGCGTCCGTGGTCATACCCCGTCCGGGTGGGTGAGCAGCTGCTCCCACCCCAGGTGAACCAGGAGAGCAATGTCGTCCACGCTGCCGGCTGTCCCCGACATCGACGACCAGCTCGGGGCGGAGATCGCCGCACTGCTGGGAGAGGTCGAGGAGCGTCTGCGTGCGTCTGTGGCCACCTCCGATGACATGGCCCGCTGGACGGCCCGTCACCTCATGGACGCCGGAGGCAAGCGGGTGCGCCCGATTCTGGTGCTGCTCGCGGCCTCTCTCGGCGACATGGATCGAGAAGAGGTCCTGGACGCCGCGGTGCTGGTCGAGCTGACGCATCTTGCCAGCCTGTACCACGATGACGTGATGGACTCGGCCTCCACCCGGCGTGGGGCCGACAGCGCGCACCTCCTGTGGGGGAACAATGTGGCGATCCTGACCGGGGACTTCCTGTTCGCCCGGGCCAGTGCGCTCAGCGCGCGCATCGGGGTCGATGCTGTGCGCCTGCACTCTCGCACCTTCGAGCGTCTATGCCTCGGCCAGCTGCATGAGACCGTCGGGCCCACGGATGACGATGACCCCTTCGAGCATTACATCTCCGTGCTCGCCGACAAGACCGCCTCCCTGCTGGCACTGGCGGGGCAGCTCGGCGCGTCCCTTTCCGACGCCCCCACCGGCACCGACGAGATCATGCAGCGCTACGGCGAGAAGGTCGGTGTGGCCTTCCAGCTCGCCGACGATGTCCTGGATCTGGGCAGCGACGCGCAGACCAGCGGCAAGACCCCCGGCATTGACCTGCGTGAAGGCGTGGCCACCATGCCGACGCTCCTGATCCGGCGCCGCGCTGCGCACGGGCCGGATCCCCGCACCCGCGAGATCCTCGAGCGGCTGGACGGGGACCTCAGCAGCGACGCCGCACTGGAGCGCCTGGTGCTCATGCTCCGGGACGACCCGGCCCTCGAGGAGACCCGGGCCCTGGCCCAGCGCACGGCGGACGAGGCCATCGAGATCCTCTTCGAGCTCCCATCGGGCAGCGTCCGCGATGCCCTGATCGCGTTCACCCGGGCCCTGGTCGAGCGCCGCCGCTGAGAGCGGCTCGGCCGGGGCGCCGAGCTGCTGTGCCGCAGAGCCCCGCCCGGACCTTGATCTCTATGTGACCTCGTGCTCGTGGCAGCCGGAAGCCTCTACCAGTACCCTGGAGCAGGCGCGCGCGGAGCGGTCGGCCCCGGGGTGAGTCGCACGGGAGCAACAGGGGCCGAAGCGCGCGCGGGCCAAGGTTCCTACGAACTTCGTTGGGGGTACGAGCGATGTCGGTCACCGCTGGTGTGAGGCGGCGACGCCGGCGTTCAGGCGCAGTGTCGACAGCTGTGCTGGCGGTCATCGCGCTTGTGATCACCGGGTTCGCAGTGAACTTCGACGGACTCTCCTCCTCCGAGGTCGAGGTCTCCGACGGGGGCGTCTGGGTCCTGAACGAGGGCGGCGGGCTGTTGGGCCGTCTGAACGTGGACGCTCAGGAGCTCGACGCGCGACTGTCCATGACCGGCGATGACCTCGACGTCCTCCAATCCGGCTACAACGTCATCGAGACCGGCTCGCGCGGGATGACCCCGATCAACGCGGCCTCCGTGCGCCGCGGCGGATTGGTCGAACTCCCACCCGGCTCCGAGGTCGCGCTCGGCGGGGACCGCGTGGCCATCGCCGCCCCGGACGGCCGCGTCTGGATCCTCACTCCCGGTGAGGCCGCAGCATTCTCCACGGCAGGGGTCGAGCCCGCGCACACCAGCGGCTCCATGCCGCAGATCGCGGTCAGCACCGAAGGCACCGTCTTCGTCCTGGACGACACGGAGCTGCACGTCTTCCCCGTCACTGCTGATACCCGCGACACCGAGGCCGATCAGACGATCGAGGTCGGAGGGCTCTCCACCACGGACGAGATGGTGGAACTGACCACGGTGGGGGAGGAGCCGGTGATCCTCGACCGCGAGAACCGCATGCTCCGCCTGGGTACCGAGGTCAAGGACTACCAGCTCACCGAGCACGGCGTCTCCGATCTCGACGGAGCACGGCTGCAGCAGTCCAGCTCCCAGTCCGAGGACGTCGTCCTGGCCACGGCCGACGCGCTGTTCGTGATCCCGCTCGACGGTGGACAGGCACGCGAGCATCCCGCCGGAGGCACCGGCACACCGACGGCCCCGGCCCAGGCCCAGGGCTGCGCCTACGGCGCCTGGAACGGCTCCAAGCGCTACGTCAGGGCCTGCGGGGACGGCGAACCCACCGCTGAGGCGATCCCGGAGTCCCCCGATGACGGCGACCTGCGCCTGCGCGTCAACAACGACCTGGTGGTCCTCAACGACCAGGAGTTCGGCCTGTCATGGATGATCACCGACGCCATGCAGATCGTCGACGACTGGGTGATCGACAACGAGATCCAGACCAGCGACGCCGAGGAGGAAGAAAAAGAGACCCTCACCACCACGATCACGAACATCGCGGCGGAACGGGATGAGGAGAACCGCCCTCCGGTCGCGAACGACGACGAGTTCGGGGTGCGCCCCGGCAAGAGCGTCGTGCTCCCGGTGGTCCGCAACGACACCGATCCCGATGGCGACCTGCTCACGGTCAGCGTCGAGGGAGATCAGCCGGACATCGGCACGGTCACGCCCATCCAGGGTGGAACCCAGCTCCAGATCGACGTCGATGAGGACGCCAGCGGCACGGCGAGCTTCACCTATCGGGCCGATGACGGACGGGGCGGGCAGGACACGGCCACGGTCACGCTCGAGGTCCGCGGCGATGACGAGAACGAGCCGCCCCAGCCTGCCGAGCAGGCGATCACCAAGATGCAGGTCCGTTCCGGCGAGGAGGTGAGCCTGAACATCCTGCCGTACTGGGAGGACCCGGACGGCGACGCCTTCTACCTCGCCGACGCCACCGTCGAACCGGAGGACATCGTCTCCTTCCGCGCCGACGGGCTGATCACCTTCGACGACGCGGGCCTGACCACCGGCACCAAACAGGTGCAGCTGACCTTCCGCGACGAGCACGGACAGACCGGCGAGGGCGTCCTCGAGATCGAGGCGGTCACTGACAGCGACCTCGAGCCGATCACCACCGCCGACCACGCCAGCATCGTCGCCGGCCGCTCGACCACGATCAATCCGCTCGCCAACGACATCAATCCCAACGGCGGGCAGCTCGAGCTGACGCATGTCTCCGAGGCCGAGGGACTGACCGTGGACGCCGCCCTGGAAGCCGGCACCATCAACCTCACGGGCGATGCGCCGGGCACCTATTACCTGGACTACACGGTCGCGGCCAGCGGCGCGAGCACCGCCTCGGACGGACTGATCCGCGTGGACGTGATCGAGCCGGACTCGGAGAACCTGGTCCCGGTCGCCGTCGACGACATGGGCACGGTCACCACCGGCTCCGAGACCCTCATCGATCCCCTGGAGAACGACGTCGATCCCACCGGCGGTGTGCTGGTGGTCAACTCGGTCTCGGTTCCCGAGGACAGCGGGCTCAAGGCCACGGTCGTCGGCCACCACCTGATCAAGGTCGAGGCCGAACCCAATGCGGAGGTCGGCGAGGAGCCCGTCGCGCTGACCTACGAGGTGGCCAACTCCGAGGGCAGCTCCACGGGCACGCTGCGGATGATGGTCGCCCAGACCGACACCCAGTTCGCAAATCCTGTCGCCGTGCCGGACGAGGCCGTCGTGCGGGCCGGCGACATGGTGCTGGTCGATGTGCTCGCCAACGACATCTCTCCCACCGGTGCCGCGCTGAACCTGGGCAAGGATCTGACCATCGACGAAGGCACCGATGAGCTCGGGCACGTCGAACCGCACCAGGACCAGGTGCGCTTCACCGCGAACGACGACGCCAGCGGCGAGGCGGTGGTCACATACGAGGTCGTCGACGAGACCGGACGGACCGGCTCCGCGCGCCTGACCCTCACCATCGTCCCGCGCGACGCGCCCAACACCCCGCCCCGCCCGGAGAACCTCACCGCACGCACGGTGGCCGGCAGCCCCGTCCGGATCCCTGTGCCCACCACCGGGATCGACCCTGACGGCGACTCCGTGATGCTGACCGGGATCGCCAGCCCCACTCCCGAGCTGGGAGAGGTCACGAAGGCGACGGGGGAGTGGATCGAGTACGTCCCCCACGAGGACTCCGTGGGCACCGATCGCTTCCGCTATCAGGTGATGGACCGCAACGGCGCCGTCGGCATGGGAGAGGTGCTGGTCGGTGTCGCGCAGCCGAACGCTGTCAACCAGCCGCCCCATGCGGTCGACGACACCGTCGAGGTACGGCCCGACCGCGAGGTGCAGATCCCGGTGCTGGAGAACGACACCGATCCCGAGGGTGCCCCGCTGCACGTGGTGCGCGAGGACGTGGAAGCGATGACCGAGATCGAGGTCGATGACAGCGAGGACCAGATCGACGGGGTGGTCACCGTACAGACCCCGAGCGAGTCCGGGACCCACACGGTCCTGTACAGCGCCTCCGACGGGCAGTTGAAGGACTCTGCCACGGTCACCATCAAGGTGGACGAGAACGCTCCGCTGCGCGCCCCGATCGCGCGCGACGACTTCGTCGAGGCGGCCGATGTGCTCGATCCCGAGGCCGAGCACATCGACGTCGATGTGCTGGCCAACGACTCCGACCCCGACGGCAGCATCTCGGACCTGGAGGTCACCCTCGACGACCCGCCGGACGGCACCGAGGTGCGCGACGACAAGACAGTGCGGGTGACGCCCCAGGACGAGCAGCAGCGCATCCGGTACATCATCGAGGACGCCGACGAGCTCACGTCCGCGGGCTACATCTGGGTGCCGGGCCGCGCGAAGCAGGCCCCGGTGTGGGTCGGCGACCCCGTCGAGGTGCAGGCCGGCGCGGAGACCACCATTGACCTGGCCGACCCGAACAACGTCCGGGTCCGGCCCGGGGCGCAGCAGGCGTCGGTGACCGATCCGGACCTCGTCTCCGCGGCCCACACCGACGGCACCGAGATCGTGCAGGACGCCACCACGTTGCTGTACCGCGCCGCGGAAGGCAGCTCCGGTCAGGACACGATCTCCGTCGAGGTGACCGACGGGGAGGTCGGGGACGAGACCTCCGCGACCGCGACGCTCGCGATCCCGGTCCGGATCGCACCGGAGGAGGAGAACCTGCCGCCCACGCTGCAGGGCGCCGTGTTCGAGATCGAGCAGGGTGGTGCCCAGGGCAGCGTGGACCTGGCGGCCTCGGCCGAGGACCCCGAAGGGGACGAGCTGACCTTCTCCCTCGGCGAGTTCCCCGAGGATCCCGAGGTCAACATCGCCCTGGAGGGCTCCACCGTGACGGCGCAGGCCAGCGCCCGCGCCGCCAAGGGCACCATCATCGACGTGCCCGTCTCGGTCAGCGACGGGACCAACGATCCCGTCGCCGCGACCGTGCAGGTCACCGTGGGCAGCTCGAACCGGCCCCTGATATCCACCGGCCTCGACGAGGCGGAGATCGACGCCGGGGACACCGGCAGCATCCCGGTTCTCGACAACGACTCCAATCCCTTCCCCGGAGGTGACCGGCGGGTCTTCGCCCCCAGCATCACCAGCGGTGACGGCGACATCGGTCTCGATGGTGACGAGGTGGTGATCACGCCTGCCCCGGACTTCAACGGCACGCTGACAGCGCAGTACATGGTCGAGGACGACACCCAGGACCCGGACCGGCACGTCTCCGGCGAGATCCAGGTGACCGTGCGGGGGCTGCCCGATGCCCCGTCGGCTCCCCGCATCGGTGAGGTCGGGGACGGCTTCGTGGAGCTGAACTTCCGCGCGGGCGACGACAACGGTGCCCCGATCACCGGCTACACCGTGACCACCGCCTCCGGTCCGAAGGTGGAGCAGGAGTGCAGCTCCACCTCCTGCACCATCACGGGGCTGCAGAACGACACCGAGTACTCCTTCCAGGTGGTCGCGCACAACGACGTCGGTGACTCGGATCCCTCGGCCGCCTCGCCCACCGCCCGCCCGGACGTCCGACCGGAGGCGCCGTCAGCACCCTCCGTCGAGCGCGGCGACACCCGCCTGACGGCCTCCTGGGAGGCACCGGTCAACCGCGGTTCCGCCATCGAGAAGTACGACCTGCAGATCCAGAACACGTCCTCGGGGCAGATCGAGCTCGCCGAGATCCCGGCCGGCAGCACCGAGCATGTCTGGGACGGTCTGGACAACGGCGTCGACTACCGCTTCCGGGTGCGAGCGCACAACCTGGCCGAGGAGCCCTCGGACTGGTCCGGCTGGTCGCAGAGCGAGCATCCGGCCGGACCGCCCGGCAAACCCGGCGGGAAGATGGAGGCCTCACGGGTGAACGACCCGAAGGGCGGCGGCGTCGAGGTGACCTGGCCGGAGATGACCTCGGAGGAGGCCAACGGCGAACCGATCCACAGCTACATCGTCACCGCCTCCGACGGCGGTGGACGCGCGACGGTGACCGCCGAATCCGGTCAGAACTCGCACACCTTCTATGACCTGGACCCGGATACCGAGTACACCTTCAGCTACCTCGGTGTGAACTCCGTGGGGGAGGGCACCGAGGCCTCGGACCCCTCGAACACGGTGACCCCGTGGGCGGTCCCCACGCCGCCCACCGAGGTCTCCGCCTCGATGCCCAGTGAGGGGGAGGGCGAGGGGCCCGATGGCCGCGCGACCATCAGCTGGTCGGGGGCCAGCGGGAACGGCACCACGATCAAGGACTACGTGGTCCGCTGGGACGGAGGATCGAAGGTCGTCTCCGGGACCTCGCTGGATGTCACGGGCCTGACCAATGGCAAGGCTTACACCTTCACCGTGCAGGCCAGGAACCGTTTCAAGGGCGGCGAGAGCGCGATGTCCGAGGCCTCGAACTCGATCACCCCGTACACCAAGCCGTCCAAGCCGCAGATCAAGTCGAGCAGCAGCGAGTGCACCGACGGCACGACCTGCCCGGTCTCCTTCACCATCAGCGCGGACGGCTCCGACGGGGGCGGGGGCGGGAAGACTCTGCAATACCGGACGGATGGAGGCTCCTGGAAGGACGCTTCGAACGCGCCGTACACCCACACGGAGAACCTGGATTCCGGGGCGTCGGTGAAGATGGAGGCGCGAGTGGTCAACGGCGAGGGCCTCACCAGCAGCGTCACCAAGGCCTCCGAGACGGCCGAGAAGTGGCTCTCCACCCCGGCGCTCGACGGCGATCTGGACTGGGGCGGTGAAGTACCTGAGGGGACGAAGGGCTGCACAAATAACAACTGCCGGTACTTCCAGTTCTCCTTGAAGGACATGACTCCGGGCGAGACCTACACCGTCGCCCTGTCCAACGAGGGCGAGAGGCATTACAAGACGTTCCCGATGACGGCCGACCAGAACGGTCGAGCCACGACGGAGCCCAACGACAATTTCTACTCATACGTCCGTGGGGGCGAACCTGAGTGGCCGATGAGCATCGAGGTCGAGGTGAACGGCAAGTATCAGACGATCGCCGATGACATCTTCGTCCCGAATTGACGCCGGCCTTCCGATCCGCGGTGACGTCGCGCACCCTCTCGAACCTGTCTCACATCTAAGGAATGTGCACCATCTATGAGCATGACCCCTGAACAGGCCCGCTGGTTCGCCGAGACCTTCGACAAACTCGTCCAGAGCGTGGGCCAGGCGGTCCTCGGCAAGAACGAGATCGTCCGCCTGGTGCTGACGGCGATGATGGCCCCCGGCCACGTGCTCCTCGAGGACGCCCCCGGCACCGGCAAGACCTCCTTGGCCCGCTCCATCGCCGCGACCGTCCAGGGCACCAGCACCCGCATCCAGTTCACCCCGGACCTGTTGCCCTCGGACGTGACCGGTGTGACGATCTATGACCAGAACACCAAGTCCTTCGAGTTCCACAAGGGACCGGTGTTCGCCAACGTCGTGCTGGCCGACGAGATCAACCGTGCTTCCCCCAAGACCCAGTCCGCGATGCTCGAGGTGATGGAGGAGGGGCGGGTCACCGTCGACGGCGTCACCCATGAGGTCGGCAATCCGTTCATGGTCATCGCCACCCAGAACCCGATCGAGCAGGCCGGGACCTACCGTCTGCCCGAGGCGCAGCTGGACCGTTTCCTGATGAAGACCTCGCTGGGCTACCCCGACCACGCCTCCAGCGTGCAGATCCTGCAGGGGTCTGCCCTGCGTGATCGCAGCACCCAGCTGTCGCCGCGGATCTCGCTGCAGGCCGTCAACGACATGACGCAGCTGGCCTCGACCGTGCACGTGGACCCGGCCGTCCTCGAGTACGTCTCCCGGCTGATGGAGGAGACCCGGCTGGCTCCCGAGGTGCGCGTGGGTGTGTCCATCCGCGGAGCGCTGGCGCTGATGCGCACGGTCAAGGTCTGGGCCGCGGTCCAGGGCCGCCACTACGTGATCCCCGACGACGTCAAACACCTGGTCGAGCCCGTGTGGCTACACCGCTTCGTGCTCGACCCCGAGGCCGAGTTCGCCGGCACCACCGCCCGCACCGTGATGACCAAGATCCTCAGCGAGGTGGCGCCACCCCAGGCGCGGCAGCAGTCGGCATGAACGTCGAGACCCCCCTTCCCGCCGACACCGCCGATGCCCGCTCCGCCCGCCGGGCGGCCAAGGCCGCGCGGAAGCACGAGCGCGCCCAGGAACGGGCCGAGGCACGGCGTGCCCGCCGGGCCGCCCAGCAGCCCTCGGGCGGCGGCCCGGGCGAAGCGGGGATCGCGCAGGACGACGCTGCGGCCCAGGATCAGGGCAACATCCTCACCCGTCTGCGGGACAGCGCCGTCGAGCTGTGGATCCGGCGCCTGCATCCCGTGCTGAACGTGGTCTCACCGATCGGCTGGGCAGTTGCAGCGGTCGCCGTCTTCTGCTGGATCGTCGGACTCCGGTTCCACGTCACCGAGCTGAACGTCCTCGCCTTCGCCCTGTCGGTCCCGATGGTGATCGCGGCCCTGTTCGTCCTGGGCAAGGCCTCGTACCGGGTCACGCTGGACCTCCAGTCCCACCGGGTGGTGGTGGGCACCCGAGCCGTCGGCCGCGTGGAGGTCGCCAACCCCACCCAGCGGATCTTGCTGCCCGCCCGCATCGAGCTGGCGGTCGGGGCCGCCACCGCCCAGTTCCTGGTGCCCAGGCTGCCGGCCGGGGAGAGCCATGAGGAGCTGTTCGCGGTGCCGACCAGACGCCGAGCGGTGCTGGTGGTCGGCCCCGTGAGATCGGTGCGGGACGATCCACTGTCGCTGATGCGCCGCCAGGTGACCTGGGCCCGACCCCAGGAGCTGTTCGTCCACCCCCGCACCGTGCGCCTGGACGAGGCGGCCTCCGGGTTCCTGCGGGACCTGGAGGGCACGCCCTCCTCCGACCTGTCCAGCTCCGACATCGCCTTCCACGCCCTGCGCGACTACGCACCCGGCGACGATCGCCGCCACGTCCACTGGCGCACCACCGCTCGAACCGGCAAGCTCATGGTGCGCCAGTTCGAGGAGACCCGCCGCTCCCACGTGGTGGTGGCGCTGGACGATCTCGCTGAGCACTACGCGAGCGATGAAGAGTTCGAGCTCGCGGTCTCCGCGGCCGCCTCGATCGCCGCACAGACCCTGAAGGAGGAGAAGGAACTGACTCCTTTCTCCTTCGAGGCCCGGCAGCGCACCGGCACCCACCGTCAGATGATGGACGACTACACCGTCCTGGAGCCGATCGAACAGCACTACTCCCTGCATGAGCTCGGGCAGAAGGCCGCCGACCTCGCGCCCAACGCCTCGGCGGTGATGATGGTGGTCGGATCCCACACCACGGCCCGCGAGCTGAACTCCGCAGCCAATCAGCTGCCCATCGGCGTGCTGGCGGTGGCGATCCGCTGCGTCGACGGCGCCGAGGTGCGCCGCTCAGCGATCGGCGGCCTGGACGTGGTCACCGTCGGGCAGCTCGACACCCTCGCCAGAGCCCTGCGGGCGGTGGGCCGATGAGCGCACCTCCCACCTACTTCTCCGGGGTGTCCACGGCGCGCCGCGCCGTGGACCTCACCGTGCTCGGCGTCCTGTTCCTCCTGGCCCTGCTGGGCTTCCACCCTGTCTACGGCGGGATCCAGTACATCCTGACCGGTGTGATGGCGCTGGTGTTCGCGACCCTGATCGCCCTGATCGGGGCCCGGTGGCGATGGGGACCGCTGCGCATGACCCCGCTGCTGCTGGCGGTCTACTTCCTGTTCGGCTCGACGTTCGCCGCCCCCACACACGCCCTGTGGGGGCTGCTGCCCACCCTCGGCTCTTTGAAGGAGCTGTTGTTCGCTCCGGTCACCAGCTGGAAGGCCGCCCTGACGGTGGCGCCGCCGGTGGGCACCTCCCAGGGGGTGCTGGCCGTGGTGTGGATCAGCGTGCTGATCCTGGCGGTGCTGGCGATGACGATCGTGATGCGCACCCGCCGCTACGCGATCGCCTGGCTGTTCCCCCTGGCCCTGATGCTGATCGCCTTCGCCTTCGGCACCACCGAGGCGCCCTGGCCCGTGATCCGCGGGACCCTGTTCGCCGTGGTCTCCATCGCCTGGCTGACCTGGCGCTTCGAGGGCGACCGGCTGGCAGGGGCCCGGTCCACCATCATCTCCGACACCGTGCGCCCCGGATCCTGGAAGAACCCGGTGCTGCGCCGCCGGGTGATCGGCGGCGCGCTGATCATGGTCCTGTCGGGTGGGGCCGCCTTCGCCGCCCAGCCGCTGCTGGAGCCGCCCGCGGGACAGGTCCGCTACGCCCTCCGGGACACCATCACCCCGCCCTTCGATCCCCGTGACTACGTCTCACCGCTGGCCGACTTCCGCGGGTACATGAAGAACCAGCGCGACACCGAGCTGTTCACCGTCTCCGGGGTGACCGGAGGGGACTACATCCGCCTGGCCACCTTGGACCAGTACGACCTGCACGTGTACAACGTGGCCGACTCGCGGGAGAAGGACGGCCCCTCGGGGTCGTTCCTGCGCACCGCCGGGGGCGTGGACCTGCACGAGGCCACCGCGGAGCAGCGCACCTCCACGATCACCATCGGGGCCTACACCGGGGTGTGGATGCCGACTCTGGGCACCCGCATCAACCGCATCGACCTCGATGCCCTGCCCCCGGATCGCGTCGGCGCCATGTCCGAGAGCCTGTTCGTGAACTCCATGTCCCAGACCGCGGTCAACACCCACGGCCTGCGCGAGGGCGACGTCTACGACCTGAGCTACGAGCCGTACACGGAGCCGAGCACGGAACAGCAGCGTTCGGCCGTCTTCGCCGATATCGAGCTGCCTCCCAACGGTGAGATGGAATCGGTCGCCCAGCTCGCCGAGGAATGGGCCGGGTCCTCCGACTCCGACTTCGAGCGTTTTCAGAACCTGTCGCGAGCGGTCAAGGCCGACGCGTACTTCTCCCACGGCCTCGATGGGGACACCGCCTCCCTGTCCGGGCACGGCGCCAGTCGCCTGCTGGCGATGCTGGAGGAGGTCGGGTTCGACGAGGAGAAGTCCGATGCCGCACCCACCGGGCGGATCGGGGACCAGGAGCAGTACGCCGCACTGACCGCGGTGCTGGCCCGGTCGATCGGGATCCCCGCTCGCGTGGGGATGGGCTTCGAGGTGCCCGAAGGCCAGGAGGGCAACGTCTCCATCACCGGGGAGGACGTCACGGCCTGGGTGGAGGTGGCCTTCGAGGACCTCGGCTGGGTGCGCTTCTACCCTGCGCCGGAGGACGACCAGGAGCCCACTCAGCCCGAACCCAAGGAGGTGGAGAAGCCCCTCCCGCAGGTCGCGCAGCCCCCGCCCCCGCCGGCCGAGCCGCCGACACCGCCGCCCGGCGCCATGAGCGACGACTCGGACCAGGACGATGACGAGAACGAGGACGGAGGCTCCTGGACCGTCTACGTCCTGGTGGGAGCGACCCCGGTGCTGCTGGTGCTCATGGCCCTGGGCGCCGTGGTCCTCGCCAAGGCGGTCCGGCGCAACCGGCGGCGCGGCCGCAGCGACCCGACGGACCGCGTCGAGGGAGGCTGGCAGGAGATCCTGGACCTGCTGACGGACCTCGGGATCAGACCGGACCCGGTCCTCACCCGGCAGGAGCTGGCCGCCCAGCTGCAGTCCGACATCCCGGCAACGGGTGCGCTGAGCCTTGCCGGTCGCGCGGACCGGGCCATCTTCGGGCCGGACGACCTGCCTCCGCAGGCCTCCGAGGAGTATTGGCAGCAGGTGATGGAGGCCCGTCGCACCATGGTGGCTGCCATGCCCTGGCACAAGCGGCTGTTCGCGATGTTCTCGCTGCGCTCCTTCGGTCGCTCGGCCTCCGACAGACGCGCGGCCAAGCGGCGCACCCGGGCCAACCGACGGGCCCGGGCGCGGGCCGAGAAGCAGGCCGTGTCGATGCGTCGCCGCCGATCCTCGATGCGCAGCACCGTCACCACTTCGGCCAGGAAGGGGCTGTTCCGATGAGCCAGACGAGATACTGCAGCACCTGCGGCATGCTCCTGTCCGCGGGGGCCGCGATCTGCGGGGAATGCGGAGCCCGCTACCAGGCCTCCCCGTACGAACGGCGAGCCACCGACGCGCCGGGCGCCTGGTCGCAGGCCCCCCGGGCCCGTAGTCGGGATCTGGGCCCAGTGCAGGAACAGGACTCGGACGACGAGGAGATCCAGCTGATCTCCCGGGAGGAGCTGACGCCCCGGGCCCCCGGCGCGACCGCGCTGCGCTCCGCGGACCAGTACGATCAGGTGATGGTCACTCAGCCACCGACGAGCCAGGACGGGTCGGCGATCCCCCCTGGACCCAGCGGCATCCCCGCAGCACCCGTCCCCGAGGAAGCGGGCACCGCCACGGCCGGGCCCGCTGACATGGATCCGCCGCTGGACGGCTGCGCGCCGGCCTCGCCGCTCAAGCGATTCCTCGCGGCTCTGATCGATGCGGTGATCGCGAGCCTGACCCTGCTGCCGCTGGCGATCGGTCTGATCCTGATCATCGTCCAGGACTCAGCCACCCTGCTCGCCCAGATCCTGGTCGGGGTGGGGGTGGTCGTCCCGGCGGCCTACAGGGTGCTGATCCTGTGGTTGGTCGGATCCAAGGGCTTCTCCCTCGGCAAGCTGATCCTGGGGCTGCGGGTGACCCGCTCCAGCCGGGCCGGAGGCATCGGTTTCCTGCGGTCCCTGGGCCGGTGGGCCCTGTACGCCCTGATCCCCGTGGTGATGGCGCTGTCGATCTTCTTCGACCCCCGGAAGGTGCTGCGCGGTCTGCACGATCGCGCCGTGGACTCGGTGGTGGTCGACACCAAGGCCGGACGCAATCCGATGCTGGAACGTCCCGACGACTTCGAGCGGGCCCCCGCCGAGCACTACTTGGGTGCCCCCTCCGTCGCGGTGACCGCTCATGAGAACCTGCTCTCCGAGCCCGGAGCCGCCTGGCGCGACGAGGCTGCCCAGCAGGCAGCATCCCCACAGGATGCTGCGTCAGGGTCCGACGGGTGGGGGCCGCAGGCGCTCTCGGTCGACCCCTACGCGCCCGCGCCTCAGCCATCGGAGCACAGCAGCGCACCGCAGCCTCCGGTGAGCGGGTCGCCCTGGCCCCCGGCTCCCGCCTCCGCAGCTGAGGACAGCTGGGCTCCGCCGCCGCAGCAGTCCTGGCAGGCCCCGGCGCAGCCGGCGCCCTACACGGGCGAGCCGGCGCAGTCCGGGCAGGTCCCACCGGCCCCGGAGTCGGCACCGCAGCCGGGCCACCCGGCACAGTCCTGGCCCCAGACGCCGGCTGCGCAGCAGGGATGGGCTCCACCGCCCCCTGCACCCCCCGCATCCGCCTCGCCCGGGGCACCGGCCGGGCAGCCGGCCTGGGCCCCGGTGTCGCCCGGACCGCAGCAGCCCGGATCGGCCCCCGCCGAGCCGAGCGGCTTCCCCGGCGAGCTGACCACCGACGCCTGGGACGAGGTCGGGATCGACGAGGACACCCGGCTGGCGATACCGGAGGACGGCGACCTCGGCGACCTCGAGCAGACCCGGATCTCCGCGTCTGTGCCGCCGGTGCCGACCCTGCGGCTGGTCGCCGATGACGGTACGGAGCGGTCCGTGCAGAAGCCGGTCGTGGTCGGTCGCAACCCCTCCGCCTCCGAGGAGGAGGTGCTGTTCGTGTTCAAGGACGACACCCGCTCGGTGTCCAAGACCCATCTGCGCATCGACGGCACCGGCGAGAACATCACCGTCACCGACCTGGGATCCACCAATGGTTCAGCGATCCTGCGGGAGGACGGTTCACGAGAGAGCCTGGTGCCCAACACCGCCACGGTGCTGCCTGCCGGAGCGTCCGTGGCCATCGGCGATCGCACCCTGGACGTGGGGCGGACGCGATGATCGATCGGTCCCTGTCGGACCCGGACCTCCAGGGAACCATCCGGGTGATCTCAGCCGCCGCCACCCATGTGGGTCACGTGCGGGCCACCAATGAGGACAGCGTCCTCAACGCCCCGCCCATCTATCTCGTCGCCGACGGGATGGGCGGCCACAACGCGGGCGAGGTGGCCAGCGCCATCGCCGTCGAGGAGTTCGAGAAGCTCACGATCCAGGAGAACGTGACCGTCGAGCAGCTCGGAGAGGCGTTGCGCACCGCCGCGGAGCGGATCAGCGAGCTCGGCGGAGAGGCACAGCTCGGCGCAGGCACCACCGTCGCGGTGCTCGCGACCATGGTGCTGGACGGCATCGGCTACTGGGTGGTGCTGAACCTCGGTGATTCGCGCGTCTATCGCCTGTCGAAGGACATCTTCGAACAGGTCACCGTGGACCATTCGGTGGTCCAGGAGCTCATGGACCGCGGCGAGCTCACCAGCGACGAAGCGCGTGTGCACCCCTACCGGCACATGGTGACGCGGGCGCTGGGAGCAGGCCCCGAGGCCGACCCCGACTATTGGCTGATCCCCGCGGAGACAGGGGACCGGATGCTGGTGTGTTCGGACGGACTGACCGGTGAGGTCGAGGACGCCTCGATCGAGCGCGCCCTGCGCAGCCCCCGGGACGTGCGCACCCTCAGCGAGGACCTGGTCCAGCTCGCCCTCGACGGCGGCGGCCGGGACAACGTGAGCGTGGTCGTCGTGGAGGCGGTCGAGGTGGTGGGGCTCGCCGAGACCTCGGCCGGGACCCCCGCGAGCGCCCCGAGCCCGCACGAGGAGTCCGAGGTCGACGAGGACACCCTGCCCCGGCCGACCCCGGGCGAGGGGAGCAGTGGTCGATGAGTGACTCGTCCGAGCTGCTCGGACCCGGAACGTGGGTCCAGCACGGACCGGCCACGCTGGTCATCCGCGACGCAGGCTGGGTGGTGCTGATCCCCGGCACCCGCAAGGAGGTCATCGAGGCCGCCTGGACCGTGCTGGGAACGAGCCCCAGCGGTCAGGAATTCCTCGACCGGCTGCTGGAGGCGGCCGAGATCGACGGTGTCGACAAGCTGGCCGCGCTCCTGTTCGCCATCACGGACGGCACCTCGGTGACGTTCGGCGTCAAGGGGAAGACGCCGATCGCGGTCTACACGGGCGAGGGCTCCCAGCAGATCGCGGGCACCGAGGAGGAGCCGTTCGTGCTCAGAACGGTGGAGGGCGTGCATCGCATCGCCTTCGGTGACCTGCCCCCCGAGGAGTCGCTCGGCGCTCCCCGGATCGAGACGGGCATCACCCGGGTCCGGGGCTTCGTGCACATGAGCGTCGATCCCGCCGAGCTCGGGGACGAGGAGCGCCAGGCGCTCGCGAAGCAGGTCGAGGACGACGGACGTTCCATCGAGGACCCGGAAGCGAAGGCATCGCGGGCTGCAAAGTCTCCGCCGCCGGCCCCGAAACCGGCCACCCCCGCCGCGCCGATCCGGAAACCATCGATCGCGCAACGCAGACCCGGGGAGATGCCACCGGCGACCTCCCGGGGCGGCTCCGCTCCGCGCTCGTCCGGGTCGGCGGCCACCGCACCTGCGGCCGATGCGGGCCCCAGCGTGTTCGATGACCTCTTCGCCGAGGAGAAGCCCGCTCCTGCGACGCCTCCCGCCCCGGCACCCCCAGCCGCGCCCGCCCCGGCACCAGCGCCGGCGCCCACTGCGCCGCCTGCGCCGACTCCGGAACCTGCTCCTGCCTCAGAACCGGCAGGGGCGACCACCGAGGCCGCGCCAGCGGCGACGACCGAGGCCGCGCCCGCGGACGGGCCCGCTGATGCCCTACCGCGCACGCCCAGCGCGAGCGCCCCGGAGGCCGCGCCGTCCGATGGATCCGAGCCGCCGGCGCAGCCCGCCCGTGCGCGTCGCCGCCTGGTCAGCAGCTCGCTGTTCGACCGCCGGCGGGACTCGTCCTCCACCCCTTCGGCCGACCCCCGGAGCTCGGCCGAGGCATCGCCTCCCCCCGAGCAGGAATCCAGCCCCCGCGCCCCGAGCCCCGCCGCGCCGTCGGACGCGAGCCCCGCTGTGCCATCGGGTCGGGACCCCGCTCTGCCGTCCACGTCCGTGCCCACCCCCGAGCCGGCTCAGGACGAGGTCTCCCCGGACACCCTGGTCGAGCCGATCGACGACGAAGTCTCCCCGGAGACCCTGATCGCTCCCCGCGACGATGGCAAGGGCCCGGAGCAACCCGCCGAACACCCCGCGGCCCCCCTCGAGATCCCCGTGCCCGGCAGCGGATCCGCCCTAGCCACCGGCGGCGACGCCGAGTCGACCGGCACCTATGACGACCTGTTCGGACAGACCGTCTTCCGTCGCATCGAGGACGCCGCCGTCCGGCGCACGGAGGACGATGAGGGCCGCCATGACCCTGCCGAGCCACCGGCCGAATCGCCCGACGAGTCCGAGGCGGCGCCCCCAGCGGACGAGCCGCACCCGGCCGGGCCGGCGACTGGATCCTCGGTGCAAGCACCGTCGGTCTCCTCGACCGAGGCCTCCGCCGCCATCGGCGACGACTTCATCGACTGGGTGCCCGGGGTCGGTCGCACAGCGCCCGAGATCGCTCACACCGCCGCCCGCCGGGCCGCCGCTCCCCAGGAACCCGGCCCCGCCTACCCGCAGGTGCACATGGCCGAACGGCCCCCCGCACCCCGACCGGGACCGGCCCCCGCGCCGGCGTCGCCTTCGATCTCGCCGAACCCGGGAGCGGCGGCCGGACCGGCGCCACTGCAGACGGGCCCCGCCTCGCAGTCGGAACCTCCGCGTGAACGGCATGCCGGCGCCCCGCATCCCGTGCCCGCAGGGCCCCCGCCGCCCACCCCCGCGGCGTCCACGCCCACGCCCGGACACGGTCCGCCCCCGGCGTCACCGGCCGCTCCTCCCGGCGCCGGACCCGCACGGCAGACGACCGGACCCGCACCGCAGACGAACCGGCCCGTGCGCGGCCCCGGCCAGGCAGGCAGCGGTGTGGTCACCCTGCCCGGCCTGGTTTGCACCGATGGGCACGCGAACTCGCCCGAGCGTGCCGAGTGCCGCGTCTGCCGCCGTCCCCTGCAGGGCGGGACCCGCACGGTCGCCCGGCCGCCGCTGGGCACCGTGCTGATCTCGACCGGAGCCAGCTTCGTGCTGGACCGCACCGCGATCGTCGGCCGACGTCCCCGCGCCTCCCGGGTCAGCGGCCACGACGTTCCCCAGCTGATCACGGTGCCCAGTCCCCAGCAGGACATCTCCCGCTCCCATCTCGAGCTGCGACTGGAGGGGTGGCACGTGGTGGCCCTGGACATGGGCACCACCAACGGCACCACCCTGCTGCGGCCGGGGATGGAGCCGGTGCGGCTGTGGACCCGGGAAGGCGTGGTGCTGACCGTTGGGGACCAGATCGACCTCGGGGACGGGATCCAGCTCCTGCTGAAGGAGGCGGTATGAGCTCCCGGCCGCCCGCGCCACCACCTCAGCTGCCGGGTTACGAGTACGAGAAGCTGCTCGGTTCCGGCGGCTTCGCCGACGTCTTCCTCTACCGGCAGTTCCGCCCGCAGCGACGAGTGGCCATCAAGGTGCTGCTGTCGACCGTCCATGACGACACCGTGCACCGCCAGTTCGAGGCGGAGGCCAACGTCATGGCGACCATGTCGACCCACCCCTCGATCGTCACCATCCACACCGCCGAGGTCTCCGATGACCACCGGCCCTACCTCGTCATGGAGTACTGCCCCCGCCCGAACTACGGGGTGCGCTTCCGCAAGGAGCGGATCACGGTCGCCGAGGCGCTGCGGGTGGGCGTCCAGATCGCCGGGGCCGTGGAGACGGCCCACCGCGCCGGCATCCTCCACCGCGACATCAAGCCGGCCAACATCCTGGTCACCGAGTACAACCGTCCGGCACTGACGGACTTCGGCATCTCCATCGCCGCCGGGCAGGCTGCCGACCTCGAGGACACGCAGGGGATGTCGATCCCCTGGTCGCCGCCGGAGCTCTTCACCGACCCCCCGCGGGTCGATGTGCGCAGCGACCTCTTCTCCCTGGCGGCCACGCTGTACTCGCTGCTCGCCGGGCAGACCCCCTTCGAGCGGCCGGGGCAGCGCAACACCGCCTCCGATCTGATCCACCGCATCTCCTCGGAGCCGCTGCAGCCGTTGAACCGGCCCGACATCCCCCCGCAGCTGAACCGGCTGCTGTCGATCGCGATGGCCAAGGATCCCGCCGCCAGGTACGACACCGCCCTGGCCTTCGGCCGCGGTCTCCAGCAGGTCGAGCAGTCCCTGTCGCTGCCGGTGACCCAGATGGACATCCTCGATGACCGCAGCGGCGGCGTGGCCCATGCCGGCGAGGAGGACGAGCTGGACATGCACACTCGGATCCGGAAGGTCGCCACTGTCGACCCCGAGACGGGCGCAGCCGCCGGAACCTCCCGGCGTCCACGGCACGACCCCTATGCCGCCATCGCACCTGCGCTGGGCTCACCGGAGGCACCCTCCCTGTCGGCCGCCTCCGCCTCGCAGTCCCCTCAGGAGGCGACGATGCTGCGGCCCGCCGGGCCGCCCCCCGGGGCGTCGGCCGCCTCACCGCCTCCCGCCGCCGAGGTCCCGGAGTCCGCCGGGGCTGCGAGGAGGACCCCGGCCTGGCCGTTCGTGACCCTGGCGGCGGTCTTCGTGGTCCTGCTCGGGGTGGCTTCGACCTTCGCGGTGCGGACCTTGTTCGTCGAGGAGCCCGACCCGATCGCCACCTCCGATGTCAACGTGGCGGTGCCTGCCGCGGAGGTCCCCGATCCTCCGCACAGCGTGACGGTCGAGGTGGTGTCTCCTGAGGGCGAGGGCGGGGTGGCCGGCAAGGCCCGGGTCTCCTGGGCGACCCCGGCCGACTTCAAGGAGGACTACTTCTACCAGGTGCGGTGGAAGGACCTGCCCGCCAACTACGAGCGCGACGCCGTCACGCACCCGGTCCACGGGCGCTCCTCGCACACGCTCGACATGCCCCAAGGGCTCACCGGCCGCTGTGTGGAGGTGCAGACCGTGACCCCGGACGGTGGGGCCAGCGACTGGGTAGAAGCCTGCTTGGACGGTGACTGAACGGTACTGTGCGGCGAGGGGGGACGAGCGAGATCAGGTGGGACGAGAAGAGAGAGGGCTGACGATGGCGTCATCGATATCGGTCGAGTTCTGCGGGGAGTGGTTCCGCGTGGCGGAGGGGCAGGAGCTGACGATCGGCCGGGAGGCCGATCTGAACGTGGATGAGGACAACCCCTTCCTGCATCGGCGTTTCCTGTCGATCGTCCAGGTCGAATCGCTGTGGTGGCTGGTGAACATAGGCTCCCGCCTGTCGGCGACCATCACCGACGGGACCGGGGCGATGCAGGCCTGGCTCGCGCCCGGTGCCCGGATCCCGTTGGTGTTCGATGAGACCAAGGTGATCTTCACCGCCGGCCCCACCACCTACGATCTGTCGGTGCATGCCGACTCCCCGGAGTTCGAGCGCACCGTCGGGCCCGACGATCCGGTGGGGGAGACCACGGTCGGATCGGTGCAGCTGACCCCCAGCCAGAAGCTGCTGATCCTCGCGCTGGCCGAGCCGATGCTGAACCGTGAGGGCAGCGGCATGAGCTCCGTGCCGACCTCGGCCCAGGCCTCGAAGCGGCTGGGCTGGCAGCTGACCAAGTTCAACCGCAAGCTCGACAACGTCTGCGACAAGCTCGACCGGCTGGGGGTGCGCGGGCTGCGCGGCGGCCCGGGCAAACTGGCCAGCAACCGGCGCGCCCGCCTGGTCGAGCACGCCGTCTTCTCCCGCCTGGTCACCTCCGAGGACCTACCGCTCCTGGACCAGTCACAGGAGGAGGATGAGGACTGAACGACGAACTGCGAGCCTGTAGTCGTCGGCGAGGGACGAGTCGGCGGCGGAGGGGGAGTGGGAGGAGTTCGGTCACCAGGTATGAGGACTGAACGACGGATCTGACGGCTCCGGGCCCGCCCACCGCGGCCCGGGACACGGGCCAGGGGCCCGACCAGGGGAGGAACACCGATGCGCATCAAGCTGACCTTGCGCAGACCCGAGGATCGGCTCACCGATCTCGAGGTGACGGCCGACGCCACGGCGACCGTCGCCGATGTCGCGAGTGCCCTGTACCTCGCCGATCCGCTGCGCTCCGAGGTGGAGGCACCCGACGGGCTGACGCTGCAGGTCCAGGATCCCGGTGCGGGTCCGGGCGCGAACGGGGTGCGCTCCCTGGACCGGCAGATCGACCTCATCCAGGCGGGCCTGCGTTCGGGCAGTGTGGTCTCCATCGCCCACTCCTCGACCGAATACGCCACGCGTTCCGAGTCTCGCGGGGCGGCCGTGGCACTGATGCGAGTGCTGTCGGGCCCGGAGGCGGGCCGCGAGTACCCTCTGCCCAGCGGCTCCAGTGTGATCGGGCGCGAGGGTGACCTCGACATCCGCATCGCCGATCCGATGCTGTCCAAGCGCCATGCCCGCATCAACGTCGGCGACTCCATCGAGATCGTGGACATGCGCTCGTCCAACGGGGTGGTGATCGGCGGCGAGCAGGTCCAGCGCGCGGTGATCGGCCCGGCCGACACGGTGCTGATCGGGCAGACGACCTTCTCCGTGATCGCCCTGCATCGTCTGGGCGGGACCACCCCCAGCTCCCCGGTGGTCGAGTTCAACCGCTCCCCGCGTGTGGTGCCGCGCTTCCCCTACCGGCCCTTGAAGGCTCCCACCCCGCCCAAGGAGCCCAATCCGCAGTTCTTCCCGATCTTCATGCTGTTCGCGCCCATCCTGATGGGCGGCTTCATGTTCTCCATCACCCGCAGCCCGTTCTCGCTGATGTTCGTGTTCATGATGCCGATGATGGCCACCGCGGGATACCTGAACCGCAAGTTCCAGCAGAAGAAGCAGCTGGAGAGGCAGATCAAGAACTTCGAGGAGGGACTGGCATCCCTCAAACGGCGCGTGACCGCGGCTCAGGATCTCGAGCGGGCGGTGCGCCTGGTCGAGGCGCCCTCGGCGGCTGACACGGTCGATGCGGCTTTCCGGCTGGGGCGCCTGCTGTGGACCCATCGTCCCGAGCACAACGCCTTCGCCACCGTCCGGCTGGGCCTGGGCGTCGCCGAGTCCCGCGTGGGCATCGAGATGCCCGGCGAGAACGACGCCATCCCCAAGTACTACGACATGCTCGACGACATGCACGAGGAGTACAGACGGATCGCCGGGGTACCGATCGTCGCCGACCTGCGCAGCGCCGGCAACATCGGCGTGGCCGGTGGGGGCGAGGAGGCCGACGGGGTCGCCCGGGCGATCGTGACCCAGATGTTCTCCCTCCACTCCCCGGCGGAGATGGCGCTGGCAGCGATCACCTCCCGAGCCAGCCGTGACATGTGGCAATGGCTGAAATGGTTGCCTCACACCTCCAGCCCCCATTCCCCGCTGCCCGGAGACCACCTGGCCGACACCCCCGGCCGCGGCACCTCGCTGCTGTCCCGCATCGAGGAGCTGATCGAGCAGCGCAGCGGCGGGGAACCGGCCGCGCTGCGCACTCCCTTGACCCCCGACATCACCCAGGATCCGCAGGTCCCCCCGGAGCCGCTCATCCCGAACCTGGTGGTGGTCATCGAGGACGACGCCCCCGTCGACCGGGCCCGCCTGGTGCGCATCGCCGAGCAGGGGCCGGACGTCGGGGTCCACGTGATCTGGTCCGCCTCCAACGTGGCGGCCCTGCCGGCCGCCTGCCGCACCTACGTCTCCGTCGAGGAGGCCGTCGAAGGTGCCAACGCCGGCCACGTCCGGCTGGGGGAGCGGTACTACCCGGTCGCCGTCGAGACCGTCTCCACCGAGGTCGCCGCGGGGGTGGCCCGCCACCTGTCGCCCGTGGTCGACGCGGGCGTGCCGATCGACGACGACTCGGACCTGCCCCGCGCGATCTCCTACCTGAAGCTGGCCGGGACCCAGCTGGGCGAGGACCCCGGGCACATCATCGAGCGGTGGAAGGAGAACAACTCCCTGACCCCGCGGGACGGCTCGGCGCCGCAGCCCCGAAAGCACGATTCGAACCTGCGCGGTCTGATCGGGCACAACGGCCAGGACGCCTTCCATCTGGACCTGCGCACCCAGGGGCCACACGCCCTGGTGGGCGGCACCACCGGCGCCGGCAAATCGGAGTTTCTGCAGGCCTGGGTGCTCGGCATGGCCACCGCCCACAGCCCCGACCGGGTCACCTTCCTGTTCGTGGACTACAAGGGCGGCGCGGCCTTCGCCGACGCCATCACCCTGCCGCACGCCGTCGGCCTGGTCACCGACCTGTCCCCGCACCTGGTGCGGCGCGCCCTGACCTCGCTGCGGGCCGAGCTGCACCACCGCGAGCACCTGCTGAACCGGAAGAAGGCCAAGGACCTGGTCTCCCTGGAGCGCACCGGTGACCCGGAGGCCCCACCCAGCCTGATCATCATCGTCGACGAGTTCGCAGCGCTGGCCAAGGAGATCCCCGAGTTCGTCGACGGGGTGGTGGACATCGCCGCCCGGGGACGCTCGCTGGGTCTGCACCTGATCCTGGCCACCCAGCGGCCGGCCGGTGTGATCAAAGACAATCTGCGCGCCAACACCAACCTGCGCATCGCCTTGCGCATGGCCGACGAAGCCGACTCCAAGGACATCCTGGGCGACAAGATGGCCGCGCACTTCGATCCCGGCATCCCCGGCCGCGCCGCGGCCAAGACCGGGCCCGGCCGCATCGCCACCTTCCAGACCGGGTACGCAGGGGGCTGGACGACCGACGAGCCCGAGCGCGCCCGCATCGACATCGTCGAGAAGGATTTCGGGACCGGGGAGCAGTGGGACCTGCCCGCCCCGCCCACCACGGAGGTCACCGACCCCGGACCCAACGACATCACCCGCATGGTCTCCACCATCATCGAGGCGGCCGACCAGGCCGGGGTGCCCGCCCCTCGCAAGCCATGGCTGTCGGAGCTCGCCGAGGCCTACGACCTCTCGCTGCTGCCCACCCGCCGCACCGACGAGCAGCTGCTGATGGGCGTGATGGACGTCCCCGAGGACCAAGCCCAGCCCACCGTGTCCTACTTCCCCGACCGGGACGGCAACATGGCCGTCTACGGCACCGGCGGCTCCGGGAAATCCTCGACGCTGCGCACCATTGCGATCTCCGCGGCCTCGACCGTGCGCGGGGGGCCGGTGCACGTCTACGGCCTGGACTTCGGTGCCTCGGGGCTGACCATGCTCGAGGAGCTGCCACACGTGGGCTCGATCGTCTCCGGTGATGACGAGGAGCGGGTGATCCGCCTGCTGCGGACCCTGCGCGAACTGATCGACGAGCGCGCCCGGGCCTTCGCCAGGGTCCGCGCCGGCACGGTCACCGAGTACCGCGAGCTCGCCGACGAACCCGAGACCCCGCGTATCCTGCTGCTGGTCGACGGGATGGCCGCCTTCCGAGAGGCCTACGACTACTCCAACCTCACCAAGTGGTTCACCACCTTCGTGCAGATCGCCACCGACGGTCGACAGGTGGGCGTGCACGTGATCGTCACCGGTGACCGGCCCAACGCCATCCCCACCTCTTTGGGCTCCTCGATCCAACGGCGCCTCATCCACCGCATGGCCAGCGACGATGACTACGCCGCCTTCGGTGAGCCCAAGGACATGCTCGACGGCGGCTCGCCACCCGGCCGCGCGATCTTGGACGGCCACGAGGTGCAGGTCGCCGTGCACGGCGGGGACGCCAACGTGGCGATCCAGTCCCGCGAGGTCGCCAAGCTCGCCCAGGCGATGCGGCGGGCGGGAGTGCCCGAGGCGCCGGAGATCCGGCGCCTGCCCGAGCGCGTGGAACTCTCCTCCCTGCGGCCGGTGGTGGACGGGGCACCGGTGCTGGGCCTGGCCGACGAGACGCTTGCCGAGATCACCTACGAGCCCCGCGGCGCCTTCATGGTCACCGGCCCGATGGGCTCGGGCCGCACCACGGCCATGCTGACCATCGCCAGCGGTCTGGCGGCGATGGCCTCCCCGATGCGCCTGGTGCGGTTCTCCGCGCGGCGCACCCCGCTGACCGGTCTGCCCGTCTGGGACGTGGAGGGATCCGACCCGGAGACCGTCAAGGACCTCGCCGGGCAGCTGCGCCAGACAGTGGAGTCCGGGACCGTCGGCGAGGGCAGGCTCGCCCTGTTCATCGACGGGGTCGCGGACTTCACTGGCACCGGGGTGGAGAACGACCTGGACAAGCTGATCCGGGCCTGCACCCGGGAGGGACAGTTCGTGGTGGGCGAGAACGAATCGGCGTCGTGGTCGCAGGCCTACGTACTGGCGCAGCCCTTCAAGGCCGGCCGGCGCGGCCTGCTGCTGCAGCCCAGCGACATGGACGGCGACGCGCTGCTGGGAACCGGATTGGGGAGGATCCGTCGAGCCGACTTCCCCGCCGGCCGGGGATTCCTGGTGTTCGGCGGCCGTGCCATGAAACTGCAGGTCGCGCAGGTGACCGGGTGAACGTGCTCCGCGTCGGAAGGCGGCGGCGGGGCCGAGCGGCATGCCCGCGGCCTGCCCCGAGGAAGCTCATGCCGCGTCGCTGTCCCCATGGGGACTCCTCCCCATGGCCGCTGCTCGGGCCGCGCTCTAGAGTGAGGCTGTCGACCAGGACGCCAGCGACCGCTCCACCGGAGCACGACCGCTCCACCGGAGCACAGCGCGGGCGCGCGAGCCAAGGAGAGGGGAACCCAGCGGTGAACGCCATCAAGGGGATGAATGTCGAGGAGGTCCGTCGTATGGCGGGCCAGCTGCGTGAGGCGGCCGAGGAGATCACGCGCATCGAGCAGGAGCTGACCTCCGGCCTCGAGGGCGTCGACTGGACCGGCCCCGATGCCGACCGCTTCCGCGGTCAGTGGTCGGGGGAGATGATCCCCGCCCTGCATCAGATCATGAGCGCGGTCAACGACCTGGGAGACTCCGCGGAGCGCAACGCCGCCGAGCAGGAGGCGACCTCCACGACCTGATCACAGCTCCTCGCGGCTCCCATGAACGGCCTGCGGCCCGGATGGATGCCCCGCCCGGGCCTCATGCTCGGCTGATATGTTGATCGCCGTCGCCGGTGGGAGGAACGGAGCCACTTCATGGTCCAGAGAATTTCGTATCCGAGCGCGGAGTTCCCCGGCCCACCTCGGATCACCGTCGAGATCCCGGATGCCTGGCAGACCTTGACGGTCCCCGGTGTGCAGCTCGCGGTCGCCCAGCCCAGGGTGGAGGGCAGCTTCCGCGCGAACGTGGTCGTCACGGTGCAGCGCTTCGCCGCGGATTTCACCCTCGAGGCGGCCCGGGCGGGCCTGGAGCAACGCAAGGCGGCGTTGCCGGAACTCGAGGAGCTGGGGACCGGGGAGATCGACGTCGACGGGACCACGTGGATCGCCAGCGAGTACGGATACACCCAGCCCGGCCGGCCCACGGTCGTCCAGGCCGCCCGCTACGCGATCTTTGCGCGCGGCGAGGTCGCCACGGATGTGGTCGAGATCGTCGGCAGCTGTGGCGCCGAGAGCGCCGAGGAGGAGATCGAGCTGGTGCGGTCGATCCAGGACTCGGTGAGCGTCCGCACCGACTGAGCCCCACACGCCCGCCGGGGCGTGAGCACCAGCGGCGGCCCTGCCCCGGACCCGGGGCAGGGCCGGTCGCGTCTTCCTCGAGGAAGACCGCGATGAGGAGGGGCCATCGTCCGTCCACATTCCTTTGCCGGCACAGAAAATCATCCTGACCTGGGGAAACGAGGCTCTTGGGGGATGGGGAGGAGCATGGGGAGTAGTCCCCATCGCCAAGGTCGGGGAGCCCGTCTACTGTGAAGACATCACCTGGAGCACAGGGATCGAGGACGCGGTCAGGTGCCGCCGAGATCGCAGCCCCTGGGTGGGCTGGAACCACACGACGACATGGAGGACACCATGAAGAAGGGCATGACACCCGAGGAAGTCGAGCAGCTGGGCAACCAGACCGAGGAGGCCGGCCAGACAGCGCAGCAGCTCTTCACCCAGATCCAGTCTCGCGTGACCGACTTCGACTGGACCGGTGAGGACCGCGACCGCTACGTCAGCGAGTTCGAGGGCAACCTGGGCCAGATGGTGCAGCAGATCGTGCAGCAGGCGACCGAATTCGGTGAGCGCGCTCGCCGCAACGCCGCCGAGCAGCGCGAGGCCTCCGCCTGATCCTCAGGCGGATTTCACTCGAAACTCCCACCCGCACGTCCATACTTTCTCAGCACTCAAGGGGTACATCATGGCTTTCAAGGGAATGAATCCGGAGGAGGGTCGCGAGGTCGCGACCGGCATCACCGAGGCCGGGCAGCAGATCCTCGAGGCGATCGATCAGGTCACCGCCCAGGTGAACGGCGTCAACTGGGTCGGCCCGGACTACGACGCGTACCAGCAGGACTGGAACTCCTTCGTCTCCAGCCAGGTCTCCAGCCTCGTCGACGCCTTCCAGGCCAAGTCCGACGAGCTGAACCAGCACGCCGAGCAGCAGGAGGTCACCTCCAACTCCCAGTGAGCTCCGGCTCACCCAGCGCAAGGGCCCCGATCCTCCACGACGGAGGATCGGGGCCCTTCCTGCGCGTGGCGCCGTCGCTGGGTCCGCGGTCATCGCCGCAGCTCAGCGGTAATTGGTGAACTGCAGGGCGATGTCGAGATCCTTGCCCTTGAGCAGCGCGATGACCGACTGCAGGTCATCGCGGCTCTTGGAGGACACCCGCAGCTCCTCGCCCTGGATGCGAGGCTTGACGGACTTCGGAGCCTCATCGCGGATGAGCTTGGCGATCTTCTTGGCGTCCTCCGAGGAGATGCCTTCCTTGAGCCCGGCGACCAGACGGACCTCCTTGCCGGACTGCTTGGGCTCGCCGACGTCGAGCGCCTTCAGGGAGATGCCGCGGCGCACCAGCTTGCTCTGCAGCACGTCGAGCACCGCCAGAACCCGCTCCTCCGCGTTCGCGACCATCACGATCTCGTCGCCGCCGAGCGTGATCGAGGCACCGGTGTTGCGGAAGTCGTAGCGCTGCCGCACCTCCTTGACCGCCTGATTGACGGCGTTGTCGACCTCCTGACGGTCGAGCTCGCTGACGATGTCGAACGAAGAATCTGCCATGGTGAGTCCTTCCTGGGTGCGGATCGCTCCCGCCCGGGCCGGGCGGAGCCTGTGACCATCTTCATGCCCCGTTGGGGGCATCATGGTTCGCGCCGGCGACGGTGCGCCGGTATGCTGTTCCAGGTCCCGCTTCCAGGGGTCGGCCCGCCTGGCGCAGGCCGGCACCACCGGAAGCGTGCCGTCGAGGCAGGTTACCCGAGCGGCCAAAGGGAGCTGACTGTAAATCAGCTGGCATTGCCTACGTGGGTTCGAATCCCTCACCTGCCACCGCCGAGGATCCTCGTGATCCGAGGCCGCCGAGGATCTCTGTGATCCGAAGCACCGGGACATCGCAGGAATTGCCCGCCGGGTAGGGACTGTGTAAAGTTAACCGGGTTGCCCTGATAGCTCAGTCGGCAGAGCGTCTCCATGGTAAGGAGAAGGTCAAGGGTTCGATTCCCTTTCAGGGCTCTGATGGTTGCGCCGGCCCGATCTCGTTCGAGATCGGGCCGTTGCATCGGTCATGCCGGGGTAGCTCAGACGGTCAGAGCGCACGACTCATAATCGTGAGGTCGCGGGTTCGATTCCCGCCCTCGGTACCACGCCGGCTCAGCCGGAGTGCAGATCATCTCCCCGCAAGGGGACCCATGCGGCGCGCGGGTGAGCGCGCTACCCGGAACGAAAGAGGCGAACCGTGGCGAGCAAGACCTCAGACGTGCGCCCCAAGATCACGATGGCCTGCACCGAGTGCAAGGCGCGCAACTACATCACCAAGAAGAACCGCCGCAACACCCCGGATCGGCTGGAGCTACCGAAGTTCTGCCCCACCTGCGGCAAGCAGACGGCTCACCGCGAGACCCGCTGAACGGGCCGAGCTCTCTTCCATGAAAGGCCATTCGGGTCCGCCCCGGGTGGCCTTTCGTGCGTCCAGGGGCCGGTGGGGCGCACCGTCGCCGCGGCCCACATCCTCTCGCCGGTCCACCACGGGGCCGGCCTGTTCCGGGAGCTGACATGACCACATCCTCCGAGACCCCCGCCTCGAGCCCCGACCCGGCCTTCGCCGGACGCACCTACCCACCCGGCCCGGTGCACGTCGTCTCCGCCGCGAAGATCGCCGAGTTCGCCCGCGCCACCGCGGCCACCTCCCCGCTGCACACCGATCCCGAGGCGGCTCGCGCCGCCGGTCACGCCGATGTCGTCGCCCCGCCCACCTTCCTGGTCTCCCTTGCCCAGGCCACCGAGGCCCAGTACATCGAGGACCCGGCCGCCGGCATCGACTTCACCCGGGTGGTCCACGGCGAGGAGTCCTTCACCCTGCATCGGGCCGTGGTCGCGGGGGACCGGCTGGTGCCGACGCTGACCGTGGAGTCGGTCCGCGCCGCCGGTGGGCACGCCATGGTCACCACCCGGGTCGACCTGGCCGACGAGGCCGGGGGGGAGGTCGCCTCCGTGCGCAGCATGCTCGTCGTGCGCGGCCAGTGACCACGTGACGACCCCATCGGAGACCAGGAGCTGATATGACCGCCGCACCCCTTGCACTGTCCGACCTCACTGTGGGCCAGGAGCTGGCCCGCACCGAGCACGAGCTCACCCGCGACACCCTGGTGCGATATGCCGGGGCCTCCGGGGACTTCAACCCCATCCACTACAACGACACCGCGGCCCAGCAGGCTGGCCTGCCCGGCGTGATCGCCCACGGGATGCTCACCATGGGCACCGCCATCACCGGACTGCTCGAAGCGCTCGGCGACCCCACCGCGGTGCGCGACTACTCGGTGCGGTTCACCAGCCCGATCGAGGTGCCGGCGACCGGCTCGGTCACGCTCGAGGTCACCGCCGTCGTCGGCGCGATCGACGAGACGGCCGGGACCGCCCGCGTGGACCTGACCGCCCAGTCCGGGGGCACCAAGGTCCTGGGCCGTGCTCGCGCCACCGTCGTCCCGGTCGGTCGCGCATGAGACTCGCCGACCTGACCAGCCTGCGGCTCGGCGGGCAGATCCGCACCCTCATCGAGGCCCGCAGCGCGGACGAGGTGATCGACGCGGTCGCCGCTGCCGACGAGGCGGGCGAGCAGCTGCTGGTGCTGGGCGGCGGCTCGAACCTGGTGGCCTCCGATCAGCCCTTCGAGGGGACCGTGGTGTGGCTGCGCGACCCCGAGGATCCCCCGCTGCTGGATGCGACCTGCGAGGTCGGCCCCTCCGGCGAGCCCGACGGGGTCCCTGTCGACCCGGCCGAGCTGACGCCGCTGGACCCCACCTGCGGCGGTGCGATCGCCGAGTACTTCGCGGGCGTGCACTGGGACCGTGCTGTGCGCTACGCACTGGCCCGGGAGATGGTCGGCATCGAAGCGCTGTCGGGGATCCCCGGCACCGTCGGCGCCACGCCCATCCAGAACGTCGGTGCCTACGGCCAGGAGGTGGCCTCCACCATCTCGCGTGTGCGCACCTGGGATCGCGAGCAGGGCGAGGTGCGCACCTTCTTCGCCGCCGACTGCGACTTCTCCTACCGTGACAGCGTCTTCAAGCGAACCCCGTACCGCGGGCCCGTCCCCTCCGCCACCGGACGCTACGTGGTGCTCTCGGTGACCTTCCAGCACACCATCGGTAGCCTCTCCGCGCCGATCCGCTATGCGCAGCTGGCCACGGCTCTGGGGGTGGAGGTCGGCGCCCGTGCCCCGATGAGCGAGGTGCGCGAGGCGGTGCTTCGCATCCGGGGCGAGAAGGGCATGGTGCTGGACCCCGGTGACCACGACACCTGGAGCGCGGGATCCTTCTTCACCAACCCGATCCTCGATGAGGCGGCAGCGGCCCGCCTGCCCGCCGAGGCCCCCCGCTTCCCGGCGGGAGAGGGCCGGATCAAGACCAGTGCCGCCTGGCTGATCAGCCACGCCGGCATCGAGCGCGGTCACGCGCTGTCCGCCGAACCCCGCGCGGCCGTCTCCTCCAAGCATTCCCTGGCCCTGACCAACCGCGGCGGCGCCAGCAGTGAGGACCTCGTCGCGCTCGCACGGGACGTGCGGGACCGGGTGTTCGAGAGGTACGGCATCACCCTGGTCCCGGAACCCGTCCGGCTCGGCATCGACCTCTGAGCCGCGCCTAGGATGGGATGACAACGGCCCGCCCGCCGTCCCCCCCTTGTCCGCCCCGCAGGAGGCCCCGTGAACGTCCTCGATCAGTCCATCGCCGAGCTGGACCCCGATATCGCCCAGGTCCTCGACCGCGAGCTGGCCCGCCAGCAGCGCACCCTCGAGATGATCGCCAGTGAGAACTTCGTGCCGAGCGCGGTGCTCCAGGCGCAGGGGTCGGTGCTGACCAACAAGTACGCCGAGGGCTACCCGGGGCGGCGCTACTACGGCGGTTGCGAAGAGGTCGACGTCGCCGAGCAGATCGCGATCGACCGGGCCAAGGAGCTGTTCGGCGCGGAGCACGCCAACGTCCAGTCCCACTCGGGAGCCAGTGCCAACGCCGCGGTCATGCATGCCCTGGCCCGCCCCGGCGACAAGCTGATGGGACTGTCGCTGGCTCACGGCGGGCACCTGACCCACGGCATGAAGATCAACTTCTCCGGGCGCCTGTACGACATCGTCGCCTACGAGACCGATCCCGAGACCGGTCTGATCGACATGGATGCGGTGCGCGAGCTCGCGGTCGCCGAGCAGCCCAAGGTGATCGTCGCCGGCTGGTCCGCCTACACCAGGCAGCTCGACTTCGCGGCCTTCCGCGAGATCGCCGACGAGGTGGGCGCCACCCTCTGGGTCGACATGGCGCACTTCGCGGGTCTCGTGGCCGCGGGCCTGCACCCCAACCCGGTCCCCTACGCGGACGTCGTCTCCACCACCATCCACAAGACCATCGGCGGCCCTCGCTCCGGGATGATCCTGTGCACCGAGAAGTGGGCGAAGAAGATCGATTCCGCGGTGTTCCCGGGGCAGCAGGGCGGGCCGCTCATGCACGTGATCGCCGCGAAGGCCGTGGCGCTCAAGATCGCCGCCTCCGAGGACTTCAAGGACCGCCAGGCCCGCACCCTCGAGGGCGCGAGGATCCTCGCCGAGCGTCTGCAGGAGCCGGATGCCCGGGACGCCGGCGTGAAGGTGGTCTCCGGCGGGACCGACGTGCACCTGGTGCTGGTGGACCTCACCGGCAGCGAGCTCGACGGCCAGCAGGCCGAGGACCTCCTGCACGAGGTCGGTATCACCGTCAACCGCAACGCCGTCCCCAACGACCCGCGCCCGCCGCGGGTGACCTCCGGGCTGCGCATCGGGACCCCGGCTCTGGCCACTCGTGGCTTCGGCAGCGAAGAGTTCGCCGAGGTCGCCGACGTGATCGCCCAGGCCCTGACCGGCCGAGCCGATATCGCCTCGCTGCGCCGCCGCACCGCGGCGCTCGCCGACTCCAAGCCCCTGTACACCGCCCTCCAGCAGCACTGATCGCGGCCGTGCGGGAGACGGCACCCGGCCGGCTCCCGCACCCGCCCGCCCTGCGCGGCCGCGCCCCCCACCTGCCCCGTCCCACCGGCACCCGCCGAAGGAGCGATATGACCGCCCAGATCCTCGATGGCCGCGCCACCGCCAAGACCATCAAGAACGAGCTCGCCGAGCGCGTGAGCGCCCTCGTCGCCGCAGGCCATCCGCAGCCTGGGCTGGCCACCCTCCTGGTGGGGGAGGACCCCGGCAGCGCCGCCTACGTGCGCGGCAAGCATCGCGACAGCGAGAACATCGGACTGAATTCGATCCGCCGGTCTCTGCCCGCCGATGCCACCCAGGAGCAGGTCGAGGCCGCCGTCGACGAGCTGAACGAGGATCCCGCCTGCACCGGCTACATCGTGCAGCTGCCGCTGCCTTCGCACATCGACACCGATGCGATCCTCGAGCGGATCGACCCCGCCAAGGACGCCGACGGTCTGCACCCGATGAACCTCGGCCGGCTGGTCCTCAACGCCTACCGGCCGATCCTCACCCCCCTGCCCTGCACCCCGCGTGCGGTGCTCGAGCTGCTCGAGCGCCATGACATCGATCTGAAGGGCAAGGACGTGGTGGTCGTCGGCCGCGGTGTGACCGTCGGACGGTCGATCGGCGCGCTGATGACCCGCCGTGACGTCAACGCCACCGTCACCCTCACCCACACCGGCACCACCGACCTGTCCGCACACCTGCGGCGGGCCGACGTGATCGTCGCCGCCGCCGGCTCCGCCCACCTGGTGGGTCCCGACGACGTCAAGCCCGGCGCGATCGTGCTCGATGTCGGCGTCTCCCGGCGCGAGGGTGGCGAGGGTGAGAAGGCCACCCTGATCGGAGACGTGGACCCCGCGGTCGCGGAGGTCGCCGCCTGGATCTCTCCGAACCCCGGGGGAGTGGGGCCGATGACCCGGGCGCTGCTGATGAAGAACGTGGTGGAGATGGCTGAGCACGCCGCCGGGACGGCCGGCGCATCGGCCTCCTGAGGACCTCCGGGGCAGGCCGCCCCGGCCCCCTGAGGGCTGCTCCTGCCCGGGGCCGGCCGCCAGGGCGGGCTCGTAAGACACTCGGGCGGATGCCGATTGGCGGCGAGGGTGGGGAGATCGCGATACTGGGGGCATGACTCTCACCATCGCGACCGTCAACGTCAACGGACTGCGCGCCGCCGTGCGCAAGGGCATGCCCGACTGGCTGGCCGACACCCCGGCCGACGTCATCACTCTGCAGGAGGTGCGCGCCCCCGGGGACCTCCTGGCCGGCCTGGTCGGGGACGAATGGTCCATCATGGGAGAGGCCTCGGAGCTGAAGGGACGCGCCGGGGTCGCGATCGCCGCCCGCACCGCGCTGGAGTCGATCGACCTGGAGGGCGTGCGTCGGGGTCTGCCCGGGCTGAGCGCCGCCTCCCACACCGGCCGCTGGCTGGAGACCGAGCTCGAGGACCCCCTCGGCGACGGGAGGGCCCTGACCGTGATCTCCTGCTACATGCATTCGGGCAACACCGAGAAGCCGCAGACCATGACCGACAAGTACGAGTTCCTCGATGTCATGATGCAGCGTCTGGCCGACCTCCGCGCAGGCGGCGGCCACGTCCTGCTCACCGGGGACATCAACATCGCCCACACCGAGTGGGACATCAAGAACTGGAAGGGCAACAGGAAGTCGGCCGGTTTCCTGCCCGAGGAACGCGCCTACCTCGACCGTCTCATGGAGGAGCACGGTTGGGTCGATGTCCACCGCACCCTCCACGGGGACGGACCGGGCCCGTACACCTGGTGGTCCCAGCGCGGCAAGGCCTTCGACAACGACGCCGGATGGCGCATCGACTACCAGATCGCCACCCCCGAGCTGGCGGCCCGCGCCACCTCCGTCCAGGTCGACCGTGCACCCAGCTACGACACCCGCTGGTCGGATCACGCCCCCCTGGTCATCAGCTACGCCTGACCTCGCCCGCGTCCTCCCCGCCCGACGGCACCGAGCGCCGGACGCGACGACGCCCCGCCCGGATCTCTCCGGACGGGGCGTCGGTCAGAACCGGGCCTGCCGCTGCGGGCAGCGCGGCCTGGCACGCGACCTCAGACGCGGCCGCGGATCACAGCCTGCTTCACCTCGGCGATCGCCTTGGTCACCTCGATGCCGCGCGGGCATGCCTCGGTGCAGTTGAAGGTGGTGCGGCAGCGCCACACGCCCTCCTTGGAGTTGAGGATCTCCAGACGCTGCTCGCCGGCATCATCGCGCGAATCGAAGATGAAGCGATGGGCGTTGACGATGGCAGCCGGACCGAAGTACTGCCCGTCGGTCCAGAACACCGGGCACGAGGAGGTGCAGGCGGCGCACAGGATGCACTTGGTGGTGTCGTCGAAGCGCTCACGCTGCTCCGCGGACTGCAGCCGCTCCCGGCTGGGCTCCTGGCCGCTGGCGACCAGGAACGGCATGATCTCCTTGTAGGAGTCGAAGAACGGCTCCATGTCGACGATCAGGTCCTTCTCGACCGGCAGCCCCTTGATCGGCTCGACGGTGATGGGCTTGCTGATGTCGAGGTCCTTCAGCAGCGTCTTGCAGGCCAGACGGTTGCGACCGTTGATCCGCATCGCGTCCGAGCCGCAGATGCCGTGCGCGCAGGAGCGGCGGAAGGTCAGGGACCCGTCCAGGTGCCACTTGATCTCGTGCATGGCGTCCAGCACCCGGTCGGTGCCGTGCATGGTGACGGTGAAGTCCTGCCAGTAGGAGCCCTGCTCCGACTCCGGGTTGAAACGGGAGATGCGCAGGGTGACATCGAACGTGGGGATCTCGTCGGCGCCGGCCTCGGGGGCCGGGGTCTTCTCGGCGACAGCGGTCATCAGAACGTACGCTCCTTCGGCTCGTAGCGGGTGATGACGACCGGCTTGGTCCCCAGACGGATGGAGGTGCCCTCGGAGCCCTCCTCCCCGTCCAGGGTGCGGTAGGCCATCGTGTGGTGCAGGAAGGTCGCGTCGTCACGCGACTCGTAGTCCTCGCGGAAGTGCCCGCCGCGGGACTCCTTGCGGTAGAGCGCACCGAGCGCGACGACCTCGGCCAGATCCAGCAGGAAGCCGAGCTCGACGGCCTCCATCAGATCCAGGTTGTAGCGCATCCCCTTGTCCTGGATGGCGACCGTCTCGTAGCGCTTCTTGAGCTCGACGATGTCGGCCAGGGCCTGGCGACAGGTCTCGTCGCTGCGGAAGACCTGGACGTTGGTGTCCATGGTCTCCTGCAGGTCGCTGCGGATGTCGGCGATGCGGTCCTCGGTCGCGGGACGGTCGCGCAGACGCTGCAGCAGCTCGACGGTCGGATCCTCCACGCCCGCGGGCAGCTCCGGCATCTCGACCATCTCGGCGTGCTCCGCGGCGGCGATGCCGGCGCGGCGGCCGAAGACGTTGATGTCCAGCAGCGAGTTGGTGCCCAGGCGGTTGCCGCCATGGACCGACACGCAGGCGGTCTCCCCGGCGGCGTACAGCCCGGGGATGGTGTCTGTGGCATTGCGCAGCACCTCGCCCTGGATGTTGGTGGGGATGCCACCCATGCCGTAGTGCGCGGTGGGGAACACCGGGATCGGGTCCGTGTACGGCTCCACGCCCAGGTAGGTGCGGGCGAACTCGGTGATGTCCGGGAGCTTCGCATCGATGTGCGAGGGCTCGAGGTGGGTCAGGTCCAGGTAGACGTATTCCTTCTTGGGACCGGCGCCGCGGCCCTCCCGCACCTCGTTGGCCATCGCCCGGGCGACCACGTCACGGGGAGCGAGGTCCTTCAGCGTGGGTGCGTAGCGCTCCATGAAGCGCTCCATGTCGTTGTTGCGCAGGACGCCACCCTCACCCCGGGCCGCCTCCGACAGCAGGATGCCCAGGCCGGCCAGGCCCGTGGGGTGGAACTGGAAGAACTCCATGTCCTCCAGGGGGATGCCGCGACGCAGGGCCATTGCCGGGCCGTCACCGGTCAGGGTGTGCGCATTGGAGGTGGTCTTGAAGATCTTGCCGAAACCGCCCGAGGCGAACACCACCGACTTCGCGCGGAACACGTGGATCTCGCCGGTGGCCAGCTCATAGGTGACCACACCGGAGGCGCGCACGCCCTCGTCGGACCGCGGATCGCCGGTCATCAGCACATCGAGCACGTAGTACTCGTTGAAGAACTCGACGTCCTGCTTGACGCAGTTCTGGTAGAGGGTCTGCAGGATCATGTGCCCGGTGCGGTCGGCCGCGTAGCAGGAGCGGCGCACGGGTGCCTCGCCGTGATCGCGGGTATGGCCGCCGAAGCGGCGCTGGTCGATCCTGCCCTCCGGGGTGCGGTTGAAGGGCAGGCCCATCTTCTCCAGGTCGAGCACCGCGTCGATGGCTTCCTTGGCCATCACCTCAGCGGCGTCCTGATCGACGAGGTAGTCACCGCCCTTGATGGTGTCGTAGGTGTGCCACTCCCAGTTGTCCTCCTCGACGTTGGCCAGCGCGGCGCACATGCCGCCCTGGGCCGCGCCGGTGTGTGAGCGCGTGGGGTAGAGCTTGGTGACGACCGCGGTGCGGGCACGCGTGGAGGACTCCAGGGCGGCGCGCATGCCGGCGCCTCCGGCGCCGACGATCACCACGTCGTAGGTGTGGGTCTGCATATCTGGGAAATGCTCCGTTTCGATCACGACCGGGAAGGACTGGGGTGGAGGGGGCTGCCGGAGCCGGGATCGGACGGTCAGCCCTCGCAGATGGACGGCAGCAGACTCGGTTCGGCGCCCGCCGGGCAGGGGTCGAAGGTGAAGATCACCAGGGTCCCGAGGATCAGCGTGATGACCACCGCGAAGTACAGCAGACCCTTCAGGGTCAGCCGCAGGGTGGAGTTGCGCGCGTAGTCCTCGATGATGGTGCGCACGCCGTTGCCGCCGTGCAGCAGGCCCAGCCACAACATGGTCAGGTCCCAGACCTGCCAGAACGGCGAGGTCCACTTGCCGGCGACGAAGGCGAAGTCGATGCCCTGGACGCCCTCGCCCAGCCACAGGTTCACGAACAGGTGGCCGAAGACGAGGATGACCAGCAGGACGCCGGACATGCGCATGAACAGCCACGACATCATCTGGCCGTTGAGGCCGCGCTGACCGGTGCGACGGTATCGGGTGCTCGGGTCGGGGATCGTGGAAGTGGTCATCTCAAGCTCCGAACATGTGCATCAGGTGGCGGGGCAGGAAACCGGCCATGAGCAGGACCCACAGGGCCACGACGCCCCAGAACATCTTGCGGTGGTGCCTGGTCCCCCCGGACCAGAAGTCCACCAGGATGATGCGCAGGCCGTTGAGCGCATGGAAGACGACCGCAGCCACCAGCCCGACCTCGCCCAGACCGAAGACGACCGTCTTGTAGTGGCCGATCACCTCGTTGTACGCCTCGGGGGACACCCGCACCAGTGCGGTGTCCAGGACGTGCACGAGCAGGAACAGGAAGATGAGCATGCCTGAGATGCGGTGAGCGACCCAGGACCACATGCCCTCGCGACCGCGATACAGCGTCCCGGATTGGGCGGATGCCACGGAGTTCCTCCAGAAGCGTCGGGATGGTGCCGGGAAGCGGATGCGGACGCCGTGCTGCGGTGCGCCGGGACCGGGACCGGCCCGGCTCGCGGGACGGCCTCGGCGCGCCTTCGCAGACGACCGGTTCATGACACGGCGACATCATCATCGCCCCCGACAGGGGCGGTGTCAGCCTAGCACTTTGACGTGCAGGTCCTGGGCACCTCGATCCGCCGGTGCCGCGACCCCGCTCAGGCCCCCGCACGCGCGTCGCGGGCCCGGATATCCTGGGCCGATGGCGTCAGCACCCTTCATCCCGGTGATCCCGGCCGGCGGGGCCGGGACTCGGCTGTGGCCGCTCTCACGCCGCCGCCGACCCAAGTTCCTGCTCGACCCCACCGGGGTGGGACGGTCGCTGCTGCAGCAGACCGTGGACCGGCTCGGCCCGCTCGCGGACGGCCGGCCGATCGTGGTCACCGGAGCCGGGCACACCGCGGAGGTCGGCGAGCAGCTCGGCGGCGCGGCGTGCGTGCTCAGCGAACCCGAGCCGCGCAACTCCATGCCCGCGATCGCCTGGGCCGCGGCCGTCGTCGAGCGCGAGGACCCCGACGCGGTGATCGGCTCCTTCGCCGCCGATCACCTGATCGGCGACGAGGAGGCCTTCGCCGAGACGGTGACCGCCGCCCGCCGGGCCGCGGAGGCCGGCCACCTGGTCACCCTCGGCATCAGCCCCACCCACCCTGCCACCGGGTTCGGGTACGTCGAATGCGCGAGCGGGTATGAGCCGGCCGTCGGCCGTCCCGGGACGCCGAGTGCGGACGGCGCGCTCCCCGTGACCCGTTTCGTCGAGAAACCCGACCCCGAGCGGGCCCGGCAGTTCCTGGCCAGCGGCCGTTTCTTCTGGAACGCCGGGATGTTCCTGGCACGCGCCCGGGTGCTGTTGGACGCACTGGCCGAGCAGCTCCCACCGCTGGCCGCGGGGGTGCGGGAGATCGCCGCCGCCCACGGGAGCCCGGAGTACGAGCAGCTGATCGCGCGGGTGTGGCCGCGCCTGACCGCGATCGCGATCGACCACGCCCTGGCCGAACCCCTGGCCGCGGACGGTCGGGTCGTCGTGGTCCCGGCCGGGTTCGCGTGGGATGACGTCGGGGACTTCGCGGCCCTGGCCCGTCAGCTGCGTGAGGAGCATCCCGAGGCGGGCGGCGCACGCAGCGTCGGCACCGACGACAGCGATGCCCGGGCGCTGGGAACGGCGACGGTGCAGGCGATCTCCTCCCGGGCCACGGTGTACGGTTCGACGCATCGCCACATCGCCCTGGTCGGCCTGGAGGGGATCAGCGTCGTCGACACCGAGGACGTGCTGCTGGTCCTGGCCGACGACCGGGCCCAGGACCTCACAGCCCTGGTGCGAGACCTGGAGAGGACCGGACCGGAGCACCTGCTCTGAACCGGGCTCTCGCGGAGCAGGGCGTGGTACAGGATCGGAGCAGCAGGGGGAGCGCACGTGGAGCAGGCACAGCAGGTGCTGCTGGGAACGCAGGAGCAGCGAGCGATGCTCGGGCCGGAGGGCCTGATCGCCCGCACCGTCGCCGAGCGGGCCGAGGAGCTGCGCGACATCCGCCGCCACCTCCACCGCCACCCCGAGCTGTCCCGGCAGGAGCACGCCACCACCGACTACGTCGTCGAGCAGCTGAGCGCGCTGGGGCTGTCCCCGGTGCGGATGCCGCGCACCGGAGCGATCTGCGACATCCCCGGCAGCGATCCCACCCTGCGACCGATCGCGCTGCGCGCCGACATGGACGCCCTCGGCATCCCCGAGCTGTCCACGGTCCCCTTCCGCTCCATTGTCGAGGGGGTCTCCCACTCCTGCGGCCACGACGTCCACATGAGCGCGGTCCTGGGTGCCGCCCACTCCCTGGTGCGGGTGGCCGAGGCCGGGGCGCTGCGCCGGAGCGTGCGGCTGGTCTTCCAGCCCTCGGAGGAGATGCACCCCTGCGGAGCCCTGGAGATGATCTCCGAGGGCGTGGTCGAGGGGGTCGACTCCATCCTGGCCCTGCACTGCGACCCGGGGGTCGACGTCGGCCACATCGGGCTCAAGACCGGCCCCATCACCTCGGCGACCGATCCGGTCACCATCCAGGTGCGTGGCTCGGGCGGCCACACCTCCCGGCCCCACCTCAGCCAGGACCTCATCTACGCGCTCGGCTCGATCGTCACCTAGTTGCCGGCCGCCCTGACCCGCCGCATGGATCCGCGCTCCGGAGTGAACCTGACCTGGGGCAGCATCCATGCCGGCTCCGCCTTCAACGCCATCCCCAGCTCCGGCACCCTCGAGGGGACCCTGCGCTGCCTGGACCATGACGCCTGGGACCGCGCCGAGCGGTTGCTGGTCGAGCTCCTCGCCGATCTGGTCCGGCCCTGGGGCGTGGAGGCCCGGGTCACCCATGACCGAGGGGTGCCGCCCGTCTCGAACTCGGCTTCCTCCGTCGCCGTGCTGGAGGCGGCAGTGGCCGGGGTGCTGGGCCGGCAGTACCTCGACCCCACCGCACAGTCGCTGGGCGGCGAGGACTTCGCCTGGTATCTCGAGAAGGTGCCCGGGGCGCTCGCGCGCCTGGGCACCCGCACCCCGGGAGGAAGAACCTACGACCTGCACATGGGCGACCTGATGATCGACGAGCGCGCCATCGGCATCGGTGCCGGCGTGCTCGCGAGCGCCTGCGTCCAGCGCGATCTCGTGCCCGCTTGAGGTGATCCGGCCCCGTTCCCGGGGACCGCCACAGCCGGGTGGTCCCTGGGAGCGAAAGGGGTCTTCGTGTCCACGCGGCCGCCCGCTCCGCGTCGATTTCATAACAGTTCACACGGCCTGCTCGAACCGGCACTCGCCGGCCGCTCCGGAGAGCTAATGTCCGATTGACCGCGACCAACAGCTGCCCGAGACCCGGGTCCGTCCGGTCCCCATCCATCCGGAGGAGAATCTCATGAAGAGCATCAAGCGCACGCTCGGTCTGGCGGGCGCAGGCATCCTGACCCTGGCCGCCTGTGGCACCGCCCCTGCAGAGGGCGACGGCGAGGGGGGAGGCGACGGCGCCTCGGCCGATTTCAAGACCTGCATGGTCTCCGACTCCGGCGGCTGGGACGACAAGTCCTTCAACGAATCCAGCTACGACGGCCTGATGAACTCCGTGGACGAGCACGGCATCGATCACGCGACCGCCGAGTCCACCACCGACTCCGACTTCGCGCCGAACATCAACAACATGGTCACCGAAGGCTGCGACCTGGTCTTCACGGTCGGCTTCCTGCTGGCTCCCGCCACCGGCACCGCCGCCGAGGCGAACCCGGACGTCGACTTCGCGATCATGGACTCCACCGCCCAGAACCCCGACGGCGACCCGATCGAGGTCGACAACGTCAAGCCCATCGAGTTCAACACCGCCGAGGCCGCCTTCCTGGCCGGATACCTCGCGGCCGGCATGAGCGAGACCGGCAAGGTCGCCACCTACGGCGGCGTGAACATCCCGACCGTGACCATCTTCATGGACGGCTTCGTAGACGGCGTGGCCCACTACAACGACACCCACGACACCGACGTCGAGGCCATGGGCTGGAACAAGGAGACCCAGGAGGGCTCCATCACCGGCGACTTCGAGGATCAGTCCAAGGGCAAGGCCGTCTCCGACGAATTCTACAACGCCGGCGCGGACATCGTGATGCCGGTGGCCGGTCCCGTGGGTGCGGGGACCCTGGCCTCCGCCAAGGAGGGCGAGGGTCGCAAGGTGATCTGGGTCGACGCCGATGGCTACGAGACCAACGCCTCCGACGAGGACGCCCAGTCGGTGATCCTCACCTCGGTGATGAAGGAGATGACCACCGCGGTCGAGGACGTCATCGGCGGCGCCGTGGACGGGGAGTTCGACTCCACTCCCTACGTCGGCACCCTCGAGAACGGTGGCGTGGGCCTGGCCCCCTACCACGACTTCGAGGACGAGGTCCCCGCCGAGCTGACCGAGGAGATCGAGTCGCTCACCCAGGAGATCATCGACGGGACCGTCGAGATCGAGACGGACGCCGCCCCCGAGCAGTCCTGATCAGGTGAGGTGACCGGGTCGCGGCCCCGCCACCGGGCGGGGCCGCGACCCGGCGACCGTCCGGCGCCGAGGAAGCCACCGAGGTGCCCGAGGAGCCCGCCTGGGCCGTCGCATCGACGTGGCGGTGAGACCTGGTCGGCCTCTCATCCCTTCGCTCGACCGGCCGCACGTGGCCGGAGCTGACGGAAGCGAGTTGTGTGAAGCTCGAACTGCGCGCCATCACGAAGACCTTCGGGTCGCTCGTGGCCAACGATGCCATCGACCTCGTCGTCGAGCCCGGGGAGATCCACTCCCTGTTGGGCGAGAACGGGGCCGGAAAATCCACCCTGATGAACGTCCTGTACGGGTTGTACCGCCCCGACGGCGGCCAGATCCTGATCGACGAGCAGCCGGTCACCTTCTCCGACCCCGGGGACGCGATGGCCGCCGGGATCGGCATGGTCCATCAGCACTTCATGCTGGTGCCGGTGTTCACCGTCGCCGAGAACGTCGTGCTCGGCCACGAGCCCACCGGGCCCGGCGGACTGCTGGACCTGGGCGCCGCCCGGACGCTGGTGCGGGAGATCTCGGCCCGCTTCGGCTTCGACCTCGATCCCGACGCCCGGGTCGAGAACCTCCCCGTCGGCGCTCAGCAGCGGGTGGAGATCGTCAAGGCCCTCAGTCGCCGGGCGGAGGTGCTGGTGCTGGACGAGCCCACCGCCGTGCTCACCCCGCAGGAGACGGACGAGCTGATGCAGATCATGCGTCAGCTGCGCGACGAGGGCACCTCGATCGTGTTCATCACCCACAAGCTGCGCGAGGTCAAGGCGGTCTCCGATCGGATCACCGTGATCCGCCACGGGAAGGTGGTCGGCGAGGCCGACCCCTCGGCCGACCAGGCGGAACTGGCCTCCCTGATGGTGGGACGCTCCGTCTCCCTCGCCCTGGAGAAGGCCCCCGCGGCTCCCGGCGAGGTGGCGCTGGAAGTCACCGACCTGCGGGTCACCGACGAGGCCGGCGTCCGCGTCCTGGACGGGGTCTCCTTCGAGGTCCGTCACGGCGAGGTGCTGGCCGTGGCCGGGGTCCAGGGCAACGGGCAGACGGAGCTGACCGAGGCGCTGCTGGGGTTGCAGGAGACCGTCGATGGCTCGGCCCGCCTCGGGGGCCGCGAGCTGATCGGTCGCTCCACCAAGCAGATCCTGGACGCGGGCATCGGCTTCGTCCCCGAGGACCGCACCCATGATGCCCTGGTCCCCACTTTCTCGGTCGCCGAGAACCTGGTGCTGGACCAGTTCGACCGGCCTCCCTACGGGTCCGCGATCGCGATGCGCCCCGCCGTCGTGCGCGAGAACGCCGAGAAGCTGATCCCCGAGTTCGACGTGCGCACCCAGTCGGCCGACTCCACCGTGGCGAACCTCTCCGGCGGCAACCAGCAGAAGGTGGTGATGGCCCGGGCCCTGAACCGCGAGCTGTCGCTGCTGATCGCCTCCCAGCCCACCCGCGGGGTCGACGTCGGCTCCATCGAGTTCCTGCATCGGCGGCTCCTGGACGAGCGTGACAAGGGCACCCCCGTGGTGATCGTCTCCACCGAGCTCGACGAGGTCGTCCAGCTGGCCGACCGGATCGCGGTGATGTACCGGGGAGGGATCTTGGGCATCGTGCCCGGGGACGAGGACCGCGACGTGCTGGGCATGATGATGGCCGGCTACACCGCCGAGGCCGCCCGCGAGGCGGTGGCCTCCGGAGCCGCCCGCACCACCGACTCGCAGCTCGCCGACGAAGGAGTGACCGCGTGAACTCGCTGACCGTCGACGCGACCGCGCAGGGTGCCGCCCCCGGGGTGGGCGGGGGCGGCACCGACTCGCCGCCCCCGCCGACCACGACCGAGAGCCGCTGGAACCGCACTGTCCACAAGATCATCCGCGGCAACGTGCTGGTCGTCGTGATGAGCTTCGTGTTCGCCTTCCTGATCGGCTCGCTCCTGATCGTGATCGCCGACGCCGGGGTGCGCGAAGCCGCCGGATACTTCTTCGACCAGCCCTCCGACACCTTGATCGCGGTCTGGCAGTCGATCAGCGGTGCCTACACCGCCATGTTCCGCGGTGCCGTGTTCGACGGGGCCGGCTTCTCCCGCGCCGCCGAGGCGGTCCGGGATTCCGGCGGCAGCGGCACCTACGTCCTGATGCCCGCCCTGGCAGCAGGCCTGCGACCGCTCACCGAGACCCTGACCGTGGCGACCCCGCTGATCATCGCTTCGGCCGGCATGGCCGTCAGCTTCCGGGCGGGTCTGTTCAACATCGGTGGCACCGGCCAGCTGATCGTCGGGGCCATGGCAGCCGGCTACATCGGCTTCAGCTGGGACCTGCCGGTCGGCATCCACCTGCTGGTGGCCCTGCTGGCCGGGACCCTGGCCGGAGCGGTCTGGGGCGGTATCGCCGGCTTCCTCAAGGCCCGCTTCGGGGCCAATGAGGTCATCAGCACCATCATGCTGAACTGGATCGCAACCTATCTGCTGTTCTTCGCGCTGAAGACGACGGTCTTCACCGGCGCCAACCAGTCCCAGCCCACCTCCCCGTCGATCGCGGACTCCGCGACCCTGCCGGTCCTGCTGGGCCCCCAGTTCCGACTGCATGCCGGACTGGTGATCGCCGCCGGCTCCGCCGTGCTGCTGTGGTGGCTGATGAGCCGCTCGACCCTGGGCTTCCAGTTCCGGGCCGTGGGCTCCAACCCGCGCGCCGCGCGGGTGGCCGGCATCTCCCCGGCCCGCGCCTCTTTCTCCGTGCTCGTCGTCGCCGGGGCCCTGGTGGGCCTGGCCGGAGCGGTGCACGTGCTGGGCACCGAGAAGCGCCTGACCGAAGGCGTGGCCGGTTCGATCGGCTTCGACGCGATCACCGTGGCCCTGCTGGGCCGGTCCGGGCCCCTCGGCATCATCTTGGCCGGTCTGCTCTTCGCCGGCCTGTCCACCGGGGGCCGGCTGATGGAGACCAGCCAGAGCGTGCCGCTGGACCTGGTGCAGGTGATCCAGGCCCTGGTGGTGCTGTTCATCGCCGCGCCGCCGCTGGTCCGCACCCTGATCGGTCTGCGCCACATCGACCAGCCCGGTGCCGAGGCCCGCCTCAGCCGCGCCCAGCGGCGGAAAGCGGCCGCCGCGACCGTGGACTCGGCGGCCGGCGGAGTGTCGGCCACCGAGCCGACGGCCTCCTCTGCCGACGCAGCAGCCACCGGGCTTGCCGATGAGCGATCGGCCGGCGATCCACCCGACCGCGGGGCCCCGCCGCCTGGTGGCGATCCGGGCCGAGGTCAGTCCCCACCGGCCAGCCAGGATCCCGCTGACGGCACCGACCCGAAGGAGGACCCGCGATGACCACCACCCTCACCGTCGCCTCCGACGACTCCGAGATCATCAAGCAGGTCGTCGACGAGCGACCCTCCACCTGGTGGCACCTGCCCGTCGCCACCACCGTGCTGGGCCTGCTCGCCCTGCTGTTCTTCGGGCTGCGCGGCCTGCCCGGCGTGGAGTCGACGTTCCACCTCGCCCGCGAGGGCGACCTGAACCCGCTGGGCATCGTCCCCGAGAGCGTGACCGTGCCCTCCCGGGCCGCCGCCATCGTGCTGGCCGTGCTCGCGCTGGCCATCGCCGCGGCCCTGTGGGCGCTCCAGTCCCGCCATGCCCGGGTGCGGCCCCGGGTGCGAGCCCTCCTGGTGGTCCTGTTCGCAGTGGTCTGGGTGCTGTCCTTCATGACCTGGGTGATCTCCGAGCGTGCCCTGGACGTCCCGACGCTGCTGCAGAGCACGATCGTGCTCGCCGTCCCCCTGGCCTTCGGGGCCCTGTCCGGGGTGCTGTCCGAACGGTCCGGGGTCATCAACATCGCGATCGAGGGGCAGTTGCTGTTCGGCGCCTTCGGGGCGGTGCTGGTCGGCTCCATGGCCGGCAGCGCCTGGGTGGGATTGCTGGCCGCTCCCGTGATGGCTCTGGTGATGGGCGCGCTGCTGGCGCTGTTCGCCGTCGGCTACCACGTTCAGCAGATCATCGTCGGTGTGGTGCTGAACGTCTTCGCCATCGGCGTCACCTCGTTCTTCTTCGGCACCGTCATGCGGGACAACCCCCTCACGTTCAACTCGCCGCTGCGCCTGCCCACCCTGCGGATCCCGATCCTGGCCGACCTCCCCGTCCTGGGGCGGGTGCTGTTCGAGCAGAACGTCCTGGTCTACCTGATGTGGGTGATCGTGGCGGGACTGACCATCGCCCTGTTCCGCACCCGCTGGGGGCTGCGCGTGCGAGCTGTCGGTGAGCACCCCAAGGCCGCCGACACCGTCGGCATCGCCGTGAACCTGACCCGCTGGAAGAACGTGCTGCTGGGATCGGCCGTGGCTGGTCTGGGCGGTGCGACGCTGACCATCGGCACCGGGGTGGCCTTCGGGGAGGAGATGTCGGCGGGGAAGGGGTACATCGCGCTGGCCGCGATGATCCTGGGCCGATACCACCCGGTCGGCGCCCTGCTGGCGGCGCTGACCTTCGCCTTCGCGGATTCTCTGCAGCTGCGTCTGGGCACCATGACCGCCGCTGCGGGCGGGGTGAGCATTCCCGGTGACTTCCTGCTGATGCTGCCCTACATCGTCGCGTTGGCGGCGGTGGCCGGTGTGGTCGGCCGGGTCCGGGTGCCTGCCGCCAACGGCACCCCGTACATCAAGCAGTGACGGCCGGCGCGGTACCGTGACCGGCAACCATCAAGATCGTCGTGAGCAGGAGGAGACATGAGCAGGCCCGAGACCCAGGCACCGTTCGACCATCTGCTCGAGGTCGCCCGTGAGATCGCGGGGCGGGCCTACGTGCCCTACTCCCGCTACCGCGTGGGCGCTGCCGCCCTGGTCGACGACGGTCGGGTGGTGCGAGGCTGCAACGTCGAGAACGCCGCCTACGGCGCCACCCTGTGCGCCGAGTGCGGGCTGGTCAGCGAGCTCGCCGCCGGCGGGGGAGGGCATCTGCTCGCCTTCGTCTGCGTCAACGGCAGGGGGGATGTGATCATGCCCTGCGGGCGGTGCCGCCAGCTGCTGGCCGAGCACGCGGCCCAGGGGTTCACCGCCCTGACCCCCCAGGGGCCGCGCAGCCTGGAACAGATCCTGCCGCAGGCCTTCGGGGCCCACGACATCGAGGAGGTCGTCGGAGATGACTGAGGACACCGGACACCAGCAGAGCGCCGTGGAGCAGGCCGCGGAGGTGGAACCCTTCGACATGGTCGAGGTGATCCACACCAAGCGCGATGGTCACGCCCTGGCCGATGAGCAGATCGACTGGGTGATCGACGCGTACACCCGCGGCGTCGTCGCCGAGGAGCAGATGTCCGCTCTCGCCATGGCCATCTTCCTGCGCGGCATGGGGCGCCGTGAGATCTCCCGCTGGACCCACGCCATGATCGACAGCGGCGAACGGATGGACTTCGCCGCCCTCTCCAGGACCACCACCGACAAGCACTCCACCGGCGGCGTGGGTGACAAGATCACCTTGCCGCTGGCCCCGCTGGTCGCGAGCTTCGGCGTGGCCGTCCCGCAGTTGTCCGGCCGCGGACTGGGCCACACCGGTGGCACCCTCGACAAGCTCGAGGCGATCCCCGGTTGGCGGGCCGATCTGAGCAACGAGCAGATGATGCGCCAGCTCGAGGAGGTGGGTGCCGTGATCTGCGCCGCCGGCTCGGGCCTGGCACCGGCCGACAAGAAGCTGTACGCCCTGCGGGACGTGACCGGAGTGGTCGAGGCGATCCCCCTGATCGCCAGCTCGATCATGTCCAAGAAGATCGCCGAGGGCACCGCGGCGCTGACCCTGGACGTCAAGACCGGCGCGGGAGCGTTCATGACGGCCGAGGCCGACGCCCGGGAGCTGGCTCGCACCATGGTCGACCTCGGCACCGATGCCGGGGTCCGCACCGTCGCTCTGCTCACCGACATGTCCGCACCGCTGGGCCGTACCGCCGGCAACGCCCTCGAGGTGCGCGAGTCCCTCGAGGTGCTCGCCGGGGGAGGACCGGCCGACGTGGTCGAGCTGACCTGTGCCCTGGCCCGCGAGATGCTGGCCGCATCCGGCGTGGACGATCCCGACGTCGAGGCGGCACTCGCCGACGGCCGCGCCATGGACACCTGGCGCGCCATGATCACCGCCCAGGGCGGCGACGTCGACGCCCCGCTGCCCGAGGCGCGGCACGTCGAGCAGGTCCGCGCCGAGTCCGATGGCGTGGTGACCGGGCTGGATGCGATGGCGGTGGGTGTGGCCGCCTGGCGCCTGGGTGCGGGACGATCGCGGCCCGGGGAGGCCGTCCAGGCCGCCGCCGGGGTTGAGATCACCCGCCACATCGGCGAGCAGGTCCGCGCCGGGGACGTCCTGGCACGGCTGCACACCGACACCCCGGAGCGCATCGCCCGCGCGGCCCAGGCGATCGACGGGGCCTGGGATCTCGCCGCTGTGGGCACCGTGGTGCCCGAGCGCCGGATCGTGCTGGACCGCATCGCCTGACCACCTCGTCCCGCGCCGGGCCCTGCCCAGGAGCGGCCCGTGGCGTTCCCGCGGGAACGCCCGGCGCGGGGCGGCACACCGCATGCTGGTCGGTCCGGCGGGGCCGGCATGCTGATCGGGCCGGCAGGACGGGTCTTCCGGACCGGCCCTGCAGTCAGGCGAGCGCGCGCAGCGCCGGCAGGATGTGGTGGGTCATCAGCGGTGCCAGCCGGGTCCCGCCACCGGGGTCACGGAGGCCGAACCAGCGGTGATCGGCCAGCTCCGCCCGCACCACGAGCGGGTCGGGCAGAGCTCTGTCGGTGACGAACACCGTCGAGCGCACCAGTGTGTCCGGCTCGTTCGCGGCGGCGGCCTCGAACTCTCCCAGCAGCTCGAGATCCTCGGGAGCGAGCCGGACCCCGAGCTCCTCCTCGACCTCCCGGATCGCCGCCTGCAGCGCCGCCTCGCCGGGTTCGAGCTTCCCGCCGACCTGCATGTACGAACCGGTGCCGCGCTTGCGCACCGCCAGCACCTCGGTGCCCAGCGGCCCTTCGCGCAGGAAGGAGACCGCCGTGATCGCCAGGACGTCGGGGCGGTGACCGCGGGCGCGGATGCGCGCCTCGGCATGCGCGAGAGCCGTGTCCCGCCGCAGGCTGCGCACCCCCGACCGCATCCCCGTCGGCCGCATTCCGGCATTGCGCCAGCGGGTGATCGCCTCCCGCTGATCGCGCGCCAGCCCCGCGCCGCGTCGCAGCAGGGTCAGCGGCGGCTTGCGGGACTCGCGCAGATCGCGGATCAGGCGCAGCGCGAACACGATCGGCACGGGCCGGCGCAGGACCATCGCGTCGGCCAGCAGCCCGGCGGCGGCCAGAGGGGCGATCAGCTCGGAGGCGAACAGGCCCTCGGCCACGATCAGCGGGGCCTGGCCGGCGTCGACCACGCGCATACCGGTGCGGCGCGAGGCCGAGATCGAGTAGGTCGGCACCTGCGCGGTCCCGTCATGGGCGAGCGCCGTGAGGGCCTCCAGGGCCGCGCCGGCATCCCAGGAGGCGGGGGAGTCCCAGTCCGTGATGCCGAAGCGGCTCGGCAGATCCGGTGCATCGCCGTCGCGGTAGAACTCGTCGAGAGCGACGAACGGCAGCCCCGAGCGACGCACCATCTCCCCCTTCCCGCTGCCGGACGGGCCGGCGATCAGGACGATCCGCCGGGCGGGCACGGGACGAGGCGGAGGAGGAGTCACGGATGGTGATTCTAGACCGGCGGGTGCGCCCGCCCGCCTCCGTCTGCCAAGATCACCACATGACGACTCTCGACCGCACACAGCTCGCCGCACTCATCGACCACACCCTCCTCAAACCCGAATCCACCCGGACCGACGTCACCGCACTGCTGCGTGAGGCGGAGGAGCTGGGCACCTACTCCGTGTGCCTCTCCCCGTCGATGCTGCCCGTCGAGACCACCGTCAAGGTGGCGACGGTCTGCGGTTTCCCCTCGGGCCAGCACTCCTCGGCGATCAAGGCCGCCGAGGCCGCCGAGTCGGTCTCCAACGGCGCCGACGAGGTCGACATGGTTATCAACGTGGGCCTGGTCCGCTCGGGCGATCTCGAGGCCGCCGAGGCCGAGGTCCGGGCCGTGCGCGAGGCAGCCCCGAGCCCCGTGGTGCTCAAGGTGATCATCGAGTCCGCGGCCCTGACCGATGAGCAGATCGTCGGGGCCTGCCAGGCCGCCGAGCGGGCCGGCGCCGACTTCGTCAAGACCTCCACCGGTTTCCACCCCGCGGGCGGCGCCAGCGAGCACGCGGTGACCCTGATGCGCCGCACCGTCGGCGACCGTCTGGGGGTCAAGGCCTCCGGGGGCATCCGCACCCGGGAGGCCGCCGAGGCGATGGTCGCCGCCGGTGCCTCGCGACTGGGTCTGTCCTCCTCGAGGGCCATCCTCGAGGGCGGCACCGGCACCGGGTACTGACCCCGGGGCCGAGTGTCGACCCCGGGCCGGGCCGAGCTCAGGCCCGCCCCAGCGCCTCTCGCAGATCCTGGGTCAGCTGCTCGAGGCGCTCGCCGGCGCGCTCGCGCAGCTCGGCCATCGCCCCCCGCGGACCTCCGGCGGGAATGTGCTCGACCACCTCCAGGTAGCACTTGAGCTTCGGCTCCGTGCCCGAGGGGCGGACCACGACGCGGGTGTCGTCGGCCGAGAGCAGGGCGACGCCATCCGTGGGCGGCAGGCCGGTGGTGGCCACCGAGCCCTGCGAGAGGTCCTGCATGGAGGTCACCGGGGAACCGATCAGCTCGGTCGGCGGGGACAGGCGCAGACGCTGCATCATCTCGTCGATCAGCGACAGATCCTCCACCCGGATCGACAGCTGCGAGGTGGCGTGCAGGCCGTCGCGGCGCGCGAGCTCGTCCAGGCGGCCCACCAGGGTGGTACCCGCCGCCTTCGCCTCGGCCGCCATCTCGGCGACCATCAGCGCGGCCGAGAGGCCGTCCTTGTCACGCACCACCTCGGGCAGCACGCAGTAGCCGATGGCTTCCTCGTAGCCGTAGGCGATGCCGGCGGCGCGCGCGATCCACTTGAAGCCGGTCAGAGTGGTCGCGCTCTCCAGCCCCGCCGCGTCGGCGACGTGCCCGAGCCAGCGGCTGGAGACCACCGAGCGGGCCATCACCCCCGAGTACCCGTGGCGGCGGATCAGGTGGTCCCCGAGCAGCACCCCCAGCTCGTCACCGCTCAGCATCCGCCACTGGCCCAGGTGCGGGTCGACCACGGCTGCCGAGCAGCGATCGGCATCGGGGTCGTTGGCGATCACCAGATCGGCCTCGACCGTGCGTGCCAGGTCGAGCGCGAGGTCGATCGCCCCGGGCTCCTCCGGGTTCGGGAAGGCGACGGTGGGGAAGTCGGGGTCGGGCTCGGCCTGCTCGGCGACCACGTGCACATCGGTGAAGCCGGTGCGGTGCAGTGCCTCCAGCGCCGTCGCGGTGCCCACGCCGTGCAGGGCGGTGTGCACGATCCGCACCTTTCGGGGGCCCGCGGCGTCGGGCAGCGCACAGATCGCCTCGAGGTACTGCTCGGACAGGTCCGGGCCGAGGAAGGTCCAGCCGGCGTCCGCGACCGGGAGCTCGCGGATCGGCCCGACGGCGGCGATGCACTCGGCGATGCCGGCGTCCGCGGGCGGGACGATCTGCACGCCCCGGCCGCCGGCCTCGACCGCCCGCCCGCCCAGGTAGACCTTGTAGCCGTTGTCCGCGGGCGGGTTGTGGGAGGCGGTGACGACGACGCCGGCATCGGCGCTCAGCTGGCGCACCCCGAAGGCGACCAGGGGCGTGGGGCCGGGCTGCTCGAGCAGCTGCACCCGGCAGCCGGCCGCGGTCATGATCGCCGCGGAGCGCTCGGCGAAGGACCGCGAACCGTTCCGGGCGTCGAAACCGATCACGACCAGCGGTTCCGCGAGGGAGAGCGTGTTGAGCAGATAGTCGGCCAGGCCCCGGGCGGCGCGGGAGACCACAGCGAGGTTCATGCGGTTGGGCCCGGCCCCCATCCGCCCTCGCAGCCCGGCGGTGCCGAACTCCAGGTGACCGGCGAAGGCGTCGGCCAGCTCGGCGGCCGCGGTCTCGGAACCGGCGTCGGCCTGCTCCACGAGTGAGCTCAGCGCGGAGCGGGTCAGCGGATCGGGATCATCCTGGCTCCAGGCCAGGGCGCGGGCACGCAGCTCCTGCGGGGCGGGGGCGACACTCATGACATCTCCTTGTCGGTGATGCGCCGGACCGTCTCGGCCAGCAGGTGGGAGATCCGGGGGCCGGCGTCCTTCCCGGCCTGCAGCACCTCTTCGTGACTGAGGGGCTCGGGGCTGATCCCGGCCGCGAGGTTGGTCACCAGGGAGATGCCCAGGATGTCCATCCCCGCCTCGCGGGCGGCGATCGCCTCGAGCGCGGTGGACATGCCGATCAGGGAGGCACCGATGATCCGAGCCATCTGCACCTCCGCGGGGGTCTCGTAGGAGGGGCCGCGGAACTGCATGTACACGCCCTCACCGAGGCTGTCGTCGACCTCACGGGCCAGATCCCGCAGCGCCGGGGTGTACAGGTCCGTCAGGTCCACGAAGTTCGCCTCGGCCAGGGGCGTGGCGCCCGTATGGTTGATCTGGTCGGAGATCAGCACCGGGGTGCCGGGGGGCCGGGCGGGATCGACGCCCCCGCAGCCGTTGGTCAGGACCATCGTGCCGCAGCCGGCCGCGGCGGCGGTGCGCACGCCGTGGACCACCGGGTCGACTCCGGCGCCCTCGTACAGGTGGGTGCGGGCGCCCAGCACCAGCACCCGCGCGCCGCTGCCCTCGACCTCGATCGAGCGCAGCACTCCCGCGTGACCGGCCACGGCCGGCGGGCGGAACCCGGGGATCGTGGTCGCGTCCGCCTCCCAGACGGTCCGGCCCAGCAGATCCGCGGCGCCGGCCCATCCCGAGCCCAGCACGAGGGCGAGGTCGTGGGTGGGGGCGCCGCTGGCCTCTGCGATCGCATCGGCGGCCTCCCGCGCCACCTGGTAGGGGTCCGGCAGATGCTCAAGCGTTGTGGTCATACAGGAGAACCTAGCCTGTCGCCACGCTCTTCGTCATCGTGAGACACAATGGGTGGCGTGAGTGATCCCAGTACAGCCCTGCCCTCGGACCCCCACCGTGTCCCCAGTGCCGGTGAACGCACCCGGGTGGTGATCATCGGAGGTGGCCCCGGCGGGTACGAGGCGGCCCTGACCGCGGTGCGGCAGGGCGCCGAGACCACCATCGTCGAGCAGCGCGGCATCGGCGGGGCCGCCGTCCTGACGGACGTGGTGCCGTCCAAGACCCTGATCGCCACCGCCGACGTGCTCGACCTGGTCGCCGATTCCGACGGCCTGGGCATCCGCGACGCCGACACCGGGGCGCCCCCCAACTCCGGGACCCTGAACGTGGATCTGGCGGCGGTCAACCATCGGGTGCGTCGCCTGGCCGCCGCGCAGTCCGCCGACATCCGCGCCAGCCTCAGCGCCGCCGGGGTCCGGATCATCGACGGCCACGGCCGCCTGGCCGGTTCCGAACGCGTCGAGGTGCTCGACGCCGATGGCCAGGTGGTGGACACCTGCGAGGCCGATGTGGTGCTGCTGGCCGTCGGGGCCAGGCCGAGAGAGCTGAAGGGCTCTCCCAGCGACGGCCGGCGGATCCTGACCTGGACCCAGCTGTATGAGCTCGAGGAGCTGCCCAGCCACCTGATCGTGGTCGGCTCCGGGGTGACCGGTGCCGAGTTCGCCAGCGCTTACCGGGCACTGGGCACCGACGTCACCCTGGTCTCCTCCCGGGAGAAGCTGCTGCCCGGCTCTGACGTGGACGCCGCCGACGTGCTTGAGAAGGCCTTCACCCGCCGCGGCGTGAAGGTGCGCTCCCGCTCCCGGGCCGCCTCCGCCCGTACTGAGGGCGACGGCGTGGTCGTCACCCTCACCTCGGGGGAGAAGATCATCGGCTCCCACGTGCTGATGGCGCTGGGCGGGATCCCCGCCACCTCGGGGCTGGGCCTCGAAAGTGCCGGCGTCCGGGTCAAGGAGTCCGGGCACATCGACACCGACCGGGTCTCGCGGACCTCGGTGCGCGGCGTCTATGCCGCCGGTGACTGCACCGGCGTGTACCCGCTGGCCTCGGTGGCGGCCATGCAGGGGCGCATCGCCATGCACCATGCCCTCGGCGACGCGGTCTCGCCGCTGATCTCCGGGCACGTCTCCTCCGCCGTGTTCACCAGCCCCGAGATCGCCGTGGTCGGCGTCAGCGAGCAGGACGTGCGGGACGGCACGATCTCCGGGGAGGTGCGCACGCTGCCGCTGTCCACGAACCCGCGGGCGAAGATGCAGGGCATCACGGAGGGCTTCGTGAAGCTCATGGTGCGGCCGGGCTCGCACACCGTGATCGGCGCCGTCGTGGTCGCACCGCGGGCGAGTGAGCTGATCCTGCCCTACACGATGGCGGTCGCGCACCGGATGACAGCGGAGGAGGTCGCCGGGACTTTCACCATCTACCCCTCGCTGACCGGGTCTCTCGCCGAGCTGGCGCGGCAGATGCACAAGGCCGACTGACGGTCCCAGCCTGGAGAATCGCACCCGGCCATGCCGGGCATGACCTGGCCTGCGCCATCACACCCTGGCGGTGCGATCACATCGTGGCCGTGCCACCGCATCCTGGCCTGCGCCATCACATCCTGACGGTGCCATCACATACTGGCCGCGCCATCACATCCTGGCGGTGCCATCACACTCTGGCCGTGCAGTTGGGGGCTGAAAACTTCCAAACGGTGGAAGTTTTCAGCCCGCAACTGCGCCGGGCGCGATGTCTTGCGACATGACTCTGCGCAGGGCGCGACGTCTTGCGACATGACCCTGCGCACGGCGTGGGCCTCCGCCCGGGCGAAGGCCTCTCGTCGTCGATCACTCGTCGATTAGTCGTCGATGGAGCAGAGCATGGCGCCGGCGGAGACGGTCGCGCCGATCTCGGCAGCCAGGCCCTTGACGACTCCGGAGCGGTGAGCGGTGATGGGCTGTTCCATCTTCATCGCCTCGAGCACCAGCAGCAGGTCGCCGTCGGCCACGGACTGGCCCTCCTCGGCGACGATCTTCACGATCGTGCCCTGCATCGGCGCGGTCACCGTGCCACCGCCGACGGCGGCCGCGCCGCCGACACCGCGGTGAGCGCGCTTGCGGCGCTGCCGCACCGGCGACTGCGGGGCCCGCAGCGAGGCGGGCAGGCTGATCTCCACACGACGCCCATCGACCTCGACCACCACGGCCTCGCGGTCCTCCGGCTCCTCGGGCTGCGTCGGCAGGGGAGAGGGGGTGATGGTGTTGTCGAATTCCGTCTCGATCCAACGGGTGTGGACGCAGAAGGGCTCCTCCGGGTCGGAGGGGGCGAAGGCAGGGTCCTCCACCACGGCCTGATGGAAGGGGATCACGGTGGGGATGCCCTCGACACGGAACTCCGCCAGGGCGCGGCGCGAGCGCTCGAGCGCCTCCGCGCGGGTGGCACCGGTGACGACCAGCTTGGAGAGCATCGAATCGAAGGCCCCGGAGATCTCGTCGCCCGCGCGCACCCCCGTCTCGATCCGCACTCCCGGCCCGGAGGGGACGTCGAAGCGCTGGATCCGTCCCGGGGTGGGCATGAAGCCGCGTCCGGCGTCCTCGCCGTTGATGCGGAACTCGAAGGAGTGGCCGCGGGAGACCGGGTCCTCGGAGCTGATCGTCTCCCCGGCGGCGATGCGCAGCTGCTCACGCACGAGATCCACCCCGGTGATCTCCTCGGTCACGGGATGCTCGACCTGCAGGCGCGTGTTGACCTCGAGGAAGGAGATCGTGCCGTCCCTGCCCACCAGGAACTCGCAGGTCCCGGCACCGATGTAGCCCGCCTCGCGCAGGATCGCCTTCGAGGAGGAGACCAGCTGCGCGTTCTGCTGGGAGGACAGGTACGGCGCGGGCGCCTCCTCGACCAGCTTCTGGTGGCGGCGCTGCAGGGAGCAGTCGCGGGTGGAGACCACCTGGACGTTGCCGTGCATATCAGCCAGGCACTGGGTCTCCACATGGCGCGGGGCATCGAGGTAACGCTCGACGAAGCACTCCCCGCGACCGAAGGCGGAGACGGCCTCACGCACCGCGGAGTCGAACAGCTCGCGCACCTCGCCCTCCTCGCGCGCCACCTTCAGGCCGCGACCTCCGCCCCCGAAAGCCGCCTTGATGGCGATCGGCAGCCCGTGCTCACGCGCGAAGTCGACGACCTCGTCGGAGGACGCGACCGGGTCCTTGGTGCCGGCGACCAGCGGAGCGCCCGCCTTCTGGGCGATGTGGCGGGCCGAGACCTTGTCCCCGAGCTTCTCGATCGCCTCCGGCGGGGGACCGATCCAGGTCAGACCCGCGTCCATCACGGCGCGCGCGAAGTCGGCGTTCTCGGACAGGAAGCCGTAGCCAGGATGGATGGCATCGGCTCCCGACCGATGGGCGATGTCCAGGATCTTGTCGACCACCAGATAGGAGCTGGCGGCAGTGCTGCCGCCCAAGGAGTAGGCATCGTCGGCGATGAGGGTGTGCAGCGCGTCCCGGTCCGGATCGGCGTAGACCGCCACGGAGCGCAGGCCGGCATCCCGGCACGCACGAGCCACCCGCACCGCGATCTCTCCACGATTGGCGATGAGCACCGTGGACAGCGGGCGTGACTTGGAGTGGCGGGGGGCCATGGGCGGGGGTTTCCTTCCGGGAGGCGGCAGAGGTCGAGTCTAATACCGGGTCAGCTCAGGCTGAGGCAGGGGCGGAGCCGGGCGAGGCGGACGTCTCCCACAGGTCATGGACGCCGATGCCGATCTCGGTGAGCAGGTCGCGCAGCAAGGGGAGGGACAGGCCGACGACAGCGTGCGGATCACCGTCGACGGACGTGATGAACGGCCCGGCCCGACCGTCGATGGTGAAGCCACCGGCCACGCCCAGGGGCTCGCCGGTGGCGACGTAGGCATCGATCTCCTCGTCGGAGACGGCAGCGAAGGTGACCGCGCAGCCGGCGGTGGCCCCGAAGGTGGCGCCGGTGCCGCCGTCGGCGGGATCGCGGTCATCGATCAGCCAGTGCCCCGAGTGGAGGGTCCCGGTGCGGCCCCGCATGGCCCGCCACTGCCGCGCGGCCTTCTCGGCGGTGTGCGGTTTGCCGATGGGCTCGCCATCCAGCTCGAGCATGGAGTCACCGCCGAGGACCACGTAGCCGCCCTCGCTGCGGGAGGTGGCGGCCTGGGCCTTCTCCCGGGCGAGCAGGAGGACCTGTTCGCCGACGGTCAGCGGGGAGCCTTCTGCCTCCGCCCGCCGCCGGGTGGAGGCAAGCAGTGCCTCCTCGTCGAGGTCGACGGGCAGCACCGCATGCTCGATGCGGGCCGCGCGCAGGGTGGCGCGCCGTCCCGCGGAGGCGGAGGCGAGCAGCAGCAGCGGGTCATGGGCCGACTCGTGAGACATCACAGCGCTCCTTCCAGCACGGACAGCGGCAGACTGCCCAGTTCCAGGGCGCGGCGATGGAAGTCGCGCACCTGATGGTCGTCGGCCCCGTTCCCTGCGGACCGGGAGCGCAGGTCCTGCCAGACCCGCTGGCCCACCTTGTAGGAGGGGGCCTGGCCGGGCCAGCCCAGATAGCGGTCGAGCTCGAAGCGCTGTTCGGCCTCGCTCACGCCCCAGTTCGCGCTCATGAACTCCCACGCCCCCTCGATGGTCCAGCGGCCGCCGTCGGCTCCCGGCAAGCCGGTGGGCATGGGCAGGTCCAGGTGCAGGCCGATGTCGAGCACGACCCGGCCGGCGCGCATGCGCTGGGCGTCGAGCATCCCGAGCCGTTCGCCCGGGTCGTCGAGATGGCCCAGCTGCTCCATCAGCCGCTCGGCGTACAGCGCCCAGCCCTCTCCGTGACCGGAGACCCAGCACAGCAGGGCGCGCCAGCGGTTCAGGGAGGCCGCTTGCAAGGTCTGAGTGCCGACCTGCAGATGATGGCCGGGAACACCTTCGTGGTAGACGGTGGTGGTCTCCAGCCAGGTGTGGAACTCCTCCGTCCCGGGAGGGACGTCCCACCACATGCGGCCGGGCCGGGTGAGGTCCTCACTGGGACCGGTGTAGTAGATCCCGCCGGAGCCGGTGGTGGCGATGCGGCACTCCAGGCGGCGCAGCGGCGGCGGGATGTCGAAGTGGACATCAGCGAGCTGGTCGATCGCGGTGTCGGAGAGCTGCTGCATCCAGGCCTGCAGGGCCTCGGTCCCGTGCAGCACCCGGGACGGGTCCGCCCGCAGCGCGTCCTTCGCCGCGGCGATGGAGCGGACGCCGCCGGTTCCGTGGTGATCGTTGATCTGCTGGGCGATGCTCTCCTGCTCCGCGATCAGCGAGCGCAGCTCCTCGATGCCCCAGGCGTAGGTCTCCTCGAGGTCGATCTCGGTGCCCAGGAAAGTGCGTGAGGCCAGCTGATAGGCGTCGCGGCCGACCGCATCGGCCTCGGGGGCCCTGTCGATCAGGGACTCCAGCAGCTCGGCCGTCTCGCGATAGCCGTCGGCCGCGGCCGCGGCCGCCGTGGTCACCCGGTCACGCTGGGCGGGCGAACCGACGGCGCCTCGCGCGAACGCGGGGAAGAAGGTGTCGGCGTAGCCGCGGGCCTGCTCGGCGCCCAGCTGCAGCTGTCGGCGAGCCGAGACCACGCCGGCGCCCGCGGCCTCGAGCAGGGACTCGCCCCAGGAGCGCAGGGAGCGGGGGAAGCCTGCCATCCGCTCGGCGATCACCTCCCAGTCGTCCGCCGTGGCGGAGGGCATCTGATCGAGCACGTCGCGGATCTGCAGGGTCGAGGCCAGATTGTTGACCATCGCAATGTCCAGGTGCTGATCTGCCCGCTCGATCTGCAGGCCCAGCCGCTCGGTCAGTGCCGCACGGGTGACGGCGTCGTTGGAGTCGGCGTCAGGGACCTCCGCGATCGCCGACAGCAGGGTGCGGGCCGCCTCGGTGCGCTCGGCCTCCGCGGCGGGCGAGAAGTCGGTGACCTCGCCGTCGTGTCCGGGGATCCCCACCGAGGTGGCCAGGAAGGGATCCAGGCGGGCGCAGAGGTCGACGTACTCGTCGGCCAGGCGGTCCAGGGCGGAGGCTGGTCGCGGGTGCGGGGAAGCGGGCATGGGCGGCAGTCTAGTGCGGGCCGAGACGGCTCAGCGGTCGGAGAACAGCCACGCCGAAGGGGAGGCCAGCGCGCGCAGGGCGTGGGCGCGGGGGTGGCAGTGGACCGGGTCGCTCCAGGCGCTGGAGGCACCGCCCATGCCCTCGGCCAGCGCACGTTCCTCGGCTTCGATACGGCTGGTCACGCTCATCGCGGAGACCACCACGGCGATCGCTGCCAGCTCGTCGGACTCCAGGTGACCGCGGACCAGGCGGACGTCGGCGCTCACAGCGGGATGTTCCCGTGCTTCTTGGTGGGCAGGGTGTCACGCTTGGTGCGCAGGGCCCGCAGGGCCCGCGAGATCTCCACCCGGGTCTCGCAGGGCTGGATGACCCCGTCGATCCAGCCGCGCTCGGCCGCGGTGTACGGGGTGGCGAACTGCTCCTCGTACTCCGTCTCCAGCCGGGCCCGTTCAGCGGCGATGTCGCCGCCCTCCTCCTCGGTGGTGCGCAGGTGCTGGCGGTGCAGGATGTTGACTGCGCCCTGCGAGCCCATCACCGCGATCTGGGCGGTGGGCCAGGCGAGGTTCACATCGGCGCCCAGGTCCTTCGAGCCCATCACGATGTAGGCGCCGCCGTAGGCCTTGCGGGTGATGACCGTGATCAGGGGCACGGTCGCCTCCGCGTAGGCGTACAGCAGCTTGGCGCCGCGCCGGATGATGCCACCGAACTCCTGGTCGGTGCCGGGCAGGAAGCCGGGCACGTCCACGAAGGTCAGCACCGGGATGTTGTTGGCGTCGCACAACCGCACGAAGCGGGCCGCCTTCTCGGAGGCGTCGATGTCCAGGGTGCCGGCCAGGTGCGAGGGCTGATTGGCGATGATGCCGACGCTGTACCCCTCCACGCGACCGAAGCCGACCAGTACGTTGGGGGCGAACAGTGGCTGGACCTCGAGGAACTCCTCGTCGTCCAGGACGGTGCGGACCGCGGTGAGCATGTCGTAGGGCTGATTGGGGGAGTCGGGTACCAGGGCATCCAGCGCCTTGTCCTGCGCGGTGGGGGTCTCCTCGATGCGCATCGGGTAGCTGGGGGCGCTGGTCAGGGTGTTGGACGGCAGGTAGGACAGCAGGTCCTTGACGTACTCGATGGCCTCCGACTCGTCGGGGGCCATGTAGTGGGCGACCCCTGAGGTGGTCGAGTGGGTGCGGGCTCCGCCCAGCTCCTCGAAGCCGACGTCCTCCCCGGTGACGGTGCGGATCACGTCGGGGCCGGTGATGAACATGTGCGAGGTCTTCTCGACCATCACGACCACGTCGGTCAGGGCGGGGGAGTACACGGCGCCGCCGGCGGCCGGGCCCATGATCAGGGAGATCTGCGGGATCACCCCGGAGGCACGGGTGTTGCGGCGGAAGATCCCCGCGAACATGGCCAGCGATCCCACGCCCTCCTGGATGCGGGCGCCGCCGCCGTCCAGGATCCCGATGATCGGCACCCCGGTGCGCAGCGCCAGATCCTGGATCTTCTGGATCTTGCGCCCGTGGGCCTCGCCCAGGGACCCGCCGAAGACCGTGAAGTCCTGGGAGTACACGCACACCTGGCGGCCGTCGATGGTGCCGTAGCCGGTGACGATCCCGTCCCCGTCGGGACGCTTGGCCTCGATGCCGAAGTTGTGCGACTGGTGACGCACGAAACGGTCGGTCTCGACGAAGGAGTCGACGTCGAGGAGATCGGTGATGCGCTCCCGGGCGGTCTTCTTGCCCCGGGCGTGCTGCTTCTGGACCGCCGTCTCATCAGCCGCGGAGACCGCTGCGGCATCACGCTCGCGCAGGTCCTCAAGGCGCTGGGCGGTGGTCAGCGGCCGCGGGGGGTTGGTCACGGGGCCTCCTGCTGCGGCATGGCAGAGCCGCGAAGATCCGGGTGGTGAACACGGGGATACTACGCTACTCATCGCCGCACCGGATCAGGCGCAGGCGCAGGATCAGGGAGTGTGGAGCGAGCATGCACGGACCGACACCCGGCCAGCCAGGGCCGATGATCCACCGTCTCGACGCGGTCGCCTCCACCCAGGACGAGGCGGCCGCCCACTGGGACGGCCGGCAGGGCCATGCAGCCGCGCCCGTCGAGGCTCCGTTCGCGATCCTGGCCCGGGAGCAGACAGCGGGGCGCGGCCGACTGGGGCGGCGCTTCGTCAGCCCGCCCGGGGGCGCGCTGGCCTTGACGGTGGCTCATCGCAGCGCCGTGCCGCCGGCTGCCCGCAGCTGGTTCCCGCTCGCCGCCGGTCTGGCGGTGATCGACACGCTCTCCGCGGTGCTCGGGCCCGCTGGCTCCGGCGGAGCGCAGCAGCTCGGCCTGAAGTGGCCCAACGACATCCACACCGTGCAGGGCCGCAAGCTGGGGGGCATCCTGGTCGAGGGGCATGGGATGGATGGCGTCCTGGTGGGCATCGGACTGAATCTGCTCGGCCCGATCCGCGAGGCCGATGGCGGGGCCGTGCCCGGTGCCACGTGGCTGCTGGGGCCGGAGGGGATCCTGGGCAGGGAGGCGGCATCGACCACCGAGGTCGATGAGCTCAGAGAGCTCATCGGGACCTACCTGGCCCGCGCCGTGACCCGGGAGCTGGAGGCCCTGGAGTCCACTGAGGGAGACGCCCAGGACGCAGGAACTCACCGGCGCTACACTATGACCTGCCTCACACTCGGGAGTGCGGTGCGTGTGGATCGGCTCGACCCGGCAGAGGCCGGGGGGACGGGATCGGTGCATGGCACGGCCCGGGCGATCGACGCGCACGGACGGCTGGTCGTCGACCTCGAAGGAGGTCGGAGCCTGACCGTCGACGTCGGCGACGTGCGGCATCTCAGACCCGGTCGCCGCGCCGGGACGGCAGAGGGCATCCCGACGGTGGCTCAGCAGGAGGAGAAGGGTACGTGACGGACGGCAGGGACGAGACGGTGGGCCAGATGACCTCGGAGGAAGGGGGGCCCGCCGAGACCGATGCACCGCCCCCGAGGGCCCCGGCGCCCGAGCCCTCCGCACCCTCCGAGCCGGGCTCCGCCGAGGAGCCGGTCGACCCGGCGGAGCCCGACGATCCCGACGGACTCGCCCGGACCCAGCTCGACGAGCAGGAGATCCTGGACCTGAACCGGCGCTTCGCCGCCGTGCGGCGCAGCGTGGGGGCGCTCGAGCGGGCGCTGCTGCAGGGGCCCCGCAAGTTCTCCCGGCGCGATCTGGAGCAGCAGCAGGACATCCCGCAGCGGATGACCGCCGTCTACTGGCGGTCGCTCGGTTTCGCACCGGTCGACGAGGACACCGTGGTGTTCACCGAGGAGGACGCCTACGCGATCGGGGACCTGTCGGCGATCGTCGAGGACGGGGCATTGAGCGAGCGCGCCTTCTCCTCCATCACCCGTGGTCTCGGCTTCCATATGGGCCGCCTCGCCATGTGGATCACCGAGGCGCTGGTCGACGAGGCCAAGCACACCGGCGGGGCCAGTGACGCCGATGCGCGCCAGGAGATGCTCGACTCCGTCCCCGAACTGCTGGAGACCCTCGAGTCACAGGTGATGTTCGCCTTCCGCCGCCAGCTGGCCGCCTATGCCGCCCGGGCCGGATCCGAGGTCCTCCACCGTGACACCGACGAGCTGTTCCCCCTGCAGAGAGCGGTGGGATTCGCCGACCTGGTGCAGTTCACCCGGCTCGCCCAGGATCTCTCCGGCGCCCAGCTCGCCGATATGGTGGGCCGCTTCGAGGCGGTCAGCCGCGACCTCATCTCCGTGGGGGGCGGGCGCGTGGTCAAGACCGTGGGGGACGAGGTCATGTTCCTGGCCGACACTCCCGAGGACGGCGCCCAGATCGCCGCGAGCCTGGCCGAGACCATCTCCGCCGAGCCCGACCTCCCACCGGTGCGGGTGGGCCTGTCGTGGGGATCCATGTTCTCCCGCTACGGGGATGTCTTCGGGCCCACCGTGAACCTCGCCGCACGCATGGAGTCCGTGGCCCGGCCCGGGACCGTGATGGTCGACGCCGAGACCGCCGAGGCCATCGAGGCGGCCCTACCCGGGGGCTTCTCGACCCACGGGGGCGAGGACGTCGAACTGCACGGCATCGGGACGGTGCATCTCGTGGAGATGCGTCGTGACCGCTCGACACCGCTGAACCTGGGGCTGTGATCGTAGGATGGATGCTGTGACACGACTGCTTCTCGTGGAGGACGACTCCGCCATCGCCGAACCGCTCTCCCGCGCTCTGGACCGTGAGGGGTACACCGTCACGCGCGCTTCACGCGGCGTGGACGCGCTGGCGATCGCCGCCGGACCCGAGCCGATCGACATGGTCATCCTCGATCTCGGACTCCCCGACCTAGACGGCCTGGAGGTCGCCCGGCGCCTGCGCAAGGGCGGCCTGGAATCCCCGATCCTGATCCTCACGGCCCGCGCCGACGAGGTCGACGCGGTGGTCGGGCTCGACGCCGGCGCCGACGACTACGTCACCAAGCCCTTCCGGCTCGGTGAGCTGCAGGCCCGGATCCGCGCCCTGATGCGGCGCGCCCAGGCCGTGGAGGAGGCGGGGGACGCCTTCGACGTCAACGGCGTCAGTCTCGACGTCTCCGCGCGGCGCGCCTACGTCGACGGGGAGGAGCTGAGCCTGTCCGCCAAGGAGTACGACCTGCTGACCGTGCTGGTGCGCGAATCCGGCAGCGTCGTCACCCGCGACGATCTGATGCGCGAGGTGTGGGGCGCCGAGTGGTGGGGGTCGACCAAGACGCTGGACATGCACGTGTCCTGGTTGCGCCGAAAGCTCGGCGACGATGCCACCAATCCGCGCCGGATCACCACCGTGAGAGGTGTGGGCTTCCGGTTCGAGACCGGCACGGGGAGCTGACGCGTGCGGCAGCGCGTGCTGCAGGCCACCCTGATCACGGTGCTGCTGTCGGTCGCCATGCTCGGGATCCCGCTGGGGTGGTCCTGGTTGCAGCTGACCAATCAGTCCCTCCAGAGCGACGCAACCCAGATCCTCGACGAGGTGCGGCGGGATGTGGAGGAACGCAACGCCGAGGGGCGCCCGATCGATGCGGCCATGCTGCAGCAGCGGATCGACCAGCAGACCGACCTGAACATCTCGATCACCGTCACCACGGCCGAGGGCGAGACCATCAGCGCCGGGGACGACCCGGGCCCCGGCGCCACGGAGGCCCGCACCCAGGGCTCGGGCAGCGAGGTGATCACCGTGTTCATCCCGCAATCCGATGTGCGGGCCCATACGGCCAGCGCGTGGGTGCTGATCTCCGTGGCCGGGCTGTCGGCCCTGTCGATCGGTGTGTCCGTCGCGCTGTGGCAGGCGCAGCGGATCTCGATGCCGCTGGCGCGGCTGAACCGGCGCGCCGAGGAGATGGGCGGGGGGCGCGCCCGAGGTCCCTGGACCCCCTCGGGCATCCATGAGATCGATGATGTCGCCGATGAGCTGATCCGCTCCGGGGCCATGCTCACCGAACGGCTCGAGGCGGAGAGCCGGCTGGCCTCCGACGCCTCCCATCAGCTGCGCACCCCGCTGACCGCACTGTCGATGCGCCTGGACGAGATCTTGGCCACCAGCTCCGAGGAGTGGGTGCGCGATGAGGCCCGCATCTCGCTCGAGCAGATCGACCGGCTCACCGAGGTCGTCCACGACCTGATCAATGCCCCGCGTGCCTCTCAGCGCCGCACCCCCGGGGTGGTCGAGCTGCGCAACCTGCTCACCCAGCAGAGCGAGGAGTGGTCGCCCGCCTACCGCCGAGCGGGCCGTGAGCTGCGGATCCAGGTTCCACGCAGCGCCGCCGTCTGGGGATCCCCGGGGCCTCTCACCCAGGTCATCGCCACCTTGATCGAGAACGCCCTGGTCCATGGAGAAGGCAACACCAGCGTGAAGGTGCGCCGCAACGACCACTCCACGGTGGTCGAGGTCACCGACGAGGGGGGAGGCATCGACCCGGAGCTCGGAGCCAGCATCTTCGAGCGCTCGGTCTCCGGCAGCTCCTCCGGCACCGGGGTGGGCCTGGCCCTGGCCCGCACGCTGGTCGAGGACGACGGTGGACGCCTCGAACTGCTCACCGAGATCCCCCCCACCTTCGGCGTGTTCCTGATCTCCGCTCCCGGTGAGGAGGACCCGGGCGAGGACGAGGCGGGTGCGCACGACGAGCCGCCTGTGCGCCACGGCCCGGTCATGCGCCGCCGGCCCCGCTCCCGGACCTGAATGCGGGTATCCGGTGCCCGCGAGACGGAGCCGTTCTAGACTGTCGGCCGTGTCCGAGCCCTTGCATCCCGCACCCGCCCCCGCCGTCCCCGGTCCCGTCCCGGGGCGGCACCTCGGCATCATCGGCGGAGGCCAGCTGGCCCGGATGATGCTGGGCCCCGCCATCGAGCTGGGTCTGGAGACGACCGTTCTGGCCACCTCCCCGACCGAGAGCGCCGCCGCGGTCGCGGGCCAGGTGCAGATCGGCCGCCACGACGACGAGGCGGCGGTGCGGCAGCTGGCCCGGGAGGTGGACGCGCTGACCTTCGATCACGAGCATGTGCCCGCCGAGATCCTCCAGGCGCTCGTGGCAGAAGGATTGGGCACGCCTCGGCCCGGTCCGTCGGCCCTGATCCACGCCCAGGACAAGCTGGTGATGCGCCGGCGCCTGACCGAGCTCGGCCACCCCTGCCCCCGCTGGTGGCACATCACCTCCCGTGAGGACCTCGCGAACGCGCTCGCCGACGCCGGGAGCTCCCTGGTGGTCAAGACCCCGCGCGGCGGTTACGACGCCCACGGAGTGCGGATCGTCAAGAGCGCCGGCGAGGCCGACGACTGGCTCGCCGCCCACCGCGAACTGCTGGCCGAGGAACTGGTGCCCTTCACCCGGGAGCTCTCCGCGCAGGTCGCCCGCCGGCCCGGGGGACAGACCGCCGCGTACCCGGTGGTGCAGTCGGTCCAGCGCGAGGGGGTCTGCTACGAGGTGGTGGCCCCCGCCCCCGGGCTCGACCAGGCCTCCCAGCAGCGCATCCAGCAGCTGGCCCGCGACATCGCCGACGACCTCGATGTGGTGGGTATGCTCGCCGTCGAGCTGTTCGAGACGGCCGACGGCCGGGTGCTGGTCAATGAACTCGCGATGCGGCCCCACAACACCGGGCACTGGTCCATGGACGGTGCCGTCACCGGCCAGTTCGAGCAGCACGTGCGGGCCGTGGCCGACCTCCCCCTGGGAGCCGTCGATCCGGTGGCGCCGGCTGCGGTCATGGTCAACCTCCTGGGCAGCACCGCCGAGGACCTGGTGCCCGGCATGGAGGCTGCGCTCGCAGCCGACCCCGAGCTGAAGGTCCATCTGTACGGCAAGGCCGTGCGCCCCGGCCGCAAGATCGGCCATGTCACGCTGATCGGCCAGGACACCGACGAGTTGCTGCAGCGAGCGCACCGCGCCGAGCAGCTGATCATCCACGGCCCCGGTGCCGGGACCGACGAGACGACCACGACAGCCGCCACGAGCACCGAGGAGAGCCTGTGACCGCCAGCACCACCCGCCCCCTGGTGGGCATCGTGATGGGATCCGACTCCGACTACCCGGTGATGAGGGCCGCGGAGGAGGCGCTCGCCGAGTTCGACATCGCCGTCTCGGTCGATGTGGTCTCCGCCCACCGCATGCCGGAGGACATGGTCGCCTGGGGCCGCTCCGCCGCCGACCGCGGCCTGCGCGTGATCATCGCCGGAGCCGGAGGCGCGGCCCACCTCCCCGGCATGCTCGCCTCCCTCACCCCCTTGCCCGTGATCGGCGTGCCCGTCCCGCTCCAGCACCTCGACGGGATGGACTCGCTGCTGTCGATCGTGCAGATGCCCGCCGGTGTGCCCGTGGCCACCGTCTCCGTCGGCGGAGCCCGCAACGCCGGCCTGCTGGCGGCCCGCATCCTCGGAGCGAGCGACGACCCCTTCGCGGCGCAGGTCCGCGAACAGATGGTCGCCTTCCAGGGCGAGCTGCGGGAGAGCGCGATCCGCAAGGGCGAGGCACTGCAGTCGCAGCGATGACCTCTGGGGTATCGTCGGGACCCAAGGAGCGGGTCGCATGGCTGGATATCGCCCGTGCGATGTCGATCGTCCTGGTCGTGATCTATCACGTTGCAGTCGGGGGAGCCGGGCACGTCCTGCTCGGGGGGCGGGAGACATTCATAGGCAAGCTGTGGCTCCACGGCAACCTCGCTCTCGTGCCTCTGCGGATGCCGCTGTTCTTCATGGTCTCGGGAGTGCTGGCCGCCGGTGCGATACGACGACCATGGAAAGTGGTGGTACGCCCGCGGATCTACGACCTTCTGTGGCCCTATGTGTTGTGGAGCATGATCTGGGCCGCTACCGCGTGGCCCCGCTATGCCCCGGACGCACCGGGAGAGTTCTTCGTCGGGGAGATCACCGGATTGTTGATGATCGGTTCGCCCTACTGGTTCATCGCGGTGCTCCCGATCTTCTTCCTCATCACGCGCCTGGGCAGCTCACGGCCCAAGCTGTTGGTGGCGCTCACGCTGATCGCCTACGGTGCCGCGCCCTTCATCCAGCGGGCCATGCGTGCTTCCGAGGCACCGAGCGACTTGGTCTATGGCGTTTTCCAGCTCACAGACAACGCGCTGTGGTTCGCTCTCGGCTTCGCTGCGCGGGAATGGATCCTGCGGATCGGTTCGAGACCGCGGCCCGTGCTCGGAAGCATCCTTCTCCTCGCCTTCTGTCTCCTCGCCTTCATCGTGGAGCGAGGGGAGCTCCCGGCCAGCCCCACGCGTTTCCTGGAGCTGGGCGCCTCGATGAGCGGCCTGGTCTCCTGTGCCGCGCTGCTCCCTCTGGCAGCGAGGTCGGTCGCGCTGGCTCGTGCGGGCACCTATCTGGGCAGTCGGACACTGGTGATCTACCTGGTACATCCGGTCTTCATCAATCTCGCTGTCCTGGCGTGGAGGGATAGCGGCGCGGAGGAGAGTTTCGGTGGGATGACGCGTGACCTGCTGATGGTCCCGGTCGTCACCGCGATGGCTATCGGTGCGGCGGTGGCGGTGCAGGCCACGGTTCATCGCATCGGGCCTCGCTGGCTGCTGAAAGCTCCGGGAGGGAGCGCCCCGAGCGGTCACGAGATGCACAACACCATGCAGGCGCGCCGGTCCTCATCCTGAACCGGTTCGGACGGTAGCGGTATCGTCGTCGCCATGACTTCCAAACCCGCCTACCGGGTCGCTCCCGGAGCTGACGTCTCGGACGCGGCGAGCATCGGTGACGGCAGCTCCATCTGGCACCTCGCCCAGGTCCGTGAGGGCGCGACGCTCGGCGAGAGCTGCGTGATCGGCCGCGGCGCCTACATCGGCACCGACGTCCGGATGGGTCACGGCTGCAAGATCCAGAACTACGCGCTGGTCTACGAGCCCGCCCGATTGGCAGACGGGGTCTTCGTCGGCCCCGCGGCCGTGTTCACCAACGACCACTTCCCGCGTGCCGTGAACCCCGACCTGACGCCGAAATCCGCCAGCGACTGGGATCCGGTGGGCGTGACCTGCGAGCAGGGCTCCTCGATCGGTGCCCGTGCCGTGTGCGTGGCCCCGGTGACCATCGGCGCCTGGGCCATGGTCGCCGCCGGCGCCACCGTCGTGAAGGACGTCCCCCCGCACGCTCTGGTGGCGGGTGTGCCCGCCAAGCGCCTGGCCTGGGTGGGACGCTCCGGCGAGAAGCTCCTGCCGGCCTCGGACGGCACCGACGCCTGGGTGTGCCCCACGACCGGGGAGTGGTACATCCCCGACGAGACCTCCGGCGGGCTGCAGCTCGCCACCTCACCCGTGACCGACGCCCCGCGCCCGGCCGAGCTCGAGGACCCCGACGACAAGGACGGAGCCACCGAATGAACACACAGCGGACGATGATCCCCCCTGCCAAGCCGATCATCGGACAGGACGAGCGGGACGCGGTCGACCGGGTGCTGGCCTCCGGGATGGTGGCGCAGGGCCCGGAGGTGGCGGCGTTCGAGCAGGAGTTCGGGGCGGCACTGGCGGGCGGCCGGGAATGCGTGGCCGTCAACTCGGGGACCTCGGGGCAGCATCTGGGGATGCTGGCGCTGGGGCTGTCCGCAGGCGACGAGGTGATCGTGCCGTCGTTCACCTTCGCGGCGACGGCGAACTCCGTGGCGGTCTGCGGGGGCGTGCCAGTGTTCGTCGACGTCGACCCCGAGACGTTCGCGGTGGATCCGGCCGCGGTGCGGGCCGCGATCACCGAACGCACGGTGGGGATCCAACCGGTGCACCTGTACGGGCACCCGGCGCCGATGGACCAGATCATGGCGATCGCACGTGAGCACGACCTGTGGGTGTTCGAGGACGCCGCCCAGGCTCATGGCGCGACCTGGGACGGCCAGCAGGTGGGCACCTTCGGGCAGGCCGGGATGTTCTCCCTGTACCCGACCAAGAACATGACCTCGGGCGAGGGCGGCATGGTCTCCTGCGGCAGCGGCGAGCACGCACGCCAGGTGCGGCTGCTGCGCAACCAGGGTATGGAGACGCAGTACGCCAACGAGGTCGCCGGATTCAACAACCGGATGACCGATATCCATGCCGCGATCGGCCGGGTCCAGCTGGGCAGGCTGCCCGAGTGGACCGCGCGCCGCCAGGAGCTCGCGAGCTTCTTCGACGCCCATCTCGACGGCGTGGTGACTCCTGTGGTGCGAGAGCGGGCCACCCACGTGTATCACCAGTACACGGTGCGGATCGAGGGTGCCAGCGCGGCGGAGCGGGATGAATTCGCGAGCGCGCTGCGCGAGGAGCACCAGGTGGGGTGCGGGGTGTACTACCCGACGCCGGTGCATCGTCTGCCGACGTTCGCGACGGAGCTGGACCTGCCGGTGACGGACCGGCTGGTGGCCGAGGTGCTGTCGCTGCCGGTCCATCCCGGGGTCAGCGAGGAGGACCGGGACCGAATCGTCCAGGCCGTGAACACGGTGGCGAAGGCAGGGGCATGAGCATGGGCAGGAATCTGCGGGCCGGACTGATCGGTCTGGGCATGATGGGCCGCCATCACGCCCGCAACCTCAAAGCCCTCGAGGGCGTGGACCTGGTGGCTGTGGCAGATGCTCATGGCGACCCTCACGGTGCGGCGGCGGGTCTGGAGATCCTGCCGGACGTGGAGGCTCTGATCGCCGCCGGCATCGACTACGCGGTGGTGGCGGTGCCCACCCAGTTCCACCGGGACGTGGCGCTGCGCCTGGCCGAGGCCGGGGTCCACACCCTGGTCGAGAAGCCCCTGGCCTTCGACATCGGCGAAGCCGAGGAGATCACCGCGGCGTTCGAGCATGCCGGGCTGGTTGGCGCCGTGGGCTACATCGAGCGGTACAATCCGGCGCTGCAGGAGATGCGCCGACGGATCGCCGACGGCCAGCTGGGGGAGATCTACCAGATCGCCACGCGCCGCCAAGGCGGCTTCCCCGCACGGATCGCTGACGTCGGTGTGGTCAAGGACCTCGCCACCCATGACCTGGACCTGACGGCCTGGGTGTCCCAGTCCCCGTATGCTCAGGTCGCGGCGACGTCCACGCGCCGCTCCGGCCGGGAGGACGAGGACATGGTCTCCGTCGCCGGGTGCCTGGCCGACGGCACCATCACCAACCACATGGTGAACTGGCTGTCGCCCTTCAAGGAGCGGATGACCGTGGTGACGGGGCAGGACGGCGCTCTGGTCGCCGACACCCTGAATGCGGACCTGACCTTCCACGCCAACGGTGAGAAGGCCACCAACCTGTGGGAGTCGATGGCCTCCTTCCGCGGTGTCAGCGAGGGCGACTCGATCACCTACTCCCTGCAGCGCACCGAGCCCCTGTACACCGAGCACACCGCCTTCCGCGATGCCATCACCTCCGATGGCACCAACATCGTGACCATGCGCGAGGGCTTGCACACCGTGCGCACCGTCGAAGCGGTGCTGGAGTCCGCGCGCGATGCGAGCGTGGTCCGCTTGGATGGAGCCGACGCCGGTGCCTGACCTCCGTCGGCTGCTCCAGACGGGTCTTCGCAGGATCTCGCGGGTCACCCGGCACCTGCCTGGAACAGTCGGGGGGATGGGCATCTACTTCTCGGCCCAGGAGGAGCTGTCCCACCGGGGCAGGGACTACGACTGGCTGCGGGATCGCGACGAGCTCCTGTCCCGGGCCGATCGAGCTCTGGACGCCGGACGGGTAGACGCCGCGCTCAGCTGGTTCGACAAGGCCCTGCGCCTCAGCTACCACCCGGCCCTGCACAGTGCCGGAGGGTCCCCGCTGGTCGCTGATCCGGAACATTTCCTGAGACCTCTGCGACGCTCACGGACGGGAGCGGTGCTGCTGAGCACGGAGATCCCCCCGAGCAGCCGGCCTCCCCGGCCAGTGGCTCGGAACCGGCCGGAGGGGAGCCCGGTCAGGCTCGCGGTGATCGCCCAGGAGAACTGGACCTTCATCCGCCCGGTCCTGGACGCCCTGCGCGCCACGGGCCGGTATGAGATCCGCGAGATCGAGGTCGAGGACCTGTCCGGTGACGAACATCCCGACCGGGAGCAGGTCATCCGGGCGCGCCACGACCTCGTCACCGCGGGGGCCCGGATCCCGACCCCCGCTCGGGTCGCAGACGCCTACGACTGGGCCGACGTCGTCCTCGTCGAGTGGGGCCACCATGTTCTGACCTGGGTGTCCCTGCTCGACCGGCGTCCGCGCCTGCTGGTCGGCCGGTACCATCGCTTCGAGGTCTTCACACCCTTCCCGCTGCTGCACGACCACTCCGTCATCGACCGACTCCTGCACGTGTCCCCGCCCGTGCGCCATCTCGTGGACGCCGTGGCGCCGGCCGCACGAGAGGTCGAGACCCGGTATGTCTCCAACCTGCTCGGCCGCGGTCTCGGCGAGCTCTCGGAGGAGCCGCGCAACCTCCGGACCCTGGTGCAGATCGGATGGAACCGCGAGATCAAGGACGTGCTGTTCAGTCTCGAGATGCTGGAGCGTCTGCGGCGCCACGACGAGCGCTTCCGCCTACAGCTGGTCGGCCCCGGTCTCCCTGCAGCATCGGACGAGAACGCTTATCAAAGACGTGTGCGCGCCAGGCTCGCTTCCTTCGACCCGCGGGCGGTGGAGATGCTCGGGGTGCGCCGAGACGTGCCGGAGATCCTGTCCAGCGCCGGTGTGGTGGTGTCCGCATCCAACGGCGAGGGAACTCACGAATCCGTGATGGAGGGCCTGGCCACGGGCTGCCCGGCGGTCATCCGCGACTGGCCCGACGCGCTGGGCTACGGGGGCGCCGCCTCGGTCTACAGCGCCGACTGGGTGGTCTCCGATGTCGAGGAGGCCGTGCGCCGTGTCCTCGAGCTGCAGGATCCCGGCCGGTACGAGGCCGAGACCCTCGCCGCCCGTCGCTGGGCGGTGGAGCATCGCCACCCGGATCGGGTGATCGAGGGATACGAGCACGCGCTGCGCCCCGACGCGCCGGGCCGGTGACCGTGGCGCCGGGGACGTCCGCGAGTTCAGGGTCGGTACGGTGAACTGGATCATCCCCCTCCTGGTCGCCTGGGGCGTGCTGACGCTGCCCGGCTGGCTGCTGCTGCGCGCGGCCGGAGCCCGGGTGCCGATCCAGTGGGGATGGGCACCTCCGGTCACGGTGCTCGCGATCGTGGCGCTGACCGGCCTCTACCGTCTCCTCGGCATCCCCTGGCACGCCGTGACCGTGGCAGCCGGGGTGCTCGTGCTGGTGGGCGCGCTCCGAGCGCTCCGCCGCTGGCGGCTCGGCTCCGGGCGCCGAGGGGAACCCGGCCGCGCGCCGTCGCGGACCGGAGCGTCCGGGGCCGATGAGCCCGGGGGCGAGGAGGGGCGGGGCCTCATGCCGGTCCGGGCGCGAGGGGTCGTCACCGCGATCGCCATGGCCTTCGGAGTGCTGCTCGTGGCCTCCGCCGCATCGCGCATGGGCGGTATCGATACCCTCAACGGCAGTTACGACGCGTTCTTCCACCACTCCTCGATCGCTTTCATCCGCGACAGCGGCGACGCCTTCCTGACCACCGCGCTGATCGACATCTACGGTGAACCCACCTTCTACCCGGTGACCTGGGCAGTCCTTGCCGCACTGCTGCCATTCGGGACGGTCGCCTCGGCCAACGCCATGATGCTCGCGACACTGGCCGCGCTCCCGACGGCGATCGCTGCGATGATCGCGTCGGTGCTCGGCCCCCGTCGGGCAGCCGCGGCCGCGGCAGCCGCCGGCGCCGCGGCCTCCACCCTGTTCCTCAGCACCCCGGCGATGGCACTGGTGATGGGTCTGTGGCCGATCGTGCTGGGGGTGCTGTGCCTGCCCGTGGCTCTCGCCTCGGTGATCCGCCTGGTCGACGATCCCCGGGGACCTCTCCGCCTCCCGGCTGCGGCCGGGCACCTGGCGATCATCGCCGGGACGGCGCTCGCCCACCCGTCGATCCTGTTCTCCCTGGCCGTGCCGGGAGGAGTGCTGCTGCTGGTCCGCGGGATCGGCCGGGTCGTCCGTGATGACCTCCCGCGCCGCGGGATGCTGCAGGCGGTGGCGGCCCTGGCCGGGGCCGGAGCGTTCGTGGTCCTGTCCGGAACACTCCTGTCGGGCATGCACCTGACCCGGCCCAGCCGTGACCCCTTGGCCGCGGTGCTCCGGCAGATCCTGGTGGACTCCCCACGGATCCCGGTGATCGAGTCCCCGATCTGGCCGGTCGCGGCACTCTGGATCCTCGCTGCCATCGGCGCCGCCGTGACGATGCGACGCGGAGAGGAGATCGGCATCGCCGCCGCCCTCGGAGCCGTTCTCACCGTGCTGCTGGGCCTGTCCACCCAGCTCGACAACCCGCTGGCCGTGGCCCTGGTCAACCCCTGGTACGGGGCGCGGGAACGGATCGCCCCGCTGATGATGTGCCTGCTTCTGATCCTGGTCTCCCGCGCGGTGGTCGCCCTGGCCGCCGGCCGCCGGGGGGACCGCACCGCCCCGTGGCCGGGCCTCGTGGCGCTCGCCGTCCTGATGCTCACCGTCCTCCTCGCGCTGGTGGCCCCGGCTCGGCTGCCGCTGATGGGATCGCTGGCCTACACCAACTACGGCGCCCAGCTCTCGCCCTATGCGCCGCCCGAGGAGCGGGAGTTCATCGAGCGGACGGCTGCCGACCTGCCCGAGGACGCCGTCGTCCTGGCCGATCCTCGCGACGGCGCCACCCTGTACTGGTCGCTCGGCGGGGTGGAGACCGTCTACCCGACCATGGCGACACCGCAGACGCGGGATCACCAGCTGATCGCGAACTACATCACACGACCCGATGACCGGCGCGAGATCTGCGGGGCGCTGGAACGGATCGGTCCCACCCATCTGTACCGTGACAGCTCAGAGTTCTCGGGACCGTCCCTGGATCCGGAGGCATCTGCGCCGTGGAAGGGAGTCCACGACATCCCCGACTCGGCTCTGACGCTGGTGAGCAGCCAGGGGCCTTACGCTCTGTACGAGCTGGAGCTCCCATGCTGATCGGGCTCTCCACGGGGATCGACCGAGCTCTGCGCCCCGAGACGGCGCAGATGGAACAGGAGAACGCAGAGTGAAGCAGACGATCAGGATTGTCCTGCGCACGTTGTCGGTCATCCCGGCGCGCTCCCGGCGCTTCCTGTGGATGTTCGGTGCGGTGATGAGCGTCCTCGCGCTGCTCGACGTCGTCGCGCTCGGGGCGATCGCCGTCGTCATCCCCGGATTGATGAACCCCGGTCAGGTGGTCACCGTCCCGCTCGTCGGATGGGAGCTGAAGACCTTCGAGGAGATGATGCTCCTGGTCGGCACCTTCGTGGCGCTGATCATCGTCAAGAGCCTGTTGAACCTGCTGACCATCCGCATCGCCACCCAGAAGTTCGCGCAGCACGAGGTGGCGATCGGACAGACCCTGTTCCGCTCCTACATGTCGGCCTCCTGGGTCGACCGCACCTCCAAGTCGACCCAGGAGATCATCCGCATGGTCGACTCCGGGGTCGCAGCGGTGGTGGCCAACGTGCTGATGCCCTCGATGACCGTGGTCGCCGAGTTCGCCACCATCAGCGTGATCAGTATCGGCCTGCTCATCATGGACTGGAAGATCGCCCTGGCCACCTTCGTCTACCTGGGGCTGATCGCCCTCCTGCTCTCGCGGGTGGTCACGCCGAAAGCCGTGAGGAACGGCGCCGTGAACCGGGACAACTCGATCCGCGTGGTACGGCTCCTGGGGGAGGTGCTGGCGGCGCTCAAGGAGCTCACCCTCAAGGGCAACGAGAACGACGTCGCCGACATCGTGGCCGATCGGCGCTCGAAAGCGGCCACCACCCGCGCCTTCGCCCAGTACTACAACCAGATGCCCCGCTTCGTGCTCGACGCCGGCATGGTCGGCGGGTTCGTCGTCGTCGGCGGGGTCGGGTACCTCGGCGGCCTCCCCGACGCGGGGCCGACGGCCGCGATGACATCGGTCGCGTTGTTCGCCGTGGCCGGCTTCCGCCTGGTGCCCTCCCTCACCCGCTTCCAGTCCACGCAAAACCGCATCCTGACCAATGCGGCCTTCGCCGACTACATCATCGACGACATCGAGTTCGCCCGAGAAGCGGTCGAGCGCAAGGAGCTCCCCGACTCCGACACCCTCGAGCACGGTCTTCACGACATCGTCCTCGAAGGCGTCACCTTCACCTATCCGGGCCGGGACGAGCCCGCGGTGCGCGACGTGTCCCTGCAGATCCCGGCCGGCTCCTCCGTCGCCTTCGTCGGCAGCTCCGGCGCGGGCAAGTCCACGCTCGTGGATCTGCTGCTGGGGCTGCTGACCCCCAGCAGCGGGCGGATCCTCATCGGCGGAACCGACATGACCACGGTGCTGCGGCAGTGGCGCTCCTCGGTCGGCTACGTGCCCCAGGAGGTGGCGCTGTTCGATGTCTCCGTGGGCGAGAACATCGCCCTCACCTGGGATCCCGAGGAGGTCGATGAAGCACGGGTGCGCGCCGCGCTGGACCGCGCCCAGATGCTGGATGTGATCGAGGACCGGCCCGAGGGTACGCGCGGCCGGATCGGTGAACGCGGCATGACCCTCTCCGGCGGCCAGAGGCAGCGGCTCGGCATCGCCCGGGGCATGTACGCGGAGCCGAGCGTGCTGGTCCTGGACGAGGCCACCAGCGCTCTGGACACCAAGACCGAGTCCGCCGTCACCGGCGCGATCCGTGACCTGGGTGAAGACGTCACCACGATCACCATCGCCCATCGGCTGGCCACCATCCAGCACTGCGACGTGGTCTTCTACATGTCGGAAGGGACCATCGCCGCCGCGGGCACCTTCGACGAGGTGATCGAGGCGGTCCCGGCGTTCGCCGAGCAGGCGGCGCTCGCCGGGCTGACCGGGGCCGAGCAGGTCCCCCGGAGCGAGACGGACCAGCTCGGGAAGGACGTGCCCCCCGATCAGCCGGAGGGCCCACCGTCCCCCGATCGGCAGGAGGACCTCTGATGCCCACGATGCTCTTCCACGCCCCGTACCCCGTGCGGGGCCGGGACACCGGCTCCGGCGTCCGTCCGGCGAAGATGCGCGACGCCTTCGAGGCCATCGGCTATGACGTCTACGAGGTCGCCGGGCACGGCGCCGAACGTGCCCAGTCCCTGCGCAGGCTGCGCTGGGACCTGCGCCGCGGACTGCGGCTCGACTTCGCCTACGGCGAGAACTCGACCATGCCGACACTGCTCACGCAGCCGCACCACCTGCCCACGCACCCCGTCGTCGACCACTCGCTGCTGCGGTTGCTGCGTCGGCACGAGGTCCCCACCGGCCTCTTCTACCGCGACGTCTACTGGCGCTTCCCCGCCTACGTGCAGGACGTCGGCCGGCTGATCGCCACCGGCACCAAGACGCTGTACCACGCGGAGCTGCTGGCCTATCGGGCGCTCGATCGGCTCTATCTCCCCTCACGCAAGATGGCCTCCTTCGTGCCCTGGATCCGCAATGCCCAGGTCGCGGAGCTGCCGCCCGGTGGAGAGATCCATGACAGCCGGCGCGAGCTCGGCGGCGAGCTCACCGTGCTGTACGTCGGGAACGTCTCCGAGTACTACCGGATGCATGAGTTGTTCACGGCCGTCACCTCGACCGAGGGGGTGCGACTGATCTTCTGCACGCCGGCCGAGGCGTGGGAGGCCGTCGGCCGCGAGTATCCCCTGGGGGAGACGGGACGGATCGAGATCGTCCACGCTCGGGGCCCGGAGCTGCTGCCGCTGTTCGCTCGCGCCCACGCCTGTCTGCTCACGGTGGAACCTGCTACGTACCGCGACTTCGCGGCCCCGGTGAAGCTGTTCGAATACATCGGCCACGGCAAGCCCGTGCTGGCCACGGCGGGCACGCACGCCGGTGAGCTGGTCGAGTCGGCGGGAGCCGGCCGGCAGGTCGACTACAGCGCCGAGGCCATCGCCCGGCAGCTGCGGGAGCTGCGCGATGACCGCGGCGCGCTGGAAGCGCTCACCGTCCAGGTCGAGCAGGTGCGTGAGCAGCACACCTGGCGGGCGCGAGCCCTGCAGGTCGCGGCCGACCTCAGCGCAGGCGGGCCCGCGCGCTGAGCCGAGCGACCGCGCTCTGCCACGCACCGCTCTGCTGATCCGCCGCCAGCCCGTGGGCATGGCGGTGCGAGGACGCCTTGGCCGCCTCGACCGAGGCGGGCGTCAGCTCGCTCAGGGTCACGGCCAGGTCCTGGGCCGAGAAGCCGCGCGTGACCGCTCCCAGCTGATGGTCCTCGACCAGGGATCGCATCTCCGGGGTGGGGGAGACCACCAGGGCCAGGCGCGCCTGCACGAAGTCGAAGACCTTGTTGGGCAGGGCATTGGCGAGGTTGAAGGTCGTGGGCGGGCACACGAAGATCCCGACGTCATAGCGGTTGAGCACCTGGTGCAGATCCGGATAGGGCACGGCATCGTGGACCGTCACGCGGCCGGCGGGAAGCTCGCCCGCCATGTCGCGCAGCTGCTCGACGTAGCCCGGGTCGCTGGGCACCAGGTAGAGATCCAGGGTCGCGTCGATGCTGTCATCGCGCATCGCCTCGATCATCAGGTCCAATCTGCGTGAGGGCATGGCGCCCCCGGAGTGGACCAGCCGCAGCGGAGCCGGTACGGGCGTCGGCGAGAGCTCCTGGAACGGGGCCGCATTGGTCACCACCTCCGCGTGGACCCCGAATTCGCGTTCGTACTCGCTGGCCAGCCCGTGCCCGACCGTGGTCACGGAATCGGCGCGGGCGACGTAGGTGCGGCAGATCCACCGCAGATAGGGTGCGACGAACAGCCGCCAGGCGAGTCGGTCCTCCTTCTGCCTGGGAGCGTATTCGTGCAGGTCAGCGTGGACACCTCCTCGTGGCTGGATCGAGAGTGCGAGCGGCACGGTGTCCACGTCGTTGGCCAGCACCACGTCGGTGCGGGGGAGCCCCTGCGCCACGACCCAGGCGACCACCTCCTGCTCCCAATAGGTTCGACGGTAGCGACCGGTCAGCGCGAGCCGCTTGTCCAGGCGCCACTGCTTCAGCTCCTCGGGGATCTGCAGATGCCAGGTCGACCCCTCCGGGGTGGGCCCGTAACCGCAGGTCATGACACGGTAGTCGGTGCTGAACATCGTGACCTGCTTCAGGACCCGGGCATCGCGGGAGATATCGGAGAAGGAGAGCACCAGCAGGGAGGGAGGGGTGTCCCCGGCGGCGCCCTCGACGTCCCCGGCGGCGCCCTGGACGTCGTCGGCGCCCTCGATGTCGCCGGCGACCGTGACGTCCTCGGAGCCGGCCGCGGCGGGCCGGACCGGGAAGGGGGCACCGGTGGTGCGGGTCAGCTGCTGCGCGCGGGCATAGGCTGCGCCGACCGTCGCCTCGGAGAAGGCGCTGCCGATCGTGTCGGCGATGTCCTGGGCCGGCAGGGTCCGGGTGCGCGCGTCGACCTCGAGGATCGCCTCGGTGTAGGCGGTGGCGTCCTGACGGTCGACGAGGGCACCGACCTGCGGCTGGACGTACTCGCCCTGCCCCCCGGTGGCACCGAGGACGACCGGGCGGCCGGCCACGATCGCCTCGGCGGCCGAGACGAAGAAGTTGTCGGCCCGGGTGGGGCCGAAGAACAGATCGGCTCGTCCCAGAGCTTCGCGCACGCCGGCGCCGTCGACGCTGCCCGGCAGCGAGAGCCGGTCGGAGACCTGCAGCTGCGCGGCGAGCGCCGAGGTGTCCTGGCGCAGGGGGCCCTCGCCGAGCCACTCGAGATGCGCGTCGACGCCTCGCTCGACCAGCTGTGCGAGCACCTCGACGGCGATCAGCGGGTCCTTGCGGGGGATCAGGCCGCCGGTGGAGACCATCCGCAGAGCGCCGTCGCTGCGATCGCGCCGGGGTGTGACCGCTCCCGGCTCCACGATGCACGGGATGATGTCGGTCGGTGCCGATCCCCGCACCTGCCGGATCGGATGCGCCAGGAACTCGCACACGGCGGTGACCCGGTCCGGGAGCGTCAGCAGGCGGGACAGGGCCGGCAGACCCGTCCGCGCGGGCAGGGGGAGGGTGGCCGGGGTGGTCAGCGCCGACCAGTGTTCGGTGTGGATCCAGGGCGCTGGGGGACGTCGCAGAGCCAGCGGCAGCAGCGACGAGAAAGCCATGGAGTGCACGACGTCCACGCCCTGCAGCGCACGGCGGAGGTGGCGCGCTGCCTGCAGGACCTGATCGGGGCGCCGTGGATCCATCGGGATCCGCAGCACCTCGATGCCCTCGTGGACCAACCGCCGGGTGCCGTCGTCGTCCGCCGGAGGCACCAGATGCACCAGACGCACCTGCTGATGACGCGCGATCGCCAGCGTGTCCCGGACCACGAAGGAGCCACGGGTCGGGGCCACCGCGGTGGGGAACCAGGTGGTGACGACCGTGACCTTCATGAGCGCCCTCGTCCCTGCGCACGGAGCACGCCTCGATACATCTCCAGCATCTGGTCCGTCTCCTGCTCCCAGGTCAGGTGGGGCGCGGCCGCCCGTGCGGCGGCCTGGTACCGGCCCGGTCGATGGAGGATCGCGCGCAGCGCCTCGGCGAGATCTCGGGAGCTGCTGCCCTGGAACACCTCACCGACCCCCAGCTCCTCGACCACGGCCTTCATATCGGGAAGGTCGGCCGCCGCGATCGGCAGGCCGGCCCGGATCGACTCGAACAGCTTGTTGGGCAGGGCGTACCGGTAGGACAGGCAGATCGGGAGCACATGGACGACGGCGACGTCTCCGTCGGCCAGCGCGCGGGAGACCTCGTCCGGGGCCACGGCACCGATCAGGTGCACCCGATGCGCGACCCCGTGCGCGTGCGCCTGCTCGGTGACCTCCTCCAGGGCGGCCGCCTCCCCATAGCCGAGCAGGACGAAGTGCACGTCCTCGTCGAGGTGGGGCAGAGCGGCGATGGTCTCCTCGATGCCGCGAGCGGTGGTGATGCGTCCGCCGTAGGCGATCACGCGGTCCTGCGGGGACAGACCCGCGCGCTCGCGGAGCACCCCGGTGGAGCGGTCGGGGACCCCGTCCGCCACGGGGACGTTGCGCACGAGCGTCGGTGTGGTCGGCAGACGGTAGGTCGATCGCAGCCAGTCGGCGATGGAGGGCGAGACGGTGATGACGCCGTCCACCTGGCGGATGCCGATCGCCTCGGTGAGGTGCTCGACCAGGGGGGCCAGCAGCCGGCCTGGGCGCACATTGCGGTGACGCCACAGCTCATGGGAGTCGTAGATGATGCCCACCGGGGTGGGGGACAGGGCACGGATCGCCAGGGCCGGGACCAGCGTGTTGGCGTCGTTGGCGTGCACCACGTCCGGCGCGAAGTCGTGACCTGCCCGGGCGGCGTTGACCCAGTAGGTGCCGAGCGCGAGCGTGCGGTAGGCGCGTTCGCCGACATTGCGCAGGCCGCGCAGCACGCGCGCACGGGTGCTCGCAAGCGGTGCCCCGGGACGCAGGGGCCCGGGGGCGGGCGGGCCGGCCGCCGGTTCGGCCACGGCCTCATGACGGATCAGGTGCCTCCACAGCGGCGCCAGAGCCGGCAGGATCCGCTCGATCGTGAACTCCGGGACCCGCTGCAGGCACAGTCCCTCGCGCAGCTCCGTGGTCTGCGCCGCCCGGCCCAGTTCACGCCGTTCGACAGCGATGATGCGCACCTGATAGCCCTCGTCACGCAGCGAGGCGGACTCCTTCAGCACTCGCGAATCGTTCGCAGCGTCGTTGTACACGAGCACGGCGATCCGTGGATCCCTCACGCCTGGGTTCGACGTCATGCATGGTCCGTTCTCGAGCGGAGCGCGAGAGGCTGCCCGCGCCGTCCTCGACAGTGTCGTGGTGTGCCGAACGGCGCTGACCGTTGGCTATTGTGGAGCACGCTCACTGTACCTGCGCTCCGGTTCGTGCGTCTGGTCGACCGCCGGGGTCGAGAGGAAGAGATCGCCCTATGAAGATCCTGTCCGTCGTGGGCGCGCGCCCGCAGTTCGTCAAGCTCGCCGCGATCGCCGATGCGGCGGCGCAGCAGGGCGATGTCGAGCACGTGATCGTCCACACCGGGCAGCACTACGACGCCGCGATGAGCGATGTGTTCTTCGCCGATCTGCGGATCCCGGCCCCGGACGTGAACCTGTCGGTGGGCTCCGGCTCCCACGGCCGCCAGACCGGCGCGATGCTCGCGGGCATGGACGAGGTGCTCGAGGAGCACCGACCGGACTGGACCCTGGTCTACGGCGACACCAACTCCACGCTGGCCGGCACCCTGTCCGCGGTCAAGATGCACCGCCGAGTCGCCCACCTCGAGGCCGGACTGCGCTCGTTCAACCGGCGCATGCCCGAGGAGCACAACCGGGTGCTGACCGACCACGCCGCCGATCTGCTGCTGGCCCCCACCGAGGTCGCCCGCACCCACCTGGCCGCCGAAGGCCTGGCCGAGCGGACCCTGGTCACCGGCGACGTGATGACCGACGTGTGCCTGCGGGTGGCCGACTCGGTGCGCGGGACCGCGCTGAGACTGCCAGGCGGCATCGACCCCGCCCAGCCCTTCGCGGTGGCCACCATCCACCGGGCCGACAACACCGACGACCCCGACCGACTGCGCGCCATCATCGCCTCTCTGCAGGCACTGGACATACCACTGGCGCTGCTGGCCCACCCCCGCCTGGTCGCCCGGGCCCAGGACGCCGGCATCCCTCTCGAAGGGGGCGCCGTGCACGTCGGCGATCCCCTCGCCTACCCGGACCTGATCAATGCCGTGCAGTGCGCACGCGCGGTGGTCACCGACTCCGGCGGGCTCCAGAAGGAAGCGTATCTGCTGGGCACACCGTGCTCCACGGTCCGCACCGAGACCGAATGGGTCGAGACCCTCGACAACGACTGGAACCAGCTGGTCACCGACCCCGCCACCCTGGCCGACTCGGTGATGCGCCCCACCCCGACCGCCGAGCGGCCCCCGCACTACGGCGACGGCAAGGCCTCCCAGCGCAGCGTCACCGCCCTGATCGAGCGCGCCTGATGCCCCGCCCCCGCACCCCTCGGCCCACCGGAGCGACCCGTCCGCCGCACGTGGTGGTCGCCACCCGCGTCTACACCCCGGAACCGGTCGCTGCGGCCTTCCGGCAGGAGGCGCTGGTGAACGCCCTCGAACGCGCGGGGGCGGACGTGACGGTGCTGACCACCACCGTCCCGGGGGCGGGCAAGGTCCGCTCGCGAGCCCGGAAGGTCTCCCGCTGGCCCGTGAAGCGGGACTCGCAGGGACAGGTCCGCGGCTATCTCTCCTACCTCAGCTTCGACGCCCCCCTCGCCCTGCGCCTGCTGCTGCAGCGCCCGATGGACGCCCTGGTGCTCGAACCGCCGCCCACCACCGGCTTGGTCGGCATGGTCGCGGCGGCGCTGCGCCGGGTGCCCTACACCTTCTACGCGGCCGATGTCTGGTCCGATGCCACCGATAGCGTCGAGGGGGTGCCCACCCCCGTGCGCACCCTGCTGCGCTGGGCCGAGACCACGGTGTGGAAGCGCGCCGCCCGGGTGCTGACCATCTCCCCGGGGGTCCAGCACCGGCTCGAGCAGCTGGCCGGGGCGCGAAAGGGCTTCGTGATGGTCGGCAACGGCATCGACACCGAGACCTTCACCGTCGACGGCCCGGTCGCGGACGACGGCGCGGCAGGACCGTGCTTCGTCTACGCCGGCACGGTCTCCGAATGGCAGGGAGCAGGTGTGTTCATCGATGCCTTCGCCCAGGTGCGCGCCGAGCATCCCCGGGCGCGGCTGCTGTTCTTCTCCGAGGGCAGCGGGCGTGACGAGCTCGAGGCGCGCGTGCGCGAGCAGGGCATCGAAGGTATCGAATTCCGCGACAAGATCCCGCCCTCGCAGGTCGCGGCCCAGCTGCGCGGTGCCGTGGCCGGTCTGTCCTCGATCACCCCCGGCCAGGGCTACGAGTTCGCCCTGCCCACCAAGATCTACGCGGCCACCGCCACGGGCACCCCCGTCATCCACGCCGGGGAGGGGGCGGCACGCGACCGGATCCGTGACAACGGCCTCGGCTGGGCCTGCGACTACGACGCCGAGCAGGTCGCGGGAGCCATGAGCGCCGCCCTCAGCGGGGAAGAGGCCCCGGCCCCGGAGCATCTGCGCCGGTGGACCCTCCAGCACGCCTCGCTCGCCGCCTGCGCGGGCAGGGCCGCCGAGCAGGTCCTGGCCTCACTGCGTCGCTGAAGCCTCCTCACGGTGCTGCGGGTCGTCGGGGCGCCGCGAGCGTCAGAGCACCTCGCGCACGAGGGGGATCTTCTGGCCTACCACGGTGAGGGCCAACGACCCGAGCGTCACCACGACGATCAGCGCGATCACCGCCGGCATCGAGCTCTCCGGGAACCCCAGCTCGCGCAAGAGCATCAGGACCGCGAAATGAACCAGGAACACCCCGAAAGTCGCGTCCCCCACTCTGCGCAGCATGTGCTCCGTGCGCTCTTCGACCCGCCAGGTGCGCCCCAGGGACAGCAGCGAGATCACCAGGGCGAGCGACAGCGGCATCACCGTCGGTGCCAGATAGGTGGGCAGCAGGACCTTGCCGGGCGGGATCTCCGTGACCGGCGAGGCGTAGGCCCACACGGTGGAGGCGATCAGCAGCGGCACTGCGACCAGCAGCAACCACCAGGCCACCCGTCGGCGCGGTGGGGCCGACCAGGTCGCCCAGCCCAGCACGTAGTAGCCGATGTACGGCAGGAAATAGGTCAGCGCCCCCAGCTGCAGCGGGACGATGGGCTCGTCGAGCAGGCCCTCGGTCAGGAACGGCATCGCAGCCACCCCCAGCGCCCACGCCGCGGCGAGGCCACCGGTGATCCACGCTCGCCGGGAGGAGCCGGAGACGTAGGTCGCCAGGATCGGGGTGATCACCGTCAGGCCGATGATCAGGGGCAGGAAGTACAGGTGCGGGTAGGAGGAGGCCGTGAGCAGAGCGGCGATCTCCCCGCGCAGCGAGGTCGGCCCGGGGGAGAGCCACAGGTTCATCACCAGCACGTAGAACGCGGTCCATGCCACGGTCGCGGGCAGCAGACGCCGCAGCCGCCGGGCGAGGAACGGTCCGGAGCCGTGACGCATCGCGGTCGGTGCCAGGTTCAGGGCACCCGAGATCATCACGAAGGCCGGCACCGCGGTCGCCAGCAGCGAACGCAGCACCAGCATCGCCACCGGTCCGTCCGCGTCCACGTGATCGGCGATGACGTGGACCCCGACCACTCCGATGACGGCCACGACGCGGATCACGTCCAGCAGCGGCGAGTAGCGGCGCGCGGGCGGGAGGTCGGGCTGCCGTGAACAGCGCGTCGGGGTGGCCTCCGGGGTGCCGGCGGTCCGAGGCAGCACCTCAAGCATCGTCGGCCGTCCCGGTCCCGCAGTCGATCTCGATCATCCGGGAATGGTCCGTCTCGAACAGCACCCGACCCAAGGCCTCGGTGCCACGATTCACGGAGTCCGAGGTCCGGTGGAACTGATAGGGACGGTGCTCCTGGTAGACGTAACGGATCCCGTTGTCCTCGAGGAGGGCGCAGGCCTGCTGATCGGTCGCCGCCTCGCCCACGGCGTAGAGCAGATCGCGGTCCAGGTCCGAGTAGGCCATCCCGGCCACGGGCAGCCGCACGTCCTGGCCGAACAGCGCGTACAGGTGCGCCGCTCCCGAGAAGGGGCTGGCCAGCACGGTGCCGCTCTGATCCATCTGCGGCACGTACCGCTCGAACAGGGCCCGTTCATCGGCCTGCAGGAATCGGCCCCGGCCCGGATAGTCCTCGGCGAGGTTCTTGGCGGCGTTGTCCAGACGCGGAGGGACCGAGGTGAGCGCGGCGATGACTCCCAGCACCACCAGCGCGGTCAGCAGCGGCCGCCGCGCCCCGTGGCGGCGGCCGGTCGGTCCCGCCGGCCCCAGGGTGCGCGCCCAGGCCTGGAGACCGGGCACCACCAGCACGGCGGAGAGCATCGCCAGCGGCATCGCGATCCGGTCCTGTCCGCGGTAATACAGGGCCGACAGGTTCAGCGGGGAGTCGAGGGCGGCGTCGAGATAGAGGACGGCCAGCACGATCCACGCCGGACCCACCCACCGGGCCGAGCCGCGGAAGGAGCTGACCAGACCGGGCCACCACAGGACGGCCAGCACCACCCCGAGGGCCATCGGCCACACCGTCAGCAGGCCCAGCACGACCTCGCCCAGCGCTGTCCACCAAGGCACCTGCAGACCACCGGAGAAACCGGTGACCGCGGCCCCGAGAGGGGTATAGCTCAGCAGAGCCACCGGCGCCATCGTGGCCACCGGCAGCGCGATCAGCCACGGCCGCCTGCGCCAGTGCGGCGCGCAGGTGACGGCCGTCAGCACTGTCAGCAGGATCAGGGCCGTGACCGCGACGTTGGGGTGCAGCACGCCCATCCCCAGACCGGCGATCCCGACCACGCCCAGAGCAGCGAGCCCGGGCCGCAGGACAGGTCCGCCCCCGCTCGGCCGATCAGGCGCCCGCGGGACCCATCGCGGTAGCAGCGCGCCCCAGAGGGAAGCCGCGCCGGCCAGCGCCCCGGGCAGGACCGCGGAGCCGATCAGGTTCGGGATGGGGGAGAGGTGGATCCACAGGTTCAGCGGGGAGGCCGGGATCAGCGTCGCCACGACCGCTGCCGCGAACGGTGCCCAGGGCACCTGGGGGAGGAGTGCCCGCGCCAGCAGCGCGATCCCCAGGACCCACGGCACCGTCGCCAGGGCCAGTACCGCGCCGTTGAGCAGGATCGGCACCTCGACACCCGGCACCAACGAGGCCAGCGCATGGAAACCGGCCGGATAGGGGGTGGGGTCACCGGCCGAGTTGGACACCGAGCCCAGGTCCAGGCTGGAGGCGGTCCCGGTCTCCCGGATCCGCTGCAGCGCCGAGAGGTGGTACAGGGTGTCCCAGCGCTCCAGGACCGCATCGGCACGACCCGCCTGGTAGACGATCGGGGCGATGGCCACACCCGCTGCCGCGGCGATCCAGGCTCCTGCGAAGGGAACCGTGGGGCGCGGGCCGAGCGGACCGTCCAGGACGGTGGCGGGCAGCTGCACGTCCAGGCGGCGCAGCCCGAGGGCCACGGCGAGCAGCACAGCGGCACCGAGCAGGAAGGGCAGCAGCGACCAGCGCAGCCCGACCAGGGGAGCCGCGATCGCGGCCGTGCCCGCGACAGCCGCCCCGAGCGCGGGCGCCAGAGCGAGGGCCAGCCACCGCGAGCCGCCCAGCAGCCGCACGGCGGCGAACCCGGGCAGGTAGGCCGCCGCCAGGACGGTGATCGCTGCGGCGACCAGCGCCGGCAGGCCGCTCACGCGTCGTCGGGCGGCCCGAGCACGCGCCGACGGTACTCGGCCGGCTGCTCGGCCTCATCCAGCGAGAGGCGGCGGGCGAGGTAGGTGGTGCGCTTCTCGGCGTTCTTGGTGCGGGCCTCCTGCAGGGCCAGGAACCCCAGCAGCACCAGCACCGTCGCATACAGCAGCAGGTCCGCGCCACGGCCGACGCCCACCAGGTTCGCCACCCGCGACAGCATCCCCGGGAACAGCACGGTCAGCACCGCGAACACCGCGAAGGCGATGATCAGCAGACGGCGCACCGCCAGCTGCTTGGCCCCGCGCTTGACGAACAGCCAGGAGACGATCCCCACGATCCCCAGCACCAGCAGCAGCTGGACGATGATGGTGCGGTTGCCGACCAGCGTCGGCCCCAGCCCGAGGATCAGATCGTGCTCGCCCATCGGGTCAGGCCTCCTGCGCCTGCTGGTGGGTGGAGGTGGATCCGTCGCCGAGGACGAGGCGGGGGGTGCCCTTCCAGTGGGCGGCGGTGGTGATGTTGCGTCCGTCGATCAGCAGCTTGATACCGGGCACCTCGGCAGCGGTCAGCTCACGGTACTCGGGGTGGTTGGTCTGGACGATCGCCAGGTCCGCGGGTTCGCCGAGATGGTAGGGGTCCCAGCCGAACTCCGCGATCTCGGCGTCGTCGTAGTAGGTGTCGTGGACGGCGACCTCGGCGCCATGGGCGCGCAGCGCCTCGACCACGGGGAAGACCCCGGAGAAGGCGGTCTCCTTGACCCCGGTGCGGTAGGAGGCGCCCAGCACCACGGCCTTCAGCCCGTTCAGCTCGCCCAGCAGGTTCGCGGCCCGCTCGACCAGGTGCGCGGGCACCGAGGCGTTCAGGGTGCGCGCGGTGCGCACCGTGGTCGCGTTCGGATCCGTCGACAGGTACAGGCGCGGGTAGACCGGGATGCAGTGCCCGCCGACCGCGATGCCGGGCTGATGGATGTGGGAGTAGGGCTGGGAGTTGGAGGCCTCGATCACCTTGTACACGTCGATCGCGTTGTCCTGCGCGAACAGCGCGAACTCGTTGGCCAGCGCGATGTTGACATCGCGGTAGGTGGTCTCGGCCAGCTTGGCCAGCTCACTGGCCTCCGGGGAGCCCAGGTCCCACACGCCGTTGGGGCGCGAGAGATCGGGCCGTTCGTCGAAGGACAGGGCCGACTCGTAGAACTCGCGGGCACGCGCCGTGCCGGCCTCGCTGATCGCACCGATCAGCTTGGGGTACTTGCGCAGGTCCTCGAAGACGCGACCGGTGAGCACCCGCTCGGGGGAGAACACCGCGAAGAAGTCGCGGGATTCCCGCAGCCCGGAGATCTCCTCGATCATCGGAACGAACCGGGTGCGCAGCGTGCCCACCGGCAAGGTCGTCTCGTAGGAGACCAGTGTGCCCGGGGTGATGTGCTCGGCCAGGGAGCGGGTGGCGGCGTCCATCCACGCGAAGTCCGGCTCCCAGCTCGCGTCGTCGACGAACAGCGGCACCACGATCACGATCGCATCCGCGCCCGGGATCGCCTCGGCGTAGTCCGTGGTCGCCCGCAGCCGACCGGCCGGCACCAGCTCCGAGAGCTTGTCCTGCAGATGCGCCTCCCCGGGGAACGGCTCGGTGGCCTGATTGATCAGCTCCACCTGTCGCGGATTGGTGTCGACCCCGATCACCTCATGCCCGGCATCGGCGAACTGCACCGCGAGCGGCAGACCGATCTTTCCCAGCGCGACCACAGCAGTCTTCACGATGATCCCTCCTCAGCGGACGCCCCGCAGGCGTCGCGTGCACGATGACGACCACCGGCGGCGGTCCACCCGGACAGGGTATCCTCCTCGGGCGTCCGGGAACGTCGCCCAGGACGCCCCGGCGGCCCGCACCCGCGCGCGGCGCGGGCGCCCCCGGCGACGGATGCGAGAGCCCAGCCAGGAGGAGAGTGCATGAGCACCGCCGAGCCCACCCACGCGGCCGAGGCCCCCGCCTCTCCGGGCGCCGACCGCACCTGGTTCGTGGTGCCCCTTTTCAACGAGGGGGAGGTCGTCGGAGAGGTGATCCGCGACCTGCGCACTCGCTACCCACTCGTGGTGTGCGTCGACGACGGCAGCCACGACGGGTCCGCTCGCATCGCCGCCGAGGCGGGGGCCGCCGTGGTCCGCCACCCCTACAACATGGGGCAGGGGGCGGCGCTGAAGACCGGTATCGACTACGCGCTGCGCGATGAGCACATGCGGCAGGTTGTGACCTTCGACTCGGACGGCCAGCACCAGGTCGACGACGCCGCCGCGATGATCGCCCTGCGCGAGCGCGAGGACGTGGACCTGGTGCTCGGCTCCCGCTTCCTGGACACCCGTACCAGGCCCGGCCTGCTCAAGCGCCTGGTGCTGCGCGGGGCGGTGTGGTACTCCAACATCACCAGCGGCGTGAAGCTGACCGATGCCCACAACGGGCTGCGGGTGATGGGCCGCAGCGCCTGCGAGAAGATCGCGATCGAGCAGAACCGGATGGCCCACGCCTCGGAGATCATCGAGGAGGTCGGCCGTCACGAGCTGAGCGTGCGTGAACACCCCGTGCACATCCTGTACACCGACTACTCCCGGTCCAAGGGGCAGTCGGTGCTGAACTCGGTCAACATCGTCATCGACATGCTGTTCCGCTGAACGGCCTCGTCCGAGCAGCCAGATCGGAGCGGTCCCACCGCAGGCGCCGTCCCCGTGGGGCGGCACCTGCGGTGAAGGGCTCACTCCCGGGTCTCGGCGCTGCCGTCGGCGACCGCGGCGAAGAAGGTGGCGATCTCCTCCTCGTCGACCAGCACCGCCACCCCGGAGTTCACCGTCTGGAACTCGGGGTCAGAGATCGGCATCGACAGCGTCCCACCGCCGTTCATGGCGCTGCGTGCGGTCAGCGCCATCCTGCCCACATCGATGATCCCGGTCCCCTCACTGGTGATCAGGGCGTCCGAGCCGGCCCCGGCCATGCGCACCTGGGAGACCGGGTTCAGCAGCACCGCGGGGGAGGTGGCGCGGTCCATGAGGGCACCGACGAACTGCTGCTGCCGTTCCTGCCGGCCCATGTCCGCCGTGGGATCGAAGTAGCGGGCGCGGACGAAGGCCAGCGCCTGCTCCCCGCCCACGTCATGGCAGCCCTCTGTCATCTGTAGGCCGGAGCGGTCGTCGTCGACGTCCTGGTCGATGCACAGGTTCACGTGGTCGACGGCATCGACCACCCCGGCGACCCCGTCGAAACCGACCTCCACGTAATGATCGATGGTCAGTCCCGTGAACTCCTCGACCGTCTCCACCAGCAGCGCGGCCCCGCCCATGGCGAAGGCGGCGTTGAGCTTGTAGCGCCCCTGACCGGGGATCTCCACGAGCGTGTCCCGCGGCAGGGAGATCAGATAGCTGGACCCGTTGCGGGCCCGGTGCAGCAACATGATGGTGTCGGTGCGGGCCCCCTCGGTGCCGTCCTCGGAGACCGCCGTCCCGTCGCGACGGTCCGAGCCGGCGATCAGATACGTGGTCCCCGGGGTGTCCTCCTGCTGGGACAGCGCATCCACGTGGTCGATGCGGCTGTCCGCCCACACGGTCAGGCCCGCTCCCCAGCCCAGCACGATCACCAGCACCAACGCCAGCAGGGTCAGGCACAGTCGCACTGGGCGCGGCACGCGGGAGCGACGGCGGACCGGGCGCGCGGGGGGCATGGGGCCGTCCGGCGGGCCGGGGCCGCCCGGTGGAGGGCCGCCGGACGACGAGGGCGCCGCACCCGGACCATGGTGACGGATTCCCCCGGGGGATCGATGCGCGCCCGGATCCTGGGGCGGCGACTGAGCGGACCGTCCGGGCGGGTCGGGCTCCTGACGGGGCAGAGGGCGGGTCGGCGTCGGCCCGTCGGCCCGCGGATCCGCGGACGTGGGGCCGGGGACCGGTCGGGCGCTGCCGCCGGCTCGAGCGCGGTGCCCGAACGGGCGCCGGGGCCCGCCGGGGCGCGGGGAGCGGGGAGGCGGCTGATCGCTCACAGAGGTCTCCTCTCCCGAGGTCGGAGGGGGTGGCGGGGATGGTGACAGGACGGCGGATGCCGACCCTGGCGCGCTGCCGGGACCGGCATCGCGCTCGTCAGGGTAGCCGTCGCGCGCGATCGCGCGCCGGATCACAGCGGTCCATCGAGGACCTTCGAGGAACCTTCACACCCTCGTCGCAAGGCGTTGTCGGCCAAAGGCGCTCGGCTCCGTAGACTGGCCGCGCGCCGCTGACGCGGCCACGACCACCGCAGGAGGCGCTGTGAACCATTCCGCATCCGGGGCCGAGCACCGCCCCGGGGACCCGACGGCCCATGCCGACGCGTCGGCGGCCCGGATCGTCGCCGTCGTGGTGACCTACAACCGCGAGCAGCTGCTGGCCGACTGCCTCGACGCCCTCGCCGCCCAGGACCGCCGGCCCGATGCCGTCGTGGTCATCGACAACGCCTCCAGCGACGCCTCCGGGACCGTCGCGGATCAGCACCCGCTGCAGGCGGATGTCGTCCACCTGCGCCGCAACGTCGGGGGAGCGGGTGGCTTCGCCGCCGGCATCGCGCGCGCCCTGCAGCGTCACGAGGCCGACTGGGTCTGGGTGATGGATGATGACACCATCCCGCGGCCCGACGCCCTGTCGGCGCTGCTGGGCGCACTCGAGGCCTCCCCGCTGAGATTGTCCGTGCTGAGCTCGCGCGCCGTGTGGACCGACGGCCGCGATCACCCCATGAACCGTCAGCGCACCAGAATGGGCGCGAGCGCCCAGGAGAAGCGTGACGCCACCCGCGCCGGGGGCCGGCCCATCCGCACCGCGAGCTACGTGTCCGCGCTGCTGAACGCCGAGGACGTGCGCAGGCTGGGCCTGCCCTATGCCGACTACTTCATCTGGTCCGACGACTTCGAGCACACCGGTCGCCTGCTGCGGCACGGGCACGGACTGCATGTGCCAGCCTCGGTGGTCGAGCACCGCACCGTCGCGTTCGGCAACGCCCAGTCCAATCCCGGCACCCGCTTCTACTACGACGTGCGCAACCGGATCTGGGCTCTGACCCGCTCGCGCTCCTTCAGCCCCGTGGAGGCGGTCCTTCACGGCGGCGCGACCACCCTGGCCTGGCTGCGCCTGCTGGCCCGCCACGGGGGAGCGCTGGCGGGGGTGGGGCTGCGGGGCCTGATGGCCGCGATCCGGCGCGGTCCGCGCCCCTCGGCCCTGGTGCTGGAGGCCGACGGGGACGTCGCCGCCGACATCCGTGCGATCGAGCGGGCGGCCGGACGGTGGGCCGGACGGTGACAGCTCGCGTGCCCGCGCCGCCTCGCTTCGTGGTGCTGATGCCACTGTGGGGGCGCGATGTCCCTGAACGGGTCGAGGCAGCGCTCGCCTCGGCCACCACGCAGCAGCAGCTGCCCCCGGACGAGCTGGTGCTGACCGTCGACGGACCGATCCCGCGCGCGCTCGAGGCCGTGGTCTCCCACGTCCAGGAGGGACGCTACGGACCCGCCACGGTGCTGCGCCACACCAGCCACCGCGGCGTCGCCGCCGCCCTCCAGGACGGGCTGGAGTCGATCACCGCGGAGCTCGTGGCTCGCGCCGATGCCGACGATCTGTGCAGGCCCGAACGTTTCGCCCTCCAGATCCCACACATGGAGACCGAGGAGCTGGACCTGCTGGGCGGGGCGATGCGCGAGTTCAGCGACCGGGTCATGCCCGGGCACGGTCCGCTGCGCACTCGCCCCACCAGCCATGAGGAGATCCGCGCGTACCTGCCCCATCACAGCCCTTTCCACCACCCCACCATGGTGCTGCGCCGCTCGACGGCCCTCGCCGTGGGTGGCTACCGCGACCTCCCGCTGCTGGAGGACTACTGGCTGTGGGAGCGGATGATGCTGGGCGGGGCGCAGATGGCCAACCTCTCCGAGGTGCTGGTCGACTACCGGGTGGATGAGGACCTCTTCGCCCGGCGGGGTGGGTGGCGCCTGTTCGCCAGCGACGCCCGCCTGCAGCGCATCATGCTGGCCGATGGTGTGACCACCGGCCCTCGGTGCGCCCGCAACCTGGTGATGCGGGCCGCCTATCGCTTCGCCCCCGGCTGGGCCCGCCGCCTGGGATACCGCCGATTCGTCGAACAGGTGAACAGGTCATGAACACGGGCTCTCCCGCTTCGACTCGCCGGGCCCCCGCGCTCGGCCTCGCGACCTGCTCGGTTACGGTGAGCGGGTCCTCGACCGACGACATGCCCCCTCGAAAGGACTCCCTGTGGCGACTCCTGATCTCCTCATCGTCGGGTCCGGCCTGTTCGGCCTGACCATCGCCGAGCGCGCGGCGGTGGAGCACGGCGCCTCCGTGACCATCATCGACCGCCGCGACCACATCGGTGGCAACGCCTACTCGGAGGCGGACGAGGTCACCGGCATCGAGGTGCACAAGTACGGGGCGCACCTGTTCCACACCTCGAACCCACGGGTGTGGGAGTACGTGAACCGCTTCACCGAGTTCACCGACTACCAGCACAAGGTGTACACCACCCACCAAGGCGTGGTGTACCCGATGCCGATCAACCTCGGCACCATCAACCAGTTCTTCCAGGCCGCCTACACACCCGATCAGGCACGCGAGCTGATCTCCGAGCAGGCCGGGGAGTTCGCGGGCAAGGATCCCGAGAACCTCAACGACAAGGGCATCTCCCTGATCGGGCGCCCCCTGTACGAGGCGTTCATCAAGAACTACACCGGCAAGCAGTGGCAGACCGATCCCAAGGACCTGCCCGCCTCGATCATCTCGCGGCTGCCGGTGCGCTACACCTACAACAACCGCTACTTCAACGACACCCATGAGGGGCTGCCGAAGGACGGCTACACGGCCTGGCTGGAGCGGATGGCCGATCACCCGAACATCGAGGTGCAGCTGTCCACCGACTACTTCGACACCTCCCAGCCCCTGCACAAGGATGCCGTCAGAGGGCAGATCCCGGTGGTCTACACCGGCCCCATCGACCGCTATTTCGACTATGTCGAGGGCGAGCTGCGCTGGCGCACCATCGATCTGGAGACCGAGCACCCCGACACCGGGGACTTCCAAGGCACCTCGGTGATGAACTATGCCGATGCCGAGACGCCCTACACCCGGATCATCGAACCGCGCCACTTCCATCCCGAGCGCAGCCATTACCCGAAAGACAAGACCGTGATCCAGCGTGAGTACTCCCGCTTCGCGGAGTCCGGGGACGAGTCCTACTACCCGATCAACTCCGGCGCGGACCGTCAGACCCTGCTGGCCTACCGGGAGCTGGCCGACGCGGAGCCGCGCACCCTGTTCGGCGGGCGCCTGGGCACCTACCAGTACCTGGACATGCACATGGCCATCGGCTCCGCCCTGTCCATGGCCGACAACAAGCTGCCCGACCTGCTGCGGGCCTGAGCGGGCGCACGCCGCACCGACGAGGAGCACCATGACCACGACCACCACCGCTGCACGTTCGGACGCGCAGCACACGTCCCAGATCCCGCCGCAGCGGACCCTGCAGCGGCTGATCCTGCCGCTGGAGGCCAGTCCGGACATCGTGCCCCTGTACATCGAGCGCGAGGACGCCCGCTCCGGTGCCACCGGCGGGGCCTTCGGACTGGGCAGCGAGGCCCAGGCCACGAGTCCGGGGCAGGGGCAGGGCGAGCCCGCCCGGCAGACGGCCGTGGAGCAGGTGGACATCAGCGAGCTGAGCGACCGGCACACGGTGCGGATCCCCGCCCAGTCGATGCGCTCCTTCGGGACCTACTTCAACGCCTTCCCCGCCAGCTACTGGCGACGCTGGACCCCGGTGCGCAGGATCCGCCTGACCATCCGGACCGCGGGGACCGGCCACCTGGTGGTGATGCGCTCGACCGCCCGCGGGACGCTGCAACGGCAGGAGTCCCGCTCCGTCGACGGCACCGGTGAGCAGGTCTTCGAGCTGCCCCTGACCGCCTTCGGTGACGGCGGCTGGTACTGGTTCGACGCCTACGCAGGCTCCGGGGACCTGGTCGTCCTGGGCGCGGAGTGGACGGCCGATGCGGACCTGGCCCGCACCGAGGGCAGCTTCTCGATCTCGATGACCACGATGAACAAGGTCCCGTACTGCCTGGACAACATCCGCGCCCTCGCCGAGGACCCCGAACTGCGCGGGCTGCTCGACGTGATGTACGTGATCGATCAGGGCTCGGACCGGCTGCGCGACCACGCCGAGGAGCTCGACCCGCTGGCCGAGCAGATGGGCGGGCAGCTGCGCGTCATCGAGCAGGGCAACATCGGCGGATCCGGCGGGTTCTCCCGCGGCATGTACGAGTCGGCCACCGCGGGCACCTCCACCTACGTCATCAACTGCGACGACGACATCGTCCTCGAGCCGGAGTCGCTGATCCGGATGACGACGTTCGCGGACTTCGCCACCCGGCCCACCATCGTCGGCGCCCATATGTTCGATCTCAACAACCGAAGCGTGCTGCACACCTTCGGAGAGGTCGTCGACCCCTGGCGGATCCAGCCCGCCCTCCCCGGCGGCCAGGGCGAGCTCGGCCATGACTTCGCGACCCAGCCGCTGCGGTCCACGCCCTGGCTGCACCGCCGCGCCGACGTCGACTACAACGGCTGGTGGTCCTGTCTGATCCCTACCGAGACGGTACGGGCCATCGGCCTGTCGCTGCCGGTGTTCATCAAGTGGGACGACGCGGAGTACGGGCTGCGCGCCAAGCGGGCCGGTTATCCCACCGTCTCCCTGCCCGGCGCCGGCGTATGGCACATGAGCTGGGTCGACAAGGACGACCTGGTGGGCTGGCAGGCCTACTTCCATGAGCGCAACCGCATCATCACCGCCCTGCTGCACTCTCCGTATCGCCGCGGCGGACGCGTGATCAAGGAGTCGCAGTTCATGGACGTCAAGCATCTGATCTCCATGCAGTACTACACCGAGGCGGGTCGCCTGATGGCCCAGCGCGACGTGCTCGCCGGCCCGGATGCTCTGCACCCGATGATCGGGACCAAGCTGCCCGAGATCCGCTCCCTGGCCGCCGAGTTCGACGACGCGATCGCGAGGAAGGATCAGGACCAGTTCCCGCCGGTCCACATGGACAAGCCCCCGCGCAAGGGCCGGCCCTTCTCCGAGCCGCGCCGCTCGATGCTCCCGGCCTGGACCGCGAAGACCCTGGCCAAGCAGCTGATCAAACCTCCGAGGCGGCGCGCCGAGGAGAACCCCCAGGCGGCGATCCCGCATCTGGACGCCAAATGGTGGCGTCTGTCCGCTTACGACAGCGCCCTGGTCTCCAATGCCGAGGGCACCCAGATCGCCTGGTACAAACGCGATCCCCGGCAGGTGCGCGAAATGCTCGCCCACGCCATCGGCGCCCACGTGGAGCTGCACCGGCGCTGGCCGCAGCTGCAGCGCAGCTTCCAGGACGCCGTTGAGCGGATCACCTCCTTCGAGGAGTGGGAGAGGACTTTCGCGGCCCACCCCGCTCCCGTGCGCGATCGCGACCGTGCCGAGCAGGTGGGGCCGTCCTCCGGGGGCCCGGCCGCGTGAGCGAGGCGGAGGACCGGCCCGCGGCGCGCGCCCCCGCCCGGGCCGAGCAGGACCGGGGATGGCGCGCCCCCGGGCAGGACGCCGGCTGGCTGAATCCGCTGCGGGAGCGGTTCCTGCTGGTGCTGCTGGTCAAGAAGGAGCTGCGGGTCCGCTACCGCGGCAGCGTGCTGGGCATGCTGTGGAGCTACGTCAAGCCCGCCGTGCAGTTCGTGGTCTTCTACATCGCACTGGGCGTGTTCCTGCAGCTGTCCAAGGGGGACCCCGCCTACGCGGTGTACCTGTTCTCGGGCATCGTGGTGATCAACCTGTTCGGAGAGGTCTTCGGCAATGCCACCCGCTCGATCACCGACAACCAGGCCCTGGTCTCCAAGATCTACCTGCCCAGTGAGCTGTTCCCCTGGGCCTCGATGATCGTCGCCTTCATCCACTTCGTGCCGCAGGTGCTGGTGCTGCTGGTCGGAGCGATGCTGTTCGGCTGGTCGCCGACGCTCGTCCAGCTCGGTGCACTGGGGATGGGCATCGTGATCCTGGTGGTGTTCACGATGGGCCTGGGCATGATCACCGCCGCGCTGAACGCCGCCTTCCGGGACGTCGAGAACTTCGTGGATCTGGTGGTCATGGTCGCCACCTGGCTGAGCCCGGTGATCTACCGCATCACCCTGGTCGAGGAGGCCATCGGCGGCACCGTCCTGTACTGGCTGTACGTGCTGAACCCGCTGACGATCGTGGTCGAGCTGTTCCACGCGGCCTTCTGGCGCCACCTGCCCCCGACCATCGAGGTGGTCGCCCAGGATCCGGCCTTCGCCTCCGATCACGTGGTGGGCCTGTGGTGGGTGGGGCTGGTGATCGCCACGGGGACCTTCGTGATCGGGACCGTCGTCTTCGAGCGGCGCAAGCGCCGTTTCGCACAGGAGCTGTGAACCATGGCCGACGATCTCCGCGTCCCTGAGCGCACGCCCGCCCCCGGCCGGCCCGGTCCGGACATGATCCGCATCGAACACGTCTCCAAGCGCTTCGCGCTGCGCCACGCCCGGGCGCTCAAGGAGCTGGTCTTCGCCGCGATGCAGAGGAAGAAGCTGGCCGAGACCTTCCTGGCCCTGGACGATGTGGACCTGAGCATCCGGGCGGGGGAGACGGTCGGCCTGATCGGGTTCAACGGCTCGGGCAAATCCACCCTGCTCAAGACCATCTCCGGGGTGCTCTTCCCCGACCGCGGCAGAGTGCTGCTGCGGGGGCGGGTGGCCGGGCTGATCGAGGTCGGCGCCGGTTTCCACCCCGACCTGTCGGGCCGGGAGAACGTCTACCTCAACGGTGCCATCCTGGGCATGAGCCGGGAGCAGATCGACGCGAAGTTCGACGAGATCGTGGCCTTCAGCGAGATCGAGGAGTTCATCGACACCGACGTGAAGTACTACAGCTCGGGGATGTTCCTGCGGCTGGCCTTCTCCGTGGCGGTGCACACCGAGCCGGACATCTTCCTGGTCGACGAGATCCTCTCCGTCGGCGACGAGCCCTTCCAGCGCAAGTGCCTGGACCGCATCCGTGAGCTGCAGCAGGCCGGTCGCACCATGGTGATCGTCTCCCACGAGCTCGACATGCTCGAAGAGCTGTGCACCCGGATCGTGGTGCTGCGCAGGGGGCGGGTCGTCCATGACGGCGATCCGGGCGAAGCGGTGCGCACCCTGCGCACCAGCTGAGCGCAGCCCCGGCGCCCCGCGGCGAGGCCTCAGGCGCTGCCGGTGACGGCCTCCTCAGCCGCCTGCTGAGCACTGACCGCCCCGGCCGGGCCGACGATCCCGCCGCCGGCCAGCCAGGCGGCCAGCACCGCGGGCATCGCCGCCAGCCCGTCGCCCTCCACCAGCAGGCGCGGTGGCGCCGTCGCGCCCTCCTCCGTCCCGGCCGAGGGACCGGGACCGGTCCAGGAGGGCAACGGCACGGACAGCTGATCGGGGAACGCGCGCACCTCTGCCGCCCAGTCATGGACCATCGGGGGGAGCTGACCGCTGAACCGCGGCGCGAGCGAGACCGCCTCGAGGGCGAGCACCTCGTCGGCCCCCTCGGCGAGCTCGGAGTCGGGATGATCGGTTGCTACCACCTGCACCTGGTCGCTGTCGTCGCCGGCAGTGCGGGTCGATGCGCCCAGCGACCAGGCGGCCAGAGCGAGCACCAGGCGCTTCCAGTGCGGGGGCAGGTCCAGGACCAGCTCGTCGCCCGCG
>DWZH01000099.1 GCA_019118275.1 Candidatus Brachybacterium merdavium | reverse complement strand
GGGCGCCCCTGACCGGGCGTTGCGGGGTCGTGCCCCACAACTGCCATGATCACGCGCACGTCGAGGCCGTCCCTCCCGCGCCCCGCTGAACGGAGCGGCTCACCGGAATTCCTCCGCGTGCTCCGCGGCCCACTGCGAGAAGGTGCGCCCCGGCCCTCCGGTGACCCGCCGCACCGTGTCGGACGGGGTCACGCCGATCGGGCTCTCCCAGGTCCACGTCATGAACTCGACGGCCTCGTCGTCGAAGCCCCAGGAGCGCCAGCGCGCGATGGCCTCCTCGTCGCTGAGCTCGCGGAAGGTGATCTCGCGTCCGATCGCCTCGGCGAGGGTGCTCACCTGCTCCGCCACGTTCAGCGACTCGGGGCCGGTGATCACATAGCTCTGGCCGCCGTGCCCGGCCTCGGTGAGCGCGGTCGCGGCGACGTCCGCGATGTCGGCCTCGTGGACGATCGCGCCGCGGCTGTCCGCTCGCGGCTCGGCGACCTCCCCCTCGTTGCGGATCGCCTCCGCCCACCACAGCGCATTGGCCATGAACCCCACCGGGACCAGCACGGTCCACTCCAGGGACGAGTGCTGAACTGCAGCGTCCATCCCGCCCGGGATGCCGTTGTGCAGCACGCTCGCGCGCCGCACCCCGGCGCGCTCGGCGGCCTCGACGACGGCCGGAGCCGTCGTGAGGGCGTCACCGCCTCCGGCGCCGCGCGGGGCGTCGAAGCCGATCAGATGCACGGCGCTGACGCCGTCGAGGGCGGCGGTGAGGCTCGATGGATCGGTCAGGTCCCCCTGGACCACCTCCGCCCCCGTGGGCAGAACGGCGGTGCTCGGATCCCTGCTGAGGGCTCGGACGCTCTGCCCGCGCTCCGACAGCGCGTGGACGAGTGCCCGGCCGACGGTCCCGGTCGCTCCGGTGACGAGAATGGTCAAGGCTGCTCCTTGTGTTCGTGGCGGTCGTGCGAGGTCGGTTCCACCGTAGGAAGCCGTGCGGACAGCTTCTGTCCGCAGTTCTTCGGGGCGACTGTGCTGCGACTACTCGAGGCGGAGGCGGCCGGGCGCCGCGGAGATCGTCGGGCGCGTCTGCGGCGTCGTGATGCTCTCTCTCGGTGTCGTGCTCGCCGCGGAGAGGGTCCTCGAGCTCGTCCGATGCCCCCTCGCCCTCACCGACCGAACACATTGCCCGTGAACAGACGGCCCGCCGGCGACCCCGAGACCCCGAGGAGACACCCCGGATGAGCGCCGACACCACCGCCATCGCCGATCCCGCCCGCACTGCCGAAGCACCTGCCGGGGAGGGCCGCTGAGGGCTCCGCCCCTGGCTGCACCGCTGCGTGAACGGCGGGATCCGAGGGTCCGACACCCTCTCCCCCTCTATCTCACGGGCTCCGACGACCTCGAGAGCAGGTCCTTCCCGCACCGCATCTTCGGATCACCGTGCTCAATGATCGATGGCGTCGAGGTACGCCCGGTGGATCTCGTCGCGCGTCCTGAGACGTCCTCTATCCGGGGAATAGAGCTTGGCGGCAATGCTGAGCAGATGCTCGAGCCACGGCTTCTGGTCTGCTGCCAACTCGCTGCTCCCGGCCTCGAGACGCTCGAGGAACTCCGCGACGGCAACCACGTGCCAGCGGTCGGAGGAGACGAGCCCGGTGCCCCACGCGCGCGGAACTCACCATGACCCCAGTACGCGTCACCGACTTCGATCCCGGTGCCCCACCCGCGCGCGGAACTCACCGTTGGGAAATTTCGACCGAGCGGGCGTCGCGCTTGCGACCGTCCCTGGCGAGTCGAGCGTCCGTGGTAGCGATCGCTGCGCGTACCGTCCGTGCACTCGTGGCCTGCAGAGAAGCTCGAGGGCTCTTGGCCTCGAGAACGAGTGCGAGCTCATCCCGATCATCGGTCGCAACGACGTCCGGGGAGTGACTGCCGTGCGACCACCAGTTCCAGGAGTCGCTTCCGACCCACCTCTGATCCAGCTGATCCGGGAACGTCGTGACCGCCGCGAGCGTCGTGGTGATGAGCCGTCGGAGCTGACGCTGGTCCGCCTGACCGCGCGTGGAGCTGAGGCAGTACCCGAGTGCCGTGGTGAAGGTCGGCTCCCGAACAGTCTCGGGGATCGGTCCGGGAGCGGGCATCCGAGCGTCCGACAAGTGGACTCCAGGGGGACTCTGCGTGGCGGTGGGCGGGAGTGCAGCCGGCTGTCCTGAGGGACGGCACCGCCGTGCGAGGAGAGCCGCTCCCGACGTCGCATCATCGCACCTCGTACCGCACCTCCCCCGTGTACTGCTCGAGCCGGGAGACGACGATCGTGAGCGTCACCGCCCAGAGACCCGTCGTCGGCACGCCCACCGCGGCGCTGATGGACGTGACAGGCGTGGGATGCCCCGGGTCCCGCGGCGCGGGCAGACGGTACGGCATCTCCGCAGAGAGCGAGGTGGCGCCTCCGTTCGCGCGGCGCAGGGTCGCCTCGAGCACGTCGGGCTGGGAGAAGCGCTCGGCGGGAGGGGGCACCGTCCCCCGCAGGGCCTGCGGGCCCACCCGGGCCGGGACGATCTCGACCCGCACCGCGTAGGGACCGATCTCGGCGGTCGCATCCGCCGTCGGTGCCCAGTCGTCCCTCGCAGGGGTCAGCGAGGAGAGCACTCCGGAGGCGAGGACGGCCCCCACCACCAGACCGGCCTCCCGACGGGTGCGGAGCGCGAGAGCCCCCGCAGGGGGCGTCGTGGGGCTCTCCTCCGTCTCACGCAAGCTCCCCTGCCGGCGCCGGATCGACGACCGGCGACGACGCAGCGTGCCGCGCAGGCTCACGGCGGCGAGCAGGAGGGCCGCCGTCACCGCGGCGAGCTTCCCCAGGAGCACCTGCCCGTATGCGGTCGTCAGGAGCGCCTCGGGGTATCCCACCCGGGAGATTCCCTGCACCGCACCGGTGAGCGCGAGGACCGCCACCGCACAGGCGGCGTACACCGACCAGCGAGCCAGCCGATCGAGCTCGTGATCCTCGGAGCGGGGGCGCAGCACCAGCGCCCCGAGGAGCACGAGCCCGCCCAGCCATGCGATCGCGGCGAGCGCATGGACGAGGGCCACTGCGAAACCGACGTTCAGCACCCCGCCCGCTCCCCCGTGCCCGTTGACCACGACGCTGCCGACCACCAGCATCGCGGCCACCACCAGACCCGTCGCTGCGACGAGGCGGCGCAGCCCAGCACCCGGCGCGCGGGCCCGTGCCGGCACCCCGCCCAGCAGTGCGAGCACGACGAGAGCACCCGCTGTCCGCCCCCACACCGCAAGGGCGTACTGCGTGCCCGCGAATCGCCCGATGCCCGCCATGTCGATCGTGGGATCGCCCGGAGGGAGCGAGCCCAGGAACTGCGTCCAGAGCTGCACCAGCGAGGCGAGCACGGTCAGCACGGCCCCCACCTCGGCGACGGTCCGCACCCGGCGGAGCACCGAGGGGCCGGAACCCAGCACGAATGCGGCCGGCAGCAGTCCCAGCAGCAGCACCAGACCGAGGTACACGATCCCCTTGGCCACGCCGCCGACGAGCGTCAGGGCAGGATCGGGCATCTCGGAGACACCCGCGACGGGCGCGCGGGCGGGGGGTGCCATGACCGAACTGGACGGAGCCGCCCACCACGTGGGTGTCCGACGAGACCACCCGCCAGCTCGCGACGTACACCCCGTGGGGAAGGTCATCCTGCAGAGGGATGGTCAGCACGGTGCGGGACGCGTCCAGCGCCGCCTCCCCCTGGTCGACCCTGTCCCCTGACTCGTCGATCACCTGGGCGGCCTCACGGGCATCTGGGAGGGACACGGACTCGTCGAAGATGACCGTCACCTCAGCGGGGGCCTCGTCGACCTGCGCGCCGTGCGCCGGGGCGGTCGACTCCACCGTGGCGTGCGCCACCGCCTGCTGCGGGCCGACGAGCACGACCGCGAGCAGCGTGAGCAGCCCGGCGAGCACGGGGAGCGCGAAGTGCGCGGAGGTGCCCGCTCGGCTCATCGGCGCCGGCGCAGCGCCGCCCCGGCGAGCACTGCGGCAGCGACGGAGACTGCGACGGCGAGAGCGCTGAGGAGCAGAGCGGGTGCTCCTCCGCTTCCCGTCGACCCCACGGGCTCGCTCTCCGCGGCGGGATCGTGGGTGCCGGTCGCGTCGACGGCACCGCCCTCCACCGCGCCGTGGGCATCGGCCGAAGCCCCCTCCTCGATCACCTCGAGGCTAGGGCGTGTCTCCTATTTTCGTAACCAGGCCACGACCGCGCAGAGGACCACGCAGGCTCGGTAGGAGATGGCGTGCTTGTCGTAGCGGGTGGCGATCCCGCGCCATTGCTTGGCCAGGCTGCGGGGGACGGCCGCCACGGGATCCTTTGCGCTGGCGAGAGGCGATCTCGTCAGACTTCTGCGGGATCACTGATCTCACGCCCCGCGCGGCGAGCATCTTGCGTGTCTTGCCCGAGGAGTACGCCTTGTCAGCGACGACGGCCTCGGGCCGCGTCCTGGGCCGCCCCGGACCGAGGCGCGGGACACGGATGTCGTCCAGGACCTCGACGAGCATGGCACCATCGTTGCGCTGGCCGCCGGTGAGCACGATCGCCAGTGGCATCCCGTTCCCATCAACGGCGGCATGGACTTTGCTGCTCAGCCCGCCGCGTGACCTGCCCACCGCATGCCCGTCAGGCTCCTCGACGGCCAGATTCCCGTGATTCGCTCCGGTCCCCTGTGGGCTGGTCCGGGCGCGTGGTGTTCGTGCCATGTTGATGAGCGCGACTGATCGTCGAGTCCACCGAGGCCGTCCAGTCGATGTCCCCTCTCGCGTCGGCCTCAGCCATCAGCGCGGCGTGGATCCGGTCCCAGACCCCCATTCCTGGCAGGCATCCTGCCGGCGGGCCGAGCGGCCCGGAAGGACCCCATCGACGCCCTGAGGTACGAGTGACCGGCCCGATCCACCGCCCCTCGCCTGAGCCTGCTGCCGGGGCCGGAGCCCGCGGCCAGGACCCTACGCATCGCCCGGATCGCCCCAGTCGACGTCCGCGATCGAGATCTCACGCGCCATGTCGTCCAGGAAGTCGATCACGATCTCGCGCTGCTCGGAGGTCAGCCGCCGCGCGGCATGGAAGCGGCGGGCATGCTGGGTCCCCACGGTGCGGGTGGCCGCCACCCGGGTGGCGGCCTCGATGCTGATCGCCAGGGCACGCCGGTCGGAGGGATGTCTGCTGCGGCGCACATGCCCGCCCTTCTCCAGGCGGTCCAGGAGCTTGGTGGTCGAGGCGCTGGAGATCCCCAGGTGGGCGGCGATCGTGCTCGGTGTGGCCACGACCCCCTGCTGCTCGCAGACGATGAGGTAGTGCAGAGCCTTCATATCCGTCTCGTTGAGCTGCATGTACGTCAGCGACGCACGCGTGAGCTCCTGCTCTGCGGCTCGCAGGCCTGCCAGCGCAGCCATCAACTCGTCGATCTGCGCAAGCTCGCCCTCCCCCACGCCGGTGCGGTCGACCAGCTCGCCGTGCGGGTCGTTGGCGACGACGCTGTAGACCCACCCCTCGCCGAGGGGACGCTCGGCCCGCCCCGCTCCTGGGGGCCCGGTCTCGGATGTGGCCATGGCGCAGATGGTACCGCGCAAGTAACCAGCCGAACTATTATCTTCCTCGGCTAGCAACATGTGCGACACTGGCGTCGGCCCTCACCGCCGCCGACAGGACGAGCCCATGTCACCGACCCACCGCGCCCCCCGCCCTGCCGGGGTGCCGCGCCCGCTGCGAGTGATCGTGCCCGCGCTTCTGATCCTCATCTGGCTCACAGCCGGCGCCATCGGCGGCCCCTACTTCGGCCGGGTCGACGAGGTCACCTCCAACGACCAGACCACCTTCCTGCCCGAATCGGCCGAGGCGACCCTGGTCCAGGAGCAGCTCGGCGACTTCACCGGTGACGAGGCGATTCCCGCGATCGTGGTGATCACCGGGAACACCCCTGTCGGCGAGGAGGACCTCGCGGTCATCGAGGACGAGACCACGACCCTGACCGACATCGACGGCGTGCTCGAGGACATCTCCCCCGCGATCAGTTCCGAGGACCAGCTGGCCGTGCAGATCTTCGTGCCCATCGACGCCGATGCCGACCTCACCGCGGTGGTCGAGGAGATCGACGACGCGCTGGCCGCCGACCTGCCCGAAGGGCTGACCGTGCAGGTGACCGGACCGGCCGGGTTCTCCGCCGATCTGGGCGAGGCCTTCACCGGGATCGACGGACTGCTGCTGGCGGTCGCACTGATCGCTGTGCTGGTGATCCTGATCGTGGTCTACCGCTCCTTCCTGCTGCCCCTGATCGTGTTGTCGACCTCCGTGTTCGCCCTGTGCGCGGCGCTGCTGACGGTGTGGCGGCTCGCCGCCGCCGATATCGTGCTGTTCAGCGGGCAGACCCAGGGGATCCTGTTCATCCTGGTGATCGGCGCATCCACCGACTACTCCCTGCTGTACGTGGCCAGGTATCGCGATGAGCTGCGTATGCACGAGGATCGCTGGCCGGCGACGCTGAAGGCGTTGCGCGGAACCCTCGAACCGGTCCTGGCCTCGGGCGGCACCGTGATCGCCGGGCTGATGTGCCTGTTGCTGTCGGACCTGAAGTCCAACAGCACTCTGGGTCCCATCGCCTCGATCGGGATCCTCTTCGCGATGCTCTCGGCCCTGACCTTCCTGCCCGCCGTGCTGTACGTCTTCGGGCGGGCCGCCTTCTGGCCGCGCAGCCCCCACGTCGACCCGTCTGCGGCCGAGAGCGAGCAGACGCTGGAAGATCACGGGGCCTGGGGCCGTGTCGCCCAGGCCGTCTCCCGCCGCCCCCGGCCGATCTGGGTCGTCACCGCGCTGGTGCTGGCGATCGGCTGCGCCGGGGTGCTGCAGCTGCGGGCCGATGGCGTCCCCCAGTCCGAGCTGGTGCTGGGTGCCTCGAGCGCCCGGGACGGCCAGGCGGCGCTCGGCGAGCACTTCCCCGACGGCGCCGGCAGCCCGGTCCAGGTGATCGTGGACCAGGACCGGCTGCAGGACGGCGCCGATGTGCTGCTGGCCGAGGACGGCATCGACTCGGTCGCCGTCAGCGCCGAGGACTCCCCCAGCGGCACCGCTCCGGTCACCGAGGACGGCGTCCAGCCCCTCGGGCCGGCGGATGCTCCCGTCCCCGAGCCGACGGTGGCCGACGGCCGGGTGCTGCTGCAGGGGACCCTGACCGAGGCCCCCGACTCCGCGGCCGCGGACCAGACCGTCCGGAACCTGCGCGCCGCGCTGGACGACGGCGACCACGAGGCGCTGGTGGGCGGCGTCACGGCCACGGCGGTCGACACCAATGACGCCTCCGCCCATGACCGGGCCCTGATCATCCCGATCGTCCTGGTGGTGATCCTGGGGATCCTGATGCTGCTGCTGCGCGCGGTGCTCGCCCCGGTGCTGCTGATCGCGACCACGGTGCTGTCCTTCGGGACCGCGTTGGGCGTCTCGGCGCTGGTGTTCAACCACGTGTTCGACTTCCCGGGAGCCGACCCCGCGGTGCCGCTGTTCGGCTTCGTGTTCCTGGTGGCCCTGGGCATCGACTACAACATCTTCCTCATGACCCGCGTCCGTGAGGAGACCCTGGTCCACGGCACCCGCCAGGGTGTGGTGAGGGGGCTCGCCGTCACCGGCGGGGTGATCACCTCGGCGGGGCTCGTGCTCGCCGCGACCTTCGCGGCGCTGAGCGTGATCCCGATCCTGTTCCTGGCCCAGATCGCCTTCATCGTGGCCTTCGGCGTGCTGCTGGACACCTTCGTGGTGCGCACCCTGCTGGTTCCGGCGCTGGCCCTGGACATCGGCCGGGCGATCTGGTGGCCCTCGAGGCTTGCCCGCCGCGAGGCCGAAGCGGCCCACGAGGCCCGAAGCTCCTAGACTTCCCTCATGCATTCAGCCCACGCCGATCAGACCACCACCCCCGACAGCGCTCCTCCGCAGACCGAGTACGTCCTCACCTTCGTGTGCGAGGATCGGCCAGGCATCGTCCACGCCGTCACCGGCGCGGTCGTGGAGATCGGCGGGAACATCACGGAGAGTCGTCAGTTCGAGAGCGGTTCCACCCACCGCTTCTACCTGCGGCTGCAGATCCTCGCGCCGGTCACCATCGAGCAGCTGGAGAGCGCCATCGCGCCCGTGGTCGAGCGCTTCGAGATGGATCACCGGGTCGACACCGTCGGCCGGCCTCGCCGCACCCTGATCCTGGCCTCCAAGGCCAAGCACTGCGTCAACGACCTGCTGTTCCAGATCGAGTCCGGCACCCTGCCGATCGAGGTGCCGCTGATCCTGGCCAACCACGACACCATGGGCCGCCTGGCCGAGTACCACTCGGTGCCCTTCGAGCACCGGCCCATCAAGGACGCGCGGGACAAGGCCGCGTTCGAGGACCGGGTGCGGGAGGCGGTCGCCGAGCACGACATCGAACTGGTGGTGCTGGCCCGCTACATGCAGATCCTCTCCCCCGAGCTGTGCGAGGAGCTGGAGGGACGCTGCATCAACATCCACCATTCCTTCCTGCCGGGCTTCAAGGGGGCCAATCCCTATCGGCAGGCCCATGCGCGCGGCGTGAAGCAGATCGGGGCCACCGCGCACTTCGTCACCAGCGACCTCGACGAGGGCCCCATCATCGAGCAGGACGTGACCCGGGTCGACCACACCCGTTCGCCGCAGGAGCTGATGGTGATCGGCCAGGACGCGGAGGTGCGCACCCTGCGGCAGGCCGTGAGCTGGTTCGCCCAGTCCCGGGTGCTGCTGGACGGGCACCGCACCATCGTGTTCCGCTGAGGCTCAGAAGACCGGACGCCCGCCCGTGACCCCCAGCACCGTCCCGGAGACATAGCTCGCCTCCGCGGGAGAGGCCAGGAACACGAAAGCAGGGGCCACCTCGGACGGCTGGCCGGCCCGGCCCAGCGGGGTGTTCCCCCCGAACTCGACGTAGTCGTCGGCCCTCCGGGTCGCCACGTTCAGCGGGGTCCAGATCGGACCGGGGGCGACCGCATTGACCCGGATCCCGCGCGGCCCGAGGTCGGCGGCCAGGTTCACGGTGACGTTGTTGATCGCCGATTTGGTCGCCGCGTAGTCCATCAGCGGCACCGAGGGATCATAGGACTGGATCGAGGTGCAGTTGATGACCGAGGAGCCCTCGCCCAGATGCGGGGCCGCCTCCTGGGTGATCCAGAACAGCGCCTCCAGGTTCGTGGTCAGGGTGCGGTTCAGCCTCGCCGAGTCGATCCCGGCCAGGCCCTTCGGCTCGGCGCGCCCCCACTGGAACGCCGCGTTGTTGACCAGCACGTCCAGACGCCCGAACTCCTCGACGGTGCGGGTCACCAGTGAGCGCGCCACCTGCTCGTCCTGGATGTCCCCGGACAGCAGCAGCGCGCTCCGGCCTGCCTCGCGCACCCAGCGGGCCGCGTCCTCCGCGTCCTCCTGCTCCTCGGGCAGGTAGGCCAGCGCCACGTCCGCACCTTCCCGCGCGAAGGCGATCGCCACGGCCCGGCCGATGCCGGAGTCCGCTCCGGTGATGAGGGTCGACATCCCCTCCAGCCGGCCATGACCGACGTAGGTCTCCTCCCCGTGATCGGGCACCGGGCGCATGGGCGCGGTCCAACCGGGCGGATCCTGGTCCTGGACCGGGAAGGAGGGCTGTCCGTCGCGGGTGGCCAGCTCCTGGGCCCGCCGGGCCACCCGCGGGCGCAGAGCCTGCGGAACGGCGGGATCATCGGCGGTCATGGCGCATCTCCTTCGTCGAGGCGTCTCGCGTCCTGCTCACGGTAATGGTCCACAGCGCCAGGAGCACGAGATCGAGCAGATGGTCGGTGCCCGCGGCCCGCCCGTCAGCCCTTGACGCCGCCCGCCGCGGCGAAGCCCTGCCCCAGGCTGCGGCCCAGGAACAGGTACAGCGCCACCACCGGCAGCGAGTAGAAGATCGAGAACGCCGCGAGCTGACCGTAGGCGACCTGGCCGTACTGCGAGGAGAAGGTATACAGCGTCACCGCGGCGGGCAGGTTCTCCGGGCTCAGCAACAGCATGAAGGGGACGAAGAAGTTCCCCCACATGCCCACGAAGGTGAAGATCGTGGCGACCGCGAGGCCCGAGCGCATCAGCGGCATCACCACCGACCACAGGGTCCGGTAGACCCCGGCGCCCTCCGTCCACGCAGACTCCTCGATCTCCATCGGCACCGTGTCCATGAAGCCCTTGGTGAGGAAGATGGCGTAGGGCAGACCGCTGGCGCCCAGGAACAGGATCGCCCCGGCCATCGAGTCGATCAGATTCACCTGCACGAACAGTGCGTAGACCGGGATCATGATGGCCGTGATCGGCAGACCGGTGGAGAAGATGATCGTCAGCAGCAGCGGACGTTTGGCCGCGAAGCGGTACCGCGAGAGCGGGTAGGCGCACAGCACCGAGGCGGTCATGGTCAGCACCGTCGCGCCGCCGCACAGCAGCAACGAGTTCCACAGCGGACGGAAGGTGGTCTCGGTGTTCCAGATCGCCTCGTAATTGCCCAGGCTCCACGTGCCGGGCAGCGCAACCGAGAGCGAGGCCTCGGTGTCGAAGGAGGCCAGCACCACCCAGAGCAGGGGGACCAGGAATGCGGCGCCGATGATCACCATCGCCACCCCGCTGGCGGCGGTGGCGGTGCGTTCCCGCGGGCCCTTCCGGGAGCGGCGGAACGTCGGGGCCGGTCGCTGGGACCGTTCGGGGCGGGGGGAGCTGTCGGCGCTCGTGGTCTCGGGAGTGGCAGTCATCGCTTCTCCTCCTCGGGGAGCAGCCGCAGGTACAGCAACGAGGCGACCGCACCGATCAGCAGCAGCAGGAGCGCCACGGCGGTGCCGTAGCCCAGCTGCCCGTAGGAGAAGGCCTGCTCGTACATGTACAGCGGGAGGGTCTGGCTGGCCTGGGCGGGCCCCCCACCGGTCATGATGAAGATGAGGCCGAACACCGACAGGGTCTGCAGGGTGATGAGCATGAGGTTGGTGGCGATCGCCGGTCTCAGGATCGGCACGGTGACCGACCAGAAGCGGCGCAGCGGGCCCGCTCCGTCGATCGCGGCGGATTCGTACACGTCGCTGGGCACGGAGCTCAGCGCCGCCGAGTACACGAGCATCGAGAAGGCGGTGCCCCTCCAGATGTTGGCGAAGGCGACCGCGATGATCGGGGCGCTGAACAGCAGGTCCTGGGGCGGCAGGCCGATCGCCCCGAGGATCGTGTTCAGGCTGCCCTCGTCGGCGAAGAAGGTGTACAGCAGGTACCCCGCCACCACCTCCGGGAGGATCCAGCAACCGATCACGATCGAGGTGACCAGGAAGGTGATCACGCGGTTGGCCCGTTCCATCAGCAGCGCCAGGATCATGCCCAGGATGTTCTGGCCGATCACCGCGGAGACCACCGTGAACACGATGGTCAGTGCCACGGAGTTCCAGAAGCCGCCGTCGGTGAAGGCGTCGATGAAGTTGTCCAGGCCGACGAAGCTGGTCTCGGAGGCGCCCTCGCCACGGATCGCGTTGTCGGTGAACGCGAGGTAGATCGAGTACAGGATCGGCCCCAGCATGAATCCGATCAGGAGCAGCAGTGCGGGCCACATCGGCACCGAACGGCCGAGGGTCAGCCGGTTGCCCAGCCGGGTGCGGGGCCTCTCGGCTGCGGACGGGGCGGAGGTCCGCTGCGAGGTGGTGGTCGCGCTGCTCATGGTGTCTCCTCCTCGACGCTGTCCTCACCGACGATGTCGATGACGGCACGGTCGTAGGCGGCCGCCGCCTGCTCCGGGGTTGACCTCATGGTCATCACCGTCTCCATCGCCTCCTGGATGGCCGAGGAGATCTCGGGATACTCCGCGAAGGCCGGGCGGTAGTACGCATCCCCCAGCAGCCCGGTGAAGAACTCCGCGGTCGGCGAGTAGGTCTGGTACTCCTCGACCTCGGCGACATCCGCGCGGACGGTGATCTGATTGTCTTCGATCGCTCGCTGCACCGTGTTCTCCGTGGTCAGCAGCGCCTCGATGAAACTGGCGCTGGCCTCGGGATCCGTGGCGTGCTGGGGGATCGCCCAGCACCAGCCGCCGGCCAAGGTCACCGATCCGCTGCCGCCGCCGTCTTGGGTGGGCATGCGCACCACCCCCATGGTCTCGCTCCATTCGGGCCAGGGGCTGGGCGCGTCCTCGGTCCAGTTCTGGGAGATCCAGGAGCCGTCGATGACCATCCCCAGCCCCCCGTCGGGCAGGATCTGGCTGTAGATCGACTCCCCGATATTGGGATCGAGGTTCTGTCCCAGCGAGAGCGTCAGCTCCTCCTCGAAGACCGTCCGGAGGAACTCGAGCGCGTCGATGAATCCCTGCGAGCCCACCACCCACTTCTGGGCGTCCTCGTCGTAGAGCCTGGATTCGGTGCCGTACAGGAGCATCTCGAAGCCCTGCATGGAGGCCTTCTCCCCCTGGGGCATGCCGGAGAAGATGAACAGCGGGGCGACGTCGGGGCTGGCCTCCTTGATGGTCCGAGCGGCCTCCAGGATGTCCTCCCAGCTTCCCGGTTCCCAGTCCTCGGGCAGCCCGGCGTCGGCGAACACGCCCTTGTGGTACCAGATGCCGCGAGTATCGGTGTGGGTGGGGATGGCGTAGATCTTCCCATCGGGCGCGGTGACGGCCTCTTGGGAAACCTCGGCGACGTCCTCCCAGTGCTCCCAGGTGGAAGCGAAGTCGTCCACCGGTTGGAGGTAGCCGGCGCCCACGTCCGAGAGCAGGATGAAGGTGTCCTCGTAGACCAGGTCCGGGCTGGTCCGCGGCGAGGTCATCAGCAGCTCGTTCTTCGTGAAGTAGTCGTTCTCCGAGGCGACGATCGGCACCAGCTCGATGGTCCGGTCCGGGAAGTCACGGCTGTAGTTCTCCGCGGTGCGCTGGATCCACTGCTCCATCAGGGTCCCGGATCCGAACTGCTGGAAGGCGACCCGGATCGTGTTCGAGTCCCGGGCGGAGCCACCGCATCCCGCGAGCGCTGTGAGGGGCAGAACCGCAGCCGCACCAGCGGTGTAGCGCAGAAAGGTGCGGCGGTCGGGGCCGGCGCGATGCTGAGGTCGTGGGGGCACGATGACCTCCTCGTCGTCATTCGCTGCGGGATCGCCGATGGGGCGACAACACGACAGTAGCCTGTGACCCCCATCACCGCGCAACGCGACAGGCCATTCAGCTGCTCGGGCCCATCGGCCACTGCCCTGGCGAGGCTCGCCCCACCTGCTGTGCGGCCTCGGCGTCGGCATAGCGTGTCCCCGGTGGCACCTGTGCGATCTCGAACCACCAGGCCGCTCGCGGGATCAGGCGCACATCGTGCCAGGGCACCTCGAAGCCGTCCTGGCGCCACAGCGTCAGCGCCACCTCGTCACGGCGGCCCAGGGCGACCAGCACCAGCCGTCGCAGACGGGCCACCGGATGGGGGTCGGGGCGGGCTGCCGCGGGGATCGCCAGCGGCGCCTGCAGTGCCAGCGGCCACGACGTGAGGCCCCAATGCAGTGCGGCGTCCTGCCCCTCCCCGACGATCACGGCGGGCGGACGCAGATCGGTCGGGCGCACGGGTCGCGGGGGGCGTGGTTCCCCGCGGTCGACGACCTCCCGCCGCACCCAGGCGCCGGGGAGCACGAGGCGCTCGCCGACCCGGACGTCCACCAGCAGGGCCCCGGCGAACGGCTCCAGCAGCTGTGCGGCCCGGCCGGGATCCGCGAGCTCGCGGTGGGGCGCGGCGATCACACGCACGATGGCGTGGTCACCTGGCTTGGTGGTCAGGGTGATCGCAACCTGCGTGCCGGGCGGTGGGGGCTGCGGGCCCGAGCGCTGTCGCGGGGTGCTCACCGGTGGAACCGTGCCTCGGGCCGATCGGCCAGCACCAGCTCGAGCTGCTCGCTGAAGCGCTCGTTCAGCGGTGGCGGCCGATCCAGGGGGAACCAGCGCGCCTCGCTGTTCTCGTCGTCGGCCGGGTAGGGGTCTCCCCCGGTGTGCTCGGCCAGGAAGCACAGGTCCAGGTACTGGGCCCGGTCGCCGTTGGCATGCGTGGTCGGCGGCAGGGCGCGCACTTCGACCAGACGCAGCACACGGCAGGTCACCCCCGCCTCCTCGAGGACCTCTCGGGCGGCCGCGGAGGCCGGCTGCTCGCCCGGGTCGATGATGCCGGTGACCGGTGTCCAGGCCCCGTTGTCACGCCGGCGCACGGCGAGCAGGCGGGTGCGGGCGGGGTCCAGCACGAAGGCGGTGACACCAGGCATCCACAACAGCTCCTGCCCGATCTTCTCGCGCAGGGCGAGGACGAACTCCGGGGTGGACATGCTCCTCCTGCTTCCTCCGGGACTCAGCGGGGCGTCAGAGGCCGAACAGCAGAGGCAGCAGCGCGACGCCGAAGAACACCGGGACCAGTACGAAGGACAGTACGAGCATCAGCACGCTGAAGCCGATGATCGCGGCGAAGACGATCCAGCCGATCTTGTTCATCCGCCGTGCCGACTCCGGGTCCGAGTCGAGCTGGGTGAGCGCGATGATCCCGAAGACCATCGGCACCATGCCTCCGCACATCACTCCGACCACGATCAGGATGATCGCATTGGTCTGGATCGAGCTGCGATCGGGGGCGGGCGGCGGGGCAAGGTGCCCGGTCGGGGGGAAGCTCATCGGTGTCCTGTCCGGTAGGTGGGGTCAGTCGGCAAGCGGCCGGTCGTGGGCGTCGCGCAGGAACTGCTCGGACTTCGAGAGCACCAGGATCCCCTCGACCAGGCCCCAGATACCGCTGACCCAGCTCAGCATGCCGCAGCTGAGCACGGTGATGCAGACCTGGATGATGCCGATGGTGGTGTAGCCCAGCAGGAAACGGTGGACGCCGAAGGCTCCCAGGAAGATCCCCAGCAAGCCCACCACCAGCCGGCTCTGTCCCAACTCCCCCGCGGGTGCCTGGGCGGCGCCGCCAGCGGGGCCGTAGCTCGGCGGCTGCGGACCGTAGCCCGGTGACTGCTCCCCGTAGCCGGGGCTCGCCTGGCCATAGGGGTCCGAGGCCGAGGAGCCCGAGCTCGGGACCCCACCGGCGGGCGGACCATAGGGGTCCGGGTGCGGCGCGTAGGGGTCCGGCTGGCTGTATGGATCGCGTTGCTGCCCGTAGGGGTCCGTCTGGCCATAGGGATCCGAGGCCGAGGACGCCGAACCTGCCGAGGACGGTGCAAAGGGGTCCTGAGACTGCTCGTGCGGTGGCCGACCCCAAGGCTCCTGCTCGGGCTGCTGGGCGTACGGGTCCTGCGGGGCCGGCTGGGAAGGGAGGTCGGCCTGCGACTGCGCGAAGGGATCCTGTGCCTGAGGCCCGCCGAAGGTCTCGCCCGGCTGCGCGTAGGGGTCCTGGGGCTCGGCCGGGGCCTGCGCCCACGGGTCCGCGGGGTGCTGTCCCTGGACGTCGCTGGGCTGGTCGCCCCTGGAGCCGTTGTCACCGGAATTGCTCATGGCCCCACACTAGTAGGTTCAGGAGCGTCGCTTCTCCCGGATGCGCACGCCGATCACGATGGGCGAGCCGGTGAAGCCGAAGTCCTCCCGCAGGCGACGCTCGATGAAGCGCCGATACCCGTGCTCGAGGAACCCGCTGGCGAAGATCACGAACCGTGGTGGCCGGGTACGGGCCTGGGTCGCGAACAGGATCCGCGGCTGCTTGCCGCCACGGAGCGGATGCGGGTGCGCGGCCACCAGGGAGCCGAGGAAGGCGTTCAGGCGACCGGTGGGGATGCGCGAGTCCCAGGAGTCCAGCGCCGTCTCGATCGCCGGGACCAGCCGCTCGGCGTGCCGTCCCGTCAGGGCCGAGAGGTTCACCCTCGGGGCCCAGGCGACATGGCCGAGGTCACGCTGGATCTCCCTCTCCAGGGCGTGTCGGCGGTCCGCGTCGATCAGGTCCCACTTGTTGAAGGCCAGCACCAGGGCGCGGCCCGACTCCAGCACCGTGTCGATGATCTTCAGGTCCTGGGTCGAGATGGTCTCGGAGGCCTCCAGCAGCACCACCGCCACCTCAGCCCGGTCCAGAGCGGCACGGGTGCGCAGGGAAGCGTAGTAGTCCGCTCCCTGTGACTGCAGGATGCGGCGGCGGATGCCGGCGGTGTCGACGAAGGTCCACTCGCGACCGCCGAGCACGATCTTCTCGTCGACCGGGTCGCGGGTGGTGCCGCCGACCTCGTCGACCACCACGCGCTGCTCCCCTGCCAGACGGTTGAGCAGGGACGACTTGCCCACGTTGGGCCGCCCCACCAGGGCGACCCGGCGCGGGCCGTGATCGGCCGCGGCACCCCGTCCCTCCCACGGCAGCACCGCCAGCACCGCGTCGAGCAGATCGCCCGAGCCGCGGCCGTGCAGCGCGGAGACCGGGTACGGCTCGCCCAGGCCCAGGTTCCACAGCGCAGCGGCCTCGAGCTCACCGCGCTGGTCGTCGACCTTGTTGGCCGCCAGCACCACGGGGCGCTTCGCCTGGCGCAGCACCCTCAGCAGTTGCTCGTCGGTGTCGGTGATGCCGACGTTCGCGTCGACCACGAACATCACCACGTCGGCCAGGGAGACCGCGACCTCGGCCTGTTCGGCGACGCGGTAGGCGATGCCCTGGACCCGGTCCTCCCAGCCACCGGTGTCGACCAGCCAGAAGTCGCGACCGGCCCACTCGGCCTCGTAGAACACCCGGTCGCGGGTCACCCCGGGGGTGCCCTCGACCACGGCCTCGCGGCGTCCCAGGATGCGGTTGACCAGGGTGGACTTGCCGACGTTGGGACGACCGACGACGGCCACCACCGGCAGGTTGCGAGCGGGCTCGGCGAGGAGGTCGTCCCCGTCGTCCCCGTCGAGCAGCGCCAGATCCTCCTCATCCAGGTCATAGGCGTCCAGCCCGGTGCGCAGGGCGTTCTCGACGGCGGCGTCCTCGGCCTCCGTCCCCGGCGGCGTCGCGGCCGAGGGCTCGGGCGCGCGAGGGACCGGGCCGGCCGTCGCACCGTCAGCCTCAGGCGCGTCAGCCTCCGCCGCCTCGGCTTCGGCCGCATCGACCAGGGCCAGGATCGCGACCACCACGTCGTCGATGCCCAGCCCGGTGGTGTCGATGGTGGCGACCCCGTCGGCCGCCGTGTGGAACTGGGAGACGGTGGCGTCGTCGCGGTCGCGCCGCAGCACCTGATCGGCCATGCGGTCGCGGGTCTGCTCGTTCTCCTCGAGCTCGAGCTCGCTGGCGCGGCGCCGCATGCGTTCCTCGTCGCTGGCGGTCAGCAGCACGCGCACCGCGGCGTCGGGGGCGACGACGGTGGTGATGTCGCGCCCCTCGGCCACGCAGGTGCCGCGCTCGGCGGCGGTGGCGAACAGGATCTCGCGCTGACGGCGCTGCAGGATCGGTCGCACCAGCGTGTTGGTGGCGACCGCGGAGACCTGCTGGGAGATCCGTTCGGTGCGGATCTCGGCGGTGATGTCGCGTCCGCCGACGACGACCTCGGCGCCGGAGGGATCGGTGCCCAGCTGGAGATCGAGCTCCTGCGCGGCGCGAGCGACCGCCTCACGATCGCCGAAGTCGATACCGTGCTCGAGGCAGTGCCAGGCCAGTGCCCGGTACATGGCGCCGGTGTCGAGGATGCCTCCTTCCAGCTCCTCGGCCAGGCGGCGAGAGACCGTGGACTTTCCGGATCCGGCGGGACCGTCGATGGCGATGGTCACGCCGCCTGCGGAGCGGGCGTGCTGCGTGCTGGTGTGCATCTGGCCAGGATACGGGCCTTCACCGCTCGGCGACGGTCCAGCCCCGCTCATCCAGGGAACGGGTGAGCAGCTCCTCACGCGTGGCATCGATGGAGATGTGGGCCAGGCCCACGCGTTTGCCCAGATTGTGCTCCAGATGCAGGTCTTCGAGGTTCACGCCGATCTCGCCCATCTCGGTCAGCAGGCGTCCCAGCTCGCCGGGGCGGTCCGGGACCAGCACCGTGAGGGTGACGAAGGAGTCGGTCCCGCCGCCGTGCTTGCCGGGGATGCGGCGCACTCCGCGGTTGCCGTCGGCGATAAGGTCCGCCAGGGCGCGGCGAGAACCCAGCGCCGGATCCGGGGAGCCGCGCAGCGACTCGAGGGCCTCGACCACCTCGTCGAGGCGCTCGCGCATGCCCTCCAGCACCTCTGTCACCGCGGCCGCGTTCGCGCCGAGGATCTCGACCCACAGCCGCGGGTCGGAGTCCGCGATGCGGGTGGTGTCGCGCAGGCCCTGGCCGGACAGGGCCAGGGCGTCCTCCGTCGGGCCCAGCAGGGAGCCGGCCACCAGGCTCGCCATCACCTGCGGCACGTGGGAGACGTGTGCGACGGCGGTGTCGTGGGCGGCGGCGTCCATCACCACCGGGACGGCGCCGATCTCGGTGGCCAGACCCTTCAGCTGCGAGACCGCGCCCGCCCGCGTGGTCGGGTGCGGGACCACCACCAAGGGGCGCCCCATGAACAGGTCGCCGCGGGCGGCGATCACCCCGGAGATCTCCCGGCCGGCCATTGGGTGGGACCCGATGTACCGCGGCAGATCCTCTGGGCGGGCCAGCACGCGCACCCCCTCCAGCACGGTCTCCTTGACGCTGGACACATCGGTGACCAGGGCATCGGGCCAGGTGCGCAGGGAGCGGTCGATGATCGCGGCGGCCACGTCGGGCGGCGCGGCGACCACCACCAGGGCCGGGTCGGGGTCGTCCGTGGTCGGCATCGCCCCCACGCCCAGTTCGATGGCGAGCGCGGTGGTGCCCGGGGAGATGTCCTCGACCTGGACCTCGACGCCGGCCGCGCTGAGGGCGATGCCCAGGGATCCTCCGATCAGCCCGGTGCCGATGATCCGGACCGGGGAGGGCAGCAGTGCGCTCACAGCCCCACCTCGGCCATCAGTGTGCCCAGCTCACGGCCCGTCAGCTCGCGGGTCCCGCCCGGCGCCAGCTCCCCCAGCAGCACGGGGCCGATGCGGGTGCGGACCAGGGCGGTGAGCTCGAACCCCTGGGAGGAGAACATGCGCCGTACGATCCGGTTGCGCCCCTCGTGCAGGGTGACCTCGACGACCGCCTCGCGACCGTTCTGGGCGAGCACGCGGGCACGATCGGCGCGGGCCGGGCCGTCCTCGAGCTCGACGCCCTCGCGCAGGGCCTTGACGAGGCCGCGAGGCGGGCCGCCGGGCGCATCGAAGCGGCACACATAGGTCTTCTCCACCTCGAAGCTGGGGTGGGTGAGGCGGTGGGCCAGATCGCCATCATTGGTCAGCAGCAGCAGGCCCTCGCTCTCGTAGTCCAATCGGCCCACGTGGTAGAGGCGCTGCGAGAAGCGTTCGGCGAACTCGCGAAGGTCGCGCCGTCCTTCGGGGTCGCTCATCGCCGAGACCACCTGCCGGGGCTTGTTCAGCGCCACGGTCAGGGTGGTCTCGTCCAGCTGCAGGCGCCTGCCGTCGACATGGACCACCTGGCTGGCGGGATCGATCCGCAGGCCCTGCTCACCGATGACCTGCCCGTCGACCAGCACTCGCCCCGAGGAGATCAGCGCCTCGCAGGCGCGCCGCGAGCCGAAGCCGGCCCGGGCCAGCACCTTCTGCAGCCGCTCCCCCTCCGGGCGGTGCAGGTCACGCGTCCCGCCGCCATCCTGCCCGGTGCTGCGGAGCGGCCGTCCCTGCCCGTCGCGCAGCGTCACGTGGCGGGGCGGGGTGAAGGCGCTGCGGCGTCGGCGGGAGCGCTTGCGGGCCGCCATCAGGCGGCGGCGCCGCGGGCGATCAGCTCACGGGCCAGCTGACGATACGCGTTGGCCCCCTTCGTCGAGGAGGCGAAGGAGATGATCGGCTCCGCGGCGACGGAGGCGTCGGGGAACCTCACGGTGCGGTTGATGGTGGTGTGGAAGACCCTGTCCGGGAAGGCCTCCACCACGCGCTGGCAGACCTCGCGGGCGTGGAGCGTGCGCGGATCGAACATCGTGATCAGGATGCCGTCCATCTCCAGACGCGGGTTGATCCGGTCCTGGACCTTTTCGATGGTCTCCACCAGCAACGCCACGCCCCGCAGGGCGAAGTACTCGGCCTCCAGGGGGATGATCACCCCGTGGCTCGCCGCCAGGGCGTTGACCGTGAGCAGGCCCAGCGAGGGCTGACAGTCGATGATGATCACGTCGTAGTCGTCGGCGACCGGGCGCAGCACCCGGGCCAGGGCCATCTCGCGGGCGACCTCGTTGACCAGCGTCACCTCGGCGGCGGACAGGTCGATGTTGGCGGGGAGCACGTCGAGCTTGTCCGTCTCGGTGGTCCGGATGACTTCGCGCACGTCGTGGCGGCGCTCCATCAGCAGGTTGTAGACGGTCACGTCGAGGTCGTAGGGGTTCACGCCGGTTCCGGCGCTGAGGGCGCCCTGCGGGTCGAGGTCGACCAGCAGCACCTTGCGGCCCAGCTCGGCCAGGGCTGCACCGAGGTTGATCACGCTGGTGGTCTTCCCGACGCCCCCCTTCTGGTTGACCATCGAGATGATGCGGGCCGGTCCATGGCCGTCGAGAGGGGCCGGCTCCGGCAGCTCCGGCATCGGGCGGCCGGTGGGGCCGAGGTCGATGTCCAGCTGCTGATGGGAGGTCGAGCTCACGTCGGTGTCCTGTCGTCGGCGTCGTGGTCGGGCGAGGCGGGGCGCCGGAGCGCCGTCGAGCTGTCGCGGGGTCTGCCCGAACCGGGGGCGACAGCTGGTGAGCACCGGCGACGGCGCGGGCGACGGGCCCTGGCCGCCAGGTCGGTGTCACGCCGGACAAGTCTAAGCCCCTCGCCCGGCCCTGGGGTGCGCACCCGCATGGATCTCTCGCAGGGAATCCACGGTGACCTGGGTGTACAGCTGTGTGGTGGTGACCGAGGCGTGCCCCAGCAGTTCCTGCACGCTGCGCACGTCGGCCCCGCCCTGCAGCAGGTGGGTGGCGTAGGAGTGACGTAGCGTGTGCGGGCTGATCGTGGCGCTCAGCTCCGCGTCGGTCGCGGCGCGCTGGACCACCTGCCAGGCTGCCTGGCGGGTCAGCCGGGTTCCGCGGGAGCCCAGGAACAGGGCGGGGGTCCCCCGGCCCCGGGAGGCGAGCGCGGGCCGTCCACGGGTGAGGTAGGCATCGACCGCCTCGAGAGCGTAGCGGCCCACTGGGACCACTCGGTGCTTGTCGCCCTTGCCACGCAGCACCGCGGCGCGCTGGGTCCGGTCGATGTCGTCCAGATCCAGTCCGGTGGCCTCGGAGATGCGGGCCCCGATGCCGTAGAGCAGCTCGAGCAGGGCGCGGTCTCGCAGCGCGCGCTCGGTCGACAGGGGGCCGGTGCCGGGCCGGGCCGCGGCCTCGAGCAGCGCGAGCACCTCGTCGATCCCCAGCGGATGGGGCAGGGTGCGGGGCCGTGCCGGTGCGGGGACCAGCCGGCTGGGGTCGCCGGTGCCCGAGACCCGCTCCGCGTCCAGGAAGGCGTGCAGCCCGCGCACGGCCGCCAGCGACCGGGCGGCGGAGGAGGCCGCCAGTGGCGCTCCGCCGTCGGCCCCGGTGCGCAGGTCCTGCAGCCAGGCGGTGACCTGCGCGGGGTCCACCTGCATGGGGTCGATACGCTCGGCGGCGAGGTGGCTGAGGTAGCGCACCAGGTCGCGCCGGTAGGCCGACAGCGTGTTCGCCGAGAGCCCCCGCTCGATCCGCAGGTGGTTCAGGTACTGCTCGAGGACGCGCCGGTCCCCCGGGCGCAGGGTCTGCTCCCGGGTGGGATGCGGACCGGCGCCTTCGCTCACAGGGTGACGAACGGGTCGATCGCCAGGGCCACGAACAGCAGGGTCAGGTAGGTGATGGAGCCGTGGAACACCGACATCGGTGCCAGCTGCTTGCCGCTCAGGCCCCGGCGGGTGCGCACGGCGTAGCGGACCACCAGGAAGCCGAACCAGGCGCCGACGAGCACGGCTGAGACGCCGTAGACCCAACCGGTGTGCCCCAGCGGGATGATCGCCAGGGAGGCGGCGATCATCAGCGCGGTGTGCATGACCATCTGCTTGGCGACGTTGGTGCGAGAGGCGACCACGGGCAGCATCGGCACCCCGGCGGTGGCGTAGTCCTTGCTGAACTTCTCCGCGAGCGGCCAGTAATGGGGCGGGGTCCAGAAGAAGATCACCAGGAACAGCAGCACCGCCGTCCAGGAGACGGTGCCGGTCACCGCTGCCCAGCCGATCAGCACCGGCATGCAGCCGGCGATGCCGCCCCAGACGATGTTCTGGCTGGTGCGGCGCTTGAGGATCATCGTGTAGAAGACGACGTACAGCAGGATCGCGCCGATCGCGAGGGCGGCCGAGACCCAGTTGACCAGCAGTCCCAGCCAGACGGCCGAGACCACCGAGAGCACCAGGCCGAAGATCAGCGCGGCCCGCGGGCTGACGGCGCCGGAAGGGATCGGCCGGTTGCGGGTGCGCTTCATCTTCGCGTCGATATCGCGCTCGAGATACATGTTCAGGGCATTCGCACCGCCGGCGGCGAGATAGCCGCCCACCACGGTGGACACGCTCAGCCACAGCGAGGGGAACCCCCCGGCGGCCAGGAACATGGTGGGGACCGTGGTGATCAGCAGCAGCTCGATGATCCGGGGTTTGGTCAGTGCGACGTACGCACCGATCACGGACTTCGCGCTGCGCCGGGCGGAGCCATCGCCGCCCTGACCGGTGCTGGGGATCGACGCTCCCTGAGTGGCGGTCACCGCCCACCGTCCTTCCTCGTGATCGCGACCCGATGTCGCAACGAACCGCTCCAGTCTAGATCCTCCCCTGTGGCAGGACTCCCAGGCGCGGCGTGAATCCGGGCACCGCCCCACCTCTCCCCGCCCGGCCCCGCACCACCGCGTCGGCGGCACGGCGCGAAGACGGCGGGCGCGGCCAGTACGCGGGGCGACCGGACCGGCGCTTAATGTCTCTTTGGCAACATCTGGACGGAAAACGCCGCCCGACCCCTCCTCGCAGTAGGGTTGGGGGCGTTGCTTCGAGAATGACGCACAGCGCGCGAGGATCCTCCCGGCCGTCGCGCCTCGAAGCTGGTCGACCCGAGCGGCCGAGCGGCCGCTACCCGGCGAAAGGATGCAACCCACGTGACCGAGACCTTCAAGGCCCCCGAGGGATGGACCGAGCTCGACAAGCGCGCGGTGGACACCGTGCGCGTCCTCGCCGCCGATGCGGTGGAGAAGGTCGGCAACGGCCACCCCGGCGCGGCGGTCAGCCTGGCCCCCGCGGCCTACCTGCTGTACCAGGACGTGATGCGGCACGATCCGGCCGATCCGACCTGGCTCGGCCGTGACCGCTTCGTGCTGTCGGCCGGGCACTCGAGCCTGACCCAGTACATCCAGCTGTTCCTGGCAGGCTTCGGCCTGGAGCTCGAGGACCTCCAGGCCCTGCGCACCTTCGGCTCGAAGACCCCGGGCCACCCCGAGAACTTCGTGACCGACGGCGTGGAGATCACCACCGGCCCGCTGGGGCAGGGTCTCGCCTCCGCGGTCGGCATGGCGATGGCCCAGCGCCGCGAGCGCGGTCTGCTGGACGCCGATGCCGCCGCCGGCACCAGCCCCTTCGACCACTTCACCTACGTGATCGCCTCCGACGGCGACCTCCAGGAGGGCGTCACCAGCGAGGCCAGCTCGCTGGCAGGCACCCAGCAGCTGGGCAACCTGATCGTGCTGTGGGACGACAACGAGATCTCGATCGAGGGCGACACCTCGATCGCCTTCACCGAGGACACCGCCGCCCGCTACGAGTCCTACGGCTGGGACGTGCGCACCGTGGACTGGACCGCCGGAGGCACCGGCTACGTCGAGGACGTCGCCGCTCTGAAGGACGCGATCCTCGACGCGCAGAAGGTCACCGACAAGCCGAGCTTCATCCGCCTGCGCACCGTGATCGGCTGGCCGATCCCCGAGCTGGCCGGCAGCCACAGCGTGCACGGCGCCAAGCTCGGCGGCGAGGCCGTCGCCGGTCTGAAGAAGGTGCTGGGCTTCGACCCGGAGCAGAACTTCCAGGTCGACGACGAGGTCCTGACCCACACCCGCACCTCCCTCGCCGAGCGCGCCGCAAGCGCGAAGGCCGAGTGGCAGGCCCGCTACCGGGCCTGGCGCGAGGCGAACCCGCAGGGAGCCGCTCTGCTGGACCGCCTGCAGGCACGCGAGCTGCCCGAGGGCTTCGCCGAGGCCTTCCCCAGCTTCGAGGCCGACCCCAAGGGCCTGGCCACCCGTGCCGCATCCGGCAAGGTCCTCGGCGAGCTCGCCGCGGTGATGCCGGAGCTGTGGGGCGGCAGCGCCGACCTGGCCGGCTCCAACAACACCACCATGAAGGGCGAGACCTCCTTCCTGCCCCCCGAGCACTCGTCCGCGCAGTTCACGGGCGATCTGTACGGCCGCACCCTGCACTTCGGGATCCGTGAGCACGGCATGGGCGCGATCCTGACCGGCATCGCGCTGCACGGGCTGACCCGCCCCTACGGCGGCACCTTCCTCCAGTTCGCCGACTACATGCGTGGCGCGGTGCGCCTGGCTTCGCTGATGAACGTGCCGGCCACCTACGTGTGGACCCACGACTCCATCGGCCTGGGCGAGGACGGCCCCACCCACCAGCCGGTCGAGCATCTGGCCGCCTACCGGGCGATCCCGAACCTGTCGATCGTGCGTCCTGCGGACGCCAACGAGACCTCGCAGGCCTGGAAGGCGCTGCTCGAGCGCGACCGCGGGCCCGTCGGCCTGGTGCTCAGCCGCCAGGCGATGCCGACCCTGGACCGCTCCGAGTACGCCAGTGCCGAGGGCCTGGCCAAGGGCGCATACGTCCTCAAGGAAGCCTCCGCCGAGCCGCAGCTGATCCTGATCGGCACCGGTTCCGAGCTGCAGCACGCCGCCGAGGCGCAGAAGCAGCTCGAGGCCCAGGGGATCCCCACCCGCCTGGTCTCGATGCCGTCCATGGAATGGTTCGACGAGCAGGACGAGGCCTACCGGGAATCCGTGCTGCCCTCGTCCGTCACCGCCCGCGTCAGCGTGGAGGCCGGGATCGCGATGCCGTGGCACCGTTACCTCGGCGTCCACGGCCGCGCCGTCTCGCTCGAGCACTACGGCGCCTCGGCCGACGCCAACACCCTCTTCAAGGAGTACGGCTTCACGCCCGAGGCCGTCATCGAGGCCGCCAGGGAGTCCCTGGCCGCCGCCGGCGCCTGATCGGCCGGGGGCGGGCCCGAGCGGCTCGGGCCCGCCCCCGCCCCGCAAGTCCGCCACAGGGCACACACGCCCGGAAGGAACGATCATGACCCAGAACCCCCGCACCCAGACCCTCTCCGACGCCGGTGTGTCCATCTGGCTCGACGACCTCTCCCGCCAGCGGATGAGCTCGGGCAACCTGCGCGAGCTGATCGAGACCCGCAACGTGGTCGGCGTCACCACCAACCCTTCGATCTTCCAGTCGGCCATCTCCGGCCGCTCGGAGTACGACGCGGACGTGGCCCGCCTCGCGGGCGAGGGCAAGGACGTCGAGGCCGTGGTGGAGGTGCTCACCACCGATGACGTGCGTGAGGCCGCCGACATGTTCTCCGAGGTCCATGCCGCCACGCAGGGCGTCGACGGCCGGGTCAGCATCGAGGTCGACCCGCGCCTGGCCCACGACACCGAGCGCACCATCGAGCAGGTCAAGCACCTGCATGCGGTGGTCGGCCGGGAGAACCTGTTCGTCAAGATCCCGGCCACCGAGGCGGGCCTGCCCGCGATCACCGCGGCCATCGGTGAGGGCATCAGCGTCAACGTCACGCTGATCTTCTCCGTCGAGCGGTACCAGGACGTCATGGAGGCCTACCTCGCCGGGCTCGAGCTGGCCGATGCCGCCGGCCGCGACCTGTCGAAGATCCACTCCGTGGCCTCCTTCTTCGTCTCCCGCGTGGACAGCGAGATCGACACGCGGCTGGAGCAGATCGGCGGCGAAGCCCTCGCGCTGCGCGGTCAGGCCGGCGTCGCCAACGCCCAGGCCGCCTTCGGCGAGTACCTGACCGCCTTCTCCGGGGAACGCTTCGAGGCCCTCGCGGCCAAGGGCGCCAACGTGCAGCGCCCCCTGTGGGCCTCCACCGGGGTCAAGAACCCCGAGTACTCCGACACCCTCTACGTCGACCACCTGGTCGCCTCCCCCAGCGTGAGCACGATGCCCGAGAAGACCCTCGAGGCCGTCGCCGAACACTCCGAGCCCCAGCCCGCCCTGGATGCACGCAGCGCGGAGAGGGGCGAGGAGGTGCTGGCCCGCATCGCCGACGCCGGGATCGACCTGGCCGACGTGTTCGCCCTGCTCGAGCGCGAGGGCGTCGAGAAGTTCGAGAAGTCCTGGGAAGAGCTGCTCGCCACCGTGTCGGCGACCATCGACGACACCCGCGCCTGAGCCCCGGACCGAGCACGGCCCGCCACGGCGGGCCGTGCTCTCCGCTCTCATGTCCCTGAAAGGACCCCTGGACCATGACCAGCACTTCCGACCGCGGGCAGCACAGCCCGCGCGACCTGCAGGAGTCGGGCAACCCCCTGCGCGATGCGCGTGACCGGCGCCTGCCGCTGATCGCGGGACCGAGCTCGATGGTGATGTTCGGCGTCACCGGCGACCTCGCCCGCAAGAAGCTCCTGCCGGCGATCTACGACCTCACCCACCGCGGGTTGCTGCCCCCCAGCTTCGGCCTGGTCGGCTTCGGCCGCCGCGACTGGTCCGATGACGACTTCGCCGACTACGTGCGCACTTCCGTGGCCGAACACTCCCGCACCGGCTTCGACGAGAACGTCTTCGAGCAGCTGCGGGGCGGACTGCGTTTCGTCACCGGCACCTTCGACGACACCGCGGCCTTCGAGAAGCTCACGGCGGTGGTCGGGGAGCTCGACCGCACCCGCGGCACCGGCGGCAACCACGCCTTCTACCTCTCGATCCCGCCGGACGCCTTCCCGAAGGTCTGCGGGCAGCTGGCCAACTCCGGGCTGAACACGCCACGGGACGGCTCCTGGCGGCGCGTGGTCATCGAGAAGCCCTTCGGCCACGACCTGACCTCGGCCCGTGAGCTCAACGACGTGGTCGAGCAGTTCTTCCGTCCCGAGGACGTCTTCCGCATCGACCACTACCTGGGCAAGGAGACCGTCCAGAACATCCTGGCGCTGCGGTTCGCCAACCAGCTCTTCGAGCCGGTGTGGAACGCCAACTATGTCGACCACGTCCAGATCACCATGGCCGAGGACATCGGTATCGGCACCCGCGCCGGCTACTACGACGGCATCGGCACCGCCCGCGATGTGATCCAGAACCACCTGCTGCAGCTGCTCGCGCTGACCGCGATGGAGGAACCCGGCTCCTTCCGTGCCGCGGATCTGCGGGCGGAGAAGGAGAAGGTGCTGGGCGCGATCGAGCTGCCCGCGGATCTCGCGGCCCACACCGCCCGCGGTCAGTACGTGGGCGGCTGGCAGGGCGGTGAGGAGGTGCGCCCCTACATCGAGGAGGACGGCATCTCCGCCGACTCCACCACCGAGACCTATGCCGCGATGCGCCTGGACATCGCCACCCGCCGCTGGGCCGGGGTGCCGTTCTACCTCCGGGCCGGCAAGCGTCTGGGTCGTCGGGTCACCGAGATCGCGTTGATGCTCAAGCGCGCCCCGTTCCTGCCCTTCCGCTCCACCGACACGGTGGACCTGGGCCAGAACGCGATCGTGATCCGGGTCCAGCCCAATGAGGGCGTGACCATGCGCTTCGGCTCCAAGGTCCCCGGCACCCAGATGGAGGTGCGCGACGTGAGCATGGACTTCGCCTACGGCATGAACTTCACCGAGGAGTCGCCGGAGGCGTACGAGCGGCTGATCCTGGACATGCTCCTGGGCGATCCGCCTCTGTTCCCGCAGCAGAAGGAGGTCGAGCTCAGCTGGCAGATCCTCGACCCGATCACTGATTTCTGGGCCGAGCACCTGCCGCCCACGCCCTACCGCCCCGGAACCTGGGGCCCGGACAGCGCTCATGAGATGCTCGCCCGCGACGGACGAACCTGGAGACGACCGTGATCACCACCCTGACAGACACCACCGCCTCGGACATCGACCAGAAGATGATCGAGATGCGGGAGACCTTCGGCGCCAACACAATCGGCCGGGTGCTGACGCTGATCATCATCGCGACCGGTGAGATCGAGGAACCACTCGAAGCCGCGATCCGCGCCAGCCACGAGCATCCCGCCCGGGTGCTGGTGGTCGACGCCGATCCCGACGCCGAGGCCTCCGGCCTGGACGCCGAGATCCGGGTGGGCCGGGACGCGGGAGCCGGTGAGATCGTGATCCTGCGCGCCCGCGGTCACATCATGTCCTCCCTGGACACCCTGGTGATGGCGCTGCTGCTGCCGGACGCCCCGATCGTCACGTGGTGGCCGGAGAACGCCCCCTCCTCCCCCATCCATGACGTGCTGGGCTCGATGTCGCAGCGCCGGATCACCGACGCGGCGGCCTGCGAGGCACCGATGGCCACCCTCAAGCGGCTGCGCCGCGGCTACGCCAGCGGGGACTCCGACCTGGCCTGGTCACGGCTGACGAACTGGCGGGGCCTGGTGGCCAGCACCTTCGAGATCCCCCCGGTCTCGACACCGACCGCGGTGGAGGTCGCCGGCACGCCCGACGACCCCTCCGTGGTGCTGATGGCCTCCTGGCTCGAGCACTCCCTGGGCCTGGACGTCCAGGTCACCGGCCCCGCCGAGAACCAGGAGAGCGAGAGCGGGGTGCACGGGGTCACCCTGCACCGCGCCGACGGCACCATCGAGCTGCTGCGCACGGGCGCGGAGACGATCGTGATGAACCTGCCCGGGGACGACTCCGGGCAGCACGTGACGATGCCTCTGCGCCCGCTGAGTGAGCTGATCGCCGAGGAACTGCGACGGATGGACCCCGATGAGGTGTACGGGGAGGTGCTCACCCACGCCTTCAGCGGGATCGAGGACGCCTCCGTGTACGCGACGGGCAAACCCGATGCCACCGACCGCATCCTGGAGACCAAGGACGAGGTCGCTCCCGCCGCGGCCGAGGCCAGCGCCCGCCAGCTCGCACAGGCTCTGACCGAGCGGGGCGTGGCCCACCTGGTGGTCACCGGCGGCAGCGTCGGCACCGCCACGGCCGCCGCCCTCCCCCAGGCGCTGGCGGAGATCGGCGCGGACCTCGGTGGGCTGCACATCTGGTGGGGCGACGAGCGGTTCGTCGACGCGGACTCCGAAGAGCGCAATGAGGTCGGCGTGCGTGCGACGCTGCTGGACACGCTGCGTGATGCCGGTCTGCCCGAACGCAATGTCCACCCGATGCCCTCCACGGCCGACGGGATGTCCCTGGAGCAGGCCGCCGCCTGGTACGGGCAGCAGCTGGATCTGGCCGGCGGCGATGAGCCGTTCCGCACCCGTGGACAGGCCTTCTTCGATGTGCTGTGGCTGGGTATGGGCCCGGATGCGCACGTGGCCTCCCTGTTCCCCGAGCACCCCGATCAGCTCGAGACGGGGGCCACCGCGGTGGCCGTGGAGAACTCCCCCAAGCCACCGCCACGGCGGATCTCGCTGACCTGGCCGGTGCTGAACTCGGCGCGCCATGTCGCGTTCCTGGTCGCCGGGGCGGACAAGGCGGAGGCCGCCGCCCGTGGCCACGGCGCGATCGATCCCTGGCCGGTCCCCGCCTCCGCGGTGCGCGGGCTGGAGTCGACCACCTGGTACATGGATCGCGATGCCGCCGGGGAGCTGGCCGCCTGAGGCACACGCTCCGGTATGAACGAGGGGCCGGTCACCGCATCAGCGGTGACCGGCCCCTCATCATGTCAGCCCGGGTGCCTCAGAGGAAGCGCTCGATGATGCCCAGGCCGACGCAGCACGCGGCCCAGAGCAGGGCGACCGCCACGGTCAGCCAGTTCAGGTTGCGCTCGGCGACACCGGAGGCGCTGGCCGAGGAGGAGACCCCGCCGCCGAACATGTCGGACAGACCGCCGCCCCGCCCCTTGTGCAGCAGCACGAGGAGGACGACGAGAAGGCTGGACAGGGCCAGCACGACCTGCAGGATGAGTTTCAGCAGGGGCAGATCCACGACGTTCGAACCTTCCACGGGAACAGGAGTACCGGCTCAGCATACGCCACGGACCGGGCCCTCTCGGGCCCCGGCCCGCGTGTGACTGGTCGCCTTCTCAGCCCTGGTAGCCCGCGATCCTGGCGAACTCCTCGGCCTTCAGCGAGGCACCGCCGACCAGGGCTCCGTCGACATCGGCCTTGTCCATCAGCTCGCCCACGTTGGAGGACTTCACGCTGCCGCCGTACAGCACGCGCACGGCCTCGGCGACCTCGTCGCCGTGCAGCCTGCGCAGCGAGTCGCGGATGGCCTTGCAGACCTCCTGCGCGTCGTCCGGGGTGGCGACCTCACCGGTGCCGATGGCCCAGACGGGCTCGTAGGCGATCACGATGCTCTTCGCCTGCTCGGCGGAGATGCCCTCGATGCCGCCCTCGAGCTGCGCGAGGGTGTACTCCACGTGCCGACCGGCCTGCCGCTCCTCGAGCGGCTCGCCGACGCACAGGATGGGCACCAGGCCCGCGGCGAAGGCTGCCTTGACCTTGGCTCCTGTGACCTGTTCGTCCTCGCCGTGGTACTGGCGCCGCTCCGAGTGGCCGACGGTCACATAGGTCGCACCCAGGGCGGCGAGCATGGACCCGGAGACCTCGCCGGTGTACGCACCGGACTCGTGGGCAGAGATGTCCTGCGCGCCGTAGGCGATCGGCAGCTTGCCGGCCTCGACGGCGGTCTGGACCGTGCGGATGTCCACGAAGGGCGGCAGCACGACGGTCTCAACCTTGGAGGTGTCGACCGAGGCCAGCTGCTCGCCGAGTTCCTCGACCAGGGCCAGGCCCTGCTTCCAGTCGAGGTTCATCTTCCAGTTGCCCGCCATCAGCGGCTTGCGGTTGCTCACTTGGTGCCCTCCTCGAGGATCGCGATGCCCGGCAGTTCCTTGCCCTCGATCAGCTCGAGGCTCGCACCACCGCCGGTGGAGATGTGCGAGAAGCGCTCCTCGTCGAAGCCGAGGTTGCGCACGGCCGAGGCGGAGTCGCCGCCGCCGACCACTGTGTACCCCTGGGCCGCGGCGAGGGCCTCGGCGATGGCCTTGGTGCCGTCGGCGAAGGCCTCGAACTCGAAGACGCCCATGGGGCCGTTCCAGAAGATGGTGGCGGCGTCGGAGACCTTCTCGGCGAACAGCTTCGCCGTCTCCGGGCCGATGTCCATCCCCTCCTGGTCGGCGGGGATCGCCTCGACGGGGACGGTCGTGGCCGGGGCATCGGCGGCGAACTCGGGCGCCACCAGGGTGTCCACCGGCAGCACCAGCTCGACGCCGTTGGCCTCTGCGCGCTGCATGTACTCACGCACCACGTCGAGCTTGTCCTCGTCGAGCAGGGACTGCCCGATCTCGAAGCCCTTCGCCTTCTGGAAGGTGTAGGCCATGCCACCGCCGATCAGGATCCGGTCGGCCTTGCCCAGCAGGTTGTCGATCACTGCCAGCTTGTCGGCGACCTTCGCGCCACCCAGCACCACCACGAAGGGCCGCTGCGGCTGATCGGTCACCCGACGCAGTGATTCCACTTCGCGCAGCACCAGCTCACCGGCCGCGGAGGGCAGCAGGGTGGCCAGCTCGTAGACCGAGGCCTGCTTGCGGTGGACCACACCGAAGCCGTCGGAGACGAAGGCATCACCGAGGGCGGCCAGGGCCTGGGCGAACACCAGGCGTTCCCCGTCCTGCGGCGCGGTCTCGCCGGGGTTGAAGCGCAGGTTCTCCAGGATCGCGACTCGACCGTCCTCGAGCCCGGATATGGTCTCTCGGGCGGAGGCGCCGACCGTGTCGGTCGCGAAGGCGACCTCCTGGCCCAACAGCTCGCCCAGGCGGGAGGAGACGGGCTTGAGGGAGTACCTGTCCTCCGGTGCCCCCTGGGGGCGGCCGAGGTGGGAGATCACGACCACCCGGGCACCGGCCTCCACCAGCCGGGTCAGGGTGGGCAGGGCGGCGCGGATCCGCCCGTCGTCGGTGATCGTGGAGCCGTCCAGCGGCACGTTGAGGTCCGCACGGACGAGCACGCGCTTGCCGCGCAGGTCGCCGAGCGAGTCGATGGTCTTCAGCACTGTGGTTCCTTCGGTTCGGGGGACGAGCGGAGCCCGCCGGTCACCGACCCTGCGGGGCGATGACCGGCGGGCTCCGGGGCTGTCCTGCTCGTCAGAGTGACGAGGCGTGGATCAGAGGGACTTGCCGACGAGCTGCGAGAGCTCGACCAGACGGTTGGAGAAGCCCCACTCGTTGTCGTACCAGGTGAAGACCTTCACCTGGTTGCCGATGACCTTGGTCAGCTGTGCGTCCACGATGGAGGAGTGCGGGTCACCCTCGATGTCCTTGGACACGATCGGGTCCTCGGTGTAGCGCAGGACGCCCTTGAGCGGGCCCTCGGCGGCCTTCTTCAGCGCGGCGTTGACCTCCTCGGC
>DWZH01000016.1 GCA_019118275.1 Candidatus Brachybacterium merdavium | reverse complement strand
ACAGGGCCGGACCGATCCGGAACACCGTGAAAAACAAGACGTACGGAAGGATGAACACGTAGGCGAACATCGCCCCACGCGACAAAAGCAGCTCCTTGATACGGCTCTTCCTCGGCTCCAACACAGAACCGACGGCACCCTCCTCCGGCACCGGAGAAGGACGGGTCGCAGTCGCTGTCATCACTGTCCTTTCAGCAACGCGGAAGGGCGGGCAGACAGAGCCTGCCGGGGCCGTGGGAACAGAGAAGATCAACCACCGCGCGAGAGCAGGTCGTTGACGTCGCTCTCCATCGTGTCCAGGGCCTCCTGCGGGTCCAGACCCTGCAGCAGCACCTCCTGGATCGTCGGCTTCAATGTCTCCATAATCTCTCTGGACTGTGGATGAATGACTTCTTTATCGACGAATTCGATGTACTGCTCGAACTCAGCCACCTGCTCGTCGTCCTTGTGGATGCCGGTGAGATCGGAGCGCGGCGAGTAGTAGGCGAAGTCCACAGCCATCGACTCGATGAACTCGGGCTCCGAAAGATGATGGACGAGGGCTGCCGCTGCCTCGGGGAACTCGGTGGTGTTGAAGATGGACATGGCACCTACCGACCCCATGGCGACCTGTTCGCGATGCTGCATCGGGGGCAGGATCTCGAGCTCGTCCGAGATGACCGAGCGTGCGGTCGACAGCATGTACCCCTGGGAGTAGACGACGTTCCCCTGGGCGAGGTCGGTCTGCTCGAAGGGGACGATGACGCTCAGGGGCTCGACGGGTAGCCAGCCCTTGTCGTTCATCTCCTTGATGAACTCAAGCGCCTCCAGGCCTTCAGCGCTGTTGAACGCCGCTGCGGTCCCGTCCTCGGTGAGAACGTCGCCCCCCGCCTGCCAGAGATACATGTAGTAGTTCTGGTTCAGCGTCTCGTCGCCGTTGTACTGAGTCAGGTAGTAGCCGGCCTCAGCGGCGATCTCGCCCACGGTTCGCATCTCATCCCACGTGGTCGGGCCCTCGACCCCGAGCTCATTCAGCAGGCGCTTGTTGGCGAACGTCTGTGCGGCCTGAATGAGGACCGGGGCTGCGTAGAGAGAGCCGTCGAACCTCAGCGGTTCCATCGACTCAGGGGTGAACGTGCTCCAGTCGCGCAGCTCGTCCAGCGAGACCAGTAGTTCCTCGTTCGCGAAACGAGGCAGGAAGTCCGGGGTCATGTAGACGACGTCGGGAGCGTTTCCGCCGGTGATCGACGCAGTGAGCTGCTCCTCGCGACCCTCCCACGGTTGCATGACCACTTCGACGTCAATGCCTGGGAACTTTTCCTGGAACGAGTCGATGTGCGGCTGATACCACTCAGCGTCATTTGCCTGGTCCATGGGGTACGCCCACAGCACGAGTGAGCCGGACAGGTCCGTGTCGCTGTCGGGAGGTGCTGAGGCGACATCTGGATCTGCATCTCCGCAGGCCCCCAGTCCGAGCGCAGCAGCAGTGGCGCCGAGCCCCATCACTCCTCTGCGGGACATCAAGTCAACGACGCGGTGATCCTTGTGAGGCTGGGCCATGGGTTCCCTCCTTGGAACTGGGCGACCGTGTTTTATCGTGACATCTGGACGGACCGAAATGGAGGATTGAAGCGGATGCCTGCGGTGGTTGAGGACGGGCGAGGCCAGTGTCGGCATCTTTTCCCGTGGTCGGCCATAAGTCAAGGCTGAGGAGTTCCCAGCTACGTCCCGCCCAGGCATAAAAGCTGTACGACCAGGTGTAACAGCGTTCGGTTCGATCTCTGCCTCGGGGTGGTCCGCGCTCCCGAAGGAGTGTTGAAGTGAAGCTCAGGGGGCGTGGCGAATGGCCTCAACCTCAGGCGTGCGCCCCGCGGCTCTCACGCAATTAAGGATGTGCGGTAATGCTTGGCTGTGCTGGCTTCCGGGGGCCGTTCCCCTGTTGGCTGCTCGCCGTGCGTAGCGGGCGTGCCAATTCCACTGCCGTATGCGTCAGTCGTTCGAGCGACCCTCGCGCGAAAGGCCCAGGCATCCCGTAGTAGTGATGCGCTTGATCGACCTCATATCCGCCGAGCGCGTACTCGCTGGATGCTGGGAAGTACCCGGGGCACCCGTCCGAGTACCCGAGAACAGCGACGACCTGTGCGTCTGTGAGGGATAGGAGTCGTGCTCTGATCTCGAGAGAGGCTTGCGCGAATGGTTCGCCCGGCAGCGCGACGATGATTGCCGGGCCCCACCGGAACGCGGTGACGTGAGCCTCCCAGTCCGACTGTGGGATGTCGACGTGTCGGATGCCGTCGGGTGCGCACTCGTCAGTCACGGGTTGCTCGAGTGAGACCTGTACGCTCTCTCGAGCGGCATCGACTACTTGGGGCGCGGCGATCCAGGGACTTTGCAGCGCAGCCTCGGCGATCTGCCGTCCGATGTCTTCGCAGCGCGCGAATGTGCGACGGTGAGGGTCGTCTGGTCGTCCGTCCAGGGTGTGCCCGGTATTGATGTCCCCCGCGCATGAGGTGGCGAATAGCGCCGTCGCACCCGTGGACTCTTCCAGATGCCTGCGCGTCGCGCCTGGGTAGTCCGCGGAGAGAAGAGTGTTCTGTGCGCTCAGGACCACGGGATGGCAGGCATAGGAAACCAGCAGGGCAAGAGCGGTGCCGTCCGGACGATCGAGCCGGATCACCGGCAGGGCGGAATCCACCAATCCGTCAGGGTGTCGTCGATTGCGTGCGATATCGGGGTCCTCGCCGTAGCCGGCAGTCACGATCGCCGGCTCGCGAGAGTTCGCGGCTCGGCGTACGGCTTCCACGCAGCTGGACTCGACGTGGGCCAGCCATGCCTCATCGGCGCCCGACCCCAGGCGCCCCGGCATGCTCGCGGGCCCGCTGTGGGTGTGTGTTGCATGAACGACGGCATCGTCGACCCACGGTTGGACGGCTGTGCGGACTCGCGTGCACAGCTCCTCACGCAGGCCGGCCACGTCGACAGTGACGAGGGCGGTGCGGTCGACGACGAGCGCCCGTACTGAGAGTTGGTCATGCACGCCGGACGAAGGTTCGGTGCGGTTGATGAAGCCCGACATGGCCACCGGTCGGTTCGGGGTGATGTCGAGCGTGGCGACCCCGGCTCGGACGGTCTGGGCTTCCCGTGTGCTCGCCTGCTCGCTGTGAATGGTCAAGGGCGTTCCTCCGAGGGTGTCGTCCTGGCTGGATAGGGCGCGTGAGGCGGCGGAACCGGCGCTCGTTCTCGTTCGAGGTGCGAGCTCAACATGTCTGGAGTTGCCGACTATCGACACGGCCCTATTAAGGATGTACCGTGAACACCATAACAGGATGACCGAAATCTGAAGGGACTGTCATGTCGGCTCTGGCGCTCAACGGCGGCGAGGCAGAATTGGCCCGCTGGGGCGGCCTGCCCCACTGGCCGCGCGTGCGGGAAGGGGACGAGGAGGCTCTGCTGGGTGTCCTGCGCTCTGGGAACTGGGGCAGCACCGCAGGCGATCAGGTTGCTCGCTTTCAGCAGGAGTTCGCTGCCTACCAGGGTGCCGATGAGGGGATTGCGCTGGTAAACGGGACGCTCGCGATCGTGGCCGCCTTGCGTGCCTGCGGAGTGGGGTTGGGCGATGAGGTGATCGTGCCCCCGTACACCTTTATCGCGACAGCTGCGGCACCGCTGCTGGTTGGGGCCGTTCCGGTCTTCGCGGATGTGGATCCCGACAGTCACCTGATGGACCCTGAGGCAGTGCGCTCCGTGATCACCCCTCGAACCCGTGCAATCATCCCCGTTCACCTGGGGGGTCGTGCTGCTGACATGGACACGTTCCGTCAGATCGCTGCGGAACATGATCTGCGTGTGATCGAGGACTGCGCCCAGGCGGTCGGGGCCCGTTACAAGGGTGCCGGCGTGGGGACCCTTGGTGATGTGGGCACCTTCAGTTTCCAGTCCTCGAAGAACATGAGTGCGGGCGAAGGTGGCGCAGTCGTCGCCAACAGCTCGTCGATGGGGGAGCGCCTTTACTCGCTGATCAATGTGGGGCGGGTTCGAGGTGGCGGCTGGTACGAGCACCGGAACCTTGGCTACAACCTCCGCATGACGGAGTTTCAGGGAGCGCTGTTGAGGCGTCAGCTACACCACCACCCTGGGGACCAGGAGGTCCGGGAGCGAAACGCCCTGATCCTGGACGAGGAGCTCCGAGGCGTGGATGGGCTATACCTCTCCGCTCCTGACCCGAACCTGACATCGCACGGTCGTCACCTCTATCTGATGCGGGTCCCGGAGCTTGGACGGAAGGGACTGCGTGATACGGCCGTCGATGCGCTGAAAGCCGAAGGGGTGGAAGCATCGACCGGCTACGTTCCACTCCACCGCAATCGTGCGATCCTCGATGGCACTCGCGCTCTCGCGAAGAGCCTCGGGCAGGAGCTCCCCGCGTCGCACTGCCCCATGGCTGAGCTCGTCTCGCGTGACACCATGTGGCTGCCCCAGCAGGCACTTTTGGGGGACGACGAGCTCACGCACGCGATCGCCCGCGCGGTACGCAAGGTGGTTGGGGCCGCAGCGGAGCTGGACGCTATCGCCAAGTAGCCCCGACCGGCCGAGGGGCATGACAATATTCGCGATGAGAACACATCGTGGGAGGGGCCGGGTGTCGGAGAGCATGGCTGGCGGTGAGTCCTCGCGGATGTGGGCGAGCGAAGTCGAGCCCGCCGTCCACAGCGAGGGCCGACGGGAGGTGACGATCGGCGTCGTCGGGACGGCGGCCGCGAATCGACGCATCTTTCGCGTCGCAGAGCGCATGGACGGATCGGTTCGCCTATCCGGTGCGGTCTGCGAAGACGCCGGCGGTGCCAGACAGAAGGCGCTGCAGCTCGTGGCCGATGTCGACGTCATTCTCTTCTCGGGGCCGCTTTCGTACGATCTGGCATTGGAATCGGGAGAACTTCCTGTTCCCGCTGTGTTCGTCCCCCCGGGTGGCTCGGCGATCCCGACAATGATGTTGCGTGCCTCCCTGCACGATCGCGTGGACTTGAAGCGGGTGAGCTTCGACACCGTCTCTGCCTCTGAAGTGCATGACACCTACGCAGAGCTGGGCATGCCCTCGGATGATGTGCATGTCCTGGAGTATCGCCGGGATTTGGAACCGGGCGACTACTTCGAATTCCATCAGGCGTGTTTCGCAGAGGGCCGCACTGCGTCTGCCGTGACCACTCACCCCGCGGTCGAAGAGAAGTTGCGTGAGGCGGGGGTGCCCGTCTTGATGCTGCGGCCGGATGTCCGGGTCCTGCGGGCTGCACTCGGCACGGCGCTCTTGGTGGGAGGGGGTGCTTCTCTGAGCAATGAGCGCACGGTGTTCCTGATCGTCCGGGTGCCCGATGCACTTGCGCCGCGCCGGAAGGCGTACGCGAACTCATCGTTCACCCAGCTCAGGCTGGACCTCATGCAGGAGCTGCTGCGCGAGGGGAGGAGGATGGACGCGTTGGTGCTGCCGCTGGATGACACCGGCGTCCTGGTATGCGCCTCGATGGGCTCGCTTCGGGCAGCGACAGATGACCTCTCGACGATGCCGATGGTGAGGAGACTTCGAGAAGCCCTCGGCTTCGACCCGGAAATCGGAATCGGGGCGGGCAGGACCGCGGCGGAGGCCATCGGCAATGCCGAGAGAGCCGCAGGAATGACGGCCGAGTCGGAGGGTCGGGCGGCAGTCATGGTCGGTCCGGAGGGCATGGTCGTGCGGATCCCCAGTGACGGTGCCGGAGAGCGGACGGTGACATTTGGTGAGTCGGAGCCCAGGGAAGCAGAGATACTGCGTCAACTCCTGGACGCGATGGCTGAGGCCGGCGTGGATTCGGGGACGGTTCAGGCCGAGCAGGTGGCCGAACTCCTGGGGGTTACCCTGCGCACGGCCCGCAGGTATCTCCGCGGGCTGGTCGACGCGAACCTCGCCTGGCGCCTACCGCCGACCCAGACCAGCAAGGTGGGTCGACCACCGATCCCTTACCGCCTGCTGGACCACCGGCTCCGGGACTGAGCAGTCACATCGCGGGACCTACCGGGAAGTCTGGGGCAAACCTCGATCGGCGGGCGCCCTGAACTGTGTGCTCGACGCTATGGACATGTCCACCAGCCGAGTTCCGGACGGGCTCTGCGTCCCCGATAGTTCGAGTCGGCCCGAGTCAAACTGATCGGCCGCCCCCGGTGATCACGTCGGCGGCGCTCGGCGCGGGGATCTCGGCCTCGAAGGGCATCATGGGGCGGTCGATGCGGGAGTGCCCCAGCCGCAGCAGGTCCTGGTCGACCCCGCCGGGGGTGAGTGCCAGCAGCCAGCCCGCGGCCGCCTCGTACTGCTCCGGCTCGAGATAGCCCATCTTCACGGTGACCACATCGAAGCCGGTCATCGACAGACCCAGCCGTTCGAACATGGAGCGCGAGGCCCACTGGGAGCGCCGGCCGGTGACCACGACCGTCAGCCCCGTCGGCCGATCCCCGTCGAGCACCCGCAGCGCCGCCGAGCGGCCCGTGTTCGCAGCCTCGTCCAGCGCGACCACCTCGGCGTGCAGCGCCACCGGACCTGGCGCGCGGGCATCGATCCGACCGCCGACCAGGAAGTCCCCACGCCCCCCGACCCCGAGCGCGGTCGCAGCGTCGGCGGAGTCCGGATCGACCAGCGAGACCATCAGCGCGCTCACGGAGTTGTCCTCGATCTCCGGGCGAGCCAGCAGGCGGGCCAGGGCGTGGGTGGTGTCGTCGGCCCCGCCGGCTCCCGGGTTGTCCCCGGAGTCGGAGATCCAGAAGGGCCGCAGCTCCGAGGTGATGGCTTGCTCGAGGCACTCGTCGAAGGTGCCGGTGGGGGCGACGAACTCGAAGTCGTGACGCTGCTCCCACACGGCGGCCGCGAGCTCCAGCGCGGCGGATTCGACGGCCTCGGCCTCGTCCCCGAAGGCGACGATAGCGGCCTTGCAGCGAGGCTGGTCGGCCCAGGCGAAACCGACCCAGTAGGACACGTCGGTCACGCCGGGTCGCGCCGTCAGGTCCGGGATCCGCGCGTACAGCGACTTGGCCGGTTCGATGCGGGTGGAGGTCTTCTCCCCGGGCAGCAGGATCGGCAGATGCACCAGCGCCTTGTGCGGGCGCGGTCCGCCCGCAGCGACCGTCGCGGCGGTGTCGACGAGGTCGCGCAGGCCGCGTTCGCGGGTCTCCCAGGCATCGATGTGCGGGGCGTGGCGGTAACAGGTCAGCAGGTCACAGGCCTCGAACAGGGTCTCGGAGACGTTTCCGTGCAGGTCCATCGCGGTGCCCACGACGGTATCGGGGCTGATCACGGAGCGGATCGCGGTGATCAGATCCCCCTCGGCATCGTCCAGGCCCACCACGCTCATCGCACCGTGGATGTCGAAGAAGAAGCCGTCCAGCGGTGCGGTCTCGGTGGCTGCGGACAGTCCCGCCACGATCTCGGCCTTCCAGCCCTCGTAGGTGTCACGGTCCAGCGGCCCGCCGGGCAGCGCCCGGGCGTGGAGCACGCCGACGTACTCGGCGGCGGGGGGCTCGAACGGGTAGCGATCCAGGATCTCGGCGGTGCCGCGACGCACCTCGAAATCGTCCTGCCCGGAGCGGTACGGAGTGAAGGTCGAGGACTCGATCGCGATCCCGGCGATGCCGATGCGGGGACTGACGATCGAGCCCTGCGTCGTCGCAGACATGGGGAACCCCTGGGCTTAAGCGGTTGACACTAGTGTGGGACATCCTTCCATCCCGACCGAGGCCACCGCCAGGGCAGCGGGACCGCAGCAGCCTCAGCGCGGCCACCTCGAGCAGCACGGCCTCGACCACGACGAGCGCGACGTCGCGCTCCAAGGAGCCCCGATGATCCGTTTCGATGACCGCCACGGACCGGCGGACGCCGCCCCGGCCACCGCTTACCCCGAGCTGGCCGTGCCCGACTGGTATCGCGACGCCAAGCTCGGGATCTTCGTGCACTGGGGTTTGTACTCGGTGCCCGCCTGGGCCGACGTCCTGGACCGCAGTGATGTGACCGCAGAGAACGCTTACGCCCGCCACCAGTACGCCGAGTGGTACGCCAACACCGTGCGCATCGAGGGCAGCCCCACGAAGGTGCGCCACGAGGAGATCTACGGTCTCGGCCACTCCTATGAAGACTTCGCTCATGACTGGCATCCGGCCGAGGGCAGCGTGGAGTCGATCGTGGGCGTGGCGCAGCGCGCCGGCGCCCGCTACCTGGTGCCCACCACCAAGCACCACGACGGCTTCTGCCTCTGGGACAGCGCCACCACCCCCTTCACCGCCGCCCGCCGCGGCCCCGGCCGGGACCTGCTCGCCGAGTTCTCCGCCGCCGTCCGCGAGGCGGGGATGAAGCTCGGGGTCTACTACTCCGGAGCGCACGATTGGCACGCGACCGACTTCCCGCCGCTGCACTCCAACACCGAGCTGTTCGCGCTGCGCCGCAACGACCCGGCCTTCGCGGCCTTCGCGGCTGCCCAGCTGCGAGAGCTGATCGACCGCTTCGCCCCGGACGTCCTGTGGAACGACATCGACTGGCCCGACGCCGGCAAGTGCGACGGGCCAGACTCGCTGCAGCAGATCTTCCGCGACTACCTCGCCGCGGTGCCCGGCGGGATGATCAACGACCGCTGGGGTGTACCCGTCCACGGCGTGCTCACCCGTGAGTACCAGGACATCACCACCGTGCAGTCCGAGGTCTTCGAGTCCACGCGCGGCCTGGGGCTGTCCTTCGGGTACAACGCCGACGAGTCCGCTGAACATGCCCTGGACGGGACGGCGCTGATCCGCCTGCTGGTGGATGTGGTCTCCAAGAACGGGAACCTGCTGATCAATGTGGGCCCCCGGGCCGACGGCTCGATCCCCGAGCTGCAGACCTCCGCCCTCGAGCAGCTCGGTGCCTGGATGAGCACCCACGGCGGCGCCCTCTACGGCAGCCGCCCCTGGTTCCACGAAGCGGTGCAGACCCCGCCCGACCGGGTGCGGTTCACCCTGGGTGCCAGTGGCGGTGCCGGGGCCGGTGTTGGCACCGGCGGCGGTGCCGGCGGCCGTGCTGGGGCAGGGGCCGTAACAAGGGCCGGGAGCGGCACCGGGACTGACAGGAGCGAGGTGTTGCACGCCCTTCTGCTCGAGCCAGGGGCCGGTCCCGTGACGCTGGACGAGCGGGTCTCCGCCGCGGTGCGCGAGATCGCCCAGGTCACGGGGGACGGGACGGAGAAGATCGTGCCCGGCGCGGAGCTCACCGGGAGCCGCATCACGCTGACCCCGAAGGCCGAGGAGCAGGTCGTGTCTGTGGTGAGCCTGCCGCTGCGCTGAGCGTCCCGGCCGCATGGGTGCCGAAAAGCGTGAGGCGAGCTCTGCGAACTTGTTGGCTCAGCCTGCTGGGCCAACACCTTCGCAGAGCTCGATGCGCGCCTGGGGGTTCGATGCGTGCTCGGGGCTCGAAGCGTGCGCCTGGGGGCTCGGTGCGTGGTGCGCCTGGGCGTTCGATGCGTTGCCTCCTCGGCCTCGCCGTGATCAGACCACCAGCAGCCGCACCCCGATGCCCAGGGCCAACAGCGCGCCCAGGAAGCCCAGCCCCATCACCAGGCGCTGGATGAATCGCTCCGGCAGACGCTTCTGCACCGCCTCGCCAAGGAAGATCGACACGATCACGGTCACCACGATCGCCAGCCATACCCACCAGGCCATGTCGGGCAGCTGACCGTCGTCCCAGGCCCACTTGGAGGCAAAGGAAACCGAGGAGATGATGATCCACAGGGGCTGCATGGTCGCCACCATCGGCAGCACCGGCCAGCGCGAGAGCACGGCGTAGACCGTCACCGCGGGCCCACCGACGCCGCCCAGGACGGTGCCGAGCCCTGAGCCGATACCGGTGATCACCTGGGCCGCGCGTCCGTCGACCGTGGTGTGGACGCGCACCAGGGCCACCGAGATCACCAGGCTGGCCAGCACCAGCAGAGCCACGACGATGTACAACGGGCCGGGCGGGGAGATCGAGGAGACCCAGGCCGCTGCGGGCATCACCGCGACCGCGGGCAGGGACAGCCACCAGACCTTGTGCCATTCGATCTGTGACCAGATCCGTGGCAGCAGCAGGACCGGCATCAGGGTGCCCAGGAAGTTGGCGAGCATGATGCCCTCGTGGGCACCGATCAGCACCACGGCGTACGGCGCGAAGATCATGCCCAGCCCGAGTCCGGCCACCCGCTGGATGACGGCGGCCACCAGGACGAGGCCGATCAGGGACAGCGCCACGGTGGTGCTCAACAGGTCTGCTCACTTGTCCTTGCTGAAGGCGGGCCCTGGACAGGGCGTCGGATGGGGATCGGCGTGTTGAAGCGCCCGGAACGGGGCCCAGCGTGTCATGAACGGCCGGGTCTCTCCTGCGTGGCGGGGGTCGGACGTGACCAGGGGCTCCTGCGCGTCCGGTGCGCGCGTGACGTGACAGGATGCGCGGGCGTGACCGGGTGCACAGGCGTGACAGGGTGCGCGGGCGCGACCAGGTGCTTGGACCTGACCGGGAGCGCGGACCGACTCGCAGGCCGGGCACACGTCGTCCGGGCGGACGAAAGCGGATGAAAAGGGATGCTTGTCCGGCGTTAAGAGGCTTGCGTATACGCAAGCCTCTTAACGCTCAGGACTGGCCCACCCCGCGGTCCTCAGGGGCCCACCCCGCGGTCCTCAGGGGCCCACCGCGCGGTCCTCAGGGGCCCGCCGCTGAGCGATCCCCCGGGGCCCGCCTCCGGACGGTCTCCAGGGGCCCGCCGCCGAGCAACCACCCAGGGCCCCGCGTCCGAGCAGATTCCCAGGGACCCTCGCATCCGCGCGCCCCGTGCCTTCGCCGCCGAATGCTCTCGGGGGTGCGGTAGGGTCCGGAGACGAATGTGTTAACCGTCATACTCCCGCGGGTGAGGAGCGTGTGTGAGACGGAGCGCCAGGCCGGACGTCAGACCGGGCGCCACACCGCGGGTGAGGCCGGGCGCCAAGCCGAGCCCGAGGCCGGGCATCACGCCGGGCGCCAAGCCGAGCCCGAGGCTGGGCATCACGCCGGGCGCGGGACCGGGATCGGGCGCGGGACATGGACAGACGTACGACAGATCAGCACAGAGGGGTGCTCATGGATCGCAGGAACTTCTTACGGACCTCCGGAGTGGCCGCAGGCGTCGGCTTCACGACTCTCGCGGTGCAGGGAACGGCGTCGGCCGCTCCTGACCGGACTGAGCAGGACGAGCAGGCCGCGATCGTCCCGGACCCGCCCGACGGCGCGCTCGTCATCACCGACGGGACACTGCGCGTGCGCCTGCACCCACAGTTCCCGCAGGTCGTGGACTATGAGCTGGACGGGGCACGTCTCGCCGGGCGCTACGGTGCCGCGCACACCACGGTGACCATCGACGAAACGCCGTACGACGTCGAGGTCACCGCACCCCGGCTGACCGATGACTCGAGCGCCACCTACCACTTGTCCGTCCCGGATCTGCCCGGCGTCGAATTCGATGCAGTCCTCTCGGTCGCGGACGGCGTGTTCACGTGGAAGCTCACCGACATCGCCGATCCCGACCGGCTGATGCATCGCATCCGCGTGCCGAGGTTGGACCTGGCGTCGGTCCATGACGGTCAGACGGGAGCGCAGGTGGTGACCGCCGACCTGTCCGTGGATCGCGAACAGAGCGGCGACACGTTCTACGATCTGGCCTCCCAAGATCCGGAGGAGGAGGTCTCTGATCCGGCCCACGTCGCGTTGATCGTCGGGGCCGAGCTCGCAGCGGGCTTCGAGACCAATGCCGTGGAGGACAACACGGCCGGTGGGGAGACCGCTGAGCGCGTGCGGAACGACAACTCGCGCTACGTCGTGACCCTCGCCCCCGAGGAGGGAGCCACCTACGGTGCCGTGTCTCCTGGGACCTTCGTCGTGCGCGGCTCCACCGCCGAGCTGGGTCTGGGCCCGGATGAGGACCCCTTCGTGAAGGTGCGCCCGGTGGCCGACGTCAACGACGACGGCGAGCTGACCTGGCAGGACGCCGCGATCGCCGCCCGCGACATCGCCGAGCCGATCACGGGCTCCGAGAACGTACCCGACGAGGTGGTCAAGCGGATCCCCTTCAACATCGTCTCCCAGGCCACGCACCCCTTCCTGCGCGTCCTGGACGACACCAAGCGGATCTCCTTGGCCACCGACGGGCTCGGTCAGTCGGTGATGCTCAAGGGCTACCAGGCCGAGGGGCACGACGCGGCCCACCCCGACTACGCCGGCCACTACAACCAGCGGGCAGGCGGAAAGGAGGACCTGGACGTCCTGGTCACCGAGGGCCGGAAGTGGAACGCGACCTTCGGTGTGCACGTCAACGCCACCGAGGCCTACTCCGAGGCCCATGCTTTCAGCGAGGATCTCCTGCGCGATCCGATCGAACCTGGCTGGGGCTGGATGAACCAGTCCTACAAGATCGACGGGCCGAAGGACCTGGGCACCACCGAGGTGCTGAAGCGCTTCCAGGATCTGCGCGACGAGGCTCCCGAGAACCTCTCCTTCCTGTACGTGGATGTCTACTACCCCAACGGTTGGGAAGGACAGCGCCTCTCGCGCGAGCTCGAGGGACAGGGCTGGGCCCTTTCCACCGAATGGGCGGACAAGATGCCCCGCAGCTCGACCTGGGCGCACTGGGCGGCCGACGAGAACTACGGCGGCTCCACCAACAAGGGCCTGAACTCCCAGGTGATCCGGTTCATCGACAATGCCCGCAAGGACGTGTGGAACCCGGATCCCCTGCTGTCGAACGCGAACGTCCAGGAGTTCGAGGGCTGGACGGGCCATCAGGACGCCGGGGCCTTCTTCGAGACCGTGTGGGCCCGCAATGTGCCCACCAAATTCCTGCAGCGCTCGCAGATCGTCGCCTGGAGCACGCCAGGAGACGACCGCCCCGGCCGCATCCTGCTGGCCGACGGCACCGAGGTCACCTCGGACGTCGAGTCGGTCGATGGCACCGAGATCCCCACGGACCGCGTCATCACCAGCGATGGGGCGATCGTGTATGAGGACGGGAAGTACCTGCTGCCCTGGTCGGACGGACAAGACAGGTTGTACCACTGGAACCCCGAGGGAGGCAGCTCCAGCTGGACCCTCACCGACGCCTGGGCAGGTCATGGCGCTCTGACCATGTACCGCCTGACCGACTCGGGGCGCACCGAGGAGGTCTCGGTCCCGGTCGACGAGGGAGAGGTCACCCTCGAGGTAGAAGCGGGCAGCGCCTACGTGCTCTACCCCAGTGACCAGCTGCCCGAGCCGCGGGATCCCCAGTGGGGCTTCGGTACCCCGGTGGCCGACCCCGGGTTCTTCTCGGGCACGCTGGACGCCTGGCGGGCGACGGGCGAGGTCTCCGTGGAGACCGACGAGTTCCGCAACCGCCAGGCGCTGTTCGGCAGCGGGGCGGCAGCGATCGAGCAGGCCCTGCGCGACCCGGCACGTCCGATCCGGCACCTGCCCGCGGGCACCTGGTCGGCCTGGGCATGGATCGAGATCGATCCCGCGAGCACCCGGGAGGTGACGGTCTTCGCGACCGGTCACGGCGTGGAGCCGGCCGGCTACCAGGCGGCCGTCGGACGCGGGGTCGCGACCACCATCACCGCCTCCACGGTGGTCAACGCGACCGCCTCGGACACCAAGCACGGCCGCCACTTCCAGCGCGTGCGCGTCACCTTCACCAGCACCGGGTCACCGGTCACGCTCGCGATCGCAGCGGGGGAGGGCGAGGCGCAGGTGCGGGTCGACGACGTGCGCGTGGTCCCCTTCACGGCGCCCGACGACCCGGAACCGACGGAAGCGACAGTGCTGTTCGAGGACTTCGAGAACGTGGACGTCGGCTACTGGCCGTTCGTCACCGGGGCCGACAACATCGGCGGTGACGCCCGCACCCAGCTCGCCGAGCGCCACGAGCCGTACTCGCAGGCCGGCTGGTACGGCCTGGACGAGGACGGCGAGGTCGTCGAGGGCGGCAAGCTGACCGACAACGTGCTGCGCGGAACATGGTCGCTGATGGCCAATGAGGAGAACGACGGACTGATCCTGAGTACCACGCAGTCCTCGCTGCCCCTGAGCCCGGGGCACCGCTATCGCCTGTCCTTCGACCACCAGACGGCCTTCGCCGACACCTACCAGCTGGTGGTGGGCGAGGACACGGTCGGCGATCCGATCGACTCGCAGCGGGTGGACACCCTGCCTCTCCCACAGGCCCGCGAGACGGAGCGGATCAGCCTGGAGTTCACCGCCTCCGAGACGGCCGATACCACGTGGATCGGCATCGAGAAGCTCGGCGGCGGGCGCCAGGCGAACCTGACCATCGACGACCTGCGCCTCGAGGACCTCGGGGCGGCCGAGTGAGACCCTGCCCGACGTCAGCTGACCCCCGCGGAGGCTGACCGGGCGCCGCATCGACTGTGGTGCCGCCTCGAGTGTGGTGGCGCGTCGCTTCTGGTGCCGGGTCGAGTGTGGTGCCGGGTCGAGTGTGGTGGCGCGTCGCTTCTGGTGCCGCCTCGAGTGTGGCGCCGCATCGCGTCTGGGCCGCCTCGAGTGTGGAGTTGGCGGGGGTATCTCGCCCTCCAAAGCCCCCGAACTCCACACTCGATGTGCCCGGCCGCAGTGGGGCCACGCCGCGGTGGGGCCACGCCGCGGTGGGGCCACGCCGCAGTGGGGCCACGTCGCGGCGGGACTGGCCACGTCGCGGCGGGCCGGGGCGGGCTTGACTGCGCCAGGGCGGGCCGGGGCACAGCCGGCCTGGCACAGCCGGCCTGGCTACGGCTGGTCTGGCTACGGTCGGGCCGGCCCGGCTCGTGCGAGACAGTCCTACCGCACCTCTCCGAGCAGCGCAGCGATCTGCGGGTGCCCTGCGGTGTAGCCCTCCAGGAGCTTGCGACCCAACACGGGGGAGCTCACCAGCGGGTGGGTCGAGAAACCCTGCCAGGCGGCCTCGCGCGAACCGGTCACGGCCGCTTCGAGGATCTTGCGTTCGGAGGCGCGCAGCCCGGCCATCATGCCCAGGCGATCCAGCTCGACGGGGGCGACGGGCTGAGGGTGGACGCCGTCGCCGTCGACCAGGCACAGCACCTCGATGACGGCGTCGGCCGGGAGCTCGGGGATGATCCGGCCCGCAGGCGGAGCGTCGCTGCCCACCGGGGCGTTGCCGACGTCCAGGATCATCCGCTCGGGGCGACCGGTGGCCAGCGCGGTCATCAGCCGCAGCGCCACCTCCTGGTAGCCGCCGCCGGCGATGTCCTCCTCGCGGCGCTCCTCGTCGCGGGACTCTGCCATGTAGGTCGCTTCCCGCTCGCGCAGCGTGGATCGCCACAGCTCCAGTGGGGAGGAGCAGCAGGACTCTCCCGGGGACCGCGATCCGGCGGCCGTTTCTCGCCCGGCCGCCTTGGCGTCGGCGTCCTGCGCCGCCCCGGCCGCCCCAGCCATCCCGCCGCCGGCTTCCTCGGCGGCGAGGTAGAAGTCGCCCTGCTGCTTGGCCAAGAACTCCCCGCGGGTGGTGGCCGAGGCGGTGATCCGGTTGATCGCCTCGGCGGTGTGCAGGTAGTAGAACAGGTACTCGTTGGGCAGGGCGCCGTCGGCCCGCACCCAGTCCTCGCCGATCAGGCGGGCCTCCTCGATCACCTCGAGGGCGGCGTCGTCGGCCAGCAGCTCGGGCAGGCGGTCGCGGTCGTCGATCGTGACCGAACGCAGCCAGCCCAGATGGTTCATCCCCACGTAGTCGAAGGCGGCGGGGACCCCGTCGGCCCCGCGCTCGCCGGCCACCAGATCCACGTCCAGCAGCCTGCCCACGCGCCGCACCAGGCCGATGGGGGTGTCGCAGATCCCCACCACTCGGTCGCCCAGTACTGTGCGCATCGCCTCGGTGACGATCCCGGCGGGGTTGGTGAAGTTGATGACCCACGCCCCCGGCGCGGCCTCGGCGATGATGCGGGCGATGTCGAGTGCCACGGGCAGGGTGCGCAGCGCGTACGCGAGTCCGCCGGGCCCGATGGTCTCCTGCCCCAGCAGGCCCAGCCCCAGCGCGACCCGCTCATCGACGGTGCGGGCCTCGGCGCCGCCCACCCGCACGGCGCTGAACACGAAGTCCGCTCCGGTCACGGCCGCGCGCAGGTCGGTGGTCGCGGTCAGGCGGGGCAGGTGCACCGCCCGGCCGGTATCGGTCAGCTGCTCGCCGAGCCCCTCGATCACCGCGGTGATGGCGCGCAGCCGGGCGGGGTCGACGTCGTGCAGGGAGATCTCGTCGACGGTCAGCCCGGTGGCGGCAGTGGCCACGGCCTCGTAGACGAGGGGGACGCGGAATCCTCCGCCTCCCAGGATGGCGAGCTTCATGGCAGCAGAACCTCCGCGTCCTCCCCCTCGGGGAGCGTGATGTCGATGGGCAGCGGGGAGCGATCGGTGATCAGTCCGGCGAATCGGGACAGGGGAGCGACCTCGAGGAAGCCGGAGCCGGGGAACTTCTCGTGATCGGCCAGCAGGTAGGAGGAGGTGGCCGCTTCCAGCAGCCCGCGCTTGGTGGGGACCTCGCTGGGAGTGGAGTCCAGCACCGCGCCGTCGGCCCGTACGCCCGAGGTGCCGAGGAAAGCGAGGTCCACGCGCAGCTGGCTGAGCGCGCTCTCAGTCAGGGTGCCGACCATGGAGTCGTAGTTGGGGCGCAGCAGCCCGCCCAGGATCACGATGTCGATGTCCGGGGCGCTGGCCAGCGAGCGCACCACCGCGAGCGAGGCGGTGACCACGGTCAGCGAGCGGCCGGCCAGCAGCGGGCACATCGCGGCGACGGTGGTGCCGATGTCCAGGGCGATCACTGCGCCGTCGTCGATCAGGGAGCAGGCCCGCTTCGCGATCGCCTGCTTCGCGGCGGTGGCCGAGCCCGCGACGTCGGCGAAGGAGCGCAGATCCGCCTCGGGCCGCACGGAGCCGCGCACATCGGTCGCCCCGCCGCGCACCCTGCGCAGCGCGCCGGCCTCGGCCAACAGGTCCAGATCGCGGCGGACGGTGGCTTCGGAGACGTCCAGGCGGGCACTGAGGCCGGCGACCGTCACGGCGCCGGCGCGGCGGATCGCGGACACGATCGCCTGATGGCGCTCTTCGCTCAGCATGACGTCACCGTAGCACCGAGCACGCAACTTCACGCATCATCGAACAAGTCTGTGCAACGACATGCAAATCATGACATCATGGTGGTTCGCACCACACCGGCAGGTGCCGGAGGCGAGGGGTGCGCAGCCGGGCGGCCGCGATGACGATGCGGCTCCCCACGTCAGGAGGACATCATGCGACGACGGAGTTTCCTCGGATCCACGGCCGCGCTCAGCGGACTCGGAGTGCTGGCCGCCTGCGCCCCCGGCTCGGACGACGGCGACGGCGCGGGCCCCGGGCCAGGGGCCGACGAGGTCGAGACCGACATCGCCGCCCTGGGCGACATCACCCTCACGATGTGGGACCAGGAGGTGCGCGGCGCCCAGAACGACGCCATCGAGGCGCTCATCGAGGCCTTCCAGGACGAGTACCCCAACGTCACCATCGAGCGGAACTCGCAGTCCTTCGACGATCTGCAGCAGCAGACCGGGCTGGCGCTGTCCGGCAACGACGTGCCCGACGTGCTGCAGGTCAACAACGCCCGCGGCGACATGGGCACCTTCGTGGCCGATGGACTGCTGACGGACCTGACCGGATACGCCGAGGCCTACGGCTGGGAGGATCGATTCAGCCCCAGCGTGCTGTCGAAGATGCGCTACTCGGACGATGGCGTCACCTTCGGCGAAGGTTCCCTGTTCGGTCTCGCCCAGACCGGCGAGATCTGCGGCATCTACTACTCCCAGGCCAAGCTCGACGAGCTGGGCCTGGAGCCGCCGAGCACCTGGGAGGAGGTCTTCGAGCTGGTCGAGGCCGCGACCGAGGCCGATGAGCAGGCGATCATGCTGGGCAATCTCGACCAGTGGCCCGCGCTGCACGTGTTCGGTCCGCTGCAGGCCCACTTCGTCGACTCCGAGCAGATCGTGACCCTCGGCATGGGCAACGCCGGCGCCGATTGGACCAGCGAGGAGAACCTCGCCGCCCTCACCCAGCTCGCCGAGTGGGGAGCCGATGGCGCGCTCGGTGAGTCCCCGAACGGTCTGGCCTACGACGACGCCTGGCCCTCCTACACCGAGGGCAACGGGGTGCTGCTGATCGGCGGCTCCTGGCTGGGACCGGACATGGAGGCCGTGATGGGGGAGGACCTGCGGTTCATGGCGCCACCGCCCGGGGCCGACGGTTCGGTCGCCACCACGGGAGGCACCGGCATCCCCTTCTCGATCCCCGCCCAGGCGGAGAACGCGGATGCCGCTGCCGCGTTCATCGACTACATCACCAGCGACGAGGCGATGGAGCTGATCGCCGAGAACGGCGGCATGCCCGTCAACAACACGGCCGACCTCGCCCCGGACTCGGGGGTCAACAAGGACATCTACGAGGCCTTCGACGCGGTCTCCACCGAGGGCACCCTGCTGCCCTACCTCGACTACGCCACCCCGTCCTTCGCCGACACCGCGGGCGCCGCCCTCCAGGAGGTCATCGGCGGCCAGACCGAACCGGCTGCCGCCGCCGAGGCTCTGCAGGAGGACTACGGCGAATTCACCGAGGACTCCTGAGCCCCATGGCCCCACCCCTAGCCCATCCGTCGGCGGCCCGGGATCCCTCCGGCGGCGCGCAGCCGGCCCGGGAGGCCCCCGGCGGCGCCCAGCCGACCCGGGGTCCCTCCGACGGCGCGCAGCCGGCCCCCGTCGGCCCCCGACCGGCCCGGATGCTCTCCGGGCGCCGGCCGGCCCGCGAGGCCGCCGGCCGCCCGTCGGCCGTGGCGCGCTCGACCATCGCCCCGTACCTGTTCATCCTGCCCGCCCTCCTGGTCTACGGCGCGTTCGCGCTGTACCCGCTGGGGCGGGCCGCCCAGTTCTCCCTGTTCGAGTGGCGCGGCTTCGGGTCCTCCACCTTCGTGGGGCTGCAGAACTATCTCGACCTGGCCGGGGACGCCGACTTCCGGGCGGCGATCGCCAACGCCCTGGTGCTGATCATCTTCTACGCGGTGATCCCGCTGGGGGTCGGGCTGGTGCTGGCCGCGATCCTGCGGCGCGGGCAGGTGCGGGGAATGGGCTTCTTCCGCACCGTGATCTTCCTGCCCCAGGTCGTGGCGCTGGTGGTGGTCGCCGTGGCGTGGCGACAGATCTACTCCCCGAACGGGATGCTGAACGACGTGCTGCGCGCCCTGGGCCTGGAGGGCCTGACCCGCGGCTGGCTGGGCGATCCCGGCACCGCGCTCGCGGCGGTGGGGTTCATCGGCACCTGGGTGCAGATGGGCCTGGTGATGCTGCTGCTGCTGTCCGGGATGAGCCGGATCCCCGCCGAGCTGTTCGAGGCCGCCCGCCTCGATGGCGCCGGCCCGGTCCGCGAGTTCTTCGCGATCACCCTGCCCTCGGTGCGCGGGGAGATCACCGTCGCCCTGGTGCTGACCATCATCGCGGCGCTGAAGACTTTCGACCTGGTGTACATGACCACCTCCGGCGGCCCCGGCAACTCCACCACGGTGCCCAGCTACGAGGTCTACTTCCGTGCTTTCGATCTGCGCGAGGTGGGCTCGGCCTCGGCCGTGGCGATCGTGCTGACGATCCTGATCTTCGCGATCAACGTGGGCGTCACCCGCATCGGGGAGCGTGAAACATGAAGGTCTCGCGCGGTGAGGTGACCATGAACTACGTGATCCTGGTGGCGTTCGCGATCTTCGCGCTGACCCCGGTGATCACCATCTTGCTGACCTCGGTGGCCCCGCCGCTGGGGGAGAGCGGCGGCATCCACCTGGACAATTTCGCGCGCGCCTGGACCGTCGGCGGCTTCGGCCGCTCGCTCGGGAACTCCGTGGTGGTCGCCGTGATCGTGGTGGGCCTGTCGCTGATGCTGTCGGTCCTGGCCGGATACGCCTTCGGCACCATGCGCTTCCGCGGCTCCACGGCCCTGTTCTACCTGTTCCTGCTGGGACTGATGATCCCGGCCGAGGCCACCGTGATCCCCCTGTTCTTCGATCTGCGCACCCTGGGCCTGACCGACACCTATCTCGCGATCGCCATGCCGCAGGTCGCCCAGTCGATCGCCTTCGGCACCTTCTGGCTGCGCGCCCAGTTCCGCGCCCTGCCCACCAGTTTGCTGGAGGCCGCCGCGCTCGACGGCGCCGGCCCCTTGAAGGCCCTGACCCGGGTGCTGGTGCCTGCCAGCAAACCCGCGATCGTCACCATGGTGGTGCTGGTGTTCATGTGGACGTGGAACGAGTTCCTGATCGCCCTGGTCATGACCCCCAGCGGTCGGCTGCGCACCGCCCCGCTGGGCCTGGCCAACTTCCAGGGCCAGTACACCTCCGAGACCGCGCTGCTGGCCGCGGGAGCCGTCATCGTGGCCCTGCCCACCGTCATCCTGTTCCTGTTCCTCCAACGCCATTTCATCCGCGGGATGCTCGAAGGAGTCGCCAAATGACCACTGATCCGGCCCCTGTCCCCAGCACTACCGGCGCCACCGGTTCCTCCACCCCGGCCCCGCCCGAGGCCGCCGGGCGCGCCGACTGGGACCCGCTGGCCGCCCAGCGCACCCCCGAGGACCCGCCGCTGGACGTGCTGTTGTCGGGCACCGTCTTCTTCGACATCGTCTTCACCGGCATCGAGCGCCTGCCCCGGCCCGGCGAGGAGCTGTGGTCCAAGGGCATGGGCTCCAGCCCCGGCGGGATAGCCAACCTCGCCACCGCGGCCGCCCGGCTCGGGCTGCGCACCGGCCTGGTGGCCGGATTCGGCGACGACGCCTACGCCGACTGGATGTGGCACACCATGGAGAGCGAGGAGGGCATCGACCTTTCGGCCTCGCGCCGCTTCACCGACTTCCACTCCTCGCTGACCGTCTCCATCGCCGCCCATGGCGACCGGGCCATGACCACCCACGGCCACGACCTGCCCGAGCCTCTCTCGGCCCTGATCGCCAAGGCCCCCGCGGCGCGGGCGGCGGTCGTGGACCTGGCCGGGGAGACCTCCTGGTGGGCCGAGCTCGCCCGCCACGGCGCCCTGGTCTTCGCCGACATCGGCTACGACGAGACCGGCCGCTGGGATCCCGCCGACCTCGCCCCGCTGGCCCACTGCCACGCTTTCACCCCCAACGCCGTCGAGGCCATGGGCTACACCCGCACCGACAGCCCCGACCGGGCCGTGCGGGCTCTGGCCGAGAAGGTCCCGCTCGCGGTGGTCACCGACGGCGCGGACGGCGCTTACGCCATCGACGGCTCCACCGGCGAGGAGGCCTACTGCCCGGCCGTGCCCGTCACCGCGATCGACACCACCGGCGCGGGCGATGTGTTCACTGCCGCGATGGTGCTGGGCACCCTGGCGGGATGGCCGCTCGAGGAGCGGCTGAAGTTCGGTTCGCTGTGCTCGGCGCTGGCCGTCCAGCAGTTCGGCGGCTCGCTCGCCGCCCCTGGGTGGGGCGACATCACCGACTGGTGGCGCTCGCTCAGTTCCGCGGCCGACGGCGGTGACCTGCGCGCGGCCTACACCCGCGGCGGTTACCAGTTCCTCGACGACGTGGTCCCCGACCATCGCGTCCAGGGTCGGCGCCGCGCTCAGGGCACCTTCGCCCTGCGCTCCGACGCCGGCAAGCACTGACGTGGTTGGCCCGGGCCCGGGGTCCGGCAGCGCGGATCAGCCCGCTCCGGGGTCCCCGAGTGCGCGGTCGAGCGCCTTGAGCGATTGCTCCAGGAACTCGGGGGCGAAGGGCGGCAGGCCGAACTCCCCGCGCAGCGCAGGCGGCACGGCGCTCCAGTCGTAGGTGAGGGTCACCCGCGTGCCCTCATCGGTGGGGGCGAGGTCATAGCGCCAGGTCCAGCCGCCGGTGCCCAGCGACCCGTCGGCCTCGTACTGCCCGGGCTCCCAGGAGATGGTGCGGTCGGGCTCGAGGGCGATCACGCGGTTGTGCATGTCGTAGCGGCCACCGGCGTTCTCGTGGAACATCTCGATCCCGAACACCTGCCCGACCTCCGTGATCGGTGCGGGATCGGACTCCAGGGGACCGCGCACCCAGTCGGTCGGCTCGGTCTCGTGGTGGCGCGCCGGATCGCTGAGCAGAGCGAACACCTCCGGCGGGGCAGCGGCGACGGTGCGCGAGACGACGTAGCGGTCGGGGTCCTGCGTGGGGCCGACGGGATCGGTGCCAGCCGGGGTGGGGCCGACGTGTTCGGCTCTGGTGGGATCGGTGCCGGCGTCGTCGGGGCTGGGGTGTGCGGTGGTCATGTTCGTCCTTCCGGTCCGTACAGGACAGCGATCTCCTTGGATTCCAGCCATTTGGCGTAGGTCGAGGACTGCGGCCAGCCGGGCGGGGAGTCCTGCCAGTCCTCCTGGCGTCCGTAGGGCAGGACGTCGACGAGGGGGAACGTGTGACTGAGCTGCTCGGTGCCGCGGCCGTCCGAGTGCCAGGTGCGGTAGACGGTGTCCCCGGCGCGCAGGAACACGTTCAGGGCGAAGCCGCCGCCGGGTGGAGCGCCCATGTCGGCCCCGAACGCGCTGCCGGCGGTGGAGTACCAGTCCATCTGGTTGCCGACCTTCGCGCGGTAGGCCAGAGCCTCCTCGATCGGGCCCGGGGTGATGATCACGAAGCGGGCGTCGTACTTGCGCAGGAAGTCGGTGCGGGTGAACTGCGTGGTGTAGCTGGTGCAGCCTCCGCACTGCCACTCGGAGTCCGGGAACCACATGTGGTGGTAGGTGATCAGCTGGGAGGTGCCATCGAAGATGTCGGCCAGGCGGACCGGTCCGTCGGCACTGGTCAGCGTGTACTCGGGCAGCTCGACCATCGGCAGGCGCCGGCGCTGGGCGGCGATGGCGTCGAGCTCACGGGTGGCGGCCTTCTCCCGTGCGCGCAGCGCCGCGAGCTCGTGGCGCCAGGTCTGGGGATCGGTGACGGGCGGACGGGCAGGAGTGGGGGTGGTCATCTCAGTCCTTCCGGGAGGCCCAGCGGGTATAGGTGACACCGGCGTCGAAGGCGTGATGCTCGACCAGGTTCAGCTGCTCGCGGTGGCCGGCGGGGAACAGGCGCCGGCCACGGCCCTGCACGTAGGGGTAGGTCCACAGGCAGTACTGGTCGACCAGGCCGGCGGAGATGAGTGCATGGCACAGCGTGATGCTGCCGGTCAGCTGGATCTCCTTGCCCTCGCCCTGCGTCAGCTCCCGGACCGCGGCGACCGGATCGTCGCTGATGATCGTGGAGTTCTGCCACTGCGGATCGGTCATCGTGGTGGACACGACGTACTTGTCCATCGTGTTCAGCTCGTCGGTGATGCCGGTGGGGTCCTCGGACTGGGCCGGCCAGTAGCCGCGGAAGGCCTCGAAGGTGTGCCGGCCCAGCAGGATGGCGTCGCAGGCAGCGCTGTCGCGCTGCATGATCTCGTGCATGTCCGGAGGGTCGTGGGAGGGATCGAACCAGTCATCGAGCATCTCGATCGCCCCGTCGGCGGTGACGTTCTGGGTGATCACCAGGGATCTCATGGGGTCTCCTCGGCTAGAGTGAATGTGAACGCCATGAACATCGGTGTGAACACCGTAAACTTCAGGGAGGGGTGGGTCAAGAGTGGCGACCTCGTCGCGCCCGTACCATCACGGCGATCTGCGCCCCGCACTGGTGGAGGCAGCGCTGGAGCTGAGCCGCGGCAGCGGGCAGAGCTCCGTGTCGCTGCGGGAGGTCACCCGCCAGGTGGGGGTGTCCCCGGCGGCCGCCTACCGGCACTTCCGCGACCGCACCGAATTGATGGCCGCTGTGGCGCGCGAGATCCAGGAGAAGATGGCCACGCGGATGCGGCGCCGCATGCGCGCCTCCGCCGATGCCCCGCCGGAGCAGCGGGCCCTGCAGCGGCTGCGTGGCGTGGGCCTGGGGTACATCGCTTTCGCCGTGGATGAGCCCGGCTGGTTCGAGACCGCGTTCTTCGGCAGCGCCCGGGAGTCGGAGCTGCGGGAGCGGGCCGACGGTCCGGGGCCCGGGGGAGGGGCCGAGGACGCCCCGCCACCGTTCGTGCTGCTGACCTCGGCGCTGGATGAGTGCGTCCAGGCCGGTGTGCTCTCGGCGCAGCGCCGCCCGGGAGCGGAGTTCGTGTGCTGGTCCGCGGTGCACGGCTGCGCGGAACTGGTGCTGCACGGGCCGCTGCGCGGCGCGCCGCGGAAGACGGTGCGCGAGATCGCCGAGCGAGTGGTCGACGATGTGATCACCGGGGTCCGCCGAGGCTGACCTCGCCATCGGCCGCGACCCCCTCACCGCCGTCGACATGGCCGCGCACAGATCCAGCCGCTGCCAGGACTCGGCGGAGTCCGCGCTGCGATCCAGCGGGTAGCCGGAGTCCAGCGCGGTCAGCTCCAGGACCCGCAGCCGCTGGGACGCATCCAGCTGCGGATGGCTGGTCAGCAGCAGCGCACCGGCCTCGGGCGGGACCTCCAGGGAGATATCGGCCGGGCCGAGCCGCTCGAAACCGTAGGTCAGGCGCTCGCGATAGAGGCTGCGAGCATCCTCGTCGCTGAGGTAGGGCGAGTCCTCGGCGATGAAGCCGGCCAGATCGCCCCCGCAGTCGGCCTCGAGCACCGCGTGCAGCTCGGCGCGCGCCTGCGCGAGCAGGGTCCGGAACTCCTCGTCCGCCCAGCGTCTGGCGGACGCGTGCTGGCCCATCATGCGGCCCCCGATCACATCCAGGGGGTAGTGCATCGCCAACACGATGCGGTGATGGCCGGCCTGCGAGACGCGGGCCAGGATCTGCGGTGCGAGCTGGGGCAGGAGCGTTGCGAGCAGGGTGCCCTGCCAGTAGGCCTCGCTCGTGTGGCCGCTGGGGTAGGCGGCGCTCGTGGTCTCGTAGGCGTCGCCACCGTCCTTGTCGCGCGGCACGTACTCCTCGGGCGCGGCCACGAAGGGCCGGTCGTGGTCGAAATGCTCTTTGGCCGGGATGGTGGAGTCGCCCTGGGCGCGGCCCCCGTCCTGGCGGATCAGCCTGGTGGTCCGGGGCAGACGGCCTGCATCGACCGCGTCCTGGTAGATCGCCCCGAGCTGCTCACCGAGCCCGTCGGCCATGGTGTAGGACATGTCGCCGTAGTGGTCGGTCACCGCACCGGCCGCCTCCCGCTCGCTGGCCTCGCGGTTGATCCGCAGCGCCCGGTCGAGGTTCTCCTCGAGCACCTCCGGATGCTCCTCACGCAGGGTCGTGAAGCCCGAGAGCATCGGCACGTGATCGACGGTGCGGTCCGAGGCGTAGTCCGCATCGAGCTGGGCCTCGGTCAGCGGCTGCGGGTCCTGGACGTCGACGTCCTCGGTGCCGGGAACGGGTTCCTCACCGGGCGTGCTGGTGAACGAGCCGTCGGTCTCGGTCGGGGAGCCGGCCTCGGAGGGGCTGCCGGTCTCAGATGGGCTGTCGGTCTCGGTCGGGGCGTCGGTCTCGTTCGTGTCCGGGGTGCAGGCCGCGAGGGCGGTGGCCGCGAGGGCCAGGGGCAGCAGGGCGCGGCGGCTCACCCCCCCGCCTTCGGTGCCCGGCAGACGCGACCGGCCTCTCGGCCTGAAGTGCATCCGGGCCCGTCGGGGCCGGAGTCGAAGACGCCGCTGGGAGGAGGACGGCCGGCGGTGCCCCGATGCCGCGAGCGGCCGCGGGATCCGGGGGATCCATGGCGTCCGGTGCGGTCATGGTGCAGGGCCTCTCGCTGCGCCGCGGCTGGGGCTCCACACGATAGACCTCCGGCCCTCGGCCCGGGAGGCTCCTTGACGTCCCGGGCCGGGTGCGGGCCAGGCTCGGTCCGCACCCGGTTGGAGAGCGGCGTCCGGTTTACGTGGAGGGGGCC
>DWZH01000098.1 GCA_019118275.1 Candidatus Brachybacterium merdavium | reverse complement strand
CGGCGCCTTCTCCGGCAAGGACCCCTCGAAGGTCGACCGCTCGGGCGCCTACGCGATGCGCTGGGTCGCCAAGAACGTGGTGGCCGCCGGCCTCGCCGAACGCTGCGAGGTGCAGGTCGCCTACGCGATCGGCGTCGCCGAACCGGTGGGGCTGTACGTGGAGACCTTCGGCACCGGTACCCGCCCGGACCACGAGATCGCCGCCGCCGTGCGCGCGGTCTTCGACCTGCGGCCCGCCGCACTGATCGACGCCCTCGACCTGCTGCGCCCGATCTTCGCGCAGACCGCCGTCTTCGGACACTTCGGTCGCGAGCTGCCCGACTTCACGTGGGAGCGTACCGATCGTGTCGAGGAGCTGGGGCGCGCCCTGTGACCGGCTCCGAGGACATCCCCGTCTCCGGCCTGGACCCCCGGCTGGCGCAGCGGCTGAAGCGCGGTGCCGACGGCCTGATCACCGCCGTGGTCCAGGACGCCACCGACCAGCGGGTGCTGATGGTCGGCTGGATGGACGACGAGGCCCTCCATCGCACCCTCACCACGGGCCGGGCCACCTACTGGTCGCGCTCCCGCGGCGAGTACTGGCGCAAGGGCGACACCAGCGGCCATGTGCAGTGGGTGCGTTCGGTCGCGCTCGACTGCGACGGCGACACGCTTCTGGTGCAGGTCGACCAGGTCGGCCAGGCCTGCCACCGGCCCGCCGACACCTGTTTCGACGGCGGCGACCTCGATGCCACCGTCCTGTACCCCAGGGAGGAGGAACGATGACCGAGCGAGCCGCACCCGCCACGAGCGAGGCCTATCCGGAGCAGGTGGGCGGCTTCGAAGGCGATCTGCTCGGCCAGGTCCAGCCCGACCGGGAGACCTTCCGAGCCCTGGCCGCCCGTCAACGGGTGGTGCCGCTCACGCTGCGTGTCCTGGCCGACGAGGACACCCCGGTGTCGCTGTACCGCAGGGTGACCGAGGGCACCGACGGCCGCGGCACCTTCCTGCTGGAATCAGCCGGTGAGGGCGAGTCCTCCCGGTGGTCGATCATCGGCAGCCGGGCCCGCGCCATCCTGACCGAGCGCGACGGGCGCGCCCGGTGGATCGGCGACGCCCCCGCTGACGTCCCCGCCGACGGCGATCCCTTGGAGGCGCTGCGCGAGGTGGCCGCCGCCTTCCGGGCCGCTCGCGTGCCGCAGCTGCCGCCGTTCACGGGCGGCTTGGTCGGCTTCATCGCCTACGACGCCGTGCGCTACTGGGAGAAGCTCGTGGATCCCCCGCCGGATGAGGTGGGCCTTCCCGACCTGTCGATGCTGCTGGCCCAGGACGTGCTGGTCCACGACTCCCACGACTCCACCGTGCTGCTGGTGGCCAATGCGCTGAACCTCAACGCCCGCCCCGACGGCGTCGATGCCGCCTACGACGAGGCCCTCGCCCGGCTCGAGGCCATGCGCGAGAGGCTGCGACGCCCACTGGCCACCGGCGCGAGCGTCTACGAGACCGTGCGCGAGGTCGACCCCAAGGCCCGCACCGCCCAGCTCGACTACGAGCGCGCCGTCCGCGAGGCGGTCGACGACATCATCGACGGCGAGATCTTCCAGGTGGTGCCCTCACAGCGCTTCTCCCTGCCCACCGCCGCCGACCCGCTGGATGTGTACCGGGTGCTGCGCCGCATGAACCCCAGCCCGTACATGTACCTGCTGCGCACCGCCGACGCCGACGGCACTCCGATCGACGTGGTCGGCGCCAGCCCCGAGTCGCTGGTCACCGTCCGCGGCGACGCCGCGACCACCCACCCCATCGCGGGCTCGCGCCCCCGGGGGAGCACCCCGGAACAGGACCAGGAGCTGGCCGCGCAGCTGCTGGCCGACCCCAAGGAGCGCTCCGAGCACCTGATGCTGGTAGACCTGGCCCGCAACGATCTGCAGAAGTTCTGCGACCCCGGCACGGTGGTGGTCCGCGATCTCATGCACATACAGCGCTTCTCTCACATCCAGCACATTGTTTCGACGGTGACGGGGCACCTGCGGGAGGGAGCCACCGCCTACGACGCGCTGCGTGCCACCTTCCCCGCCGGCACCCTCTCCGGGGCGCCGAAGCCCGCCGCGATGCGGATCATCGACCGGCTCGAGCCGGTGCGGCGCGGCGTCTACGGGGGCACGGTCGGCTACATCGACTTCGCCGGTGACATGGACATGGCCATCGCCATCCGCACCGCCGTCCTCAAGGACGGCACCGCGCACGTGCAGGCCGGCGGGGGTGTGGTGGCCGACTCCGACCCCACCATGGAGCACCGCGAGACCCAGTCCAAGGCCGCGGCCGCCCTGCGTGCCATCGCCTCGGCCGATACCCTGCGCTCGATATGACCGGCGGCCCCCGGACCCGCTCCCGCCGCGCGCCCACCCGGCGGACCACGGTGCTGGCAGGCCTGGTGGCCTCCGTGGTGCTGCTGGCGTCCACCCGCACGGTCTGGACCGAGGCCACCGGGGCGGACCTGGCCGGCACCGCTCAGGCCATCGAGGTGACCGGCGCCGATGCTGCTCCCGCCGTGATGGCCGTGGGCCTGGTCGCCCTCGCCGCCTCCCTCGCCACCTCCCTGTCATCGCGCTGGATCCGCCTGGTGACCGGGCCGGTGCTGATCCTGGCCGGCCTGCTCTCGGCGGCATCGATGATCGGGGTGATCGTGGACCCGGCGGCGGCCTCCGCGGCCGCGGTCTCCCAGGCCACCGGGGTGATCGGGGCTCAGTCCGCCGCGAGCGCGACGATCTGGCCCGTCCTCTCGCTGCTGCCGGCCGCAGCCGTCACGGGGATGGGCGCCCTGGTCCTGGCCGTGGGCGGGAGGTGGCCGCAGGGCACGCGCTATCGGCGCGCCACCCTCACCGTCACGGCCGATCCCGCCGAGGACCCCGCGGCCGCCTGGGACGCGCTGACCCGTGGCGACGATCCCAGCCTCCCCACCGAGGATGACACCGATCACACCGGTCCCGGCACCTGAGCATCGCGCCGCCGCCGGACGGACACCTCGGCCGGAATCGATCGCCGACGTGGCACAATAAGGGCGATCGCGTCCCGAACCGGAGAAGGATGATGAACAAGACCTACGCCGTGCCCCCGCCCCCTCCCCACAACGAGGGCAAGACAGTGGCCGCCTGGACCCTCAATCTCGGACTGGTCCTGGGCGGGATCATCATCGCCTTCGGCATGGTGCTGGGGCACATGATCGCGATCGCCGTGGGCGCTGTGGTGATGGTGGTCGCGCTCATCGCGGGCGTGGTGATGTCCCTGGCCGGCCTCGGGCAGAAGCGAACGAAGGCCCAGAGCCTGTGACCTCCGCGGTGAGCACCGCCGCCGCACGGACCAGCTCCGGTCCCGGCCCCCGTGGCGCTCACCGCGCACTGCTGCCCCTCGGCATCGCTGCGGCGGGGATCGCGCTGGCGCTGATCCTGCAGGTGGTCTTCGACCCGTTCCGCACGGACATCCCGCTGTGTCTCGTCTACCACCTGACGGGCCTGTACTGTCCGGGCTGCGGTTCCAGCCGCGCCGTGCATGCGCTGCTGGACGGCGACCTGCGCCTGGCCCTGCGCAACAACGCGGTCATCGTGATCGCCGCACCTCTCGTGGCGGCGGGGTTCGTGGTCTGGACGGTCCAGCGCGTCCGCGGCAGACCGACCGACCTGTGGCCCCCGCAGCGGGTGGTGATGACGCTGTTCGTGCTCGTGATGGCGTACACGGTGGCCCGCAACCTCCCGGCGCTGTGGTTCATCGCCCCGACCTCCCTGGTGGGAGCGTGAGCTCGCGGGCTCCCGACCATCGACACCGACCACCCCAGGAGCTGACCCCGTGACCCGTACCGGAACCGTCCTCGACGAGATCATCGCCGGAGTGCTGGAGGACCTCGAACCCCGCCGCGCGCGCCGCAGCCAACACGATCTCGAGCAGCTCGTCGCCGCGGCCGCCCCGGCCCGGGACGCGCACGGCGCCCTGAGCGCGGACGAGTCCTCCATGGGACTGATCGCCGAGGTCAAGCGCTCCAGCCCCTCGAAGGGCTCGCTGGCCCCGATCCCCGCCCCCGCCGACCTCGCCGCGATCTACGCCGACCACGGTGCGAGCGCCATCAGCGTGCTCACCGAGCGCCGTCGCTTCGGCGGGTCCCTCGACGACCTCGACGCCGTCCGCGCACGGGTCGACGTGCCGGTGCTGCGCAAGGACTTCGTGGTCGACCCCTACCAGGTGCTCGAGGCCCGTGCCCACGGCGCCGATCTGGTGCTGCTGATCGTCGCCGCCCTCGACGACACGCAGCTCGCCGAGCTGTACGCGCAGACCGCGGAGCTGGGGATGCAGGCCCTGGTGGAGACCCACACCGCCGAAGAGCTGGAGCGGGCGCTGGCCCTGGAGGCCGACCTCATCGGCGTCAACGCCCGCAATCTCAAGACCCTTGACGTCGACCTCACCCGCGCCGCAGACCTGCTGCGGGAGATCCCCTCCGGACCGCTGGCGATCGGGGAGTCCGCGGTCGCCTCGGTCACCGACGTCGAGGCCTATTCCGCGGTCGGCGCCGACGCCGTGCTGGTCGGCGAAGCGCTCGTGACCGCCGGCGACCCCGCCCGCACCGTCGCCGACTACCGGGCGGTGCCCCGCCAGGGACGCCACGCCCCCGAAGGAGCCGAGCAGTGACCACGCCCCAGCCCCGCCCTGTGCGAGCCGTGCCTGATCTCTCCCGCCCCGGCGGGGCCCTCCGCTCGGAGGCAGGTCCCTACTTCGGCGACTTCGGTGGGCGCTTCCTGCCCGAGGCCCTGGTGCCCGCCCTCGACGAGCTCACCGAGACCTACGAAAAGGCCTCGATCGACCCCGAGTTCACCGCCGAGCTGCAGCGGCTGTCGGCCCAGTACACAGGCCGTCCCTCCCTGCTCAGCGAGGCCCCCCGCTTCTCCCGGCTGGCCGGCGGCGCGCGGATCCTGCTCAAGCGCGAGGACCTGAACCACACCGGCAGCCACAAGATCAACAATGTGCTGGGCCAGGCCCTGCTGACCGCACGCATGGGCAAGAAACGCCTGATCGCCGAGACCGGGGCCGGCCAGCATGGCGTGGCCACCGCCACCGCCGCCGCCCTGTTCGGCCTGGAGTGCACGATCTACATGGGCCAGGAGGATACCGAGCGCCAGGCGCTGAACGTCGCCCGGATGCGACTGCTCGGCGCCGAGGTCATCGCCGTCTCGCAGGGCGCGCGCACCCTCAAGGACGCCATCAACGAGGCGTTCCGGGACTGGGTCGCGAACGTCGAGACCACCCACTACCTCCTGGGCACGGTCGCCGGCCCCCATCCGTTCCCAGTGATGGTGCGCGACTTCCAGCGCATCATCGGCGAGGAGGCCCGCGAGCAGGCCCTGGAGCGGATCGGCCGCCTGCCCGATGCGGCGGTCGCCTGCGTCGGCGGGGGCTCCAATGCGATGGGCCTGTTCCACGCCTTCCTCGACGACCCCGGGGTGCGGCTGATCGGCTGCGAGGCGGGCGGGGACGGCATCGGCTCCGGCCGCCACTCCGCGACCATCACGGGCGGCACCCCCGGGGTCCTGCACGGCGCCCGCTCCTTCGTGATGCAGGACGAGGACGGGCAGACCATTCCCTCCCACTCCGTCTCCGCCGGGCTGGACTACCCCAGCGTCGGCCCCGAGCACTCCTGGCTGGCCGACATCGGTCGCGCCGAGTACCGGGCGGTCGACGACGCGCAGGCGATGGAAGCCTTCGCCCTGCTGTCGATGACCGAGGGCATCATGCCCGCCATCGAGTCCGCGCACGCCCTGGCCGGGGCGCTGCAGCTGGGACGGGAGCTGGGACCCGAGGCCGTGATCGTGGTGAGCCTGTCCGGTCGCGGCGACAAGGACGTCGACACCGCCTCCCGCTGGTTCGGGCTGATCGACGACGAGACCCCCCGAGCCGATCTGCAGACCGTGCGCGACCAGGCCCGACGCGCCGCAGGCGGCCCCGAGCACCAGGAGCAGAGCCGATGAGCCGCACCGACACCTCCCGCCTGCGCTCGGCCGAGGCGATCGCAGCCGCCCGCTCCGAGGGACGCGCCGCCCTGGTCGGGTACCTGCCGGTCGGCTACCCCGACCTGGCCGGCTCCATCGACGCCGCCCACACCCTGATCGACCGCGGCGCAGACATGATCGAGCTGGGGCTGCCCTACTCCGATCCCGTCATGGACGGCCCGGTCATCCAACGGGCCGCCGGGGCCGCCCTGGCCCGTGGCAACCGCACCCGGCACGTGTTCGAGGCAGTCGAGGCCCTCTCGGGCCGTGGCACCGCGATCCTGGTGATGTCCTACTGGAACCCGATCCTCGCCTACGGTCCCGACGCCTTCGCCCGCGATCTGGCCGGTGCCGGCGGCGCCGGCGTCATCACCCCGGACCTGATCCCCGACGAGGGCGCCGACTGGATCGCCGCCAGCGAGACCCACGGTGTGGACCGGATCTTCCTGGCCGCCCCCAGCTCCCCGCCTGATCGCCTGGCCCACGTCGTCTCCCACACGCGCGGCTTCGTCTATGCGGCCTCGACCATGGGGGTGACCGGCACCCGGGCCAGCGTCTCCGCGGCTACCGAGGGCCTGGTCGCGCGCACCCGCGCCGCCGGGGCCGAGAACGTCTGCGTCGGCCTCGGCGTCTCCACCGGTGATCAGGCGGCCGAGGTGGGCTCCTACGCCGACGGCGTCATCGTCGGCTCCGCCTTCGTGCGCACCCTGCTGGAGGACGAGGACGACCGGCCCGCCGCACTGGCGTCCCTCGCCGCGGTCGCCGACGACCTGCGCGCCGGGGTCGAGCGCGCCCGCCGCTGAGGACAGGAGGCACCGCCATGATCCCGAGCTCGCCGATCTCCGCGCTCTCGCTGGGCCCGCTGACGATCCACTTCTACGCCCTGTGCATCCTGGCCGGCATCGGCGTGGCCCTGTGGTGGGCCACCGGACGCTGGGTGGCCCGCGGCGGTGACGGCGACGACCTGTTCGACATCGTCTTCGTCGCGATCGTCGCCGGCATCATCGGCTCGCGCATCTGGCACGTGCTGACCTCGCCCGAGCCCTTCTTCGGGCCCGGCGGGGACCCGGTCGCCGTGCTGTACATCTGGCAGGGGGGCCTGGCGATCTACGGGGGAGTGGCCGGCGGCGCGATCGCGGTGTTCCTCATGGCCCGAGCCAAAGGGGTGTCCTTCGCGGCGCTCGCGGACACCATCGCCCCCACCCTGCTGATCGCTCAGGTGATCGGTCGCTTCGGCAACTGGTTCAATCAGGAGCTGTACGGCCCCGAGCTGGACGCCTGGTGGGCCTGGGACGTCACCTGCGTCACCAACGGACAGATGATCCCGGGCTGCACACCGGGCACCTACCATCCCACCTTCCTGTACGAGCAGCTGTGGAACCTGGCCGGGATAGCGGTGCTGCTGTTCCTGGCCCGCCGCTTCCGGCTCGGCGGCGGACGCGTGTTCTGGAGCTACGTGGCGATCTACTCCACCGGCCGCGCCTGGATCGACGCGATCCGCAGCGAGCCGGTGCTGATGGTCGGCCCGCTGCGCATCCACACCCTGGTCGCGATCCTGATGGCCGTGGTCGCGGTCGTCATGGTGGTGCTGCTCACCCGTCGCAGGCGGCGCCGGGGCGGCGAGGTGCTCGCCGCCGACGGCTCCTTCGCGCTGCCTGCCCCTGCCGCCGCGGAGGAGACCGACGACGTCGATCCCGACGACGGCGATCCCGAGGGCAGCTGAGCCAGGCCCGGGCGACCTCACCGTGTGGGCCTGATCGCGGCCGGCTCGGGTGAGTACCGGGGAGAAGCCTGTCACAGTGTGAAAGACTAGGGCTGTCCACGCGATGCTGCGGCCTGTTCGGCGGAGTCTTCAGTGGTGTCCGCCGGCAGGGCCGCGGCCCTCACTCCAAACTACAGATGGGTTGACATGCGCAAAGCGAAGATCGTCTGCACACTCGGTCCGGCGACGAATACCTACGAGCAGATCCGGACTCTGATCGAAGCCGGCATGAACGTGGCCCGGATGAACCTCAGCCACGGAACGCACGACGATCACGAAGAGGTCTACGCGAACATCCGCCGAGCCGCTGAGGACCTCGGGCAGAACGTCGCGGTCCTGGTGGACCTGCAGGGCCCCAAGATCCGGCTAGGCACGTTCGAGGACGGCCCCCACCAGCTCGAGGTGGGCGACACCCTCGTCATCACCACCGAGGACGTCGTGGGCACCCGCGAGCGCGTCTCCACCACCTTCAAGGGACTGCCCGGCGACTGCCGCCCCGGCGACGTCCTGCTGATCGACGACGGCAAGGTCTCGGTGCGTGTCACCGATGTCAGCGACACCGACGTCAGCACCGTGGTGGAGGTACCCGGTCCGGTCTCCGACCACAAGGGCATCAACCTGCCCGGCGTCGCCGTGTCCGTGCCCGCCATGAGCGAGAAGGACATCACCGATCTGCGCTGGGGCCTGGCGCTCGGCGCCGACATGATCGCCCTGTCCTTCGTGCGCGACGCGCACGACATGGACGAGGTGCTGCGGATCATGCAGGAGGAGGGCCGTCGGGTCCCCGTCATCGCCAAGATCGAGAAGCCCCAGGCCGTGCGCGCGCTGCGCTCGATCGTCGGCGCCTTCGACGGCATCATGGTCGCCCGTGGCGACCTGGGCGTCGAGCTGCCGCTCGAGCAGGTCCCGCTGGTGCAGAAGCGCGCGATCGAGCTGGCCCGCCGCAACGCGAAGCCTGTGATCGTGGCCACCCAGGTGCTCGAGTCGATGATCACCACCCCGCGCCCCACCCGCGCGGAAGCCTCCGACTGCGCCAACGCCATCCTCGACGGCGCGGACGCGGTGATGCTGTCCGGCGAGACCAGCGTCGGCGCCTATCCCTTCGAGGCCGTGCGCACCATGGCCCGCATAGTCACCAACACGGAGGAGAACGGGGCGGACCGGATCCTGCCGCTGGGCACCATCCCCCACACCCGCGGCGGTGCCATAACCCGTGCGGCCGCGGAGATCGGCGACCAGCTCTCCGCGCAGTACCTGGTGACCTTCACCGACTCCGGCGACACCGCGCGCCGTCTCTCGCGGCTGCGCCCGACCATCCCGCTGCTG
>DWZH01000097.1 GCA_019118275.1 Candidatus Brachybacterium merdavium | reverse complement strand
GGGTGGGGCGCGCAGGCGTTCGGACGGGCGGGGTGTTCGGGCGTGCGGGCCGGGCGGGCGTGAGAGCCGGGCGCGCGGGCGTGCGGGCCGGCCGGGCGGGGCGTGCAGGCGTGTGGGGCGTTCGGGCGCGGGGGCCGGGCGCGCGGGCGTGTGGGGAAAGTGGACTCAGGAAGGCAGGAGCGGCCATATACGTCGCAGCGCGACACCTCAGTGCATTTTTCCCACGCGGGGTGAGCAGACGGCGCCGGGCGTGAGAGCCCGGCGGGTGTCCGTGCTGGGCGGGTGTGCGTGCCGGACGGACGGGGCCGGGCGAGCGTGACGGGCCGGGCGAGCGTGCCGGGCGGACGGGGCCGGGCGAGCGTGAGGCCCGGACCCCGATCTCCCGGTCAGCCCGTCACCAGGTAGGCCACCAACGGCAGCACGAGCGTCATGGCCAGCGCGTTGAGGACCATGCCGGCGCTGGACCAACCGCCGGTGACCGGGGATTCGGCGAGCGCGCGAGAGGTACCGATGCCGTGCGAGGTCAGGCCGATCGCGAAGCCTCTGGCCCGCTCGTCGCGCACACGGGCCAGGTTCAGCAGCGCGGGCCCGACGACGGCCCCCAGGGTGCCGGAGATCAGGGTCAGCACCACCGCGAGCGGCACGGAGGCACCGAGGGTCTCGGCGATCGACAGTCCGACTGGTGAGGTGACCGAGCGCGGCAGGGCGGCGAGCAGCATGTCCTCGCCTGCGCCGAAGGCGACCATGGCGCCGACGGTCACCGCCACGCTGACCGCTCCCCCGACCACCAGGGTCACCAGCACCGCGGGCGCGGAGGAGAGGAGGGCTCGGCCGTTGCGCAGCAGGGGCAGGGCGAGCGCCACCGTGGCCGGTCCGAGCAGCAGGGTCAGCACGGTCACCTGCTGCATGTACACCGCGTACGGCAGGCCCGTGACCTCCAGGACCAGGGCCACCCCGATCACCGTCACCAGGACCGGGGAGAGCAGGCCGGGACGCCCCAGACGCTGGTACAGCAGCGCGGACAGCAGGTAGACCGACAGGGTCAGGGCCAGCCCGAAGACGGGCAGCTCGGTGATCGCACTCATGCCGGCGCCTGTCCCGGGTCGAGGGAAGACCCGTCCGGGTCATGACCGCTCGAGCTGTCGGGCCCGCCAGCCACCGCCCCAGGTCCCTCGGCCACCGCCCCAGGCCCACCGGCCGCCGCCCCAGGCCCGCCGCGCCGGCGATGCTGCCATCGCAGCAGGGCCTGCAGCAGCCATCCGGCCACCAGCAGGGTGAGCACGAAGGAGCCGCCGACGGCGAGCGCGACCGGCAGGGCGTTCTGGGCCAGGGAGCGCATCTCCAGGACGATGCCCACGCCAGGCGGGACGAACAGCAGCTGCAGGTGGGCCAGCAACGGGACCGCGGCCGGTTCCGCGACCCGCACGACGGCCCGCGTCGGCCGCAGCAGCCCCAGCGCGACGAGCAGCACCAGGCCGATCACCACCCCGGGCACGGGCAGCCCAGTCAGCTCCGCCGCGGCCAGTCCCACCATCTGCGCGAGCAGCAGGACCACGAGGCCCAGCAGCACCGGGGGCAGGGAGGCTATGCGTGTCATCCCGGCCAGATTAGCGCTCGACCTGCGGGAGGAACCCGGTTGACCGCGGCCGATGCCCCGATCACACTCCCCAGATGAGCGCTCCCGGGACGAGCATCGCCTTTCCGCTGCGCAGCGAACGCCTGCTGGTGCGTCCCTTCGAGGAGGCCGACGCTCCGGCCGCGCACGCCGTGTACGGCGACGCCGAGGTGATGCGCTTCGTGGGGGACGGCCGCCCGACCTCCCTCCGGGAGACTGTCGAGATGATCGAGGGCTACCGGCGTCATCAGCGGGAACGCGGCTTCGCCTTCTGGGCGGTGCTCGCAGCCGACGACGGCCAGCTGATCGGTGATGCGGGACTGGAGGTCACCGCGCACGGCGTCGAGCTCGGCTACACACTGGGACGTCCCTGGTGGGGGCGGGGTCTGGCCACTGAGGCTGCCGAGCTGTGCGTCGATGCGGCCCTCGGCCCGCTCGGCGTCAGGTGCCTGGTGGCGCTCGCGGACGAGCACAATCCGCGATCGGCTCGCGTGCTCGAGAAGGTCGGCTTCACGGCCGAGCGGCGCGTGACCGCGTACGGGCGCCCGCACATGCGCTTCGTGCACACCGCCTCGGGAGCGCAGCCCCGATCCTCAAGACCACAGGGCCGGCCGTCTGGATCGTAGCCTCTGCCCTCGGGACCGCAAACGCGGCCGTCTGGATCGTAGCCTCTGCCCTCGGGACCGCAGATGTGGCCGTCTGGGTTGCAGACTCAGACATCGGATCCGGGGGTCTGCCCGGGATGTTCAGCCGGCCGGGGTGGTGACCGGTCCGTGGGTCCAGTGCCCGTCCTCATGTTGGTACCCGGCGCGCTTGTGATTGCGGTCGTGCCGGGACTGGGTGAACTCGATCCAGGTGGGCTGCAGGGCGTAGACCTGCCACTCGGGGTTGGGGGTGCCGTCGGAGGTAGGCCGGGTGAGCCAGTCGGCCTGGGAGACGTCCTCCCCAAGTGCGTGGACGACTCCGGTGATCTGCACCTGCCGGCCGCTCTCGCGCCAGAAGAATGTCATGGCTGCTCGCGGGTTCCCCTCCAGCTGGCGGGCCTTTCGGGAGGTGTTGCGGGTGGAGACGTGGAAGCCGTGCTCGTCGAGGTCCTTGAGGATCAGGGTGCGGCCGACGGGGGTGCCGTCGGCCATGACGGTCTGGAAGGTCATGGCGTGGGGCTGCCTGCCGCCGGCGGCGATCGCATCGTCGAGCCAGGTCAGGAACAGCTCGATGGGATCCTCGGGCAGGTTCTCCAGGTCGAGATCGGGCATCTCGTCCGGGAAGGCGGGCAGGGCGCGCAGGCGCTGGGAGAGTTCGCTCATGCCATCATCCTGCGCGCGGCGGCCACGCCTGACAAGGGAGATCCGCTCAAGTGCTGTGACTGCTCGATGCGGCAGGCAACGCCGTGGTTCTCGGGCAAGGACATCCCGCGCACCACCACATCCGGTGCGTCGCAGCGGGCCAGGGCGGCGCCTCGCTCACGCACTCGAGTCGACCATCACCTTTCGCTGTGGAACCACGTCAGCGTCGCATGCTGACGTGGACGTCCTCGAACCTCGCCCCCCATCCTCTGGAGTCCAGATCCTCTGCGCGCAGGCCGAGGAACATGCCGGTGAAGCGCAGCCTGGGCCCGAAGTCGTCGGAGAGCTTCCACGCTGGGTGGGAACCAGGAACAGCCGTCCAGGCTCCTTCCGGTGCTCGGAAGGAGAAGCGGATCTGGTCATCCTTCAGCTCGCATCGCAGCTCGATGGGGCCCTCTGGCGCCGGGATGGGCCCGGACCTCTCGGTGCTGCCGACAGCGCGCTGCACGAGGCGCAGGTGGCGGCCGTTCTGTTTGTCCCACGTCAGCTGCAGCCAGATCCAGCCATCACGGTCATACCAAGCGATCAGCCCCGCGGATTCACGGACGGTGCTGGGTTCGGCATCCATCGATACCCGCATCGTCGTGTGATGCTCGGTGACGCGGGTGAGGATCATCGACTGCTCGAAGACCGAGGCCGGCGAGGGGCCCCCACGAAGCTGCAGGCGTCCAGGGCGGCTCACGAGGTCGACGACCTGCGGATCAGCCGCGGTGCGCAACGTCGACCAGCGGCGATCGTCGAGGTGTGACGTCGAGAAGTCCTCGTGCCATGCCCACGCTGTCTCGATGCCGCCTGTCGTCGGCGCTGCCACCCGACCGGTCTCATGCGCAGCGTCCTCGAGCGGACTGGAAGGAGCTCCGCCGTCAGGGACCTGCACGGTCTGTGCGGGGTGATGACCGCCATCGGCGAGCCGTGGCCAGCCGTCGATGAAGCGGATGTGCTGGAGGCATGTCTCCCTGCCCAGGGTGCAATAACGGTCGCCCAGGTTCAGAGTAGGGCGACTGGCCAGGTGGGCGAGGAACCACTGGCCGTCTGGACGTTGCACGAGCTCCCCGTGCCCTGCCTTCTGCAAGGGATGGCCGGGTGCATCACGCGTGGTCAACAGAGAACCTCGGGGGTCTGGCTCGTAGGGGCCCAGCAGATTCGGTGAGAAGGCCGTGCTGATGCCGTGGTTCCAACCAGTGCCGCCCTCGGCCATCATCAGCAGGTACCCCTCCCCGAGTCGGTAGAGATTGGGGCCTTCGACGAGATGATCAGCCGTGAAGATGGTGTGGGCGGTGCCGCTGGTGCGGCGCTGATCAGGTAGGTACTGCTCGAGCACCAGACCGCTGAACGAAGGGTGGTGGGGGCGATGGTCCCATTGGACGCCGACGATCCAATGCGTGCCATCGGTGTCATGGAAGAAGGAGAAGTCGATCCCTCTCGAACCGAGGAACACCGGCTGGCTCCAAGGGCCTTCAAGCGTCGTCGCCGTCACGAGATAGTTCTGGATGTCCTTGTCGTCCCCATCGACGGAGCGGACGACCGAGTAGGCCAGCCAGAATCGTCCGTCGCTATAGCTCAGGCTGGGGGCCCACACACCTCCGGAGTCCGGCACCCCACGCAGGTCGAGGTCAGGGAGGGCATGACCGAGAACCGTCCAGTGGACGAGGTCGCGACTGTGGTGCAGACGCACTGCGGGATGATATTCGAAGGTGCTGGTGGCCACGTAGTAGTCGTCTCCGACGCGCACGATGGACGGATCGGGGTTGAAGCCGCGAAGGATCGGATTGTGGATCTCGCTCACGCACTGACCTCCTGAGCGGGGACGGGATGCAGGATGTCCTCGCCCTGCTGGACCCGCAGCGCCTCGCGCAAAGCGCTGGCTCCCAGGCGGCGCAGCTCAGTTCCCATGGTGCCGGCCATATGCGGGGTCAGCAGGACGTTCGGCAGAAAGTACAGAGGGTGTCCCGGAGGCAGCACCTCGGGCTCGGTGACATCGAGGATCGCGCGCAACCGTCCGGTCTCTAGTTCGGCGACCAGTGCCTGCTGGTCGACGAGGGCGCCACGCGCGGTGTTGATGAAGGTGGAGCCATTCGGAAGGGATTGCAGCACCTCAGCGCTGATCAGTCCGCGCGTCGACGGGGTATCGGGAGCATGCACGGACAGGATTCGGCTACGAGCTGCCAGTGACGTCAGGTCATCAACCCGCACGACGCCGAGCGCCGCCGCGCGCTCGTCCGTGAGCAGGGGATCGTATGCAGCGACGTGCACATCCTGCGCGCGCAGCGAGCGAATCACGAGTTCTCCGATGGTGGAGGCACCGACGATCCCGACGCTTCGTCCGTCCAGGCCCGTGTCCGCGTGCTCGGCTTCGCGGTCGATGAAGCGCTGCTGGGCGCGATATGTGCGTGAGGCCCAGGGGATGTCCTTGGCGGCCAGCGTGATCATCGCCATCGTGTACTGAGCGACCGGAAGCGCATTCTGCTGTCGCGCGGAGGAGACCATGATTCCGCGGCCGGCTGCCTCCTGCGCGCACGACACCCCTCCTCCGGTGTGCACGATTGCGCGCAGCCGGGGGAGCAGCTCGAGCGCGCCACTGCTCAGGTCGGGAGCGCCCCAACCGGTGATCAACAGCTCGACATCGGCCAGCGCGGACGCTGCCGGCAGTTCGGTCGTCGCAGCACGTGGGTCCACGCCCAGGCGTTCCTGCAACTGCACCTGTTCCTCCGGACCGAAGAAGTGGTCGACGAGGGCGGGATCCATCAGCAGTGCGGTCTGCATCAGTGCCCCACCTCGCCCTGACCGCCCCGGCGCGCGCGTATGACGCGCGCCGTGACTCCCGGAAGCGTCGTGATCTCGAGCCCCCGAGGGGTCGGGCGCAGCTGCCACCCAGCTCGAGTGAACTCCTGGCTGGCGTCGGCGAAGTCTCCGGGGATCACGAACTCGGATGCCCTCTCGGCTCGGTCCCAGACGAACAGCAGCACGTCATCACCGTCGCGCAGCCCGGAGCAGATGAGCTCGTCGTCCCACGCGGGCAGGCCGAGCGGCCAGAACGGTACGGCATACCGCAGGCGCTCCACCTGTTGACGATGCAGGCTGACTGCGTCGGCTACCGCGCGCATCTGATCCGGCCGAAGACGGTCGAGGAAACCGGAGAGGTAGAAGCGACCGGCGAGCCCGGAGACGAGCGTGAACGTGGTCTCCTCCTCGCTCATATCCGCTGCGGGGTACGCCCAGTTCCCGCACTGCTCCGGGAGGATCGAGAACGGGGCGCTCGCGGCCACAGGTGGATACAGTCGAAGATCTTGCTGGTCGCTGGTGGACTGCAGGTGCGTGACGCTGAGCAGCGAATAATCGGCGCGCATGGCTCCGGATGCACAGTTCTCGACCTGCAGGCCCGGGTGCCTGGCCTGGATGTCGATCACCCAGTCCCGGAAGGCTCGGGTGTGGGCGAGCAGCCCGTCGGCCGGGCTGGAGGCGTCCACCTCGGTGCCGGCACCCGGGTTGATGTTGTAATCGAGCTTCAGGTACGACACGGCGTACTGCTCCACGATCCGATCGACGACCTCATCCAGGTGCTCGCGAGCAGCGGGATGGCGCATGTCCAGGTGGTAGCGGTCGTGCTCCCGGACCTTCTGGCCGTGCCGACGGAAGAACGCATCCTCGGGGAGCTGGTCGACGGCCGGGCTGTCCGCGCCCACGATCTCCGGTTCCAGCCACAAGCCGACTCGCATTCCCTGGTCCAGGATCGTCTCGCAGATCCGTGCCAGGCCTCCGTCATCGAATCGGTCCTTCGCTTCGTTCCACTCCCCGATGGTCGCCCACCAGTCGCCGATCGCGGGTGAGGCGAACCACCCGGCGTCGATGCAGAAGACGTCAAGCCCCAGAGCGCCTGCCTCCTTGACCAGAGGTATCAAGGCCTGTGTCGATGGCTGGCCCATCAGAGTGTTCATGAAGTCGTTGTAGACTAGCGGCATCGGCTCGTCACGACGGTGTCGCAGCAGCCATCGTCGATACGAGGTCAGCTGCGCCGCGATGTCGTCGACAACAGGGTTGCCGACGCTGTGCGAGCTGGCGGCATCTCCGCCTTCCACCGCGCAGAGTGCGACCGCAACCGTGCGGAACGACTGTCCGGGCTGCAGCGTGCGGGCGAACTGGTGCTCGAGGTCGGTGGGGCCATGGAGGCCGAGCACCCCGCCCTGCGCCGTCTGGGACAGGTCGACATGCCATGGCCCGCTCGTCTCGAGCTGCCAGGCGATTGCCCCCTCCGGTGCGGTGATCAGCGCAGTCGGAAGGTGCTCGCCGCTGGGCCACGCTCCGTGGCTGGTGATCGCGGCGCGACCGCGCCCGTCCTGGCCGTGCAGGACCAGGTTCAGCTGGGGGAGCACGTCCCGCAGGGGGCGGGCATGCCACCGGTTCTCGGCGAGCCATTCGGTGCGGGCACTCATCAGAGTCATCCCGGCCAGATCATCCTCATCACGGCCGAAGCCGACTGTGGCAGTGCTGACCGTGGTGAGCGTCAGCGGTGCAGGACCTCGGTTGCGAAGGACGCTTTGGACGCGCACGGTGCTCGTGCCCCGCGGGGCTGTCAGAGTGGTGCACACTTCCAGAGAGGTCACCTCATCACGCTGCGTCACGTGAATGGTCACAGCGTCATTGCGTTCGACCTGTTCGAGATCGGTCACCCGCAAGCGGCCTCCGACCCCGGACCGGTAGTAGGCCTGGCTGGTGCGGGAACGCTGCTCCTGCGCGGTGAAGATCTCGACCAGGGATGCGCCGGGCCCACCTGTCAGGGGCGTTCCCTCGCTGTGCAGCCGGAGCGGTCGCTGCGGCGACCAACTGGCGAGGAACCGGCCGATCTCGACCGCGCTCTCGGTCTGGGTTGCTGCGCTCAGGGCGGCGTCCTCGGACGTCGAAGTGGCGGCTGTGTTCATCGTCGAAGCTCCTTGGGGGCGTGGGGGCCGCTGGGGTCGAAGGCTCGAGAGCAGACGTGTGCGGCGATCCCCGCAAGCGCCGGGGTGAAGAGAACGCTGGTCGGGCCGATCACTGGAAGCATCCAGAACAGGGCGGGCGAGGCCACCAGGATGAGACCGGTCAGTACGACGTGGGGACGTTGGCCGAGGGCACGGAGCGCCGATGCCAGCTGAGCGAGACCCTCTCGTCCCGGACGCATCGCATGTTCGATGCACAGCGCGGTGACGAGCATGGCCGTTCCCAGTGCAGTGGCGACCATGATGACCGTCATCGCCGTGTCATCAGGCAACAACGCTGCGTCGTAGGAGATCAGCACCCCCATCGCGGGGACGAAGAGAACCGCTGCCCAGAGCCCGGCCGCAGCGTCCCTCGCCCCTCGCCAGAAGGCCCGCAGACCTTGCGCATCGCTGCCGTGGTCGAGGATCTCGGCACTTCCTGCCAGAAGCCCTCCGAGCGCCGGGACGACGCAGGCCAGGGACAGTGAGAACAAGGCGATCGCCAGGTGTGTGGGTTGCCATCCCACCAGCAGCTCGAACACGATCAACGGTGCCGTTGCAAGCAGGCTGGAGATCGAGGTCAACATGATCTGGAAGATGACCAGCACGGCGCGCGCAGGCCAGCTGTCGGCGGAGAAGAGTGCACGTCGCTGCGGCTCCGACCAGCTCTGGGAGGCTGTGCTCATCCTTTCACGGCTCCGATCGACATGCCCTTGATGAAGTACCTCTGGAACGATGCGAAGATCACGACGGAGGGGATGATCGCCAGGATCGCTCCGGTATATATCAGCTGCCATTCAGAGGTGAGCAGACCGACCATGCGATTGATCGCCACGTTGATGGTCCCGGCGGACGAGGAGTCCAGGAGGACGAGGGGCACGAAGAAGTCGTTCCAGAGGTTCAACGCCTGGATGATCACGAACGCACTGGTGACGGGCATGAGCATCGGGAAGACGATCAGCCAGAATGTGCGCAGCCGTCCGGCTCCGTCGACTTCGGCCGCCTCCTCCACCTCGGTCGGGACGTTCTTGAGGAAGCTGCTGTACAGGAGCACGCCGAAGGAGGCGGCACCACCCAGGTGCACCAGGATCACACTCGTCAGCGTGCTGTAGAGGCCGACGTTGTTGAAGCCTTCCACCAGGGGGATCATCCGCACCTGGAAGGGGATCATCAGGCCCGCGATGAACAGCACGTACAGGACCCGTCCGGCACGGCCACCGATGCGCTCGATCCCATAGGCAGCCATCGGCACCAGCAGGACGAGCAGGATCACCGTGACCGCTGTGATGATGACGGTGTTCAACAGCGCCTCCGCGAAGTCGGTGCGCTGGAAGAGGTCCACGTAGTTGTCGAGGTTGAACGTGGTCGGAATCCCCATCGGGTCCCGGGTGATCTCGGCATAGGTGCGGAAGGAGTTCAGCAGTGCGTAGAGCACAGGTACCGCGACCAGCACCACGAGAGCGGTCAGCACCAGGGCGATGACGACCTCGCGGACCGTCCAGGGCTTCGGGGGCAGCGCCCTGCGCGACTCGCGGCGCCCCTTCGTGGGCGACGAGCCGGGGCTCGCGGGCGATGACGTACCGGTGGTGGCTGTCATGACTGGATCTCCCTCTTCCGCATGTACGCATTGGCCGCCACTGTGCTCACGATCACAACCAGGAACAGCAGCACCGCTGCAGCGCTGCCGAAGCCGGCGCGGTACTCGCCGAAGCCCACCCGGTAGATGAAGAACGCCATGGTTTCGCTCACGAAACCGGGACCGCCCGAGGTCAGCACCATGACCTGGTCGAAGATGGTCCACCCGGCGATCATGGAGAGCGTCATGTTCACGGTCACGGCGCCGGCGAGCATCGGCCACGTGACATTGGCGAAGACCTGTGCGCGGTTGGCGCCATCGATCCGCGCGGCTTCCAGGAGCTCCTGGGGGACCGATTGGAGATTGGCCAGGTAGATCAGGGTGGTATTGCCGCCGAGGGTGAAGCAGATGATGAACAGGATGACCCAGACGACGATGCCGCTGTCTCCCAGCCAGTCACGCGCGGCCTCCGGAAGACCGAGGTCTCGCAGCAGCGTGTTGACGAACCCGAAGTTGTAGTTGAGCAGGTATCTCCAGATCGTCGCCGCGATGAACGGGCTGACCAGTGCGGGGAGGTAGACCGCGGTGCGGAAGAATCCCTGCAGGTGGTGCAGCGAGTCGAGCAGCAGAGCGACGATCAGGGAGATCACATTGATGATGACCGCTGAGCCGAGGCCCAGGATCAGGGTGTTCACGACCGCGTTCCAGAATCGTCCGCTGGTCAGCATCGCGGTGTAGTTGTCGGCACCCACGTAGCTGTAATCGGGGCTGATCCCGTCCCAGTTGGTCAAGCTGAGCTGCACCGACTGGAGCGAGGGGGCGATCACCATCAGCAGGTACACCACCAGCGCCGGGACGACGAATGCGAACAGTCCCCAGCGCTTCCTGCTGAGTCCCAGGACGCGCCGCGACCGTCCGGTGCGCGCTGGCCCTCCTCGCGGGACGGCAGGTGACGGGACGCCACTGTCCACGGGGTCGATACGGCGTCCGTCACCTGCCGGGCGCGCGGTTGAGGTCTGGGTCATGTGTTCTCCTCACAAGCTGTCGAGGTCGACGGCGGGTGGTGCGCCCCGGGCAGGCAGCCCTGACGCGGCGTCGATCCGCTCAGCTCTCATCGACGAGGCTCTCGAACTCGGCCTCGACCTTCGCCAGGGTCTCCTCGAGCGTGGCCTGCCCATCCTGGAATTCGATCCGTGACTGCCGGAAGAACGAATCGAAGGCACTGAAGTTCTCGTATCTCGGATCGTTTCCGTACCAGGTCAGCTCAGGGTTCTCGAGCAGGGCGAAATAGTCCTGCGCGCCCGGGATCTCCTCATTGCGCGTGATCTCGTCCGCCTTCTTGATGTTCGGGGCGATCCATCCGAAGGACTCGATGATGTCTGCACATTCCACCGAGTAGTAGAACTCGAGGAACTCGACGGCTGCCTCGTACGGCAGTCCGTCGTCCTCGGCCTGCTTCGAGATCGCGAGTCCAGAAGCGCTGTCGCCGTTGACATCGTCCTTGAGCACCGGAATCGAACCGTCGTCGGCGGGGATGATGAACAGCCCGGCATTGAACTCCGGATCAACCTTTGCGATGTTGGGCTTACCCTCCTGATGTTGACACCTGAGTTAGCGGGTCGTGCTGACCTGCGGGAGGGTTGTCCTTATGGTAAAGCGGAAAAGGTACACGCCGGAGTACCGTCGGGAGGCGGCGGCGCTGGTGCTGGATACGGATCGGCCGATCGCGCACGTGGCCGAGGAGATCGGCGTGGGTGCGCAACTGCTGGGTCGCTGGGTCCGGCAGGAACGCGAGCGGCGAGATCCGCCTCCGAGCCCGGAGACGCCTTTGACCGGCCAGGAGCGGGAGGAGCTCAAACAGCTGCGGCGGCGGGTCCATGACCTGGAGCGCGACAACGAGTTCCTGGGAAAAGCAGCAGCCTTCTTCGCGTCGAAGCCACCCGGACGGAACGGTTCGAGCTGATGGACGCGGAGAAGGCGAACTACGAGGTCACCCGCATGGCCAGGCTGCTGGGAGTGACACGCCAGGGCTACTACGCCTGGCGCAAGCAGCGACAGACGGGCCCGGGCCCGCGAGCCCAGCGCCGGACCGAGATCGATCAGGCCGTGCGCAACGCGTTCCATGCCTCCGACGAGGTCTACGGAGCCCCACGGATCGCTCGCG
>DWZH01000096.1 GCA_019118275.1 Candidatus Brachybacterium merdavium | reverse complement strand
CGCCGCAACGTCGAGGACCGCTTCCGCTACTGGCGCCGCGAGGCGATCATCGCCGAGCTCGACACCTCCCGCCACGGGCTGCACGTCGCGATCGAGAATCTCGAGCACGACGCGAACATCGGCTCGGTGGTGCGCACCGCCAACGCCTTCGCCGTCGGCGCCTTCCATATCGTGGGCCGACGCCGCTGGAACCGCCGCGGCGCGATGGTCACCGACCGCTACCAGCACGAGATCCACCACCCCGACGCCCAGCACCTGCGGGACTGGGCCCGCGAGCACGGCCGTCCGATCGTGGCGATCGACCTGGTCGAGGGGGCGCTGCCGATCGAGCGCACCCCGCTGCCGAAGAACGCGCTGCTGGTGGTGGGGCAGGAGGGGCCGGGCGTGAGCCCCGAGATCCTCGCCGCGGCCGACCTCGTGGTGGGCATCACCCAGTTCGGCTCGACCCGTTCGATCAACGTCGCCGCGGCGGCGGCCATCGCGATGCACACCTGGATCCTGCAGCACGCTGTGATCCCGGAGGGTCCGCTGCGCTGACCTCGGCTCTCGGTCGGTGTCGGGGAGGTTCGAAGGCCCGTCCTCCCGGCAGCGCCGACGGGTCCCGGCGCCGGTCCCGTCCACGCGGGACCTCGGCCCGAGGACCGTGCGCCGCACTGTGGAACAATGAGGACGATCGGATGACCGTGCGCGGCGCGAAGCGTGCCGCCGGTCGTCGCACACTCCCGTGAACGAAGGAGAATGCCCCATGGCAGTCGCAACCCCGGATCAGTACGCAGAGATGATCGACCGGGCCAAGGCCGGCAAGTTCGCCTACCCGGCCGTCAACGTCTCCAGCTCGCAGACCGCCATCGCGGCGCTGCAGGGCTTCACCGAGGCCGGCTCCGACGGCATCATCCAGGTGTCCTTCGGCGGCGCCGAGTACCTCTCCGGCTCCACCGTCAAGGACCGCGTCGCCGGCTCGATCGCACTGGCCGAGTTCGTCCACGCCGTGGCCAAGAACTACCCGATCAACGTCGCGCTGCACACCGACCACTGCGCCAAGGAGGTTCTGCCCACCTGGGTCGAGCCGCTCATCGAGTGGGACCTCGAGAACCGGGTCAAGAAGGGCCTGGACCCGCTGTTCCAGTCGCACATGTGGGACGGCTCCGCCGTGCCGGTCGACGAGAACCTCGAGATCGCCGAGCGTCTGCTCGAGAAGTCCGTCGAGGCCAAGAAGCTCCTCGAGATCGAGGTCGGCGTCGTCGGCGGCGAAGAGGACGGGGTGGTCGCCAACGTCTCCAACGAGAAGCTGTTCTCCACCCCCGAGGACGGCCTGAAGACCGCCGCTAAGCTCGGCCTGGGCGAGCGCGGCCGCTACCTGACCGCCCTCACCTTCGGCAACGTGCACGGCGTGTACAAGCCGGGCAACGTGAAGCTGCGCCCGAAGGTCCTGGACGACATCCAGAAGGTCGTCGGCGAGAAGTACGGCAAGGACCAGCCCTTCGACCTGGTCATGCACGGCGGCTCCGGCTCCTCCGAGGAGGAGATCGCGGAGGCGCTGGACTACGGCACGATCAAGATGAACATCGACACCGACACCCAGTACGCCTTCAGCCGCCCCGTCGTCTCGCACATGTTCGAGAACTACGACGGCGTGCTCAAGGTCGACGGCGACGTCGGCAACAAGAAGGCCTACGACCCCCGCGCCTGGGGCAAGAAGGCCGAGGCCGGCATGGCCACTCGCGTCGTCGAGGCCTGCCAGAACCTCCGCTCGGCCGGCACCCACGAGGCCTGAGACAGCTCCAGGGCCGAGACGGGCCCACCCGGTCACGCTGACGGGATGACGCGGGGGCGCCCACCACACGGTGGGCGCCCCCGCTCGTCATGAGGGCTCCGTGGCCGCTGAGCCCTGCGTCGTGAGGGCCCCATGCGTGCCCAGGCCCGCCCCCGGTAACGGACCCCCGTCACCAGCGCGTGGTCGAACGGCTGCGTGCGCTGCAGAGCCATTGCTGGGTCTGGAGCGCACACGATCGAAAAAGCGCGTACGGGCGAGGCGCGCGCGGGGAAGGCGCGCGAGCGAGAGGCGAGAGGGAGGAGGCGCGCGGGCACGGGGCCCGCACACGTCGTCACCAGGGGCGGTTGTTCCCGCGCGACCGTCCCACGACCCGCTTCAGCGCAGGCAGCACGTCGGCCAGGAAGATGCCGGCGATGATGATCCCGCCCAGCATGAACAGGAACATCCCCCCGCCGCCTCCGATGGGGTAGGGCAGCGACAGGAAGCCCAGCAGCATCGCCACGCCGGTGAGGATCCCCCAGAAGGTCTTGGTGCGCTTGCCCGCGGCGACGTAGGCGTCGGGCCGGAAGCGCAGGGCGTTGATGAAGGCCCACACCTCGATGGCGAACAGGGCCAGCGCGAGCACGGCGAACAGCCAGGTCTGGATCAGGGGGATCATCGCGCCAGGATAACTGCGCTTGCACACTGCTGGCTGGCAACGACCGGTGAGTCTGCTGAGTGATCACTCCGACGCGCGGAGACAGGGCCGAGACTGAGGGCCAGCACGGCCCGGCAGGCGGCTGCGCGCGGCCTTCGGTGAAGCCGGTCACCCAGGTCAGACGCAGAGGCCTCGCCGTGGGAAACGTTCACCGCGGAGTACTTCGGCTCTCGTCGCGGCCGCGGCCCCAGGAGCGATGACGGTACATGGTCCACACCGAGTGCGCCGTGTCCCGGACCAGCACGGCCGAGTCCCGTTGCTGCGTGGAGCCGGTCCGTCGACCGGTGGTGATGGCGATGGCCAGGGCGAGGATGCCCAACCCGAGCGCCGCGAACTGCACGGCCTCCCCAAACAGCGTGGCCATCACGGCGAGCCACTCGACGCCCCGGGCGAGCAACTCGTGCTCGACCTGCCCGACGGCCAGCGGCGTCAGCGACCCCACCAGGAGCGGGACGACGGCTCCCAGCACCCAGGGCAGCACCCCCGCGGGCCCCGAGCGCCCGTGGAACGCCGCGATCACCAGCAGGACGACGGCAACGATCAGCAGCCCCAGGCGCAGTGCGGCGACGGTACCGAGCCAGCCCAGCACGCCCTCGAGGCCCCTGCCGTCGAGCGAACCGAACCACACGATGCGCTTGCCCACGAAACCGATCAGCACGTTCAGGGCTGCCAGTACGCATCCGATCACCCCCAGGGCCAAGGACGGCGACGGGATCGCTCGACGATAGACGATCAACAGTACGAGTGCCGCCAGCGGCGCGACGACGCCCAGGATCTCGATGATGCGGAACATGGCTCTCCTCCTCTGGACGGATCCGCCCTGCCGGGACGGAGAAGCCTCCGCCCACCTTGATCGCACGAGCGTGCTAAAAACGGTACCGACGAAGCGCCGTGTTAGCAAGGATGTGCTATAAAAGATGCATGCCCAAGATCGTCGATCCCGAGCAGCGGCGCCGCCACATCGTCGCCGCCGTCTTCCGTGTGATCGCCCGGGATGGGGCCGGGCGCGCTTCCCTGCGCAGCATCGCTGCCGAGGCCGATCTGGCGATAGGGTCGGTCCGCCATTACTGCGGCAGCCAGCAGGAGATCCGCGAGATGGCCATCGAAGAGCTCACGAGGGGCTTCGAGGCGAGATTCCGGGCCCACTTGGAGGATCTCGACAACGTGCGCACCGGGGCACTGTCCCGCCGAGTCCTGCTCACGCGGGTCCTCGAGGAGTTCCTGCCTCTGGACGCAACCCGACGGGACGAGGCCGCGGTGTGGCTCGAATTCTGGACCGCCGCCCGCACGAACGAGGAGTTCGCCCCGTACGTCGCCGGACTGCGCCGCGGCATGCGCACCATCATCGAGCGCATGCTGACGGGAGCGGCCGGCGCCGGGGTGCTGCGGGACGGCATCGACGAGGCCATCGAGACCGACCGGCTGGCCGCACTGTTGGACGGCTTGACACTGCGGAGCCTGGAGACCGACGGTCTGCCGACGGGCCGGGCCCGCGCGGTGCTGGGTCGGCATCTCGACGAGCTGCTGGCCCCCGAAGCAGACTGACCGGCCGCACTCCTCTACGCGTTCTTCGCTCTCGGCGCCGGTCTCTTCGTCGTCAGCAGCCGGCCCCGACCCTCAGCGCCGGCGGTCGGGATCGGAGCGGTCGGTGATCAGCAGTTCGATCGCCTCGGTGGTGGCGGGCGGCTCGATCGCCCGCATCTCGCGGGTCATGGGCCGGGGGCCGATCGCATCATCGTCGGCGGCGATCACCAGGGAGGGCAGGAACTGCTTCGCATCGGCCGAGGTCAGGCCCGTGGCCTGCAGCAGATCGATGGCCAGTGACCGCAGCTGCACCACCAGGGTCACGCCCTCGAAGTGCCCGGCCCGGCCGGGCCGCACCCCCTTGTCGTTCTTCAGCAGCAGCTCCGGGATCAGGTACGAGGAGTACAGCCGCAGCTGACGGCGGGCCTTGGTGAAGTCGACCTCCGACGAGCCGACGGCGCTGCGCAGCTCGGTGACGGCCTCATAGGCGGCGATCAGCGCATCGGCCAGGATGGAATGGGCGTCGCCGTGGACGGCCTGCAGGAACTCCACCTCGCGCCGGGCGATCACCCGCATGTTGCGCATCGCCCGGTCCGAGCCGATCAGCAGGTGCTTGAGCCGGGCGACGTCGTCGGCATGACGCAGCCCGGAGGGGGAGAAGGTGGCCATCTCGTTGGCGGCGTCATTGGCCACCCGCCATTCGTCCGTGTACTTCTGGGAGTTGTCGCGGATGGTCACCAGCGCCGCCTGCGCCACGTTCACGTCGCCGTTTCGGGCGGCCAGGGCCAGCGAGGCCAGGGCGTCCTCGAGCTCGCGGTAGAACTCCTCGGCCGCGCGACGCTGGATGCGGCGGGGATCCCCGGACAGCAGCAGATGGATGATGATCGCCACCGTCACCCCGGTCAGTGCATCCAGCACCCGCCCTCCCGGAGTCATGATCGGCGTCATCGGCATGATCATCACGAGCAGGGACTGGATCGCCGTCTGGAAGCCGAACAGGTTCGAGGAATCGATGAAACGGGCCGCCATCCCCGCCACGAACACCACCACCACGATCTGCCAGGTCCCCGAGCCGATCACGGAGCGGGCCAGCTCGCCGAGCACCACACCCAGCATCACCCCGGCCGACATCTCCACGATCTTGCGCATCTTCTTCTCGATGCCGAAGCCGATGATGACGAAGGCGACGATCGCGGAGAAGAACGGGTGCTCATGGCCCCAGATCAGGCCGCTGACGAAGTAGGCCAGTGCCGCGGCGACGGCCGCGCGGACGATGGTGAGGGCATCGGTGCGGCCCCGGGAGGCGCCGGCGCTGAACCAGCCGGACACGGCCGTACGGACGCGTTCGCGCCAGGGGACCGGGGTGGGCAGCGGGTTGGTGGGGGTGGGGGAGGGGCTCACGGTCGCACCGGATCCTGCAGCCGCATGTGCAGCAGCTCGTCGAGGTCGAAGGTCTCCCCGTCGCGGGCGCCGCGACCCACCACCAGGGGCGCGTAGGAGGCCTCCGGGGCGGCGCCGCGCAGCCGTGCCCGCAGGCCCCCGTCCACCCGCATCACCAGGTAGCGGGCCTCGGTGTCCACCGCGATCGAGCGGTCACGGCGCAGATACCAGCCGTGCAGGCCGGTGCGGATGGTGCCGATGCCGTTGTAGGGGCGGGCGCGCAGAGGCACCGGGTCGATGCCGGCATCGTAGAAGGCGTCGATGGCCTGACGGATCGTGGCGGTGGCTCGGCGGTGCTCCTCCTCGCGCGCGGCGCGGAGAGCCTCCTCCTTGGCCGCGAACACCTCCCGACGGTGCCGGGTCCAGTCCTGTTGTTCTGCATCACCGCTCATGGTGGCCATCATTCCAGGTCGGCGAGGGCGCTGCCGCGGCTCAGAGGCGGGGGGTGGCGGGGCGCTCCCCGTGGTCGCGGGGCAGCACGATCGGCTCCTGGGCGGCATCCAGCCAGGCCGAGCCGGCCTCCCCGTCGGCCGAGGCGACCGGCACCTGGATGCTCAGCTGCTCATCCAGGGGTGCGGCGCGCCGGACCACGGCCAGGGCGATCGGGCCGAGGTCGGCGTGCATCCCGGCGGAGGTGACCGTGCCGACCACCTTCCCCTCGGCACCGCCCCGGCGGACCTCGCCGCCGGCGGCGATCGGCAGGTCCTGCGAGCCGTCCACGTGCAGCATCACCAGCCGACGGGGCGGCTGGCCGAGGTTGAGGACCTTGGCGACGGTCTCCTGACCGCGATAGCAGCCCTTGGTGGTGTGCACCGTGGTGCGCAGCAGATCCAGCTCATGGGGGAGGCTGCGCTGATCGACCTCGTGGGTGGCCCGGGCCCGGTGATCGGCGATCCGCACCGCCTCCCAGGCCATCATCCCGGCCAGCTGATCGCTCTGCCACGGGGCCGCTTCCAGAGCGGAGGCCTCGTACACGGTCAGCATGGCGCCGGAGGGATCTTCGGGACCCGGGCCATAGGCGACCCCGCCGGGGCCGAGCTCGGGCCAGCCGTCGGACCACACGGCCACCGGCTCGGGCAGCCCCAGATCCGGCAGCACCTCGGGAGCGGGCCCGAGGGCGCCCAGCACCCGCAGGTCATCACGGTCGTCGATCTCCACCCGCGCTGCGAACCGCATCATCTCCAGGTAATGCCGCAGCCCGGCCCGGCACCCGGCGTCCAGGACCAGCAGCACCGAGTCCTCGGCGATGACCGTGGCCGCCGCCAGATGCTCGACGCGGCCCTGCGGTGAGAGCACCGCCAGGGATGTGGCGGTGCCCACGGGGGTGCCGGTCAGTGCCTGGGTGGTGGTGGCGGTCAGCCAGGATCGGGCGTCGGCGCCGCGGACCTCGAGCACCTCGAGCTGACCCAGGTCCACCACCGCGCGGCGATCCAGCAACCTGCGCTGCTCGCGCAGGGGTGCTCCGTAATGGGCGGGCACCGAGGCGTCGGGGCCCTCGCCCAGCACCGCGCCGGTGCTCAGCAGGGGGCGGCGCCCGATCTGGGCGGCGGCAGGCAGGGTGGTGTGGTCGGGATGGGCGGGATCAGACACGGTCGAGCTCCAGGGAGAGGTAGGGGATCAGATCGGTGCCGTCCTCACCGGTGTCGCCTCGGCGCTCCCACAGCCACATCAGACGTCCGCCGACGTACCCGAACATGCGGGTCGCGGCGAGGGCTCCGTCCGGGGTGCGGCGAGCCAGCTGCACGCGGGGTCCGCGCACCTCACCGGCCCAGTCGGCGGGCCCGTCGGGCTGCCCCGGGTCGAAGCGGGCCTGCAGGCCGTAGGAGATGAAGGCGGCGGGGTCGCCCGCAGGTGCCTCCCGGGCGGCGGCCAGATCCTGACCGGGCAGAGGATCGCCGACCGTCCACACGCCGCTCTCCCGCATCAGCAGCGAGCGCTCACCGGAGCCGACCGGGGTCGGCGCGGGAACGTCGTCACTGGTGAACACGCTGGTCGGGGGAAGAGGGGCCGCGTCGTCGATGACGTGGACTAGCGAGGTCCAGGCCAGGGTGCCGTCCGCGTTCGCCACACAGTCCAGCTGCTGCTCGACGCGACGGTCCGCGGGCCCTTCGGGCGTGGGATGGTGCAGCGCCCCGGCACCTTGCCAGCTGCCCACCAGCCAGGCCAGCGGGTACAGGGACGGAGGGAGTGAGGGGTCGAGGGTGACCGGCATGGAGGTCGATCGGCCGATCAGCGGTCGAACAGGCGCGCGAACACCAGTGCGGCGAAGGCGAGGGTGCCGACACCGACGAGCACCACCAGGGCGAGGAAGAACACAGAGAGCACGGACATGGAGGAAGTCTATCGGCTCCGCGCCCGCAGATGTCCCCTCGTGGGCTGTGAGCCGCCGCCGGAGCCGGGCCGGATCATACGGGCCGGGTCACGAACCGGTGCACGTGGGACCGGGTCATAGGAGCATCGTGATCAGCACGTAGGCGACGACCCCGACCGTGGCGACCGAGCCCGCGGCGGGGGCCAGCGACGGCACCGGCTCGGCGGAGACCAGCGAGGAGCCCAGCAGCAGCTGCGCGCTGCTCGCACTGACCGTCACCACCACGCCTATGCCCACCATCAGCAGCGGGTTCAGGCCGGTCAGGGAGGCGGCGACCAGCACCGTCACGCCCGTGCCCCCGACCACCGCGAGCAGCAGCCGCGCCAGGGCGCCCACCGGCAGGGTGTTCAGCAGCAGCGCGCCGGCCAGGCCCGCGGAGATCGCGGTGACCACCCCGGTGGCTCCGTCGGCGACCGCCTGGGCCTGGGCCAGCACCCAGCAGGCGGAGATGGTGGCGATGAACACCCCCGAGACGGTCCCCGTCAGCGAGGCGGTCAGCCGGTGGCGGTCACGGCGCAGCATCTGATGGACGAAGGCGGCGAAGACCCCGGCTCCGCAGACCATCACCACCGCGGACGCGCCGGTGACGTCCTGCCCGGTCAGCAGGGCCAGCCCCGCACCGGCGATGCCGGCGGCGCCCATCACCAGGCGGGTGCCGATCGCGGAGGGCAGCTCCAGCAGCTCGGGCCAGGAGATCGCCAGCAGCACGGACAGCACGCCGATCGCGCCGGCCATCAGCACGGGGGAGTGGGCCCCGGTGAGGGAGACCACAGTCAGCAGCATCGCCAGCGCTGCTCCGAGCGGGGCACGCTCGGGAGCGGACATGAGGCCTCCCTCGCCTTCGGTTCCAGATCGACGCGACGGCCGACGAACAGGCGTCGGCCGAGCGCTACAGTGGGCATTCTACGAGCGCCCACGGATGGCGACGTCATCATGCGCACCGGAAGGACCACATGATCACGACCGATGTCCTGTCGGAGGCGCGGCGCGCCGCGGTCGGCGAGCTGCTGGAGGCGACCACCGCGCACGACGGCGTCGCCGCCCTCGACGAGGCCGCCAGGCTCTCCCTCGACGGCGACAGCGCGCAGCACCTGCTGATCACCCGCACCGATCCGTCCGACGGCGAGCGGGAGCGCGTCATCGGCTACACCAATCTGCTGGCCGACGGCACCGTGCAGGGCATGGTCGATCCCGGCCACCGCCGCCACGGCCATGGCTCGGCCCTGCTGCGCGCCGTCCTGGAGCTGCGGCCCGACGCCGGCGTCTGGGCCCATGGCGCCCTGGAAGGGTCCCTGGCCTTCCTGCGCGGCCACGGTCTGCGCGAGAGCCGGCACCTGCTGACCATGCGCCGCCCGCTCGGTGCCGAGCACCCCCTGCCCGAGGTCACGGCCTCGACCCTGCCCGGTCTCGAGCTGGACACCTTCCGGGCCGAGCGCGACGCCGATCAGTGGGTCACGGTCAACGCCGAGGCCTTCGCCGACCACCCCGAGCAGGGCTCGATGACCCGGGCCGATCTCGACCGGCGACGGGCCGAGCCCTGGTTCGATCCCGAGGATCTGCTGCTGGGCCGGCGCGCGGGCGAGCTGATCGGTTTCGTGTGGATCAAGCGCGAGGACCCGGCGGGCGACGCGGAGCTCTACGTCGTGGCCACCTCCCCCTCGGTCCAAGGGCACGGTGTGGCCGGGCACCTGCTGCATGCGGCGCTGACCCGGTTGCAGGACCTCGGCGCGCCGGGAGTGGAGCTGTATGTCGAGGCGGACAACGCCCCGGCCGTGGCCCTCTATGAGCGCTGGGGCTTCACCACCAGCGGCCAGGACGTGCAGATGCACGCGGCGGCGAAGCAGGGCTGAGGGTGCGCGTGGCCCCCGGCACCCCGCCGCCCGTCCTCGCCGCCGGTGCCCTGACCTGGCGCGAACGCAGCGATGGTCTGCAGGTGCTGCTGGTGCATCGGCCCCGTTACGACGACTGGTCGATCCCCAAGGGCAAGCTCGACAAGGGTGAGACCTTCCCGGCCGCCGCGGTGCGGGAGGTGGCCGAGGAGACCGGCTACCGCGTGCGGCTGCACCGGCCGCTTCCCGCCGCGGTCTACCTGCTGCCCGACGGCCGCACCAAGATCGTCCAGTTCTGGACCGCGACCGTGCGCTCCAAGACCGGCCCGGGCCCGGTCGATCCCACGGAGATCGACACCACGAGCTGGGTCGGCCTCGACGAGGCCGAGGAGCTGCTGACCCGACAGAGCGACGTGGTGGCCCTGACCGCGCTGCGGCGTTTCCTGGACAGCGAGGAGCTGGTGACGGTCCCGATCATCATCCAGCGGCACGGGGCCGCCCGGTCCCGCTCGAAATGGAAGAAGGGGGAGAAGTCGCGGCCGCTGAACTCCAAGGGGAGGAAGCAGGCCAAGGCGCTTCCGGATCTGATCGACGCCTTCGACCCCGGCCGGGTGCTGTCCAGCCCCTGGAAACGGTGCCGGGACACCGTCGAACCCTTCACCCGCCTGGAAGGTCTGAAGATCGCCACCAAGGACGAGCTCTCCGAGGCCGGCCACCGCGACCATCCCTCCCGGACCACGGCCATGATCGAGCGTGTGCTGGGTGAGGCCCGCGGGACCGTGGTGTGCACGCACCGGCCGGTGCTGCCGACGGTGATCTCCTGCGTCCGCGAGGCCGCCACCCGCGGCACCGCCTTCGAGCTGCCGCGGCAGAACCCCTACCTGGCCGCCGGCGAGGCGCTGATGCTGCACACCACCCCGGCCGGCACCGTGGTCGCCCTCGAGAGGCACCTGCCGAACCTGGGATGAGCTGGGCGCCGGGGGCCGGCGACGAGGCCGGCGGCTCCCGCTCGGACCGTGGCGTCACCCGCGCTGTGATCCGTTCCATCATCGCCATGACCTGCGCACTCATGTAGTCCGGGGGTGCGTTTACCCATTGTTCACGTGCGGGCGGGCGCCCGGTCATCTGGGCTCCTTAGCGTCGCCGCTGTCAGTCCCCACGCTTCACCCCATCCGGGCTCTCGCCCCGAAAGGACTCGCAGTGAACGTTCGCAAGAACAAGCTGGCCGCACTCGCCGGACTCACCCTGAGCGGCGCCCTCGCCCTGTCCGCCTGCGGCGGTGGCGGCGAGGCCGGCAGCAACGACTCCGGCTCGGACAGCGGCGGCGCGGAGAGCGGCTACGCGGAGCTGACCGGCAACCTGGCCGCCTCCGGCGCCTCCTCGATGCAGAACGCCCAGACCGCGTGGACCGAGTCCTTCATGGGCCTGGCGAGCGCCGAGGGCGGCGACATCACCGTCACCTACGACGCCACCGGATCCGGCACCGGTCGTGAGCAGTTCCTGAGCGGCGAGGTCGACTTCGCGGGCTCCGACGCCGCCATGGACGAGGAGGAGCTGGCCACCTCCACCGAGGTCTGCAACGGCGAGCAGGCCTTCAACATCCCCGTCTACATCTCCCCGATCGCCGTGGTGTTCAACCTCGAGGGCGTCGAGGAGCTGAACCTCACCCCCGAGGCGCTGGGCGGCATCTTCGCCGGCGACATCACCAGCTGGAACGACCCGGCCATCGCCGAGCACAACCCGGATGCCGATCTGCCCGAGGAGCCGATCGTCCCGGTCCACCGCTCGGACGACTCCGGCACCACCGAGAACTTCACCGAGTACCTCTCCGAGACCGCCGCCGACGCCTGGACCCACGGCCCGGTCGAGACCTGGCCGGTCTCCGGCGGCCAGTCCGGCAACGGCACCTCCGGCATGATCTCCACCGTCGAGGGCGGCCACGGCACCATCGGCTACGCCGACGCCTCCCAGGCCGGCAACCTCGGTGTCGCCAACGTCCAGGTCGGCGACGAGTTCGTCCCCTACTCCGCCGAGGCCGCGGCCACCGCCGTGGAGATCTCCCCCCGCGAGGAGGGACGCGAGGACAACGACATCGTCATGGACCTCGCCCGTGACACCACCGAGTCCGGTTCCTACCCGATCGTGCTGGTCACGTACATGATCATGTGCGGCTCCTATCCCGACCAGGCCAGCGCGGACAACGTGAAGGCCTACGCCTCCTACGTCGTCTCCGAGGAGGGCCAGCAGGTGGCGGCCGACAACGCCGGTTCCGCCCCGCTGACGGAGGCCCTGCGCGAGGAGGCCCTGGCCTCGATCGACGGCATCACCGCGGGCTGATCGACGCCCTACGATCGCTCCGTGCCGCCGAGCCCAGACCGGCTCGGCGGCACGGACATGTCAGCCCGACTCCCGTGAGCTCCGAGGAAGGCCATCCATGAGCACCACCGACACAGCGCCCCACCCCACGCGGGAGCGCTCGCCCTCGATGCGGCGCAGCGGCCGACGCGTCGGCGACAGCGTCTTCGGGACCTTGAGCATCGGCGCCGGCGTGCTGATCTTCGTGACCCTCGCCTTGGTCGCGATCTTCCTCACCAGCGAGTCGATGCCCGCCATCCTGGCCAGCCAGGAGCTGAGCGGCACCGCGGACTTCTCGCTGATCGACTACACGCTGCCGCTGATCTTCGGCACCGTGCTGGCCTCCGCGCTGGCCCTGGCGGTCGCCATCCCGGTCTCCATCGGTATCGCGCTGTTCATCTCCCACTACGCGCCGCGCCGGATGGCCGCGGGTCTGGGCTACCTGATCGATCTGCTGGCAGCGGTCCCCTCCGTGGTCTACGGCCTCTGGGGCGGCATCTGGCTGGTCCCCCGCCTCGAGCCGCTGTACCTCTTCCTCAACAACACTCTGGGCAGCTGGCCGGTCTGGCCGCAGTTCCTGCCCTGGGTCGGAGGCGAGCCGGTGATCGCGCTCTTCGCCGGAGACCCCACGGCCCCCATGCGCAACCTCGCCTCCGCCTCCGTCGTACTTGCCGTGATGGTCCTGCCGATCATCACCGCCGTCTCCCGCGAGGTGTTCCTGCAGACCCCGCCCCTGCAGGAGGAGGCGGCGCTGGCGCTCGGCGCCACCCGCTGGGAGGTGATCAGGACCGTCGTGCTCCCCTTCGGGCGCAGCGGCGCGGTGGCGGCGTCGATGCTCGGCCTGGGCCGGGCTCTCGGCGAGACCATGGCGGTGCTGATGATCCTCGCCCCCGGTTTCACCTTCTCGCTGCACATCCTCGAGGTCGGCAACCACCAGTCGATCGCCGCGAACATCGCCTCCCGCCAGGCGGAGGCCAGCGGCGTGGACATGTCCCTGCTGGTGTTCACCGGACTGGTGCTGTTCGTTTTGACCTTCATCATCAACGCGATCGCGCGCTGGATCGTCTCCCGCAGCGGCGTCAAGAGCTGAGGCCCTATGAGCACGACGACCCCTTCCGAGCAGCAGACCATGATGCGGCCCGCCGACGAGCGGCGGCTGCCCTGGTACCACCTGATCTACACCGGCATCGCCGGCCTGGTGCTGGCCACCGCGATCCTGGCGGTCTTCGACGCCCTGTCGATCGCCTCGGCGATCCTGCTGGGATTCGTCCTGCACCTGACGATCGGCTATCTCTACTCCCGCTTCCGCGAAGGCCGGCGCTGGGCGATGGACCGGCTGATGACCCTGATCGTCATCGGCGCCTTCGCGATCGCGATGTTCCCCCTGCTCTCACTGCTGTGGGAGGTGATCAGCCGTGGCCTGATGCGCGTGGTCCAGGCCTCTCCCACCCCCTTCGCATTCTGGACCACCGACATGTCCGGCATCATCGGCGGCGCCGACGCGGGCGGCGTGCTGCACGCGACCATCGGCACCTTGCTGATCACCCTGTGGGCCTCGATCATCTCCATCCCGATCGGCCTGTTCACGGCGATCTTCCTGGTCGAGTACGCCGATCAGGGCTGGCGCCGCGTGCTCGGCAAGGGCGTCACCTTCCTGGTCGACGTGATGACCGGCATCCCCTCGATCGTGGCCGGCCTGTTCGGCCTGGCCCTGTTCATCGCCTTCCTGCCCGAGGGCGAGCAGGGCGTGCGCATGGGCATCATGGGCTCGGTGGCCCTGTCCCTGCTGATGATCCCCACCGTGGTCCGCTCCAGCGAGGAGATGCTGCGCCTGGTCCCGATGGACCTGCGCGAGGCCTCCTACGCGCTCGGTGTGCCCAAGTGGCTCACCATCGTGCGCGTGGTGCTGCGCACCTCGGTGGCGGGGCTGACCACCGGCATCACCCTGGCCATCGCCCGCGTGATCGGCGAGACCGCACCGCTGCTGCTGACCGTCGGCATGGTGACCTCGATCAACTGGAACATGTTCGACGGCCGCATGGCGACCCTGCCGACGTTCATCCACCAGCAGTACCTCAACGGCAACGCGACCTGCATGAACGACACGGTCACCAACCCGGTCAACCAGGAGGTCTACGCCTGCACCGTGACCACCAACATCGACCGTGCCTGGGCGGCCGCACTGACCCTGATCATCATCGTGATGGTGCTCAACATCATCGCGCGTCTGGTCAGCTACTACTTCTCCCCGAAGATCAGCCGCTGAGCTGATGCTCACCGCGAGCAGCCGCCGCGCTGACGCCCCTGCGAAAGGACTCCTGATGGCCGCCCCTCAGCCCATCAACGTCGAAGACCTCAACATCTACTACGGCGACTTCAGGGCCGTGGCGGACGTCGACGTCCAGATCCTGCCCCGTTCGGTGACGGCCCTGATCGGCCCCTCCGGCTGCGGCAAGTCGACCTTCCTGCGCACCCTGAATCGGATGCACGAGGTGATCCCCGGCGCCTACGCCCAGGGCACGGTGGAGATCAACGGCGAGGACATCTACGACCCCCGGGTGGACCCGGTCAATGTGCGCCGCCGGGTCGGCATGGTGTTCCAGAAAGCCAACCCGTTCCCCACCATGTCGATCCGGGACAACGTCCTGGCGGGGGTGAAGCTCAACAACCGGCGCATGGCCAAGAGCGCCCAGGAGGAGCTGCTCGAGCGCTCCCTGAAGGGCGCGAACCTGTGGAACGAGGTCAAGGACCGCCTGGACAAGCCGGGCATGGGACTGTCGGGCGGGCAGCAGCAGCGCCTGTGCATCGCCCGCACCATCGCGGTCAGACCGGAGGTCGTGCTGATGGACGAGCCCTGCTCGGCGCTGGACCCGATCTCCACGCTCGCGATCGAGGACCTGATCCACGAGCTGAAGCAGGAGTACACGATCGTGATCGTCACCCACAACATGCAACAGGCCTCCCGGGTCTCCGACCGCACCGGCTTCTTCAACATCGCCGGCACCGGTGAGCCCGGCCGCCTGATCGAGATCGACGACACCGAGCAGATGTTCACCAACCCCGGCAACACGCAGACCGAGGACTACATCTCCGGCCGCTTCGGCTGATCCCCCGCAGCCGGAGCGAGCGCATCGCCCCGGCTGCGGCCGTCGCATCAGACCACGGTCTGATGCCGGCCCCGCGATATCGATCCTCAGGCCGAAGCGCTCCGGGTGGGGGAGGAGCGAACCTGAGGGCATGTTCCGCACCTCCGCCCCCACCGCCCCTCCGACACCCCCCACAGCAGCGACAGCCTCCGCACCCGGGGGCCGCCCCGACGTCGCGGTCGCACCGGTCCTGCGTGCCCGTCGCCTGGTCAAGACCTACGGCGAGCAGAGCACCGCCACCCGCGCCCTGGATGGCGTGGACCTGGACATCGCCCGCGCCGACTCCCTGGCCATCATGGGCCCCTCCGGCTGCGGCAAGACCACCCTGCTGCACGTGCTCGCCGGGATCCTGCAGCCCAGCTCCGGTGCGGTCGACCTCGACGGCACCGACCTGGCAACGCTCAGCGACCGCCGTCGCACCCGCCTGCGCCGCGAGGACTTCGGCTTCGTGTTCCAGGACGGTCAGCTGCTCCCCGAGCTGACCGCACTGGAGAACGTGCTGCTGCCCCGGATGCTGGCCGGGACCTCCCGCAAGCAGGCCGCGGCCGATGCCGCCCTCTGGCTGGACCGGCTCGGCCTGCAGGGCATGCACGCGCGCCGTCCCGGCCAGCTCTCCGGCGGCCAGGCTCAGCGGGTCGCCATCGCCCGCGCCCTGGCCGGCGCCCCCAGCGTCGTCTTCGCCGACGAGCCCACCGGAGCGCTGGACCAGACCACCGGACAGGCCGTCCTGGACGTGCTGGCCCAGGCCTGCCACCGCACCGGTGCGAGCCTTGTGATGGTCACCCATGATGCCTCGGTCGCCGCGGTCTGCAACCGCACCGTCGCGATGCGCGACGGTCGTATCGAGCAGGAGTTCCGTCGACCGCAGCAGGCCCGGCCACAGGCAGGGGGTGCCCGATGAGCGCGCTGCTCGCCTCGGCCCCGCTGCTGCTGCGCCGGCGCGGCGCGATCGCCGACCTCCTGCCGATCATCGCCTTCGCCGCCGCGACCGGGATCATCGCCACCGTGACCGGCGGGCTGTTCGCCTTCATCGGCCGGCTCCCCTCGGGCGAGTCGACCGGGGCCCTCGAGGGCGAGGACGCGGTGATCGGGTTCCTCGTCATCTGTGCCGCGGTCGCCTCCGCATTGCTGCTGCCCAGCGCGATCGGCTTCGGAGGCTCGGCCGCCCGCCTCTCCCTCGTCCGTCGTGAGCGAGATCTCGCGGCGATGCGCCTGGTGGGCGGGACCACGGGTCAGGTCGGCGGGATCGCCGTGCTCGACGTCGCCGCGCAGGCGCTGCTCGGCGCGATCGCCGGGATCGCCCTGCACCTGGCGGCGACCCCGCTGCTGACCCACCTCGACTTCGGCATCACCGCGTTCACCGTCGGGGAGCTCCTGCTGCCGTGGTGGGCGTATTCGCTGATCGTGCTGGGGATAGCGCTCCTGGCGGTCGGCTCGGCGGCGATCTCTCTGACCGGCGTCGTCCTCAGCCCCCTCGGCGTGGCGCGGGACTCGCGCACCATCCGCATGTCCGTGATGCGCGTGGTCGCCTGGGGGCTGCTGATCCTCGCCTTCATCGGGTTCTCGCAGATCTTCGGGGCCGTCGCCCAGGCTGATCTCCTGACCGGCATCACCATCATGGTGCTGATGATCGGCGCAGTCGTGGCGGGGGTGAACGTGGCCGGCCCGTTCATCGTGTGGGCCGTGGCGAGAGCGGTGGCGGCGCTCAGCCCGAGCCCGTCGCTGCTGGTGGGCGCCCGGCGTCTGGCGGCGGACCCCCGCTCGGGCTGGCGCGCGGTGTCGATCATCACCTTCGCGCTGATCATCGCGGGCATGCTCACCTCCATCTCGTCCCTCGAGCAGGGCACGACCCCGGAGGACACGATGATCACCACCGCGATGCGCACCGGTGGCATGCTCACCCTCGGGATCGCGGCCGTGCTCGCAGCGGTGTCCACGGGCGTGACCCAGACGGCACGCGTGATCGACCACGCCCCTCAGCTGCGCTCCCAGCACATCGCAGGTGCCGAAGTGGGCCAGCTCCACCGGGCACGGCTCGCCGAGATCGCGATCCCGGTCCTGCTCAGCTCCGTCCTGGCGGCCGGCACCGCGCTGCTCGTGGTGGTCTCCGTGATCGGTGGGGCCACCTCCGATCCCGCAGCAGGGATCCAGTACCTGGTGAGCGTCGCCGGTGCCTATGCCCTGGTGATCGGTGCCGTGCTGGTCTCCTCGCCCCTGGTCAGGCGGTACGCCGTGCGCACCGCCTGAGCCCCCCGCCCGGTACCGGCATTAGGGTGGAGCCATGGAGACCGAGAACGTGGCCCCGACCGAGGTGCCCGAGGGTGCCTACCTGATCGACGTGCGCGAGCAAGGCGAATGGGACGCCGGGCACGCCCCCGACGCCCACCACCTGCCCGCCAGCTCGCTGCTGGAGAACCTCGACAAGCTGCCCGAGGACGACCAGGATCTGTACATCGTCTGCCGCACCGGCGGGCGCAGCATCCAGGTCGCCCAGTGGCTGAACAACAACGGCTTCGACGCGATCAACGTCAGCGGCGGCATGGACCTGTGGCTGGAGTCGGATCTGCCGGTCGTCGCCGACGGCGACGGCGAGCCCACCATCATCTGAGCAGTCCCCGCCCACCCGCTCAGGTCGTGATCAGATTCTGCAGCAGGGCATAGCCGACGAAGGCGAACACATCGATCAAGGTGTGGGCGACCACCAGCGGCAGGGTCCGGCGGGTGCGCCGGTACCACTCGCCGAACACCAGCCCCATCCCCAGATTCGCCAGGCCCGGACCGACGCCCTGATAGGTGTGGTACGCCCCGCGCAGCAGAGCCGAGACGAGCAGGATCCGTCGCGGCGACCAGCCCAGCCGCTCCAGCCGCTGGTAGAGGTAGCCGACCACGATCACCTCTTCGACCAGCGCGTTCTTCAGAGCGTGCCCGATCAGCACCGGCACCGTCCACCAGTGCTGGTCCAGCGTCGCCGGGACCACCTCGACCGTCGCCCCCAGCACCCGGCCCAGGTAGTAGACGGCCAGGCCCGGCAGTCCGATCCCCATGGTCAGGGCCAGGCCCCAGCCAACGTCCTTCAGGGGCCGGCCCAGGTCCATGCCCAGATCCCGCAGGGCCCGGCCGACGGTCCCGGCGGTCAGCGTCAGCAGTGCCACCACCAGGACGACCGGTACCAGCGCGAAGGTAATCGACAGCAGCTGGTACAGCAGATCGAGCCACGGATCGGGGCGCAGGGACCGGTTCAACGCGGCGGTCTGCTCCGACAGCGGCCCTGTCGCCAGGGCCTGAGCCAGGGACAGCAGCGAGTACACCGCGCTCTGCCCGAGCGACAGGGCCAGCACGATCACCACCTCGGCCCGCAGCCAGCCGCGGCCGGGCCGGAAGGGAGCGGCACCCGCGGCGGGGGAGCCCGCGGCGGACGCCGGTGCCGGATCGGCCCCGGGGTCGGGCTCGGGCCGTCCGGGCTGGTCAGGCCGTGTGGTGTCCGAGGCGTTCACGGCCACATCGTGCCAGACTCGAGGCCATGACCATGCCGACTGTCCTTATCACCGGTGCCACGCGCGGGATCGGCCGCGCCCTCGTCTCCGAGCTCGCCGACGACCATCACCTGATCCTGGGCGGCCGCGACCGGGCAGACCTTCGGGAGCTGGCCGCGCAGCTGCCCTCGGCGCGGCCCTTCCCCGCCGATCTCACCGACCCACCGGCCGTCGCGGAGCAGGTCGCCGCGCTCGACCTGGCCCAGGGGCTGGATGGGCTGGTCCACTCCGCCGGGGTGCTGGTGCGCGGGCGCATCGAGGAGCTCTCCGCCGCGGACTGGACCCGCTCCTTCACTGCCAATGTCACCGCCATCGCCGACCTCACCCGCCTGCTGCTGCCCGCCCTGCGGCAGGCCCGCGGCACGGTGGTGGCGATCAACTCCGGCTCCGGCTTCACCTCCGGCCCCGGCGGCAGCGCCTACGCGGCCTCCAAGTTCGCGCTGCGCGCCTTCACCGATGCCCTGCGCGCCGAGGAGCGTGAGCACGGGGTGCGGGTCAGCTCCGTGCACCCCGGGCGCACCGCCACCGACATGCAGCGCCAGCTGCGGGCCTCCGAGGGCGGAGAGTACCGCGAAGGGGACTACATGCGCCCGGAGACGGTCGCGGCGACCATCGGTCTGGCACTTCGGCTGCCGGACGAGGCGAACATCGATGTGCTCTCGGTCCGCCCCCGCTGAGCGCACGCCGTCCCCGGCCGGCTGACCGCGCGGGGCAGGTGCCCGTTCAGCGGTTGAACCGGCCCGGCCCGGAGACGGTCGGGTCACCGGCGATGCGGTAGCGCCACGGGTACCGGGCCGGGTCCGAGGCCTCCTCGCGCAGCCCGATCCGCGGGCCGGCCGCCAGCCGCGGATGGGGCATCAGCGGCTCCTCACCCGTCCGCTCGCCATCCGCCCGGTCGCGCGGGTCCACCCGCCCGACCAGGTGCATCTCGCCCAGCGCCTGCAGGTCGCACAGGTCCAGGCCATCATCGGTATAGGTGATGCCGCAGGCCACGGTCGCCCGGCCCGGTCCGCGGGCCAGGTCCCGCTCGGCGCGGCACACCCCGGTGGCCCGCCGCCGCTGGAAGGCGAGCTCGGTGCCGTCGATGATCTCCCCGGCCCGGATCAGGCAACCGGTGCCGGTCCCCGCGACGTCGGCCACCACGTTCATGCACGAGTGCAGGCCCATGTGCCGGTACACGTACAGATGGGCGGGCGGGCCGAACATGGTCGCGTTGCGCGCGGTGGGCCCCTTGTAGGCGTGGGAGCCGGGATCCTCGGAGCCGACGTAGGCCTCCACCTCGGTGATCCGCAGGGCCACCCCGCGGCCCACCAGCACGCAGCCCAGCAGCAGGGGAGCCAGCTCCAGCACGGGACGGTCGCAGAAGGACCGCGGCAGGGCAGCGGCCTCGTGGACCGAGAGAGGGGCGGTGCCCGTCACTTCATCAGCCGCTTGACCGCGGCCATGATCTCGTCCATCTTGCGGTCCAGCTCCTCGGTGTCGCCGGAGCGGGCGGCGGCATGGACGCAGTGGTGGATGTGGTCGTCCGCCAGGCCCAGCGCGACCGACTGCAGGGCCTTGGACACGGCGGAGATCTGGGTGAGCACGTCGATGCAGTAGGCGTCCTCGTCGACCATGCGATGGACCCCGCGCACCTGCCCCTCGATCAGCTTCAGCCGGCGCAGGTACCCCGACTTGTCGCCGTGGTAGCCGGGATCGCCGTGGGTGCCGTGATCACCGGGCGCGGGATCGGGCACCCCGGCATCGGGGCGCTGGGCGGCGTCCGGCGCCGGCGCCCCGTCCGCGGCCGACGGCCCCGCACCCGTGCCCTCGGTCCCCCGGGGCTGCTCGGCCGGGCTCATGAGCGCTCCTCGCTCCCGAGCTCGTCCAGGCGCGTGACCAGGCCGGCCGCGTAGCCGGTGTAGGTGGCGGGGGACAGCTCCAGCAGGCGTGCCTGCTCAGCCTCCGGCAGGCCCAGGGACCGGATGAACTCGCGCATCGCCGGCCCGTCCACCCGCTGACCGCGGGTGAGGTCCTTCAGCCGCTCGTAGGGGTTGTCCATGCCCGCGGCGCCCTGCACGCCCAGGGTGCGCATCACCGACTGCACGGCCTCGCCGAGCACCTCCCAGTTGCCGTCGAGGTCGGCGGCCATGGCCTCGGCGTCCACGTCCAGGCCGGCCAGCCCCTTGCGGATGTTGGCGATGGCCAGCAGCGAGTGCCCGATCGCGGGCCCGATGTTGCGCTGGGTGGTGGAATCGGTCAGGTCCCGCTGCAGGCGCGAGGTCACCAGCGTCGAGGCCAGCGAGTCCAGCAGCGCCCCGGAGATCTCCAGGTTCGCCTCGGCGTTCTCGAAGCGGATGGGGTTGACCTTGTGGGGCATCGTCGAGGAGCCGGTGCCGCCCTGGGCGGACAGGCGCTGACGGAAGTAGCCCATCGAGATGTAGGTCCAGACATCGGTGGCCAGGTTGTGCAGGATCCGGCCGGCGCGGGCGATGTCGGAGTACAGCTCGGCCTGCCAGTCGTGCGACTCGATCTGCGTGGTCAGCGGGTTCCAGGTCAGCCCCAGGTGCTCGACGAAGGAGCGGGAGACCTGCTCCCAGTCGGCCGAGGGCACGGAGATCGCGTGCGCCGCGTAGGTGCCGGTGGCACCGTTGATCTTGCCCAGGTACTCGTCGGCCGCGATCCGCTCGACCTGACGGGTCAGGCGATAGGCGAACACCGCCAGCTCCTTGCCCAGCGTGGTGGGGGTGGCGGGCTGGCCGTGGGTGCGCGAGAGCATCGGCACCTCGGCCGTCTCGTGGGCGAGGCCGGACAGATCCTCGACCACTGCGCGCAGCGCCGGCAGCCACACCTGCTCGATCGCGCCCTTGACCATCAGCGCGTAGGAGAGGTTGTTGATGTCCTCGCTGGTGCAGTAGATGTGCACCACCTCGGCGAGCTCCTCGAGCGAGGTGCCGGCCAGGCGGCGCTTGATGTAGTACTCGATCGCCTTGACGTCGTGGACGGTCTCGCGCTCGATCTCGCCGTGCTCGGCGATGCCCTCGGCCCCGAAGTCCTCGGGGATGGCGTGCAGCAGCGTGCGCTCCTGCTCCGTCAGCGTGCGCAGCCCGGGGATCACCTCGGCATCCAGCAGGTGGATCATCCACTCGGTCTCCACCACCAGGCGGGAGCGGTTCAGCGCCGCCTCGGAGAGGTGGTCGACCAGCGGCGCGGTCTGTGCGCGGTAGCGGCCGTCGAGCGGGGTCAGGGCGATCTGCGG
>DWZH01000095.1 GCA_019118275.1 Candidatus Brachybacterium merdavium | reverse complement strand
TCCGTGAAACCCACCGATATCGAGCTGCTGATCTCCCTGTCCCGTCCGTCCCTCGCGCCCGATGGATCCTTCGCGGTCTATGCGTCCGCCCGTCCTGACCTGCAGGCCGACCGGGCTGTGGGACAGCTGTGGAGGATCGAGCTGGCTGCCGGGGGCGACTCGTCGCCGCGGAGGCTCACCCGCGGGGTAGCCGACACCGTCCCGCAGCTGTCTCCCGACGGCACGACGGTCGCGTTCCTGCGGCCGGATGCGCATGGCAGGCGGCAGCTGCATCTGCTCGACGCCCGGGGCGGGGAGACGCTGCAGGTCACCGATCAACTGCTCGGGATCGGCTCCTTCGCCTGGTCGCCCGACGGTTCACAGCTGGCCTTCACCTCCCGTGTCCCCGAGCAAGGTCGCTACGGGAGCGTGGAGGGTCTGGGCGCGGCAGCGGAGTCCCCGCGCCGCGTCTCCGGAGTGCGTTGGAGCGCCAATGGCGTCGGGTACACCACCGACCGGCCCGCCCAGGTGTTCACGGTCGCCGCCACCCCTCCCGGCACCGAACCCGCCTACGCCCCCGCCCCGCGCCCCGACGGTGGCACCCAGGAGCATCCATCGATCCCGGTCGAGCCCGTGCAGCTGACCAGCGGCATCGCCGAGCACACCGCCCCGGTGTTCACGGCCGACGGGTCCGCGGTGTTGGCCGTTCGGGAGGATTACGAGAGCGAGCACCGGGATCTGCGCACCGCGCTGGTCTCCCTGCCCGCGACCGGCGGCACGGCCCGCACGCTCCTGTCGGCGGCCGACGGGTTCCGCATCGCCCGAGCGGCCGTCGCGGGCGATGGCACGGTCGCGATGCTGGCCTCCCGGCCTGCGCAGGGCCGGGACTCGGTGGCGCCTGATGTCGCGCTGTGGCTGCTGGAGGAGGCTGGGCCGCACCGGCTGACCGATCCGGAGACGCTCGATGTCGCGAGCTCCGGCGCCGACCTCGAGGTGATCGGCCCGGACTTCCTGGTGCGCCGCCTGACCCGCGGGCGCACCCATCTGCTGCGGGTGGCCCGCGACGGCGCGGTGACCACCGTCCTCGACGGGGACGTGTCCGTCGAGGGCGCCGACGCCGTGGCCATCGATAGCGGGACGCTGGTCGCGGCCGCACTCTCGACCCCGGACACCCGGGGCGCCCTGGTCGCGGTCGAGGGGCAGAGCCCGCCGCGGACGCTCGTCGATACCGGCCAGGCGCTGCGCGATGCCGGGCTGGCGGTGCCGCGGGAGCTGGAGATCGAGGGCCGCGGCGGATATCCCGTCCACGGCTGGCTCGCGGCCCCGGACGGCGAGGGCCCCTTCCCGACGATCCTGATGATCCACGGCGGTCCCTACGCGGCCTACGGCATCGGTGTCTTCGACGAGGTCCAGACGCTGGTGGCGGCCGGGTACGCGGTCGCCTACTGCAACCCCCGCGGTTCGGCCGGGTATGGACGAGCCCACGGTCGCGCGGTACGACGGGCCTTCGGGACCGTGGACTTCGAGGACGTGATCGACTTCCTGGACGGGGCGCTGGAGGCCGACGACCGGCTGGACGCCGAGCAGCTGGGCATCATGGGCGGCTCCTACGGCGGCTATCTGACCGCCTGGACCATCGCCCACGACCACCGCTTCCGCGGCGCGATCGTCGAGCGGGGCTTCCTGGACCCGCTCAGCTTCCAGGGCACCAGCGACATCGGCTCCTACTTCGGTGACGAGTACATCGGCTCCTCGGCCGCGGACCTCGAGCGGCAGAGCGCCTTCGCGCGCGCCGGACAGGTGCGCACCCCGACCCTGGTGATCCACGCCGAGCAGGATCTGCGCTGCCCGCTCGAACAGGGCACGCGCTACTACACGGCCCTGCGGCGCGCCGGTGTCCAGGCGGAGATGCTGATCTTCCCCGGTGAGGACCATGAACTGACCCGCACGGGCTCCCCCCGGCACCGCGTGGAGCGCTTCGAGGCGGTCCTGGACTGGTGGGAGCGGGTGTTCACCGAGCCCGGCTCCTGACCGCGCGCTGACCGGCCGCTCACACCCCGGCGGGGAACCTCTCCCAGACGCGGTGGGAGCCGAGCAGCCGGTGGACCTCGCCGAACACCGTCGGCCCGTCCTCGCCGGTGACCAGGCCGGGAGACCCGGCCGGGGTGCGGGACTCGAGCGCCTCCTGGCCCGCGCCGAAGGCGCCGATCGCCTTCGAGTGACGCCAGCATTCGTCGATCAGCAGCCCCAGCCGCGGTTCCACCCCACCCAGGGCGGGGCCGCCGGCCTTGGGGTCGATCGTCGGCCGTGCATCGGGTCCTGCGCCGGGGTTGCCCGCCAGCAGCAGCGCGTCGAACTCCACCGAGCGGGCGGTGCCGAAGGTCCGGGCGACCGGCACGGCGGCCACCTCACCACCCTGCGGGGCGATCAGCAGCGGCACCATGGACGCGTTCACGACCATCTCGTGCAGCGCGGTCAGGCCCGCATTGTCGGCCTCGGGGTCGACCACGATGCCGATCGTGCGGCCATCGGTGGGCCACTGCTGTCCCAGTTGCGACAGCGGGGCGCTGACCTGGACGCCACCGTCGGCCCTGGAGCTGGCCTGCGGATCCGTGGGAGACGGGGCCGGCAGCCCTAGC
>DWZH01000094.1 GCA_019118275.1 Candidatus Brachybacterium merdavium | reverse complement strand
CGTGAACTGGGCGGATGTCCAGGCGCGGTTCGAGGCTGCTCGCAGCACGGCGCCCGGCCTGGTGGTCCCCACCGCCTGATCGGAGCGCGCAGGCCCATGACGGCCGGTCCCCAGCACCGGGGACCGGCCGTCCGCATGCGTGGGCGATGGCATGCCTGGACGATGGCTCCTCCCCACCGTCCCTGCATCCACAGCGTGGGAAGGACGGTGGCCCGAGCCCGCGCAGGAGGGAAGCCTGAGGACGTCGGCAGGGAAGCCGACGCCGGGGATCCCCGGACTTCGTGGAAGGAACCACCATGAGAGAGATCCGAACCACCCTGCAGGGCAACGCCACCGGCGATCCGCAGACGCGAGAGGGCAACGACGGCCCGTTCACCTCGATCCTGCGCATCGCTGTCACCCCCAGCTACTACGACAGCGAGAAGGGCACATACGGCGATCGCAAGACCGAATTCATCACCGTCTTCGCACGGAACCAGCTGGCCCGCAACGTGCTCGCCTCGGTCACCAAGGGACAGCCCCTGGTCGTGACCGGCCGGCTGAACAGCTCCGAATGGACCGGTGTCGACGGCACGGTTCGTCACTCCCTGACCGTGAACGCCGATGCGATCGGCCACGACCTGACCTTCGGCAGGGCGGTGTTCACCCGCCCCCTGAAGGCTTCGGACATCCCGGACCACGACCCGGTGACCGGAGAGGTCGTCGATCGCCGCGGCGATGATGCCGCCCAGACCCTCACCTCGGACGGCGCCGATGACGAGGGGCTGGTCGCCGCCGGATGAGCTCAGACCGCGCACCGGCCGGTACCGGCGGCCCGCCTGCAGGGGTCAGCGCCTGTGAGGCCCGAGGTCAGCTCTGGGGCTGCAGGGTCTGGATCAACGCCGAGGTGAGGTCCGGAACGAGAGCTGCGCCGAGAGCGTAGCCCTCGGCCCCAGGGCGGCGCACCGCGGACCAGCTGGTGCCGTCGGCAAGAGCACCGACCACCACCCTCAGGGTCTCGCCGGCCGGCAGATCCTCCACACCGACGCCTTCGCGCAGCTGCCACGCGCCGGGGGAGAGGTCGCAGGCGAGGGCCCCGCCTGCGGCGAAGTCGGGCCAGGCCATGTACTCCAGCACCGCCAAGGGGTCCATCGAGCCGGGATCAGTCCCGGTCGGCGCGGGGACGTCCTCGGCGGTGTCCATCTCGATCGGTGTCAGGTGCAGTTCATCAGCGGCCACGAGGCGCGCTGTGTCGTCACCCAGCAGCGCTGCCAGGCCCGGCTGCGAGGCGAGCAGCTCGCTGCTGCGTGCCAGCGCGAACCAGCGTGGAGCCGGGAAGGACTCGCTGTCCACATGCCTGCTCACCTCCAGGATCGCGGCCGCCAGAGCAGCTGTAGGCGCATCGAGGGGATCAGTGTCAGGAGTCGTCATCGGATCGAAAGGTGTCCTTACAGGTTGACCTGTCAGAATGGGGGCGTCCCCCTGTGCGGGGGCACCACACTGTACCCGGGGTATGGCCACCGCCCCTGCGTGGACGCAGGAGCGGCCCGTGCTCCGTCCACGACGCACCCGAGGATATACGTGAGCTTCTCCGCCCCTTTCGGCGACGCCCCGCGGCCGCGCCCCCGTCCGGCACCCGATTCCAGTGGAGCCTCCCGCCGGCGTCTGTCGCCGCTGGGCATCACCGCACTTGCCATCGGCGCCCTGGTGGTGCTGCTGGTCCTCGCCTCCGAGGTGTGGACCAAGTATCTGTGGATGAGCCAGCTCGGCTTCACCGACGTGCTCAGCGTCCGCTGGATCACCCAGGGCGTGCTGTTCGTGGTCGGTTTCCTGCTGTTCGCGATACCGCTGTTCCTGAGTCTGCGGATCGCCTATGCGCAGCGCCCCGTGTACCCGCCGGTCACCCGTGAACAGGAGGCGCTGGAGCAGTTCCGGTCCGCGGTGGATCCGCTGCGTCGTGGCCTGACCATTGCCGCGCCGCTGATCATCGGTGCCTTCGGAGGCCTGGCGGCCTCACGCAACTGGCAGGACGTGCAGCTGTTCCTGCATCCGCAGCCCTTCGGCGAGACGGACCCGATCCTCGGCAACGACATCTCGTTCTATGTGTTCACGCTGCCGATGATCGACATCGCGATCTCCTTCAGCCAGTTCGTCCTGCTGGTCGCGATCGTCGGGGCACTGATCGGGCATTTCATCTACGGGGGCGTGGCCTGGGGGCAGGAGAGCGGGCTCGAGGTCACCCGTTCCGCACGCCGCCACCTCGGCATCCTGGCCGCGATTTACGTGCTGCTGCTAGGAGCCGGCCACTGGTTCCGCCGCTATGACCTGTTGACCGGTCAGCACCCGCGCTTCGACGGGGCCTCGTACACGGATGTCAACGCGATCCTTCCGGCACAGACCATCCTGGCCATCTCGGCAGTGGTCGTGGCCGCCATGTTCATCGTGTGGGTCTTCCGGGCGGACTGGCGGATACCGGCCATCGGCGCCGGCCTGATGATCCTGGCCACCCTGGTGGTCGGCAACGTCTACCCGTGGGCGGTGCAGCGATTCCAGGTCAGCCCCAACGAGCGCGCCCTCGAGCAGCCGTTCATCCAGCACAACATCGATGCCACCCGCGAGGCCTTCGGCATCGCGGACGTCAAGGAGGAGCCCTACACGGCGACCACCGAAGCCGAGCCCAACGCTCTACTCGAAGATGCGCAGACCACGGCCCAGATCCGCTTGATGGACCCCAACATCATCTCGCCCACCTTCGAGCAGCGTGAGGCGAACCGGCGCTACTGGGGCTTCGACGAGCTGCTGAGCGTGGACCGCTACGAGATCGACGGCGAGCTCCAGGACACCGTGATCGGCGTGCGCGAGCTGCGCCCCGACCAGTTCGAGCTCGACACCCAGCCGTGGGTCAACCAGCACATCATCTATACCCACGGCTACGGCGTCGCCGCGGCCTACGGCAACCGCCGCAACTCGGACGGTGAACCGGGGTTCCTGCAGTCGGGGGTCCCCGGTGACGGGGCGCTGGGCAGCTACGAGGAGCGCGTCTACTTCGGCCGCCACTCGCCCGATTACTCGATCGTCGGAGCCCCGGAGGGTACCGACGCGCAGGAGTTCGACTACCAGACCGTCACCGGCGGCGAGGAGGAAGAGGACGATGACTCCGCCGAGCAGATGTACAACACCTTCCAGGGCGACGGTGGCCCGCCGGTGGGTAGCTTCATCAATCAGCTGCTGTACGCGATCAAGTTCCGTGACCCCAATATCGTGATCTCCGGGTACCTCAACGAGGAATCCCAGATCCTCTACGATCGTGACCCCCAGGAGCGCGTCCGAGAGGTGGCTCCATTCCTCTCGCTGGATTCCCAGATGTACCCGGCGGTGGTCGATGACGAGCTGGTGTGGGTCGTCGACGGGTACACCACCAGCGACCGCTACCCGTATTCGCGCACGCTCGAGCTGGATACGGTCATCAACGACTCGCAGACCTCCCCCGGAGACACCACCGCTTACCGGGAGCAGAACGCGAACTACATGCGCAACGGCGTCAAAGCCACCGTCAATGCCTTCGATGGCTCGGTGACCCTGTACACATGGGACACCGAGGACCCGATCCTCGCGGCCTGGGGCGAGGTCTTCCCCGACGCCCTGCAGCCCGCCACGGACATCAGCAGCGAGCTGATGAGCCACCTTCGCTACCCGGCCGACCTGTTCAAGGCCCAGCGTGAACTGATGGCGACCTATCAGGTCACCGACGCCGATGACTTCTTCGGACAGCAGGACTTCTGGCAGGTCCCGCCGGATCCCACGGTTCCCGCCCCGACCAACCCGGACGGCTCCACGGGGCAGCAGGCCCCGCAGCCCCCGATGTACCTGACCATGCAGGTGCCGGGCATGGAAAGCCCTCGGTTCACGCTCTCCTCGAGCTTCATCCCGCGTGAGGGGCAGAACGTGCTCACCGGCTTCCTGGCCGTGGACTCGGAGACCGGGGACACGGCAGGCAACCCCGCCGAGTCTTACGGCGACATGACCCTGCTGCGGCTGCCGGCCTCGAACCCCGTCAACGGACCCGGTCAGGTGCAGGCCACCTTCAATTCGGAGCCGAACGTCTCACAGGCGTTGAACCTGCTGCAGCAGGGCGCCTCCGAGGTGATCAACGGGAACCTGCTCACCCTGCCGGTGGGCGAGGGACTGCTGTACGTGCAGCCGGTCTACCTGCAGTCCTCGGCCTCCGGAGGCGGCACCCAGTACCCGCTGCTGCAGATGGTGCTGGTCTCCTTCGGTGACAAGATCGGTTTCGCCCCCACCCTGGACGAGGCTCTCGACCTGGTCTTCGGCGGTGACTCCGGCGCGCAGGCCGGTGACGCCGAGGTCACGGACCCCGATGGTGTCGCCGGCACGGCCGATACCGAGACCGGTGAGGGCACTGTCGAGGGAGAAGGCCAGGAGGAGTCGACCGAGGAGGAGCCCGCCGAAGAAACGCCGACCGAGGAGGCCCCTGCCGAGGACGGCACTCCCCAGGAGCGGCTGGATCAGGCCCTGACCGACATGGACCAGGCCGTCGAGGATGCCGACGCAGCTATGGCAGAGGGCGACTGGACAGCCTATGGCGAGGCCCAGGACCGGATCGCCGACGCGCTGAACCGTGCCGTGTCGGCCAACGAGGACCTCGAGAACGAGGGCGGCTGACCCCGCGCCACCTCCGAAAGACAGAGCGGCCCCGACGACCCGTCGTCGGGGCCGCTCAGGCATGTTCACGCTGGTGAAAGGATGATTGACGTGTCATGGCACACGTTCGGCGCCACTTGTCTGGACGCGGCCGTGCCGAGCCCCTAAAGTGGAGGACGTCGCCGCGGGGTGGAGCAGTTCGGTAGCTCGCCGGGCTCATAACCCGGAGGTCGTCAGTTCAAATCTGGCCCCCGCTACTGTCGCAGATCAGAGCCCGGTTCCTCAGTGATCAGGAACCGGGCTCTTCTGTGTCTGATGCCAAGGTGACACGTTCCCGCCGGATCTCGCTCCTGGCATCACCGCCGGCCGGCACGAACTCGTGGGCATGGATGCCCGCGTCGTGCTGGGGCAGGCCGCAATCGGTCGAGAAATTGGTGCAACCCCTTGCGGACTTCCGAGCCGTCTGGGAGGGTGCTCACGTGCCATCGACGCCATGACTGCCACCAGGCATAGTCCGCGAGGGTCGTCACTGTGGACCCCTCGCCCACCTGAACCCGTCCCCCTCGCATGTTGCCCGCGCCGCTCGGACCTCACCTGGCCGGCTTCGGCGGCGCCCTCCTGGTCCCTCGCAGGTACACCGGTTCCGCGCCATCTCGCTGGAGTAATCGTGTCTTCAGGAATTATCGCCCCTCCCTCGTCGCCGCAGCGCTCACTGGCCACTGACCGCCTGGGCGTCGCCGCAGTCGTCTTCTTCATCGCCACGGCCGCCACACCGATGACCGTCGTCGCCGGCGTGGTGACGACCGGTTTCGCGATGACCGGACTCGTCGGGATCCCGGTCGCCTTCCTCGCGATCGGTGCTGTTCTGATGCTGTTCTCGGTCGGGTACGTGGCCATGTCCAGGTACGTCACCAACGCCGGAGCTTTCTACGCCTACATCGCGCGCGGCATCGGGAAGCCGTTCGGCGTCGGTGCGGCGTGGATAGCCCTGGTCGCCTACAACGCCTTGCAGGTCGGTCTGTACGGGCTCCTGGGTGCGTCCAGCACCCCGTTGCTGAGCCAATGGTTCGGTCTCGACGTGCCGTGGTGGCTGGTGGCGCTGATCGTCTGGGCATTCGTGGCCGTGCTCGGGCAGCAGGCCGTCGACGTCAACGGGGCCGTCCTCGCGGTGCTGCTGGCCGCCGAAGTCGGCATCATCGCCCTGCTCAGCGTCTCCAACGTCCTGCACCCCGGACAGGGACAGGTCAGCTTTGAGGCCTTGTCGCCCGGCGAACTGATCGGCCCCGGAGCAGGCGCCATCCTGGGCCTGGCGGTGCTCGGCTTCATCGGATTCGAAGCGGCGACCGTCTATGCCGAGGAGAGCCGCGATCCGCACCGCACCGTCCCCCGTGCCACCTACATCTCCGTCGCCGCGCTGGCGCTGCTGTACACCCTGGCCTCATGGGCGATGACCGTTGCCACCGGGCCCGGCGGCATCGTGGACGCCTCCCGGCAGGAGGATATCGGGCTCATCTTCGGGTTGGCGGAGACGCAGCTGGGCGTCACCGTGGCGAACATCGCTCACGTCCTGCTGGTCACCAGCATCGTCGCGGCTGCGGTCTCGTTCCACAACACGGTCGCCCGGTACATGTTCTCTCTGGGCCGCGAAGGCGTGCTGCCGGTGGCGCTGGGACGCACCTCGATGCGGTCCTCGTCACCGCAAGCGGCGTCGATGACGCAGAGCGTCATCGGCCTGACCGTGATCGTGATCTTTGCAGCGACCGGCATGGACCCGCTGGTACAGCTCTTCTTCTACGGCGGGACCTCGGGTGGACTCGGCGTGCTGATGCTCATCACGATCACGGCTGCCGGCGTGCTGCGGTTCTTCGTGCAGAACACGATCATGGAGAGCAGGTGGCGCCACCGGATCGCCCCTCTCGCCGCCATCGTCGTCCTGGCTCTGGTGCTGGCTGCGGCGATAGTGAACTTCAAGGACCTGCTGGGAACCCCGCCCGGGTCGGCGCTGCCCTGGCTGGTGCCGACGCTCTATGTGGTCATCGGCCTGGCCGGCGTGCTGTGGGGCCTCGTCCTGTCGAGATCACGCCCGCAGGTGTACTCAAGTATCGGCGGCGGGACCGGCTGCGCAGAGACTCGCGTACCCCGAGCCGCGGCGAACGGGGCGTCTTGATGAGCGATGTCGACATCATGAGCGTCACGGCCGACGACGCAGACGTCGCGGACATCGCGCACCTCATCGCCGCCGCCTTCAACCCCCTGGACGTCGCCGCGTGGCTCGTCGCCGATCCCGGGGTGCGGCTGCAGGCGATGCGCGGGCAGTTCTTGATCATCGCGGCCCACGCCCTCGAGCACGGAAACATCGACATGTCCTCGGACGGTCACGGGGTTGCGGTGTGGTTCGACCGCACCCGGCCGATTCCCGAACCGCCGCAGTACTCGCGGCGCCTGCGCCGGGCCTGCGGTCACCACACGCCACGGTTCGAAACCCTCGACGAGGCCTTCGAGCAGCACCATCCGGAGAAAGCCCACCATCACCTCGCCTTCCTGGCAGTGCGCTCCGACTTCCAGGGTCGAGGCATCGGCTCGGCCCTGCTGGAGCACCACCACGATGACCTCGATGCCGACGGCATCGCGGGCTACCTCGAGGCCTCCAGTCAGGCCAACCGCTCGCTGTATGCGAGGCATGGGTACGCTGAGTCCGGTCCCGTGATCACGCTCCCGGAGGGACCCAGCCTCTGGCCGATGTGGCGACAGCCCCAGCGCGACTGATCCACGGCGGTCGGTTCCCGTACCGTCCGGCAGGGGAGGCCGGCGACTTCCGATTGTGGTGTCACGGCGGAGATGGGGTACGCTCACCGAGGTACTCGCCGCGGGGTGGAGCAGTTCGGTAGCTCGCCGGGCTCATAACCCGGAGGTCGTCAGTTCAAATCTGGCCCCCGCTACGAAGACGGGCCTCTGATCAACAAAAATGCTTGATCAGGGGTCCTTGTTTTTCCCTGTCGAGAAGATCGAAGTGCACTCAAAAGTACACGCACGCTCTTCATCATCAGCCGTATTGTCATGAGGTGCGGCCAACCACGTTGCCCCGTATTCGAACAGTCTGTGTGCCGCGCGCAGTGGCCAGTGCGCTTCTTCGGTAGAAGGAGCGCGGCACCACTGGGCCTGTGTCCGGACGGCGAGCACTGGAGCCTCAAGACACCGGCGCATCGGAGCCACACGTCATGTGCTCACCTCAGCTGCGGCCCCAGCGTCGTGCGCGGCCGGCGC